>JAHEYU010000026.1 GCA_023251435.1 Bacteroidota bacterium
CTTTACCGGGCACGAATACCTGCCCTGGTTTAACCTCTATAACATGAATGGCCGCATGTACGACCCGCTGGTGGCAAGGTTTTTAAGCCCCGACAATGTAATCCAAAACCCGACATCGACACAGAATTACAACCGCTATTCGTATTGCTTAAACAACCCACTGAAATATATTGATCCAAGTGGGTACTACGTTAATAATTTTGGCCGGAATGTAAAGCATAGAGGATATTATTTAAATGATGCTTTTAGCAATGATGATAGCGACAATTTTGGCAGTCGTATTGGCGGAGGAAATTTCAAAAGCCCTGGGCAAGGAGATAATGGTCCTGGGGCAAATGGTGTTTATTACGATTGGTATAGCAACTCTTATCGTTCAACCGCTCCCGGAAATGAGGAAGTGGATTGGGGCTATGCTTCAAGTGTTACGCAACGTTATGCATCTGAAACTTACACGATCACTCAGACAGCGAGTTCTCTTGATGGTGGCATTACATTTATTGGTAATGGAAATTATTCTCTTGTAAGACTTGGTAATGGAGTTGAATCAACGGGTCTTTATCCAACTTTTACTATTACTGATTTAAGACAAGGAGAAGGTGATCCAATTACTGGAATGCCTCCTTCACTAGGAATGGGGCGAATAGTAAAAGGAGTTGATATAGTGAAAAAGACTGTTGTTATTGGTGAGAGTATGGCACAACGTGTTATACCTTATGCAGAAAAATATGGGTTTAAATATTTCAACCCAAGAGGAACTAATCCTGCCAATTGGATGAAAAATCAAATTCAATGGATTAGAAGACAAATTCAAGATCCAGGAACTCGAATTATCGATTATGGACCAGATCTAAGCAGGCCTGTTCGTAGTGAATATTATCTAAAAGAATTAGAAATGTTAAAAAAATACTTGGGACTTTAAAACGATACAGAGATGGAAAAATTTGATGAAAAAAAAGCAATATTAAAATTAATACTTTCAAACAAAAAGGGAGTAACCAAAGAAAATATTATCGAATATCTGGATTATATTAATAAAGTTAGATACTCAGATAATGAAGTAGAAGTCTTTTTGACTGATTTAAATGGACAGAACAAAGTAAAAAATATAGAAGGGTTCTGGGTTTCGTCTAAAGAGTAATTTGTAGCTTCCAATCACGTACTACCCCCTCGGTTGAACGATAGCGGCAATGAAGGGGTATTGGTTTAAAGTGTTTGTAGCGCAAATATTCATAAAGGAAGCTGCCCGCGAGGGTGGCTTCTTTTTAAACTTTTGTTAACTTGGCAACGCGTTCTTTGAAACTGATAATCAAAACTTTCTCCCTTCAGGGGAAGGGGGCTTTATTATTTGGGCAACATTAACCATCAGGTAAATACTTCGAACTTGGTAGTGGGCGAGTATAACTTTGATGCGTGTTCAGTGAAACTTGGTTTTTGTGAGTGTAGCGAAACGAAAACCGAAGTTGAACTAATCCCGAAGAGCGAAGCGGGTCGGGAGGGAAGAAGGCGCAGCGCCGACGACTGGAGCTATACCCTTGATGCCAACGACCTGGCTTTGTTTGCCGGGCGCGGCTTTACCGGGCACGAACACCTGCCTTGGTTTAACCTCTATAACATGAATGGCCGCATGTACGACCCGCTGGTGGCAAGGTTTTTAAGCCCCGACAATGTAATCCAAAACCCAACATCAACGCAAAATTACAACCGCTATTCGTATTGTTTAAACAACCCGCTGAAATATACTGATCCGAGCGGGAATACCTACAAACAATATATGAAAGCAACCTACGGTGAAGGAAATTATTATTACCGAGGTGATGCTCCGGGTTCATGGGGGCCTTACAATAGAAATGGCGGTGGTGGCATTAATGGGTATTCAAACGACTTCGGTCGTACTCGTTCTTCCGGCCCTCCTTATTTTGACCGAGTTCCTTCTCGTAAGGTGGACGCTGAAACTACATGGATACCAATATGCTTCTTTTACTATGACGAAAATGGGAAGCCTATGGTAAATGAACGTGGTAACAGCGCAGAGGCTTGGACTTTTGAAGTAACTAATCCCAATTCATCATGGAGTGCGACAAAAGGCATTACTTCGAATACGGATGTTACGCAAGGACAGCGGGGGCAATACCCAATAGACAGCCCTTATATTTCATCGGATTATGGAATGCGTAATGGAGAAATGCATAATGGTATTGATTTTGTTAATCAACAAAAAGGTGCTGTAGATGGTAAACCTGTATATTCTGTTTCTGACGGAAAAGTTGTACGTTTAGTTACTTCACCTGATGGGAATAGGGCAGGTGTTAGGGTTAGAATCCAAGCAACCAATGGATATCAATATAATTACTTTCACTTACAAGATGGTTCTAACTCACATTTAAAATCCGATATGACAATTAATAAAGGTGATACTATCGGAAAAGTGGGCAATACGGGAGTCTCCCGTGGTGCACATTTGCATTTTGAAATTTGGGCTCCAAATGGAACCAAAGTTAATCCATATGATATTTATCCAGCTTTATACAATATACCACATCGTTAATAATCAAAGCTATGAAATATATATATATATTCTTGGTTTTACTTTACACATGCAGTAATACAAATGTTAAAAGTCCAAAAGTTGTTCTGGATCAGCAATCATTGAACGAAGAAGGAAATGGTTCTTGTGTTTTTAAAGTTATCAACAACGACGTTGTTAAATATATTTTTACCATTGATATTTTTCATTCTGATACAACATCATTGAAATCAATATTTAAAACATGTCCGAATATTAAAGTTTTAAAGGAAAAGGGAGTTTATGATGATATTGAATATATAAATTTTGTATTTGAAACCCCCAACGTTTATGTGAAATTCTTTAAAAGCAGCGAAGGTTTGTATATTGATAAAGCTTTAATCAAGGGGGATGAAATCAAATTATATAAAAACAGTACAATTGGAATGCATAAAAGAGATTTTTGTAAATTATTTTCATTAGAGGATACCTCTTGCGATACGATTGTAGTAGTAGATGAAGACCAGACCCTTAGTTTGAATTTTATTTTTAATCAGAAATACCTAAAGCAACTTGAGATAAAAGCTTCAGAATAAATCATACATCCCCGCCCCAGCTACTGCGGATATGTCTAAAAGCTTACAACCGCTGGTGCTGATTTGCAATCAGCTTTTAGCTCAGGATTTATAATCCTATTTTGAAATTGAAACAACGAAGCTGCCTTTTTACAGGCGGCTTCGTTGGCTAAGTTTTGTTAACTTAGCTTTGCGCTTTTAGAAAGGTAATATTCTCGTTTAGCCAAATTTGGGCGAAGAAGTAAATTTTTGGAAAGGATTTAATGATTACAGGAAGCGGATCACAGATCCGTTGCAAAGAGGTGCTGATTACAAATCAGCACCAGCCGCTTGGAACAACTTGGTACATATCCGGAGGAGAAGGTTAAGCAATCAAAACCAAAAAGGAGTCTATCATTGCTGATAAACTCCTTCCATTGTTTCTGAACTATTTGCTGTTTAATCCAAAATTTAATTGTCTAATCTAAAAAACTAATACCGATTGTGAATGGTGTAAGTTCAGGCCCTTTACCTGCCTGGAAAAGCGGGGTAAGGCTGTAGTTGGCAAATAGGCTAACGTCTTTGTAACCAACGCGGGCTGTGGCCGAGTATTTAAACGAGTTAAGATTGAATCCGTTACGGTCTTTGTCTTTCACGTCGCCATGTTTCACTTTTGTATGCGAACCAATTTTTACACCGCCAATTACACCGGCGTTAATGTGTAACCTGCCTTCGTTTTGATTGACAGGAATCTGAAATTCGAGCAGCAACGGAACGGTGAGGTACGAAACTGCCAGTTTTGTTTTCGACAGGTTGTCGTAATCCAGCAAAACAGGTTCAGTTCTTTCGGGTCCCCGTGCAATTGTATATGGATTTTCGAACCGGTAACTGTTAAAACTTAAGCCCATTCCGGAAACAAGGCCGACATAAGATTTAGCAAGGCCAATGTTCAGTTCGTAAAAATTGAGATCGAATTCCATCGACTTGCCCTGGTTAAGCGACATAAAATCCTTTTCGGTATACATACTGTAATCAGGTTTGTCAAAGGCATTGAATCCGAATTCGACTCCTTCCCAGTGACCGTTGAATTTACCCGACTTGTCTTTTTTGTGTTTGTCTTTTCCCCAGCGGATTTCAGTTCCATCTTCGTTGTCAATAACTTTTACATCTTTCTTTCCAATCCGTACAATGGTGGTATCCTTGTCGCCTGACAGTTCAAGGGTATCCGGTACGAGGTTAGTTTCGTCAGAAATTGTAAGTGAATTTAAGTCGGCTGATATTTCCTGCGCCTTTAGGTTTAAAGTAAATACTGCGACTGCGATGAATGATAAAATAAATTGTTTCATGGCTGTTTGTTTTAAAATTTGCCGGTATGACGGCGAGCTATTTCGAAATGTTACAGCCCATTTATTTTTTTTGCAAGGGAATTGAAAAAGCCATTAAACGGCTTTCGAATTCGAGACTCGAGACTTTACCTTCTTTAACGCTGTATCCAATACGATCGCCCGAAATCTCGGAAGCAACGTTTAGCCCGGTTTGTAAAATTCGCTGAGCCGAAAGAAAACCTTCGTTGGTCACTTTTTTTGCCCGGCTTGCCAGAAACTCTTCAACCGACATTATATTTCGCGGATCGTTTATTTTCTCTATATTAATTGAACGCGAAACTGCCAGCCGGTTCTCATCTGTTTCAGCTTCGAGCATGGCATAAATCGGTTTTATTTCATTCATTTCAGTAATATCACGTTCCGGGTAATCCGTTCCAGGTTCGGGATTTTGTTCCTGTTTTCGGGTAGTCTTTTTCTGACGGACTGTTGGTTTATTATCAGCTAACACAACAGGTTTTTCAACGGAAGTATTTTCCTGAATATTTTCCTTCGGTTCAATCTGAATATTAGCAGATTCTGTCGTTTTAGGTTTCAGCGAAGCTATTTCCTGAACAACGCCTGGGCCAACCTGTTGATTTCCGGTTTGAAACAAAGAGCTGATTCCCCAAACCAAAACAATCACTGCTGCTGCGCGCGCTGCCCAGTTCATGAAAACGACAGTTCCCGACTTTCGGTATAACTTCTGTTTATTCTGAAATTTTATTCCGGTATCGGCAACCAACCGGGTTTTGGCAAATAATCCGATTTCCTTTTGCAATTCAGGGCGACCGGCGATATATGTTTCAAACGATTCACGTTCTTCATCTTTCAGGTCGCCTTCAATAAAGGCAACAGCTTTGCGTTCAAAAGCGGCTTTTTCGTCGTGTGCCGATTTGTATAAATGCTGTTTGCCTGCAAAAACTACTTGTTCTTCAGGCAATTGAATGTTTTCGAACAGATGCAATTCCTCTTTCAGATCGGGATTTAATTCCAGAAAATCCAGAAACTGATCGATCATGTTTTCATCAAGGTTACCTTCGAGGTAATCCAGAAAAAACGGTTCGTAATTATCCCTGGTTATCATCATACTACCATCTCCATTTTACCGATGTAATTTTTCAGGAAAACCCTGGCGCGGAATATATAAACCTTTACCTGGGCTTCGCTTAGTGAAGTTACATCGCCTATTTCCTTGTACGAGTATCCTTCGTAATCGCGCAGCAGAATAACGGTCCGTTGAATGTCGGGCAATCGTTTTACTGCTTCGTTCAGTACTTCTTTCAAATCAGTGTATTGTTCATCGTGCACATCTTCCGGAATCTGGTAATCTTCCATGTAGGTCTGGCGTTTATCTTTCCTGATAACATCGATCATAGTGTGGTAAGCCGTTGTGAATAAGTACGATTTAACTTTTTCGTAGTTCACATTGCCTGCATTCCGCCACAATTTCTCGTAACTATCCTGAACGATGTCGCGGGCGCGCTCTTCGTCCCTGATGTTTTTCAGGATAAACCGGTAAACGTTATCTGAATACAAATCAACCGCCTGGTTGTATTCTTTTGATGTCATTCTGAATCACTTACTGTTTTTTTTATTGTAAGACGATCAGCGTTTCATTTTGTTACAGTTCCCAAAGAATTTTCCTGAAGTGGGGTTTTTGACTTATCAATTGCCTGTAGCAGAACATTATCGATGTTTTTGATAATTGGGTAAAAACCTTCTTCGCCAAGAATATTACGGGCAACGTAAGCTTTTACCTGATGATCGATTATTTTGGAGGAAGTTTTCAGGTCTTCATTGCTTGCTTTAACACCTTTTTGAGCAGCAAAATCCACGAATTGCTGCAAAAGACCGGCATTTTTAAAGTATTTTTCGAATTCAGAAATGGTAGTCAATTTCGAAAGTGTTTTTCGGTTCGAATCGGCAAAATCGAGTGCAAACTGATAAACCAGCCCTTTTTGGGTAATTTTCGAATAGTAGTTCGAGAATCCCAGCGTATCAGCCGGAACAAACAAATCGGGCATAATACCGCCGCCGCCATAAACGGTTCTTCCGGCAGAGGTGGTGTATTTTAGCGAATCGGAAAACTGAATACTGTCGGCTTGCTGAAATTCGCCATGAATTGCTCTGGCCATAATGTCTTTATAATATTCGTCGTTTCCTTTGTCGTATGGTTTTTGTATAGAGCGGCCACTTGGTGTGTAATAGCGGGCAACAGTCAGTCGGAGGGCGCTGCCATCGCGAAACTCTATTTGTTCCTGAACCAATCCTTTTCCAAACGAGCGGCGTCCGATAACCCAGCCCCGGTCGTTGTCCTGAATAGCTCCTGCAAAAATTTCACTTGCCGAAGCCGAGAAATCGTCGATAAGTACCACAATGCCTTTATCGCGGTAAGTACCTCTGCTGTCGGCATTAAAAGTTTTTCGAGGTTGCGAATTTCCCTGAGTATAAACTATGAGCTCACCTTTTTCAAGGAATTCATTCACGATTTTAATGACGGCGTTTAAGTATCCACCTCCGTTTCCGCGTAAATCAACTATTACATTTTTCATTCCGAGTTGTGAAAGCTTTTCCATCCCTACCATGAATTCCTGATAGGTTTGCTCTCCAAAGCGGCTTACTTTGATGTATCCGGTGGTCTCGTCTATCATGTAACTGACATCAACACTGAAAATCGGAATTTCACCCCTTGTAATTTCAAATTTGAAAAGATCTTTAAAACCCTTTCGCTTTATTCCGACATTAACTTTGGTGCCTTTTTCGCCCCGAAGTTTCGAAAGTACTTTTTCATTTTTAAGATCTTTTTCCGCAAGCAGCGTATCGTTTACAGTTACAATACGGTCGCCTGGTAAAATTCCCAGTTTTGCCGATGGTCCTCCCGAAATTACTTCAACCACCATTACCGTGTCGTTTTGAATGGAAAACTGTACACCGATTCCTCCGAAATTTCCCCGCATTTCTTCTTCAACGCCAACCATTTCTTTGGGTGGAATATAGGCCGTATGTGGATCTAAATTTTTCAGGAGCTGTGGAATCGTTTTTTCTATCAACGAATCAACAGAGATGGAATCGACATAAGAATTGTTGATAAGTTCGATTACCGCATCCAGTTTGTTCGGCTGCGACATCGAGAACGATGACTCGCTGTCTCCAGCATTTCTCGACAGTTTGTTCCCGATTATGATGCCGGTAATAACTGCCAAAGCCAGCAGCAGAGGGATATAAAGTTTTGTATTCTTCATTTTTGTAAATTCTAATTTTATTAGTTTTCCAGATCAATCCGGATAATTTCGATGTTCGCTTTTTTCAACAAATCAATTCCGTCTTCGAGCCGGTAGTTATCGTAAAAAACAACTCTTCGTATTCCAGCCTGAATAATCAGCTTTGAACACTCAAGGCAGGGAGATGATGTAACATATAGAGTTGCCCCATCGCTGCTGTTATTCGATTTTGCAACTTTGGTAATGGCATTTGCTTCGGCATGTAAAACGTATGGAAAGGTGCGGTTGTTCTCGTCTTCACAATTATTTTCGAAACCCGATGGGGTTCCGTTATATCCATCAGAAATAATCATTTTATCTTTTACCAGCAAAGCGCCTACCTGCCTGCGTTTGCAGTACGAATTCTGTGCCCATACTGAGGCCATTTTCAGATATCGCTGGTCGAGCAAAAATTGCTTGTTTTCATTTGTTTTTAATTCCATGGCTTTATAAAATGTAAAGAATTTGGTCCAAAAATAACGTTAGATGAGTACTTACCGGGTCAATCATATTACAAAAAACGTCCATCTTAATTCAGATGAACGTTTCTGTTATATGTTTTTCAAAGGAATAGTTATTTCAGGTATTTCTCGGCAATGATCAAAAGATCTTTTGATTTAATTGGTTTGGCCAGATAATCGTCACATCCGGCATCCAGAGCTTTTTCGCGATCGTCTGACATTGCGAAAGCAGTCTGAGCAATTATCGGAAGTTCAGGATATTTTTTCTTCAATATTTTAGTGGCTTCATAACCATTCATTTCGGGCATTTGCAAGTCCATAAATACAAGATCCATAACATCTTCCCTGTCGCAAATATCAACTGCTTCGATGCCATTTTTTGCCCAAAATACATGCGCATTTAATTTGCTTAGAACAGCTTTCACATATAGAAAATTTGACTCAACATCTTCGGCAATAAGTATTGCCGGATTTTTCTTATCGTTCATTTTTTCTTCCTGTTGTTGTTTATAAATTGAACTTACCAAATGTATTGAAACATTCTTTGAAATACTATGCTTTGAAAAAGAATTTTTAGTTTCTAATTTATTTCTGCCTTCTAACAATATTTTATCCCTGATTTTTAAACAAATAAAAGACTTGATTGTCTTTTAATTTAGAACTTAATTAGAAATTTTAAAACTACAAGGAATGAAAAAATTATTCTTATTGCTCGTTGTTTTTGCGCTTGTTTTGGTTAATAGAGCCGAAGCCAGACCCATTGCCATAAAAATACAAGTATTATATGGCTCGCTTGATGATAAGGGAGTTTGCCACTATGAATCTGGAATTTGCGGCATAATAATTTCCTGGAGAACGGCCTCAAATTCGCCAGATTCAAACTCTGAAATTCTGGAAGCAAAGGGCGAAATTGTAAATAATATGCTTGTTCTGAATTTGCCGAAAGGAATTAATGAAAAAGGAAGAAACGCCCGTGGTGATTATTCATTTTCAATTCTTAAAGAAATGATCATTGAACCGGATTTGGCCAAAGAACTAGGAGTAGAAAAATTAGTGATAGCTCCCGGAAAATATGAGTTTAAAGGAAATACGCTGGCTTTAAAAATTGTGAGCCCAAGAGATCCGGCTTCGGGTCAGGCAACGGGTAAAAGAAGCAATATTGCCATCGACGAGCCAGGTGTGCATAAAGAAACTAAGCCAAAAAGTACGGTTAAACCAAGCTACGACCTAAAAGAGAACAAATAATTTTATAAACAATTAAATCAAAACAATTATGAAAAAGCTATTCGTGTTACTCGTGTTATTTTCGTTGATATTTGGTTTAAAATCAGAAGCTAAACCAGCAAAATTTTCGATCAAAATAAATTGGGGCTCTTTAGAAAAGGGAGTATGCAACCCTTCAGAATTTGGAATTTGCAGTATTATTATTTCATTGAGAACAGTTGGCACTTCAGGAGCAACTGATTCTGAAGTATATGATGTACAAGGTGAAATTGCAAATAATATGCTCATCATTAATTTACCGAAAGGTATAAATGAAAAGGGGAAAAATGCCCGTGGTCAATATGCTTTTACGGTACCAAAAGAAATGGTTCTTGAACAAGGTCTGGCAAAAGAACTTGGCTTCGAAAAACTGAGTATCGCTCCCGGAAATTACGAGTTTAAGGGTAATGTGCTTGCCTTAAAAATAGTAAGCCCCAGAGATGCAGCTTCGGGACTTCCTACAGGGAAAAGACAACATGGCACGGTCAAATAATGGTCGTCGAAAAATAAGGCTTTGATCATTCAGTCAGAATATTGACAGTTGTGCATATTCGCGAATCAGAATATTTACAAATCTACTTTTCAGGATATGAAGTACCGGACAATTCTAATATTTTTCACGATCCTCGCTGGAATATCGCTTCAATGCCAGGCTAATACATTGTTTGAAAAAGAATTTCTTACAAATTCAAAAGATACAACAGAAACAGATAGCAGTGAAAAAATTGTAAAATTCACTATCCGTCCAAGTGTTGGTCTTACTTATGGTGATTCTAACATCGATGGTGAAAGAATTACTAATCTGCAATGGCTGGCAACTGTCAATTCTGACTTTACATTCATAAGTCGGAAGTTTGATTTATCCTCTACTTTGTTTATGCAATATGGACAAAAAAAAGAAGAAGGTCAGGATCCGGTAAAATTGCAGGATGCTTTTATTTTATCGGTCACGCCATCAATTCCGCTGATAAAACTTCCTCCGATCAGGTTGTTTTTAGAAACCACTGCCGAAACAAACCTCGGTAAAGGCTTCATTGATGAGAATCCGACAAGTTTTCTGGATCCGCTGTTTCTTTATCAAACGCTGTTTATTGGTCAAAAGCACTATTCGTTTCAGAAAGAAGACAAAACAACCTGGGAGTTGACTTACGGCGTAGGATATGCCTTTCAGCAAACACTGAATAAGAATTTTGAAATTGAACACGATTTAGTGGGTAATAATTCCAGTTTTGAGTCTGGGTTTAGCGGCATTATTGAATTCAATGTAAAATCACAAATAACAGAAACAATCAATTTTGTGCTGAACGCCAAAGCAGTAGCATTATCGAGAGAGAATTTCTTTCAGGATTTTGACGCAAGCCGAAGGTCGGTTCTCGTTAGGTCGGGCTTATTCATTAATAAAATTGGGATTGAATACAATTACCATCAGGTTCACGACCTTAATTTATCTGAAAATGCAATGGTCGATCAGTCGATCATGCTTACTATTAGTTTTTAAGGAAACTTAAACTGCCCATCAAAAAAACATTTTAACAACACGATTATGAAAGCAAAGATCAGATTTTCAATTATTTTAATGTTTCTTTTTGCCGCTTTTCTGGTAAATGGACAGGAGGCTCAAAAAACTGAACCTGCTCCTTCAGGTTCAGGAACAAAGGCACAGGATCACAATTCAACGAGAAGCAACAAAACGGCGAGTTCGATTGCTCCCGACAATACTTCTGAAGGCGGGGAAACTAATTCTTTGAAAGCGAATCACAAACCAGCTGCGGCAGAGCCAGGTCAGGGCACTGTTGAGAAAAAAAAGGGATACGAATACTACAAAGCTCAATCTGATATGAATTCGACGGGGTCACAAAGTAAAGCGCAAGATCATAATTCAACCCGAAGTAATAAAACAGCCAGTAAAGTAGCTGAAGATCCAGGCTCTGGAGAAGGCAATTCCAAAGCAATTGACGATAAAACGGATAAGAGTTCGGCAGCCAGGGGAACCAAGCCAAAACCCAAATTTCCGTAATTGATACCGATTGAAGAAATATAATAGTCCAATCTTCGCACACTCGATTGGACTTAACATTTCTATTCATCGGCATTATACCAGAATGGGTTTGTACTTATTTAGATTTGCATTTAGTATAACAAAAACCACCAAAATACGGTGGTTTTTTTTTGAAATATTTTTTCATAAAACGTACCTCCTGAATTACAAATTTTCGGACTATACTCGCTGACCAGGCATTCAAATACTTGAAAATAAATGAATTTTGCTCAAAAGCATGTTTATAATCATATAACCGCGACAAGTTTTCTTTCTAACTTTAATAGACATTTTCTGCATAGCCTTAAATCGCACCTCAAAAACATAGAATTATGGCTAAAATTACGAAAGAAGACGCCCTCCGCTATCATGCAGAAGGCCGTCCCGGAAAACTGGAAGTAGTTACAACAAAACCGCACAGTACCCAACGCGATCTTTCACTGGCCTATTCGCCCGGAGTAGCGCATCCCTGTCTGGAAATTGAAAAGAATTTTGAAGATATCTACAAATATACTTCAAAAGGGAACCTTGTTGCGGTAATATCCAATGGAACGGCCGTACTCGGCCTGGGCGATATTGGCGCGGGAGCTGGTAAACCTGTGATGGAGGGCAAAGGTTTTCTTTTTAAAATTTTTGCCGACATCGATGTTTTCGACATTGAAGTGGAAACAAAAGACATCGATCAGTTTGTCGAAACTGTTAAAAACATCGCGGTTACCTTCGGTGGTATCAATCTTGAAGATATTAAAGCGCCGGAATGTTTTGAAATCGAAGAAAGGTTGAAACGTGAAATTCAAATTCCTCTGATGCACGACGATCAGCATGGAACAGCCATTATTTGTTCGGCAGGAATACTGAATGCGCTTGAACTGTCGGGTAAAAAACTTAATGAAGTAAAAATTGTGATGAATGGGGCAGGAGCAGCTGCCATCGCTTGTGCGAATCTAATTGTTTCACTTGGAGCAAAGATCGAAAATATAGTGATGCTGGATTCGAAAGGAGTACTAAGAAAAGATCGCACAGACCTCAATAATTATAAACTGAAATTTGCTACCGCCCTCGATGTTAGAACTTTGGATGATGCGTTGAAAGGGGCAGACCTTTTCCTTGGCTTATCGAAAGCCGATGTTGTTACCAAAGAAATGGTGAAATCAATGGCAAAGAATCCCATCATATTTGCAATGGCCAATCCCGATCCTGAAATAACCTACGATGAAGCAATGTCGGTTCGTGATGATTTAATCATGGCAACCGGGCGTTCCGATTTCCCGAATCAGGTGAACAATGTGCTTGGCTTTCCATATATTTTCCGTGGTGCGCTTGATGTTCGGGCAACCTGCATTAACGAAGAAATGAAACTGGCTGCTGTTTATGCCCTTGCAAGTCTTGCCAAAGAAGTGGTTCCCGAAACTGTTAGCAAAGCTTACAATGTTACAAATTTAATTTTCGGGAGAGATTATATTATCCCCAAGCCGCTCGACCCGAGGCTTATTACTACTGTTGCGCCTGCGGTTGCCAGGGCTGCAATGGAAAGCGGAGTTGCCCGAAGGCCAATTGAGGACTGGGGACAATACAAACTTGAACTTAGCCAGCGGCTTGGGTTAGACAACCAGTTGCTGCATGGAATTGTAATAAAAGCAAAACAAAATCCGAAAAAAGTAGTATTTGCCGAAGGAAACAACCTAAAGGTACTGAGAGCAGCAAACGAGGTTTTGCACGATGGAATTGCTTTTCCAATTCTGTTGGGGAATGTTGCTGAGATTAAACAACTGATAGCCGATAACCATCTCGATTTAAACAGTGTTCCAATTCTCGATCCGCATTCTCCTGAAACCGAAGATATACGGAAATCGTTTGCCGGCTTAATCTGGCAGAAACGTCAGCGCAAAGGACTTACTTTGGAGGAAGCTTATGAACTGACTTTCAACCGCAATTATTATGGGATTATGATGGTTGATACAGGATTGGCTGATGCAATGATTTCAGGAGTTACAAGCCATTACGGAGATGTAATGAGCCCGGCGCTTAAATTAATCGGTCCCAAGCCAAACACTAATCATATTTCGAGCATGTATGTGGTAATGACAAAAAAAGGTCCTCTTTTCTTTGCCGATACCACTGTTAATCTTGATCCGGAAGTTCAGACACTCATCGAAACTACCTTGCTGACGGCTGAAGAAGTCAGAAAATTCAATATTGAACCTGTAATTGCCATGGTGTCGTACTCAAATTTTGGTTCGGTTAAATCGTCGGAGCATACCAGAACGCTGGATCGGGTGCGAAAAACAATCGCATTTCTGCACCAAAACCACCCCGAACTAATTGTAGATGGAGAGATTCAGATGAATTTTGCACTCAATAAAGAGATGCGAAGTCAAAAATTTCCGTTTACACAATTGGAAAACAGGGATGTTAATACGATCATATTCCCAAACCTTACTTCAGGAAATATTGCCTACAAGTTGATGCAGGAAATTGGCGGTGCTGAAGTTGTCGGCCCGATTCTGATGGGCATGAAAAAGCCCATTCATGTTGTGCCAATTGAATGTTCGGTGCGCGAAATTGTAAACATGACAACCATTGCAGTGGTGGATGCGCAATGATAGAATATAAGGCGTTTTCAGCAAAAACTAACATTCAATAAGAAGTAACAAAACTGATTGGAATGCAATCAAGAGATATATTCTGGATTGGAAATGTTACCAGTCTTCCTCAAAAGTTCAGTTGAAAATAGACGGCGACATTTGGGATGGAAGCAGCCATGCCGGGCAGTTAATTCTCATGGTTGCTCCCCGGAAAATTCCTGTGGATGAATTGCGGTGGGGTAATTACATTCATAAAATACTTTACCTGTATTTCGGCGCCCTATTTCCCTCCCGATAACCCCGAAATAAACATAGACAATGGCAGCTTGACATTTTCAGCATGCACCGATGTAATATTTGATTATTATAAAAAGAGGGCACCTGTTATTCAGTGATTATCTTCACATCCTTGAACATGAAAGGATTGTCACTCAGCCTTAATACCTTTCCGCTAGCCGTGGTCACCTTCCGGAGAATGACTTCCCTGGTTTTGATATATGGGAACTTCTCCACGTAGGATTCGTCCGTCATCTTTGGATTAAAATTTGCAAAAATGGCTGGCCCCTGATAGTTCTCCGGATGTTGGGAGTCGTCGATACGGAGGTTTTCTATGGTGATCCGTTCAGGCATATAACAGGTGTAGCCAAAATCATGCTGCCCTGAATAGGAGCCGGCGATTAGGCTGGCAGTGGTTGGTTTACCGCCTGCGGGCACAAAAACGCAGTTACGAATGACGAGTTCTCCCTGCCATGTACTGCCGTAGTCAGAACGTAGGTTGATGAAGCTTCTTCCGCGGACGGTGGTGTTCTCCACGGTAAAGGTCCCGCTGCCGATGGCGTTGATTCCCATGTGTCCCAGCGTTGAATTGCGGATGGTGGCATTGGCAACTCCCATGTGGGCATCGAACCGGGAAAAAATGCAATTGTCTAAAACAAGATTCTTGCAGAAGTTGGACCCCATGATTCCCCAATACCTGCTGTCGTCGATGTCGTTCGTTTGGCGGCAGTTCACGAATGAGACATTAAGTGCCCGGTTAAGAGAGATGTCATAGGTACCCATTGAGACCGAAACTCCGGCAGAGCCAATTGTCTGATACATTTTGTGTCCGGTAAGGGTGGAGTTCTGAACGGTCACGTAAGAGCAATCTCCGACTGTGATGAATCCACCGTAAGGTGCGCCCTGCTCTCCTTCTCCGGTGACACGGTGTTCCAAACCATCAACAAGTACATTGGAGCGTCTGATCGCAATGC
This sequence comes from Bacteroidota bacterium, assembly GCA_023251435.1. GTDB lineage: Bacteria > Bacteroidota > Bacteroidia > Bacteroidales > Prolixibacteraceae > Aquipluma. The sequence goes on from JAHEYU010000026.1 coordinate 15,279, forward strand.
CCCGGCTGTAGTAGGTGTACTTCGATTCTGCTTTGTTGGCTATTGTGGTAAATCGTCCTCCGGAGATGGTCAGCTTCGTCTCATCAATCGGAAGGGCCGTGATGTCAGTAATCTGGTCAAAATCCCAGATGATCGGAGCATCCATATTCACGTTGCCAGCTTTGTCAACGATAAAGATATCTGTCTGCGAAGATCCATTGTTTTGATTCGGTCCAAAACGAATGTAACGTTTTACGTTGGAATTGGTGACAGTGACGATGCAGGTTCCGGGCAAAGCAACGTTAATTTTCTCCTGATTTCTTTTAAGAGCTGAAACCCCTTCAAGTTTGAACGATTGTAAACCTGAACTAACCAGAAAAACATGTGCATTGCGGTTTTCGACATCGGTATCGTCAATGATAAAGGCAGCCTTGCCGAAATCTGTGTTTGTCTGAATGACTGCAGTGCGGTTCTTCCCACTGATATAGTAGGTGGCGCCCTCGTCGGCTTTTACCGAAAGGCCATGCTGATTGGCAATTTCATGAGCCGCAGCAATAGCGTCTATGTCGTCTGTTTTTCCATCGCCCCTGGCACCAAAGTCACTGTAGCGAACAAATCCATTGGCTTTTAATTTTTGGAGAACCTCTTTGGAAATACTTATTATTAATTCTCCATTTTCTTTTGTGCTTACCTGAATTTTTTCGGACAAATTTTCGGGTTTGCAGTGTGCCATTATGAATAGGCTGAAAAATAAGAAGAAAAATAGAAGTGCGTATTTTATCATGGATTTAGTTTTTATACTTATTCAATCCGAAAAGATCAATAAGCTGGTTCGGTATTAGATTTCCATAAAGATGGTTATAAACTCCCAATTATTGCGCAAACCCAAAAGGATTTTCAATTGGTCGAATTTATAAAACTTAAATGGTGGTTTTAAGTAATAATTACAACATAAAGTGGTTTTTTTTAATCAAGTTTATAAAGACTTGTTTCTCCCCACAAATCTATTTCTTTTTGCCACTATGCCATGGTAATCAAATCTTTTTCTGGAATCTCAGTAGCCCGGCGAACACCATCAGATCAAAACCTTATTTTAATCCTAAAACCGATTTCCCTATACACATTTTTGGCTCCAAATAAAGTGTATTTGGAATTACTACTCGATATTCTTTAGAAAATATACTTACTGATCAGAATATTTATCTTTACACCCGAATCTTTGGCGAAGTTGCATCTTGCTACTTAACAGCATATTAATAGTGCCTTTTTACTGAATTAATCTTCTAATCAATCAAAAAAACAGAATTGGTCATAAGTGTTAATCTATTTTATATCTTTATTGCTTACTTGAATTTTATATTCTTTTATTTCCATCAGTTTTGATTTTTTTTGCGACAATATTATTTCAGGTCTATGAAGTATAGTAATTCTTTTATTTCCGCAATTTTAATACTATTTAGTTTTTTAAGTATTTCGAAGGTAGTAAGGGCTCAGGATGAATTTCATCCATTAAATTCAGATATTTCTCAAAGTCTTTTGCCTTTAAATGCATTAATCGATTCGGCATTACAACATGATCCTTATGTGCGTTTTCGCGATTTACAACTCATTGTAAATAATGCCAAACTCAAGGCAGATAAGTCGCAGTGGGCCAGAAATATGGGTATTCAGACGGATGTCCGTCGCGGGACATTTGATAATTTTTCGACCAACACATCCGAAGGTCAATCTCCTTCACTGTTTGCAACACGAAGCAGTCAAACCAATTATGGAATAGGCGCATACATCAAATTTCCGATTTATGATATACTTAATCGCAAAAATCAGATCAACCTTGCCCAAACAGAACTCGAGCAGGCACAAAGCATGGCCGAAATGCAGCGAAATGAGGTCAGACAGTTGGTAATCAGGCAGTACAACGACTTGGTTTTAAAGCATAGACTACTGAAAATTCGAACAAAACATCTCGAAACTGCGAAAGTAAATTACATCATGGTTGAGAAGGAATTTCAGAATGGGGTGGTTGATGTGACTGAATTTTCCAGGATTTCGGAAATAACGGCTCGTGCCGAATCTGATTTCGAAACAGCACGGATTGATTTCATTACTGCCTATCTTGTTTTAGAAGAAATAGTTGGATTCAAATTTAATATTACAAACCTGCAATAAACCCAAAATATGAAGGTTCTCGATTTCATACGGCTTATACGCAAACATTTGGTGTTGCTTATGGGTGCGCCCTTGCTGCTTGCCCTTATTGTAATTCTTCTGACTGATAATCCTGATTATAAATATGCTTCTCAAACAACACTTTATACAGGAATAGCTAGCGGATCGAGTGTTGAAATGGATAAATCGTTCAACTATTTTGCCAACAATACGGCGTTCGATAACCTGATTAATATTATCAAATCGCGCAATACACAGCAGGAAGTTGCTATTCGCCTTTTAAGTCAGCACCTGATGTTAAAAGGTCCTGATCCGAAGTTTATTTCTTCAAAATCTTATGCCGAATTAAAAAAAATTACGCCGGAATATATCTATTCCTATGTTGTGTCAGAATTACCAGCAAACGACAATCTTCCGGTTCTCCATTCCGGATTACAATCCGGACCCGATTCTCTGCTCAATCAGGAGGCTTTTTCATTTGGTGAAAGTCAGGAATTAAATTCAAGTGAAGTACCTGAAAGCATCAATCCGGAAGCCTACGAACAGACGGTAAAAAACCTTACAGAATTGATGGCCGGCAGCGATACCAATTTTGTTTACAAACTGCTGAATTTCCCCAATCCTCATTACTCCTTCAAAGATATCTCGGGAATTAAAGTTCAGCGGATTGGTACAAGCGATTTGGTTCAGTTAAACTATGAGAGCGACGATCCGGGCATTTGTCAGCAAACTCTGGCAATTATGACCAATGTATGTGTCAGAAATTTCCGCGATGTAAAAGAGAACCGCTCCGACGCCGTGGTAAAATACTTTGAACACCAGCTAAAACTGGCAGCAGCTCGTCTGAAAGTGGCCGAAGACAAACTTCTTGAATTCAACAAAGCAAACAACATCATCAACTATTACGAGCAAAGTAAGGCCGTTGCGGTGGTAAAGGAAGATCTGGATGTGGAATACAACAACAAACGCATCAATCTGGCTGGTTTACAGGCTGCCATTAAACGCCTGGAAGAAAAGATGGGCATTCAGGAGCAAATTCAGCTGAAGAGTACCAAAATAATGACCACTAAAAATCAGCTGGGAGAATTGAATTACCGGATTGCAACTGCCGAAACATATAAAAATCCAGAAAATAATGACTTCAGAAATCTGGCCCAGCTGAAATCTGAAGCTGAAAAACTTAAAGTAGAGATTAAAGCCGCTGTCGGCGAATTGTATTCGTATGGAAATTCTACGGAAGGGCTTCCATTGAGTACAATTCTGAATGATTGGATCAGTAATGTAATTGAAGCCGAAAATATTAAGGCCGGACTGGATGTTCTGGGCGAACGAATCAAAGAGTTTCAGAAACAGTATTCCATCTATGCGCCGGCAGGAGCAAACATCAAACGTATCGAACGCGAGATATCAGTATCGGAGCAGGAATTTCTGGAAATTCTGCATGGCCTGAACCTGGCCAAGCTAAAGATGCAGGACAATGAATTGTCGTCGAATATCAAAGTGGTCGATCTTCCCTATTTTCCCCTGTCGCCGATTCCTACCAAACGAAAGATTTTGGTTTTACTGGCACTTGTACTTGGTTTTATCATCGTTTTGGCAAGTGTGCTTTTAGCCGAATATTTTGATCAGACCCTTAAAAATCCAGCTCATGCATCCAACGTTCTAAAATTAGCATCCCTTGGCCTTATTCCGAAGATTTTGCTGAAAGTTCCAAAAATCCCGATTTCAACAATTACAAACAGGTTGCTCGAAATTACCATGCAGAATATTGAACTCTATTTTAAGCAACACTATTCGGGGAAACAGGTTAAAACACTTTTATTTTTCAGCACCCAGCCACAGGAAGGCAAGTCGGTTATTGCCGGGAATCTGGCACTTAGTCTCAGGAATAAAGGGAAAAAGGTTCTGTATCTGAATTATTCCACCGAATCAGTTTCGCACGAGAATGGATCATGGGCGGCGGAAAATACTATTGATGGCAGTAAAAACAAGCCGGTCAAAATTCAAAAACCATCTTTCTTGAACAAACTGCTGGGTTATCCCGATATCCGGATCGACTATGAAAGTCCTTTTTTGGCAGAGCCCGAAAAGTATCTTGGAAAACATGAGTTCGTGAAATACCGCATCGATGAATCATTCCAGGGGAAAAGTAATTTTCAGGAATTAGTTGGCCAAAGTATGTCGGAATTGCCTGAATATGTGTTGATTGAAATTCCTGCCATATTGTTTCACGCCTATCCGGTTGGTTTTGTTGCCGGGATCGATTTGCCGGTCCTGGTATGCCGGTCGAACAGGGTTTGGTCGGAAGCTGATCAGACTGCCCTGGATACAATTATGAAATTTACCGGGAAAGCCAGTCATTTTATCCTGAATGGTGTTGAATTACCGGTCATTGAATCGGTTTTGGGCGAATTACCAAAAAAGCGCAGCAAATTCCGAAGAGCAATAAAAAAACTCATTCTTTTTCAGTTCCTGTCGAGAACCCATTTATAAAATCAAGCAGCGTTGAAAGACACCATAAAAAAGATTGTCAGGGAAGATAATTTTCTGTCGCTGGCCGGAAACCTGGTCATCGCTTTTTTTGGTTTTGCTGGCTTTGCCATGCTTGCCCGTAGTTTTCCGCTTGGCGTTTTTGGCGAATGGGTTATTTTTATTTCGGCCGGGAGTTTTATTGAAATGTTTCGGTTTGGAATTACAAATACGGCCATCATCCGGTATTTATCCGGAGCCGAAAAGGAGGAACGCCTTAAATTTATCGGGTCCAACGGATTAATCGGACTGGCTGCTACGATCTTTGTTGCCATCCTTCTGGCAGTTTGCAACCTGTTTTTTTCAGAATCAATTAGTCACGCGGGTTACGGATTATTTTTTACCTGGTATCCATTACTGGCCATTGTCAACCTTCCGTTGAATACGGCCTTGGTAATTTTGCAGGCCGATCGGAAATTCGGACAAATGTTTCTGCTAAAACTGATTACCAGCGGAGGCTTTTTTCTGGTTCTCATAATTAATTTCTTTTTTGTAAAGATGAACCTGACACAATTGGTGTGGGCGATGTTGGCCATCAATTTTCTGGCTTCAGGCACCTGTACAGTTTTGGGTTGGGACGGATTCACCCATCTGCTGAAAGCCTCGCGAAAAACAACGCGGGTGTTGCTCGATTTTGGAAAGTACACCACGTTTACCCTGATTGGAACCAATTTGCTCCGCAGCGCAGATACCCTGATCATCAGTTTAAGTCCGTTGGGAACTGCCGCAGTTGCGTTATACAGCATTCCTATTAAGTTGACAGAAATTCAGCAGATTCCGCTTCGGAGTTTTGCAGCTACTGCATTCCCAAAAATGTCGAAAGCCAGTATTCAGAATAATATTCAGGAAGTAAAAAACCTGTTTTATACTTATTCCGGTGCAATGACCTACCTGTTTGTGTTTATCAGTCTTTTTACCTTTCTGTTTGCCGACTTTTTTGTTCTGGTTCTCGGCGGACAACAATACCTTGGTGTTGACCCGATAACCGGGTTCAATACCGTTAACATCGTTCGGATATTTTCGCTCTACGGACTTCTTCTGCCCATCGACCGCATGACAGGGATCGGCCTCGACAGCATCAACCGGCCCGACAAGAATGCTATAAAAGTTTTTATAATGGTGTCGTTCAATGTAATCGGCGATTTGATTGCTATATTTATATTTAAGTCGTTATCGATGGTTGCGGTTGCTTCTATCTTTTTTACCATTATCGGAATCTGGTTTGGATTTTATTACCTGAATAAAGAATTGTCTCTAGAATATCGTTTGATTTTCACAAAGGGGATTGAATTTTATCGAACGATTTACTATAAATTAAGGGCATCACTGATTAAGAAGGCAGAATAATATTTTACGGTTTTTCAAATAATATATTTATGCGGGCAAGTAATAACCCATTCGAAAAGTTGACAGGATCGGACCAGTTGCGATCTCCGGTAATGTTTGCCGGGCTCTTCGTTTTGCTTGCTTTTTCAGCTTTGGTAACCGCGAAAATCGGATTGATCGGAGGCCTTGTATTTCTATCACTTCCATTCGTTTTTGCCTACCTGTTTTTGTTATTCCGCATGCCGGTTATTGGTTTGTATTCGGCCATTGTTTTGGGTTTTTTACTGCTGGGAATAGGCCGGTATGTTAAAGGCGTTCCGATCGGACTGGCCATGGATGGGATGTTGTATCTCACATTTATCGCCCTGTTTTTTAATAAATTTCAGGATAAAATTGACTGGAGGCCGGCATGGAAAGACATTACCATCTTGTCGGCTATCTGGTTTGCCTATTCCGTTTTGCAAATTTTAAATCCGGAAGCCAAAAGTTTCGAGGCCTGGTTTTCAGGTCGCGGAGTTGGTATGTACATGTTTTTACTGGTTACTTTAACCTTGCTATTTATCGACAGCGAACGCAAATTGAACCTGTTTTTTTATATCTGGGCAGTCTTTTCTGTTCTTGTTACCCTGAAGGGAATCATGCAGATTCAGTTTGGGGTCGATGCATGGGAAAAGGCATGGCTCGACGAAGGAAATTTCAAAACTCACATCCTTTTCGGTAAACTTCGGGCATTCTCCTTTTTAAGCGATGCAGGGCAATTTGGTGCCAACCAGGCTTATTCGGGAGTGGTTGCCGGAATCATGTCGATGGCCATGAAAGACTGGCGAAAGAAATTGTTTTTTATCGCGGTTTCTCTATTGTCATTTTACGGGATGGTTATCTCCGGAACACGAGGTGCAATTAGCATTCCAGCTGCCGGGTTTGCACTTTTTTTTATTCTGCGGAAGAATAAAATGGTACTGATTTCTGGTTTTATCATGATGGTAGCCGTCTTCTATTTTTTCAAATTCACAACCATTGGTCAGGGAAATGATCAGATACGGCGCATGAGAACCGCCTTTGATCCGAATGATGCTTCATTTCAGGTTCGGCTGGAAAATCAACGAATACTGAAAACCTATATGGCGTCACGTCCTTTTGGCGGTGGAATCGGTCATGGTGGTGTAAAAGCCCAAAAATACCTGCCCAATGCATTTTTGTCGCAGGTTCCAACAGATAGTGGATATGTCCTGGTATGGGTTGAAATGGGAATTGTAGGACTTTTGCTGCTTTTGTTTATCCTTTTTTATGTGATCGTTACTTCATCATTCCGGATCATGTTCCGGATTCGCGATCCAATACTGAAATTAAAGATGGCTGCTCTGACCTGCGGAATGTCTGGGATCATGGTAGCCAATTACGGCAATGCGGTACTTGGACAAATGCCGACCAGTATGTTGATTTACATTTCGATGGCGTTGCTGATGAACATGAAATCATTTGATACCAAAGATCCTGAAACCATTCAGGAAAAAATATTAATTCCAAATTCTTTAACGAGCTAAATTTCTGATTATGAAAAAAATATTAGTCACAGGCGGTACCGGGTTTATTGGTTCGCATACGGTAGTTGAACTTCAGCAGGAAGGCTATGAAGTAATTATTGTGGATAATTTTTCCAATTCGTCGATTGATGTTTTGGATAACATTACCCGGATTACAGGGATCAAACCTGCTTTTGAGGAATTTGACTTGTCGGATCGAATAAAAACAGCTGACTTTTTCAGGAGAAACAAGGATATTGAAGGAATTATTCATTTTGCAGCGTTTAAGGCCGTGGGCGAATCGATGGAAAAGCCCATTGAGTATTACCAGAACAACGTGGTTTCATTGCTCAACATTCTGGAAAACATGAAAGCTTATGGTATTCGTGATATGGTTTTCAGTTCTTCATGCACGGTTTATGGTCAGCCCGACGAACTACCGGTTACCGAGCAGGCTCCTATTAAACAGGCATGGTCGCCCTACGGAAATACCAAACAGATGTGCGAGGAAATCCTAAGTTTTACCACTTCAGCTTTGCCCATTCGAACCATTGCACTTCGGTATTTTAATCCGATTGGGGCGCACGAATCGGCATTAATTGGCGAGTTGCCATTGGGTGTTCCCAATAACCTGGTGCCATTCATTACACAAACGGCAATCGGATTGCGCAAAGTTTTAAGTGTTTTTGGCGATGATTACAATACGCCGGATGGCACTGCCATTCGCGATTACATTCATGTGGTCGATATTGCCAAAGCACATGTGGTAGCTATTCAGCGAATGATTGGAGAAAAAGGAAAATCAGATTTGGAGATTTTCAATTTGGGTACAGGAAACGGATCTTCAGTACTTGAAGTGATTCAGTCGTTCGAGCGAGTTAGCGGCGAGAAATTAAATTACCAGATCAAGCCACGGCGTCCGGGAGATGTTGAAAAAGTATGGGCGGATACACGTTTCGCCAACGAAGAACTGGGCTGGAAAGCGGAGCTGGGCATGGATGAAATGATGGCTTCAGCATGGAAATGGGAAAAGGCTCTGGCATCAAAAAAATGAGTTTTCCGGATTAATTTATTCGTATCTTCATAAAGTTAAACAACCCAATCAGATCAGTAAGTATTTTTTATAGAACACAAAAACAGATCACATGAACGGAAGAGATTTTATTATCACCGGGCTGCAGTCCTGGGATATTCCGATTGGCTCAAATGCCATTGACATCGCGAGAGAAATTTCAGTAAACAACCGGGTGTTGTATGTGAACACCCCTTTGGATCAAATGACCCTGATGAGAAATCAGATTAAACCTGAAATGATGCACCGCCTCGATGTTCTGAAGAAAAAACTCGATCCTCTGCGCAAGATTTCAGATTCCCTTTGGGTGCTTGATCTTCCTTTTTCAATTTGGTCGGTTAACGGACTGCCAGATGGTTTTCTATTCGATTTTTTTAACCGCCTGAACAACCAAAAGATATTCAATTACGTGCGAAAAGTGGCTGCTGAACTGAACTTCAAAGATTACATCCATTTTATCGACAACGACATTTACCGCAGTTTCTATTCAAAAGAATGCCTGAAACCAGCTCTTTCGGTTTATTATCGCCGCGATAACCTGCAACCATACGAATACTGGAATAAACATGTTGGCCGGCTGGAACCACTGATCATCGAAAAGAGCGATGTAGTAGTCTGCAATTCACCGCAATACGCCGATTTTTCAAGGCCATTCAATCCGAAAAGTTACGACATTGGTCAGGGCGTCGATCTGTCGGCCTACAATCCGGATTTGGAATATGAGCTGCCTAAAGAATTCAAATCCATTCCTGAACCACGAATCGGATACATTGGCGACATCAACAGCCTGCGTCTCGACCCGGATTTGTTGCACGATCTGGCAAAAAGCAAACCAGATTATTCGTTTGTCATTATCGGCGGCGAGGATAAAGTTTTTAAAGAACACGCCCTTCACAGCTTGAAGAATGTGTATTTTCCCGGAAGCATCGCCAAAAATACTGTTCCGCAATACATGTCGGCCCTGCAGGTTTGCCTCAATCCGCAGAAACTGAACGAAATTACCAATGGGAACTATCCGCGTAAAGTGGACGAATACCTGGCAATGGGGAAATCGGTAATCGCCACTAAAACAGCTACCATGGATTTGTTCCGTGATCATGCTTACTTGTGTCTGGGTGTTGCCGAATATCAGGAAGCCGTTGAAAAAGCGATTCAGGATACCGATCCCTCCAATCGTGCCGAACGAATTCGTTTTGCCAGGTCGCACAGCTGGAAAAACAATGTAGAAGCCATTTACAGTCATATTCAGGAATTAAACCAATAACACAACGACTATGTATTACCGGAACATTGCAGACATGAACAAGATAATCCTCAAGCGATTGAGTATTCTTCCGCGCGATTTCGATCTGATTGTAGGAGTTCCCAGAAGCGGAATGCTTCCGGCCAATTTGCTGGCTCTGTACATGAACCGGCCTTATACCGACATCCATTCGTTCCTGAACGGCCACATTTACAAAGCCGGAGCACGCGGCCAGTTTTTCGATATCAAAGAGTTTAAAAAAGTGCTGGTGGTCGACGACAGTGTTGCTTCGGGTTCGGCAATGGATAAAGTGAAGGAAAGCCTGAAAGATCTGTCGGCGCAGTTCTCGTTCAGCTACTGCGCCGTTTATGTGATTCCCGGAAAGGAAAAAACGGTTGATTATTTCTTTGAAGTGGTTCCGCTTCCCAGGTATTTCCAGTGGAATATCATGAACCACACCACACTCGAAAAAGCCTGTTTCGACATCGACGGCGTGTTGTGCGTTGACCCTACCGAGGATCAAAACGACGATGGCCCGATTTATACCGATTTTGTACTGAATGCCCCGCCACTGTTCATTCCCGGCGCTAAAATTGGTACCATTGTCACTTCGCGGCTCGAAAAATACCGCAAGGAAACCGAAGCCTGGCTTCAGAAATATAACATCAGATACAACGAGTTGGTGATGATTGACCTTCCAAATAAGGAAGCGCGTCAAAAAGCAAATAATCATGCCACCCACAAAGCCAAAACTTACGCTTCGGGGCCATTTGTTTTGATGATTGAAAGCGACATGGGACAAGCATTGGAGATTAACCGGATCACCAAAAAACCGGTTCTCTGTACCGAAAATTTCGAAATGATTTACGATTCAGAATCAATGCTGTACAACCTGAAAAGCGGAAAATATTTTCCATCGCTCCGGATTTTTGCACTAAAAGTCAGGGACAAGATCAGGAAAATGAGAAAGTGAGAAAATCTAATCCTGACTTTCTCTCTGGTTAAATTATCAGAACTCCGGAAGTTTACATTCTTTCAAAAATTGAATTATGAGCGCCGAATACTTGTTAGCTTTCAATATTTTGCAGGTCATCCTGATGATCATTTTGGGACTTGCAGTTTTTTACATTTTCGTGTTTGCATTTGCAGGCTTGTTTTACCGTCAGAAAGCTTACCCAAAATCAACTAAAAACAGAAAGTTTGCTGTTCTGATTCCAGGTTACAAAGAGGACGAAGTTATCATAGAGGTTGCCCGTGAAGCCTTGCTTCAGGAATATCCAGCCGATTGTTTTGATGTAATTATCATTGCCGATTCTTTTCAATCCGGCACGCTGGCTAAGCTGAAAGCTTTGCCGATAAAGGTGATCGAGGTGTCTTTTGAGAAAAGCACCAAGTCGAAAGCGCTCAACAAGGCCATGGAACAACTGGATGAGAACTACGACATTGCCGTGGTTTTGGATGCCGATAACCTGATGGCAAACGACTTCCTTTCAAAAATGAATGCGGCTTTCGAACATGATTTTATTGCCATTCAGGGACACCGGGCTGCTAAAAACATGAACACATCGTTGGCGGTGCTTGATGCAGTAAGTGAAGAAATCAACAACCATATTTTCAGAAAAGGTCACCGGGCGCTTGGACTTTCGTCAGCAATTATTGGTTCAGGAATGGCGTTCAAATATCCGTTCTTCAAAAACCTAATGTCAACAGTTACTGCGGTTGGTGGATTTGACAAGGAAATTGAATTAAAAATGCTGAAAGACGGCCATGAAATCGAATACCTTGATGATGCACTGGTTTTCGACGAGAAGGTACAAAAGGCTGAAGTGTTCAGCAACCAGCGCCGCCGCTGGCTCTCGGCACAACTGCATTATTTCAGGAAGGATTTTCTGAATTCGCTGAAAGATCTTTTACTGAAAGGCAACCTCGATTATTTCGATAAAGCCATCCAGTTTATTCAGCCTCCCCGAATTCTTCTGCTTGGTGCAGTTCTATTTTTCGGCGCCGTTTTTATAGCAGCCAATTGGATGCTTGACAATCAAGGAGTTTATTTATTAGGTTGGGTAAAATTGGTTTTAGCCTGTTTATTGGCATTTCTTTTTTCGGTTCCCCGCGCATTTTACAATTTTAAAACAGCCAAAGCCCTGGCCAGTTTGCCAAAAGGAATGCTGCTGATGCTTGGATCGTTACTAAAAATTAAAGGCGCCAACAAACAGTTTATTCATACCCAGCACGGGACTTCAAAACCGGATTCAAAACCATAAACGAATAATCATGAAGATAGGAATTGAAGCACAGCGCATCTTCCGGAAGAAAAAACACGGCATGGACATGGTTGCCCTCGAACTGATCCGGAATTTGCAGATCATCGATCACGAAAACGAATATGTGGTTTTTGTGGCTCCTGATGAGGACGATCGGGTTATTCAGGAAACACCTAATTTTAAGATTGTGCGGCTCGATGGTGGATTTTATCCGCTGTGGGAGCAAATTGCCCTGCCACGCGCAGCAAAAAAAGAAGGCTGCCAGGTTTTGCATTGCACATCGAACACCGCACCGCTTTTCACCAGCATCCCCATCATCGATATTCTCCATGATATTATTTACATGGAGCACAGTTACCTCAAAATACTGAAAGGAACAGGCACTCCGTACCAGAAATTCGGAAATATCTACCGGAAAATGATCGTACCACGAATTGTGCGAAAAAGTAAAGTGATTACCACCGTTTCGCATTTTGAAAAAAACAGGATTGGAGAATTTTTCGGAATAAAGGGCGATCAGCGGCTGAAAGCAGTTTATAACGGATTTAGCGCACATTTTAAGCCGACAACCGACTCTGTTGAACGAAAACGTGTTAAAGAAAAATACCATCTGCCCGACCATTTTTTCTTTTTCCTCGGAAATACCGATCCGAAGAAGAATACCAAAGGAACGTTGAAAGCTTTTTCTGATTTTCTGAAGCAAAGCACAGTCGATTACAAACTGGTGATGCTTGATTACGACCGCTCTGAACTCGAAAAAATTCTGGCCGAAATTGGCGATCCCGGATTGATTGAAAAGATTGTGCTGACTGGTTATGTTGTTAATACCGATTTGCCGGGAATTTATTCGCAATGCGAAATATTTCTGTATCCGTCGCTGCGCGAAAGCTTTGGTATTCCGATGCTCGAAGCCATGGGATGCGGTGCTCCGGTTATTACCTCAACCACTTCGTCGATGCCGGAAGTGGCCGGCGATGCGGCGTTTTTGATCGATCCGTTTAAACCGGAAGAAATTACAGCTGCCATCATCAGGATTTTAGCTGATAACCAATTAAGGGCGGAATTGATCAGGAAAGGATTTGTTCAGGCCGCTAAATTTTCGTGGAAAGCGATGGCGGAACAATTCGTTGAAATTTACCGCGAAATGGAATCAGAAATTAAACTGAAAGCAAACTGATTTGAAAAAACTACTGACATATTTCTGGTACCTTTTCGAATACCTGAAACACGGTGATTTCAGATCGGTAATTGCTTCAATTAACTATTTGCTGTTCCGGAAATCGCATAAAAAAGATCGTATCATCCAGACCTCAACAGGTAAATTCTATTGCCGGAAACAGACCAACGATTTTCAGTTTGCCAACTTTCGCTATGAATGGGGAGTTAAAAGATTTATGCTCGACCGGATTTCAGACTTTAATGTTTTCGTCGATGGCGGTGCATGTACCGGAGAATATGGTGTATGGCTCTCGCAGCAGAGTATTCGTTGTATTGCCTTTGAACCAGTTCAAAATAATTACGAGACCATTTTGAAAAATCTGGAATTGAACGGATTAAGTGAGAAGATAACTGCATTGCCATTTGGTTTGGGTGACCGCAATATGAAGGTAAATTTTGCTTTCAATCCGGTAAATACTGGCTCAAGCCATATTACATCAAGTACGGAAGGCAGTCAATTCAGCTCTGAAATCAGGACATTTGATTCTTTTCTTCCTGAATTGAATATTAATATTGACGACAGGATACTTTTTAAGCTCGATGTGGAGGGAATGGAAGCGGAAGTCATCAACGGGGCGGCTGACTTTATCAGAAAATTCCCGAATATCCTATTCATTCTCGAAGTCAAACATTCAGGCCGTGAAAGGGTAATTGAGGCGCTGAACACGCTGGCTGTTTTCGAAATAGGTGATGTAGATGAATACAATATTTTCGCAAAAAAGATTAATAATCATCCAATAATAACATGAAGCTATGACTGCACTGAAGATCATTTTCTGGGCTTTGTTTTTCATCGTTTTCTATGCCTATCTTGGGTATGGCATTTTATTGTTTGTGCTGGTTCGCCTTAAAAGAATGTTTGCCGGTAAAAAACCTGCAGGCTTCGTGAATAACTATGAACCCGATGTAACCCTGTTTATAGCAGCCTATAATGAAAGGGATTTTGTGGATGCAAAAATCAAGAATTCCAGAGAGTTGGAATATCCGGCAGAAAAGCTTCATATTGTCTGGGTGACTGATGGCTCGGACGATGGAACTCCGGAAGTACTTAAAAAGTACGATGGCGTTACCGTATATCATCTTCCGGCGCGAAATGGTAAAATTGGAGCCATGAACCGGGGTATGAAATTCGTTACAACTCCCGTGGTTGTTTTTTGTGATGCCAATACCATGTTGGGAAATGAGTCGATCAGGCGGATTGTAAACCTGTTCAGCAATCCGAAAGTTGGATGCGTATCGGGCGAAAAGCGTATTTTCAGTAAAGATAAAGATGCAGCGGCTGGCGCTGGCGAAGGTTTGTACTGGAAATACGAATCGACCCTGAAAAAATGGGATGCCGAACTTTATTCGGTGGTTGGAGCTGCCGGTGAATTGTTTGCCATACGAACGGAATTGTATCAGGAAGTTGAAAAGGATACCTTGCTCGACGATTTTATTATTTCGCTTCGGGTTGCTCAAAAAGGATACACCATTCAATACGATCCTGATGCGTACGCCATCGAATCGGCTTCGGCCAATGTGAAAGAAGAACTAAAGCGGAAAGTGCGCATATCGGCCGGTGGAATTCAGTCGGTGGTAAGGCTTCATTCGCTTCTAAACATTTTTAAATATGGAACGTTGTCGTTTCAGTACATTTCGCATCGGGTTTTGCGCTGGACACTGGCGCCTATAAGTTTGTTACTGATGATTCCAACAGGATTATTCATTGCTATCGATAAAGGAATTTTTTCGTTACAGTTTTATCCGGTTTTATTCTGGCTTCAGGTTTTGTTTTATCTGGCAGCCTTGTTGGGTTGGTACCTCGAAAACCGGTCGGTAAAAGTGAAGATTTTGTTTGTTCCCTATTATTTCTTCATCATGAACCTTTCTGTTTTTCTGGGTTTCTTCCGGTACTTAAAAAAGGCGCAGTCGGTAAACTGGGAAAGAGCAAAACGCGGGAATTAAAAGCATTTCAGTGAGGAAAAATAGAATTCTGGCCTATCTTTTTTTGATGTTGCTGAACCTTTATGTTTCAGCCAAATCTTCCAGTTTGATTGTTGATGCCCGGACTAATCTCATCGATGGCAGCACTTTGCCATATAGCCAGCTAATTGCCGGCGACACAATATTCCTGCTTTCAGGGAATTGGGATAATCTTTTAATCAGGAATTTTAAGGGAGCAGCCGGAAAACCAATTGTATTCGTCAATAAAAACGGTGTTGTCAGATTTGATACCAGCCATAACTATGCTATTTCGGTGCAGAATTGCCAGTTTTTTAAAATTACCGGAACAGGGAGTTCCGATTTTTACGGTATTCAGGTGGATCGTGTTGAAAATGGCACCGGTATTGGAATTGGAGGCTTAAGTTCCGATTTTGAGATCGACCACATTTCAATTAAAAATGTCCCAATTGCAGGAATTTATGCGAAAACTGATCCCGATTGCTCACTGATTTCGATTCGCGGGAAATTTATTCAGATGAACACTTTGATTCATGACAATTACATTGAAAATGCCGGAAATGAGGGATTGTATATCGGAAGTACAAATTATTTCGGGCAAACGGTTAAATGCAATGGGAAAGATACCCTGCTTCTTCCATCCTTGCTCGAAGGGGTGAAAGTTTACAACAACATCATAAAATACTCCGGATGGGATGGGATTCAGGTAAGTTCGGCGATGAAAAACTGCGAAGTTTTTGGCAACCTGATTTTATTCGACAGTCAGGCGGAAATCCCGAATCAAATGTCAGGAATAATACTCGGGGGAGGTTCTAAATGTGATTGTTATAACAACAATATCGCTAATGGGAAAGGCGATGGGATTGAAAACCATGGGCTGGGAGGGAACACGATTTTTAACAACATCATTGTAAATGCCGGAAGAACCTATTATCCGGAAGATTTTAGTTCGTCACGAATGAAGCATGGCATTTTTGTGTCAGATGTCTCTACCGAAAATGACTCCTCATTTTATATTCGAAATAATACGATTATCAATCCAAAATCGGATGGAATACGGTTTTCAAGTGTAAACAGCCGTCATAACCAGATTGCATCAAATGCGATCATCAATCCCGGGCATTTCGATTATTACGAAAATGGCAACACCCGTTTTAAGGGAGTTGATTCATACGCGATGATTCCTGATGCCAGCGCAGATGTTGATATCCGAAACAATTATTTTGCCCGGAATTTATTGAATGCAGGTATGACAGCCGATTATTCGCTTGTGAAGAATTCGCCATTGATTGATACTGGATATTCCGGATGGCCAAACATAACTTTCGATTTTTATAACAATCCACGCCCAATTGGGAAAGCTCCTGATATCGGGGCTTACGAGTATGATCCTAAAACAGGTAGCACGATTATTCCGGATAGTCAATCAGGAATAGTTGTATTTCCAAATCCGGCAAAGGATGAATTGTTCGTAAGGCTTCAGTCTGAATCGAAATCCGATTTAGTCTTTTCGGTATTCAGCCTTTCAGGAATGAAAATCCTAAGCAAAGAAAACTTCGGAATAAATGGAGGTGAAAACACAATTAAGATAAATCTCACCGGTTTAAATCCGGGAATTTACCTGTATTCAGTCAGAAATAATAAACTGGTTTTCACCGGAAAATTAGTAAAAACGAAATAGGGTTTACACCGTGTCTTTCTGGAAAAGTGCCGGGATTGTTCTTAAAATCAGGTTCAAATCATAGAAAAACGAATAGTTATTTCCGGCGAAGTGATCGGCATATTCATTGTCGAGGCGCATGCGTTCTTCTTCCGACATATCGCCACCTCTTCCACGAAGTTCAACCTGCCATAGTCCGGTTATTCCCGGAGGAGCTAAAAATCGTTTCGACATGGCATCTTTAGTTAATAATTCTGCCTCATAAACCGGAAGTGGCCGGTTTCCAACAATCGACATATCACCTTTCAGTACATTGATCAATTGAGGAAGTTCGTCGATACTGGTATTTCGGATTATCTTACCAACTTTGGTAATACGCGGATCATCAACAATTTTAATAAATGCCGATTTCGATTTGGCAACTTCCTTTTTCTGAACGCTGTACCAGTAATCACAAATGTTGTGATTACGGATATGCAAAATTGGTGAACAGGTTTGGCCTTCAGGCAATTCGCTGCATTTTGGGCATGGAAGTGAAAAGTCGATTTCAGCTTGTTTTGCTGCTGTGTTATATTGATTTTTATCTTTTGCAAGTTTACTTAATTCTGAATCAGAACCCGTTCTCATCGAACGAAGTTTATAAAAATCGAAAGGCTTACGGCCAACTCTTTTCGAGATATAATACACTTTCCCTTTCGATTCGAGCCTGATTGCCAATACGATAATTAATAGAATGGGTGAAAGAAAGAGTAATGCAAAAAAGGAAACCAACACATCGAATATCCTTTTGGTAACTGGCATTTTATAGGGAATTTCCTTTTTAATTTCACCGGTTGAGGTAGTTAGCTTCTTGCGGAATTGACAAAGAAACTCAAGTCTGCCAGTCAAATCTGAAACGGATGGAAGCGGGGTTACGAAAAAATCATCAATGCCCTGATTAAATGCGTCTTTAAAAAGTTCATCCTTAAATTCATTGGCTACCAAAAGAAACGGAATTTCATTGAATTTTGGACGATTGCGTACCCATTGAAACATTTGAAATCCATCGCCTCCCGGTATTATTGCCTCACAAATAATGGCATCGGGATTTTCCTCATTACGAAGAAAGTTTTCTGCCTGCATTGCATTTTCAGCATGAATAAAAGAAACAACCGGAGTATCGGTTAATGAATCTTTATTCTCTTTTGATTTGCCGATATATAGAATTTTCAAATTATTTTCCATAATTGGATTCCTTCATTTAGTAAAAATACTAACCCAGAATTTGATTTAATCCGTTAATTACCATTTAATTGCGTAGTGAATCGGGAATAGATTTTTCTTAATCAATTCATCCAGTTCTTCCGGGTTGAATGGCTTGGTAAGAAAATCCTGAGCGCCGAGGCGATAGCATTTAACCCTTTCCTTGCTTGCCTCTGTTCCTGACAACATAATTACAGGAGTGTGTTTGGTATAGCCACGCTGACGCATTTTCTCCAGAAATTCATAACCATCAATATTTGGCATCTGCACATCGCAAATGATTAAATCAGGGAGATTCCCTTCGAGCCATTCAAGCGCCTGGAGACCATCATTTTTACTTACTACATCATAATTGGCCGATAGAAAATTTTCAAGTATGAGGCAAATGCTCTCTTCATCGTCAATAACCAAAATTTTATGCTTCATGTGATTTCTTGATAAAAAGTTAAAAATAGCTATAGGTTCGGGGAAAGATTCTTCCTGATCAGTTCTTCAAGCTCTTTAAAATTAAAAGGTTTTGTAAGAAAACCTTGTGCACCAAGGCGGTAACATTTCACCCCTTCCTTATTGGCTTCACCAGCCGACAGCATGATTACCGGAGTATTTTTGTTATTGCCCAGCTGTCGCACTTTTTCAAGGAACTGATAACCATCAATATTTGGCATCTGCACATCTGAAATGATTAAATCGGGGAGATTTCCTTCGAGCCATTCTAGTGCTTTGTGGCCATCATTTTTAATTACGACATCATAATTGGGAGATAGAAATTTTTCAAGTATGAGGCAAATGCTCACCTGATCATCAATAACCAAAATTTTATGCTTCATTTCATTTCAGGTTTTGATTTTCGGCAGACAGTTTAATTGGAAGCTAGCAGTTGGTCAAAATATTCGATGGTTTTAATGAGTCCTTCGCGCAACGGAACTTTTGGCTCCCAATTACCAAGCTTTTCTTTGGCCAGCGAAATGTCAGGTTGTCGCTGTGTCGGATCATCAGCGGGTAAAGGTAAATAAACAATTTTCGAGGCCGATCCGGTGAGTTCAATGATATTTTGTGCCAGTTCGAGCATGGTAAATTCTCCTGGATTACCAATGTTTACCGGTCCTGTAAAATCATCGCCGGTAGCCATCATTCGAATCATTCCTTCAACCAAATCTGATACATACTGGAAACTTCTTGTTTGTTTGCCATCACCAAAGATGGTAATATCCTGGCCCTTCAGTGCCTGTACTATAAAATTCGAAACAACTCTTCCATCATCTGGTTCCATTTTCGGACCATAGGTATTGAATATGCGAATGATCTTGATCCGGACGTTATTTTGAGTGTGGTAATTTACAAAAAGTGATTCAGCACAACGTTTTCCTTCGTCGTAGCATGAGCGGATTCCAATCGGATTAACATGTCCCCAGTAGTCTTCGGTTTGCGGATGTACATTCGGATCGCCGTAAACTTCACTGGTGGAGGCCTGAAGGATTTTTGCACGGATCCGTTTTGCCAGTCCGAGCATATTTACGGCTCCCATTACCGAGGTCTTGATTGTTTTAATCGGATTGTATTGATAATGAACCGGTGAAGCAGGACAGGCAAGGTTGTAAATTTCATCTACTTCAATGTAGTAAGGCATCGTAACATCATGCCTGATCAACTCAAAATAAGGATTATCAAGCAAATGGACAATTTTGGTTTTTTTACCGGTAAAGTAATTATCCATACAAACGACTTCATTACCCTCGTTCAGGAGTCTTTCACAAAGATGCGAGCCAACAAACCCGGCACCACCTGTTACTAATATTCGTTTCATGTTGCTAAATTTTAAATTCGAACAGGTTTCCGGCCAATACTGTAATAGTTGAATTTTGTCTCTTTCATTTCTTCAGGTTCATAAATATTACGGCCATCGAAAATGGTTTTTGTTTTCAGGAGTTTTTCTATTACACGGAAGTTCGGCATTCTGAATTCGGGCCATTCGGTAACAATAATTAATGCATCGGCATCAATACAGGCATCATATTCGTCTTTGGCATAGGCAATTGTATCGCCCAATATCCGGTGAGCCTCTTCTTTGGCGACCGGATCATAAGCAACGATAGATGCTCCTTCTTTTAGCAACAGATCAATGATTACCAGAGATGGAGCTTCACGCATATCATCGGTTTTAGGTTTAAATGCTAAACCCCACATTCCAAATTTGAGACCTTTCAAATTTTCACCAAAATGTGATTTTATTTTTCCAATCAGTACTTCCTTTTGCCTGTAATTTACTGCTTCAACAGCTTTCAAAATATCGAGTGAATGACCATATTCATCGGCAGTTCTAACCAGTGCCTGTACATCTTTGGGGAAGCATGAACCTCCATAACCTGTCCCCGGATAGATAAACTTATTCCCGATACGTGCATCCGAACCGATTCCCTTTCGAACCATGCCTACATCGGCGCCAACCAGTTCGCACAAATTGGCAATGTCGTTCATAAAACTGATTTTGGTGGCCAGCATCGAGTTGGCCGCATATTTAGTCATCTCAGAAGATGAAATATCCATAAAAAGTATAGGATGTCCGTTTAACAGAAATGCTTTGTATAATTTTCTCATGGTTTTTTCTGCTTCGGGCGATTCGACACCTACCACTATGCGGTCGGGTTTGAGAAAATCATCAATGGCACTTCCTTCTTTCAGAAATTCAGGGTTTGAGGCTACGTCGAAAGGAATGTTTTCATTTCGTTTAATTAGTTCCTCCTGAATAGCTGCTTTCACTTTCATTGAAGTACCTACCGGAACAGTGCTTTTGGTCACGATCACCATGTAATGATCCATGTATTTGCCAATTTCACGGGCAACACCCAAAACATATTTCAAATCAGCGCTTCCATCTTCGTCAGGTGGAGTGCCAACAGCAATAAATACCGCTTCTGAATCTAACAGACTATCTTTCAAGCTGGTGGTAAACGAAAGCCTGCCCTTATCAACATTGCGTTTAAAAATATCTTCTAATCCTGGTTCATAAATTGGGATTTTACCGTTGTTTAACAGGTTGATTTTGCGTTCATCCACATCCACACAAACAACGTCAATCCCTGTTTCCGAAAAACAGGTTCCTGATACCAAACCGACATATCCTGTGCCAACTACCGAGATTTTCATAAGCTTGAATTTAAAGTATTTAAACTGTGTAGGTTATAATTATTTATTGGTTATAATTATATTTAGCTGTTGATCCATCAAACCATCATAAAAGTAAAAAATATAATTAACTAATTCCAGACTTTCATGTCGATAGCCAATATTTTATTTTATGATTGTAAATTCCTCTAAATGAAAAATGAAAGGGTTCAAAAATATCGATATGAATAATTTACAGACATTCAATATTCGTCGAATTTTCAGATTTCCAAATTAGTTTAGGTATCCATTATCTCTGTATCCGGGCAAATTGATATACCAGTCGGGATATTGAACACCAGCTGATTTTGCCCAATCAACAAATTTCAGGTATCCTCGATTTATGGGGGACTTTTCACTGGGAATAGAAAAACCGCCCGATATATTAATGGCCCAGGGTAAATTTTGTGCCGACCGGTAGTAAAATCCACTAGAGGGTCTGGAGTAATCAGCAGCCTGTCCAAAATAGGAAAAGTCGGCTCCGGATGTTGGCGGATTATCCGGGAGATGGATTTCGAGTCCTCTGTTTTGATTTACTACCATAAACGGATTATATGGATAACCTCCCAATAATGAAGGCGAAATCGCTGATTTGAAAACCACAGTGATCGTTAGCGTTTTTCCTTTCACATCCCAAGCATCATCAAAAGCAAAAATGATTGCATTACTCCTGCCACTTTCGACACCGTTTGAAGCGATATTCAAATATTTTCGGGTGTATTTCGTTCCGGTTACACTATCTACCGAAGATGCCGGAACTGGCAATTCAATTCCAAAACCATTTCGGTAAGATGCACCAACATTACTGATGGTTACTCTGATATTCAGGGCTTTTAAAAGGTTACTCGCATCGGTTATTGTTCCAAACTGGTAATCAACAACCAAGTCATTAAAATCGTAATCGCCCTTGCTGGGCCACATATCCTCGAAAGCCAAAGATCCGGATGAGCCGTTTCCACCGCCATTGTTAAAAGCCTTGTTCGGATCGAGCGGATATTGATCCATACTGTCAATTATTCCATCACCATCAGTATCAACCGGAGAAATTGTATTATTTACATTTGATAAATCAGCTGATGCCAAACGATCAAGTGTAATATAGAAAACGGCATCGTTAAAGTCATTGTCACAACCGGGAGAACTACGGGGGGTATCTTCAAACCCCAATACAATAACTTCATTTTGAATATCTTTCAAAAGCACCATGTGCTGGTTTAATGCTGAATTTGGCTCTGTATTGAATGAAGCAACCGAATAGTACATTCCTTGTGTGTCCTTAACCTGTTTGGTTTTTTTATCCCATCCGTTGGGAACTAAAAACCAGCCAATAACCGTATTTGCAGGAAATTCTCCTAAAAGTACTTTGTCGCCGCTATGTAATGATCCGCCGCTTCCGGGCGTTGATGCATTCGGAAATATTATTTTGTGCTGAGTATTAACTGGCTTGGAACCATCATAAATAAAATAACCCAATGCGCTGGTTAAGTCAGTTCCTTCACCGGCAAAAGTGACATAAACCTTTGTCTTTTCTTTGAGCACTAAATTAGACTGTTTCCCACTTTCCATGAAAGCTGGTTTGGTTAAGGGTACCGAAATCCCTTCAGGTAAAGTTTGATTTAAATTGCTTAACAATGATTCCCAGGCGTGGTCGTTGACCTGGAAAAGGTAACCAGGATAGCCATTGGCAGTATAGGCTCCCATATATGAAAATGCATCAACCTGAGCTGATTTCAAATTTGTTCCGTAATTAAAGTCGGTTTCTCTGGGTGTATTGAAATTTACATTGTAATCATAAAATATTTTGTTCTGTTTAATTGCTAAACTAACTTTCCTCTCCAATCCAATTGATTTTGAATAAATATACACTGAATCAACTATTACTGGGACAGTTATTTCCATCAAGTATTTGTTGTTATCGTCAAATGTTCCCTTTGAAACAAATACTTCGGTTTGGGTTGTGTTTTTATAATATATTTCGAAGATAGATCCACGTAATTTGGCGGGTGCATTAAGATTAACCTCTACGCTTTTCGTGGTTGAAAAATCAAATCTGGAAGGAAATTCAATTTTGTCCAGCGATAGATTTGCATCATTTGGTTTAATGTCATTTATATTCTTTTGACAATTCGAAAAAACAAATAAAACGAACAGCGAAACTAAAATATGGTTAAATGTTTTCATATCACTTAAAATTAACTTTTCTGAAACAAATATCCAATAATAAGTTCTTCGGATTAAAAATATTCGATCAGTGGGAATTTACTGTCGACGAATTTTCATTTTGTGCTGATAGATGAAATGAAGTTAAAGCAGGTTCAGACGATTAATCAGTTCATCTCGGTTCGTGCGGCTTACAGGTATCACTGTTTTTTCGATGAGTACGCTATTGTCTTCAATATCAACAATCTTTTTAACGTTGATGATGTATGAACGATGCACCTGAACAAATAGTTCCGGAGGAAGTTTATCCTTTATTTTTTTAATGGTGGAGTGGACCGTAAAATTCTTTTTTTCGGTATTTATCTGGATGTAATCGCCTTTTGACTCTACAAATAAAATTCCTGAATATTCAATTTTTATTAGCCGACGGTCAATATTCACATACAATTCGGTTTCAGGATCGGAGGAATTGGCCTGAACTGCTGCCTGTGAAGTCTTTTTGTCAGGATTAAAAAGCTGTGCTTTTCTCACTGCCTTGTCGAATCGTTCCTGAGAAAGCGGCTTGGTTAAATAATCGACTATACATTCATATTCGAAGGCATCGATGGCAAAATTGCGGTCGGAAGTGGTGAGTATAATTTTGGGAGGCGATTTCAGGGTTTGAATAAAGTCGAAACCAGAAAAATCGGGCATGTGGATATCCAGAAAAATAAGATCGATTGTATTTTGGTTAAGAAATTTGATGGCTTGCATACCATTCGGGAAAGCAGCAACCAAGTTCAGTTCCTTATTATTGGAGATTAATTTTTCAAGTACGACCCGAGCCATTTCTTCATCGTCAATAACGATACAATTCATAAAACTAAGTTTAGGATTCCCTGATGAAGGCTACCATGCTGTTCAAAATTTCGTCGAACTGCTGCTGAAGACTGGTGTTTCCTTCTTTCAGTTCATTCTCGAAATCGATCGCTGTTTGGTAGCCTTTTTCAAGCCCTAAGATACTAATTTTATGTTTTAACTTATGGACATTTTCTGAAGCTTTATGGAGCCTTAATTCCTTCAGGTTTCCCTGGTATTCATCAATTTCATGAAATATTTCTTTTCTGATCACTCCCAGGAGTTTTTCCTCGAAAGCAAGATCGCCTCCCGAAAGCTCCTTAATGTAGTTCAAGTTTGGTTGTTCTTCCATGTTATTTTTTTTGTAAGGTAAAATTAAAAGCACTGCCTTTGCCGATCTCGCTTTCCAAATAGATCTGACCGCCATAATATCCGACAATCTTTTTGACGATTGAAAGTCCTATCCCGGTAGCCATCTGGTCGTTTTCAAGTTTTTCAAATATCTGGAAAATTTTATCGTGGTACTCTGCCGAGATTCCTTTGCCGTTGTCTTTGACGGTAAATAACCAAAACGAATCCATTTCTTTAACTGAAACTTCAACAATTCCCTTCTCCTTGTCGATGCTTTTAACGGCATTCTGAATAAGGTTCTGGAACAACTGCTGCAGCCTGAATCTATCACCCTTAATTACCGGTAATTCGTTTTTGATGAATACCTCCACATGCTTCGGTTTGAAAACAATCTGAATCACCTCTGAAACCAAATGATTTAAATCAACTTCGTAAATCCCAAGTTCGGCCTGGTCGATGGTTGAGTAGTTAAGAATTCCATTGATTAGTGCATCCATCTTTCCCAAATTTTCAAGGATCAGATTAAAATTTACACTACACTTTTTGTTAATAATATCCTTATTATCTTCCAATATCCAGTTTACCAGCGAGTCGATGCTTCGTAAAGGCGATTTCAAGTCGTGCGAAACCATGTGTGCATAATCTGAAAGAACCTGATTTTTTATTTCGAGATTATGAAGCAATTCCTCACGCTGCCTGTTCACTAAAATAATCTCGGTAGCCTGTTCATTGATAAAACGGACCAGATCAATACCCCCCTTTGTAGTTACATCAGGATCTGACGAATTAATTTTCAGCGTGGTAACCAATTCATTCAGCGTATTTAATATTCTCTTCTGGCTTTCAGCTTCTTCACGAAGTTTGGTGTTGGCCTCGAAAAGTTCGTCGGAACTGATTTTCATTGCCCGCTGTGACATATTCAGGTAATCTTCGAAATTGTTATAGGAACTTTCAACGGCCTCCACGAATTTTTTAAAATCCTGATTCTGTTGCAATTCCGAAGGTGCATATTTTCTTAGTTGTCTCTCAAGTAAAGGATTCACACTATTCGCTGATTAAAGTTAAAGTCATGGTTTGATTATGCAGTTCGCAGGTATTTTCGCCATGGAAAGGAGCAATTTCGCCGTACGAATAAAAACCACCGATTTTCGTTTCCTTTCCAATCAGTTCAACCACCTCTTCGATTTCTTCCTCCACCCGTTGATCCATCACCATCTTCCGGCCTACACAGCTTACCAGAAAGGCAAACTCGGGTTTGGTTTTCCGTTCGAGCATCGCCAGTCTTGCAGCTTCTGAAGCACCTGCCGAGATACTGTCAACTGATACCATCATGAGCTGAACCACCGAATTTTCGGGAACATCACCAGCCAGGATCATGGCTTTATTTTCGAAATCGATCCCTAGAATGGTGCGAACCACTGGTATCTTCTTCCCCGGAATCATCACATTTAACGGATACAAAAGGGCTGATTGGGGAAGTTCTGCAGCTTTATCACCGAGATATTTGATGTAAATGTCGAGCGCTGGTTGATTGTCGAGTTCATAAAGAATGTTCTGCGACGATTTGGTAATGATTCGGTCAGGACCAAACGGGAACCACCCGCCAAAACTGGCGAAGGAGATTTCAAGTGCATCACCGTAAAGACCAATAGCAACGACTTCCCCAATTTTGGGATTTTCCTTGTATGAAACCAGCGTTTTTTCAAATCGCGGACCATCGCCGCAAATTCCTCCGGTCAAATCTACCGAAGCATCCAGTCCAAGTTCCATTCCTTCAATAATTGAACTTCCATTCACAAAGCTTCCTTCCGAAATAACCAGAACATGTTTCAGGTTTTCCCTGGGCAACGACTTCGACAAAGAAACACCAAGTGCAACAGTATCTTTCTGATAGTCGAGGATATTTGCTGTTTTAACGATGAAGCGGCTCTTTTCGAATTCGATGGCCGTAATGGCAATTGATTCGTCGTTCACATAAGGGCCAATAATTTCGCCTGCCGATGAACCAAAGATCAGATGTTCATAGGGAAATTGAGCCCGAATGTCATCAATTACAGCTGTATCCTCCAAAAGATAACGATCTGCAAAAACCAGTACCAAAGGATTCTTCAACTCCATTTTTTCAGTCGAATATTCCCAATCTTTTCCTTTTAATTTCTTTGCTTGTAAAATTTTCATGGTCTATTTTTTTATACTGAAATAAAATGTGGTTCCCTTGCCCAGTTCACTTTCCAGCCAGATTTCGCCTTCGTATGATTCCACTACTTTTTTTACGATATTCAGGCCGATTCCGGTTGATTTTTCATTGTTCCCAAGTGTGCTGAATATCTTAAAAATTTTTTCGTGGTGTTCTTTGGCAATCCCAATCCCATTGTCTTTTACCGAGAAGATAAAGTGCGAGTTATTCTCCTTATAGTCGATTTCGATCCGTCCTTCACTTTTATCGGTGTAAGTAACAGCATTGCTAATCAGGTTTTGGAAAAGCTGCTGCATCCGGGTTGCATCGGCATCGATTACCGGCAACCGGTTTAAAACCGTAACCTTGATGTGAGCCGGAATATAGATCAATTCCAGGATTCCTTTGATTATAGCGTTCAGATCGACTTTTTCGCGTACTGAACTTCCTTTATCGATGCTCGAATATTTCAGGATGCTTTCAATCAGATGATCCATTTTCTCCACCTTAAGCTGCATCAGCTGGAGGTTTCGTAGGCTTTCCTCTCCAAGTTTCTCCTTGAAATCTTCCATCGTCCAGCTCAGTAGTGCCGATATATTTCTTAAAGGTGATTTCAGATCATGCGAAACGATGTGTGCATATTCATTTAAATGTTCGTTCTGAATTGCCAGGTTCTTTAACAGCATTTCTTTCTGGCTCTCCAATTTCTTCATGTGTGTGATATCCAGGTGAATACCAATTGAGCCAACAATTTTGCCATTCACGTCATAATTTGGTGCACCACTTATTAGCCAGTATCTTTTTTTTTCGTTTTTAATCTGAACCTTTACTTCATAAGAATCAGAAATGCTTTTTTTCCTTAGTTCATTTTTACTTTCAATTAATTCTTTGTTCTCTGCACTTATAAAAAGGTCGGAGGCTTTCTTTCCATACAATTCTTCAAGTTCATAACCACTCATGATACAAAATTGGTGGTTGGCATATTGAATTTTCTCATCATTGTCAACTTCAAGCAATCCCAAATTAATATTTGCAATAATGTTGCGGTATTTTTCTTCTTTTCTTTTGATGGCTTCTTCAGCATTTTTCTGCTCGGTAATATCAGTATGAGTACCAATAATTTTGAGCGGTTTTCCCTCTTTATCCTTTTCAATCACAACTCCACGGTCGAGTACCCATTTTATATTGCC
This sequence comes from Bacteroidota bacterium, assembly GCA_023251435.1. GTDB lineage: Bacteria > Bacteroidota > Bacteroidia > Bacteroidales > Prolixibacteraceae > Aquipluma. The sequence continues at coordinate 43,321 of JAHEYU010000026.1, forward strand.
ATTTTTATGCAACATTCTATATTCCAAAACATGAAAATCACTTTCACCGCTTCGGCATTTTTTATCATTTTCAACCAGAAGGTGCAGGTCGTCTGGATGAACACTATTCCACCATATTGAATTATTTTCGGTTGTTTCGTCAAAGGTGTACCCTAATAAATTGTTGATCGGGCTTGAAAACGTTGTCATTGCAGTTTGAAAATCGTATTCCCAAACATTATCACCGATTTTTTCAAGAGCTAAACGAAATCTGCTTTCAAACTCTTTCAATTTTTGCTGAGTTTCTTTTTCGCGGGTTATGTCTTCCTCTATTGCAAAGTATTTAATAATGTTATTGTCCTTGTCTTTAAGTGCCTGTCCCTGAATGCGAAGCCAATAAGGTCTCCCTGTCCGGTGATAATTTAATATTTCGCAAACAAATGGTTCACCAGCATGAATCTGTTTTCTCAAATAGGCAATAGTTTCCGGATTGGTATCTTTTCCCTGAAGGAATTTGCCTGGCTTTGTATTCTTAATTTCTTCCAACGAATAACCAGTCATCTCCTCAAAACTCTTGTTCACCCATTCTACTTTTCCATCTTTATTCGAAATTACCACACCATTTGTATTTTCTGCAGCAATTGACGAAAGAATATTCAATTGGTTTTCTCTTTCCTTTTCAAGTGTAATATCTTCAATCATTGCAAAATAGTTTATCACCTTTCCTATTTTATCCAGCGTTGGCTGTCCTTTGCATCTGCTCCAAAACCAGCTTCCATCTTTTCTTGAATGAATTAGTTCAATGTTAAAGGATTTACCCGAGTAGAAGGCCTGCCTCATTTCCCGAATTTCCTTTTTATCTGTCAATTCGCTTTTGCCGGGTTCAATGGGTGTTCGCCCTATTATTTCTTCAATTTTATAGCCTGTTAATTTGAAATATCCCTCATTGGCATAAATTATCCTGCCTTTCGAGTCGGTAAAAAGAACACCATTTTCATTTGCACTTGCTAATAGTGACAGTTGTTTTATCTGTTCCTCATTCTTTTTCTGAGCTGTTATGTCGCGTCCATAAATGTTATAATACCCATATTGGGGAAGAGATTTTATTACAAACGAATAAGTTTTATCCTCAAAATCAGCCTCGACAACTTCTCTTTCGGCATTGACATCGAGTTGTGTGGCTATTTTTTGCCAAAATTCAATTTTACTGTATTCCGTTTCATAAAAAGTAAACTTCGTAAAACTTTCAGCTGCCGGATTTTCTTTCAGTATTTTCCCGGAAGAATTTATACGAATTAACGGATCGGGATTTTGCATAGGGAATAAGGCTATGTCTTGTATTTCCCTGGCAGCTTTTTTCAGATCGTTCTTTTGTTTATTGATAGTTTCAAGGAGTACCTTAAGATCCGAATTGGTAATCTCCTGAGTTTTTAAAACATGTAAAAGATCAATCATGGGATCATGCAATGCGAAATCGTTCAGATTGAGGTTGTTGTCTAAAACATTTTCGATTGATCCGAACCAGGGAGTCATCAGAAATAACCATTGATCGTTGGCTTGAATGTATTCAAGTTGACCACGCAATACGATTGATTTGTTCAAATGACATTCGATTATCAGGACCTGATTAGTTAGTTTCTTAAACGATTCGATGGATAAATCTTCAACCTTTGGGCGACTTAGCATGAAACTGGATTCGAATGGTTTTCCCTTGCAATCGGGCAGTAATTTGAAAAGGGTTTTTCCACACGAAACCACCAAATGGTTGCAATCAATTAAGATGTAAAACGGGAATAACCGGTTGAACTGTTCTTCGTTAAAAGCGAATGTGTTTTCCATATTTTTCACCAGTTAACTCTAAAGATCTCATGTTCGCTTCCTGTATCCCGACTTTGAATCAGTTCGAGTTGTACCGGCTCATCGTACATTTTCCCCAAACCTGTTAACAATCCTCTTACAAACTCTTGCAATCCAATTCGTTTTGAAAAATAATGCACATAAAGGCTCTTTTCTTCGATGTTACTGATTTGAAATTCAGGAGGAGTCAGCTTGGGATAAATAAGCATGATTCGGTTATGAAATGCTGGCAGATTTAAAAGAAATTCTTTTAGTGTATGACCTCCGGCAGCCATCAGACCGCCATATTTTTCCTTGCCTGTTTTTAACACCCACCATTCGCCAAATGCTTGCAACACCTCGGCTATCGGCATATTCATTTCTTCTGAAACTGCTCCTGCCAACTGGTAGGTTATGTTATCGTCGTAGGGTTCGTTGCTGATAAAAAAATCGATATCAATGCCACTTCGGTCTTTAATGGCTTCCCATTTTTCATCGCCAAAATTGGCTTTTACAAGGTCTTCAATGGCTTTATTAACGATTCCGTACATAGCTGAATTTTTACTTAATTCTCAATTGAAAAATGAAATTCTTCCCGGTAAATCAGAAGGACGCTTTATGACTGCATCCGGGATTCAGACCTGAATGAGTTCGTTGATACTCCAGTATTCCATTACCCGTTTTAATTTCTGAACGTAATCTTCGTATTTCAGTGGCTTTATAACGTACCCTGCAATGCCAATCTTATAGCATTCCAGAATATCCTTATGATTGGCTGAAGTAGTTAAAACTATTGTTGGTAAATATTTTAAAACAGGGTCGGCCTTTAAGATCCGAAGAAACTCGATTCCACTGATTTTGGGCATATTCAGATCAAGAAAAATAATGTCAGGCAACTGATCCCTTTTTTTTAGAATTTCCAGGGCCAATTCCCCGTTTCTGGCTTCTACGATCTGGTGTGGTAAACCTAAGGAACTGATGGTCCGGTTTACCTTCATGATCTCAATTGTGTCGTCTTCTATGAGCAAAATCGATAATTTTCTTTCCATCACAAGATGATTAATAGTTTTCATTAAACGCTAAATCTGGCCAAAAGAAAGATAGAAGTGCGAATATTTCGATTAAAAATACGATTTCCTTCGACGGATTGCAAATTAGTATCGATGATTGGCAAAATCTCATTTATGGAAGAAGCTCTTCTGCGTATTGATTGTATACTTTCATAATCGTAGTTCAATGCACATTACACGACACCAATCAACGTGCTCATCAATGCCAGCAATGTTTTGAAAAGTTCGGCCATAAAAAGTAAGTCGATTTCGACTTCTTTTTTTTGTGTTGGCTACCATCCGGCAATTAAAAACAAATCAGAATCGCATGAAAATATGAATTATTTTTCTTGTATCCGAAAGGGCTTATTTAAAATTTCCGTAGTTTGTGCCGCCTATTTCTTTCAGGAATATTCATTTTCGAACTATAAAAAATGAGAGATCAGAAGATATATTTGCTTCTCCTTGGCATTCTGTTCAGCCTTTTTACAGGTTGTAAGGATGTGTATGAACAGGATAAATTTAAAAGACCCGAGTGGCTTCCGGGGAAATTGTATACCGCTGTGTTGGTACAAAAGAATCTAGGCTTGTTCGCTGAATGTTTGCAACTTACAGGTATGGATACCATCCTCGATGTTTCGGGTAGCTGGACTGTTTTTGCACCCACTGATGAAGCTTTACGGCAATATCTGGCTGAAAATAAATATTCAGGTCTTTCAGACATCCCCTATAAAGAGCTTGAGAAAATCGTAGAATTCCATATTGTACAGAACCCATGGTCGCTTAGGCAATTGAAAAGTCTGGGTATGAATGGCTGGCGATTAAAGGGTGATGTAAATTCGTACTCCTACGCTTATAAACGCGAAACAATTTTGAAAAATCCTGACGAAAAGTATTGGATTAAAAGGGAAAATAAGAAAGAAATCATCGTGAGAGATTCAACCATCGCAGACCAATACAAAAGGGTATTTACTTCATCAAGAAAATTTGTACCCCTGTTTTACGATGAGTATCTAGCAGTAAATGGGTTAACTTCAAAAGATTACAATTTTTATTTTAATAGAGGCTACGAACCCGGAAATGTATATTATGCGGGAGCCAAAATCATTCAGGCAGATATTTTTGCTGAAAACGGATTTGTGCATATTATTGATAGGGTAGTGTACCCGATGCTGAATGCACAGGAACGACTTGAAAAAGAAATGCCCGGTGAAAGCTATCAGCTCTTTCTGGATATGGTTTATTGGTATTATCCGAAATTTGAACCAAACATGATTGCCACCAATAAACAACCAGGGATAAGATCCGGGGTAATAGTTGATACCTTATGGGACTTAGATTACGCTGCCCTGGCATTTAATCCTCATAAGGAACGTTTTGATATTATTAATCAAACCCTGGTCAGACACAACGGTTTGATTGCTCCCACCGATGATGCTTTCAGGCAATTCATCGATGGTGTGCTGACCATTAAGTCAGGATTCCCTCACTGGAACGATAGTAAATCCCTCCCGGCAGATGTTGTCGATTTTATTGTCGCTCAGAATTTTATTTCCTCTCCACTCTATCCATCAAAAAGTCAATATCAGAAAATATTCAAGGGAACAAGCCGATACCATCAGAACGAGGAAGATATTATCAGAACAGATTTCGGGAGCAATTGTACCTTCATTGGGTTAGATTCGTATATTCCCGATCGGGTTTTTACAAGTGTAACGGGCCCGGTATTCTGCCGTCCTGTATTCTCTACCTTCCGGCGGGCAATGGTCTATTCGGGCGCCTACGATGCAATAGCCAGCCACAAAGGTAAATTGTACTTTTTCCCGATAACTGATAATTCACTGATGGCTGATTCGTCTCTTATCCTGAATTGGATCGATCAGGATAGTTACAATTTCATCGCCTATAACAAGGCCACTCATAGAATGGAAGCACTTAGCTCCAATACCCTTAGGAGCTGGATACTAAATCAGGTCGGCACTTCAATAAACAACGCGACCACAGGTAAAGAAACGATAAAAACCCTGGGAGGCAAGACAATCACATGGGATCATGCCAACAACACAATTCAGGGCAGCCTTCCAAGCACTTTTGGATATATGGGGGAAGTGGTTGTAACCAACTCTCCATTTCCGCTCGATGAGCCCACAGATAATGGTAAGAGTCTGACTGTTAAAAGCTGGTTTAAGTTTGGAAATTGAATTGGACACGCTGCATTTCCGAAGAGTTTTCACTTTAAATTCTTATCGCAACTCTTCATAATACATTAAGTCTGAGATCGAATGAACAGGACCTGTGCCGGTGAGGTTGTTACAGCCCTCTGCTATTGGATGGATATAGTCGATCACCGTTATTTCACCCGATTTTGAGATTATCACTTTATAGGTAACAACCCCTCGATTGATCTTGACATCCAACCCAACAGTAATGGTTAATTGAGTGCCGCTCAAAGTGTTGTATTTTTGGGTGCCCCAATTCAAATCATTCATGTAATATTCTCCGCTCAAGATATGATAGGCCGCGAACTGGTAAAATCTATTTGTTGTGTTCGTAAGCGAGATCCCTGGAGTTGCAATTCGGTTTATAAGGTCTTGTACATTATTAATTCCGTAGCGGTGGTAAACACTGTCGGGTTCTGCAAACAGTGTATATTTACTCCAGGTCAGTTTTTTCTTTATTCCTGAAAGCTCCATTGCCTTTGCCAGGATTGAATACTCATTTTGTTGCTGAAGCCATTCATAACCTAAAATATCTACTGGTTGCAGAACCTCTGAAATAACATGGATGTAGCCATTGGTCATTTCCATATTTGGTTTGATAATTGGCGCAAGATTATTCATTTTAATAAGCTGACTATCAGCAACTGCAAAAAAGCTGGCTACCAGCCTGTCATCTGTAAGAGTGCGGTCTATCAATGCTCCGTCAGGAAAATCGGCAGTGTGTAATTTTCTGTTTAAAGTATGGTAACGCGTTAGCCTTTTTACAAAGCTTGTGTCCTTCAATAATACTTCAAAATTTTCATATTTCTGATTCTGTTTTATGAAATGATCAATCGCTTCATCAGTAGGTAAAAAAAGAGTATAATTATCACCATTAGGATTGTAGGCATAGAGCGTGTTCAACATCTTTCCTTCAACCAATAACCTGTAGGATTTTGAATATTTATTTTTATTTTTTACAAGGAATTGGCTGATTGTTTGTGATTTATCATCACCCCAGGTGAGCGAATCCGAATCCGATTCACAAGATGTTATGACCGCCAGTAAAATTATCCATAGTACTAAGAACCTTATTTTTAAAGGCATCTGAATAACCAATAGCCGACGACTCCAATACCTGACACCTTTTAATATATTCATATCCAATTACTGATGACGTTTATTCCCTGCTGTTAGGGAAGCATTCAATTGAAGTTACAATTGTTTGCTTCCCAATTCTCTTATCGCAGCCAATATTACGACTATATACTCAATATATCAATTGTCAAATGTGTTTTTGAAATACGATGTGCCGCAATAACAAGTAAAGAATTATCTGGATAAATTAAGTCAGAAATACATTGTGTCCGCCAGCAAGGTTTTGAAAAGTCCGGGCATAAAAAAAGAGGTCGAAAATGACCTCTTTTTTGTTTTTGCTCCCCTAATTGATGGAAGTTGCAATGCTATTTATTCCTTTCACCTGATAGTAAGTTCCCAAATCTTACAATGCCGAGTTTTTGATAATGTATTTTCAGATCATTCTTGAGACGGTTTACCAACAGAAAAAACAAAACCATTGTCTATGGCAAAATCAGGAACTGCAATTGAAATAATTTGATTCCTTGATTTTTTTCATCTGCAAGGCTGTTCATTTTTAAGAAACAATAATAAAATCATTCCGTGGTACAACTTTAATCTATATTTCCACTGAATAAATTGCCTATTTTCCTAATTTCGTTCACCTAATTCAATATGACATGCGATTTTGTGCGACCGTATTAATTTTGTTCGTTGCTTTATTAACAGTTGAATCTCAAACGAAAAGGGCTTTATTAGTTGGCATTGGAGAATATCCTTCTGAAACAGGATGGTCTGCTATTCACGGAGACAATGATGTTCCATTGATTTCAGATGTCCTTATAAAAAGGGGGTTTGCTCCTGAAAATATAGATAAATTGACCAACAATCAGGCAACAAAGAAGAAAATAATGGAAAGCCTGAAAAAACTTAAAACACGAGCAAATCCAAATGACATTATTTATATCCATTTTTCAACTCATGGGCAACAAGTTACCGATATTGATGGGGACGAGGAAGATGGTTTCGACGAAGCAATAATTCCCTTTGATGCATCTAAAGCATTCAACAAAGGCAGCTATGAAGGAGAAAATCACCTTGTTGATGATGAGTTAAATAGCGTTTTGTCGGAGATAAGAGCAAAAATCGGAAAATCAGGAACATTGCTAGTTGTAGTTGATGCTTGCCATAGTGGGGATTCCACCAGAGGAGAAACGGATGTGAATGACAGTATTGTTATTAGGGGTACCAATGAGGTATTTAATATCGGAGCCAAACGAGATTTTAAAGTAAAATCAGTAGTCAAAAAAATCGACTGGGTGGAAATCAGTGCAACTCAATCTTATCAGAATAATTACGAATTTAAAATTAATGGTATGTACTATGGCTCATTAAGCTATGCGATTAAGTTGACATTGCCTGAACTGACTTATGGCAGTGATTTTACAACTTTGTTCAAGCTTATTCAACAGAAAAGAGAAGAAATGAATGTTTCAAGATACCCGCAGCGACCCATGATGTTAGGAAATAGCTTTTACTTGAACCAGAAAGTATTTTAAGAAATGGAATTGTCCGACAATGAAATGATTACTGCTATAAGATCAAGAAATGAATTTTTGATCGGTAAAATTTACTCGCTTTACAGAAGTGAATTTTACTCGTTTATACGGAAGAGGCTCTGGAAAAGCGAGGATGTTTTGTTGGATATTTATCAGGATGCTTTCATGATTTTGTGCAATAAAATTTTTGAGAACAAACTTAATGAGAGCACCTTGAAATCATCGTTAAAGACATACCTGTTTGCCGTTGGGATAAATCTGGTTCAAAATATAAATCGAAAAAAAGGTAGCCTTAATAAAGAAAACATCGATGATCTGCCTGATATTATGGAAGAAGAGTCGGGTTTCGACGAAGAAAATGATAGAATAATTCAAATTGCGGTTTATAGCATGGGAGAACCTTGCCATACTATTTTGGTCAAACAATACTGGGAAGACAAAAGTGGTGATGAAATTGCTGCCGAGATGAATTATAAGAATAAGGATGCAGCAAAAACACAGAAATATAAGTGTATCAAGAAATTGAAAAACGAACTGAAAACAAGAATTGTTTATCGAAGCTAAATAATTGAAATGGAAGATAATCGGATATTGGAACAGGAAATTGACCGTTACCTCGATGGTTCAATGACCCGGGAGGAAAAGCAGGCTTTTGATCGAAGATTAGCTAATGATGCTGAACTTCGAAAAGAAGTTGATTTGCAGCAAGCAATTATTAAAGCAGTGCGAAAAGAACAACTCGAAAGAATTATCAAAAGAGAGGAAAACGTTATCCGTAAAAGGAACATTCGCAAAATCGTCATTTCTTTTGGTTCATTGGCTATTGCTGCTTCATTGGTCGGATTCTTTTACATGGGATACATGAATAATTGCGAAAACCTATATGGACGGTATTATCAAAGCTATACTATTTCGGAAATACCTTCGAGGGGTGACGAAAAGTTGACCTTCACTAAATCTGATTCAATTTTCTTTAATGCACTCCAAAATCTGGAGAGTGGACAAAATAAGCCAGCAATCAGACTATTGGAGGAACTTAACAGTTCTTCAACCGAAATGCTTGCAGCTTCAGGCGATGCAATCAAGTGGTATCTTTCGCTGGCTTATTTAAAAAACGGGCAAAAGAAAAAAGCAAAAATTTTACTTCACAATTTAGCCGGGAACAACCTTAGCGAATACAAATCAAAAGCTATGGCATTACTTAAAGAGCTTTAATCATTAGTCAAATCAATTTTATATGCCTGATTATTAGCCACATAATTCTTTTCAAAAAAAAACATTGTTTCAGGTTACTTTTCCTGCTTCATGACATTAAAGGGTATAAACAAAATTTCAAATCGTTTAACCTCAAAATTTAGTATCATGAAAACTACCAGAATTTTATTGACCATCGCTTTTGCTGTTGCAAGTTTGTTTTCACAGGCACAGTACCGTAAAAACGGAATGCCGGATATGCGTTACGGCGTGAACAGATCATACAGTAGTTCCTCAGTTTCATCTTATTCCATGCCATCAGTTAGGTACCAAAGCGGGTACGTTAAAAGCAATGGAACCTATGTTCAACCTCATTTCAAAACTACAAGTAACTACACCAACCTCGACAATTATTCCACCGTGGAAAACACCAACCCATATACAGGAGCAAGAGGCACAAAGGCAACTGATTATTCTCCCAATACGAAAAACTACGGCAGTGGAAGCGCAATTTATAGCGGATCGAGGGGTGGGCAGTATTACATAAACAGCAATGGAAATAAAACCTACATCCCTAAATTACCTTCAGGTTTCTGATATTAACCGAAAGATTTTTTAAACTTTAACTCAAAAACCATGCTCCAAAAACTCTTCATTCTATTGGTCATGCTTCCCATGAGTATGCTGGGACAAACAAAATTTACCAGCAAGAAATACAACTATTCCTTTGTCATCCCCAAAGGTTGGCATCAAAAAGACCAAATAATCAATCCGGATGTCGATGCGAAGATTGTTGATGGGAAAGGGAATTCATTTATTGTAACAGTAAATACTTTTCAAACCGCGACTGACTTAAACGCGAGGCAACAATTTGAAGAGTTGTCAGATCAGGAAATGGAAGAACAGTTTAATGCCCTGTATTCCAATGCAAAAATTGTAAAGCGAGGAATCATTAATATTGCACAAACAGAATTCTATTACCTTCATTTGTTTACATCGTATTCAAACGGGGTGAATTTGTACCATAAACTGTTCTTTTATAGTGAAGGTTATAAAATGTTGACGATTGATGCCGCATCATTTGAGAGCGATATCGACAAGACCACATCCTATTTTTCGGTGATGCTTTCCACTTTTGAATTTTTGATTCCGAACAACCAACCCAAAGCAACTCCTATATTTAGGGAACTTTAAATATCGCGGATTTGGAAAAAGAATAAAAATATGATCAGGATTGATGTTTCTTTGCCGGAAATGGCTTAATTTTAAAAACAAAACCAAATATTTAGCCACTGTATTAAAACAATCTGTTATGAAAAAGACCTTCATCCTTTTGCTCACATTTGGGCTATTCATCACCGCACTGGCACAGGAAACAAAACCAGTAAGTAAAAACAAACCATCAGAAGATGTGACAAACTTACAGTTAGCCAATGATTTAGCCAGGTATGGCTTCAAAACCTTTTCTGCTGATGCATTGATTCAGGCTGCAAAGATTATGGGCAGCGTAAAGACACAGGATTTAAAGTATGAATCATTTAAACAGGAACCTGCCCCAAAAGAACAGGCCACTAAAAAAAGCAATGAAGGATATGATCTGGCAAGCATTTTGGCTGCCGCAAAGAAATATGCCGATGGTGACCCCAAATTACTGGCTTCGATTGCCGAAATTGAAAAGGCGAATCAGGCTACCCGAGGAAGGGTTGGAGGCCCGGGTGAAAAATATGCTTATGCCTATGGAAATACTACTGATACGTATGAGATTAACTTTATTGCCGGACGACTGGCCGAAATTTCAGTTAGTGGCGATGGGGATACCGACCTCGATTTATATGTCTATGATTCGAACTTAAATATAGTTGCAGAGGATGCCGACTACACCGACAAATGCTATGTAAGCTGGGTTCCTGCATGGACAGGTAAGTTTATAGTAAGAATTGCGAATCGGGGACCTATTCTAAACAAATATCATTTGGTGACCAATTAAAGAATTGTTACAAATTTTATGAAGAGGCAAAACTTAAAATAATGTTGAGAAGGTTTTTGACGAATTTTTAAAAACCTTCACAATTAATTTAAATTAAGGCCTGTTTCTAAGTATTGATTGTGGGGAAAAATGACTTTCAAAAAAGGGCTAAAAACTATTTCCCAAGGAGGAACGATGTCCAGCATGAAGATTCGTATTAACTTGGCGTGATGATTTACTGCAACCCTTGCTATTATGACAGAAATTGAGAGGATTATACAAGAGATAGAAAATGTTGATTTGAAGTGCGAAAATGCCATAAGTGTCATTCAAACAATTGTGTCAACTAAACTCAAACAACTGCCAATTTTTATATCCGTTTTGGAATTAGGGGAATCTCTAGTTCGTTCGCGCTATTTATTAGATAATGAGGACTATCATCGGACTATTCAAGATTTTTCATATAACCCAAATCCGGCGAATATTATAATTGGCAGAGCAAATTTGGAAGGACAACAGATATTTTATGGATCCAGATATCGAGTGACTTCTTTAGCAGAAGTTAGATTTATTTATGCAAACCGTGAAAAGGAATCTGCACTTTATTCGCTAGGACGATGGGATGTTAAAGAAAAATTACAACTTGCTACAATCATAACACCGGAATTAATCCGTAAGTATAATACTAAAGAATTGTTTGGGCTAGCGGACTTTATTGAACAGACAGAAAAAGAGACCGAAAATGATCCTGAACTAAAGGGTTTTATCGTTTTGTATAAATATTTAGCACATAAATATACCGAACCAATCCGAGAAGGAGAAGCATATAAATATAAAATAACGGCGGTATTTTCAAATTTCATTTACTCGAAACTTCAAATTGCTGATGGTATTTTATTCCAAAGTGTTCAATACCCGGAAAATTACAATGTATCACTTAAAAAAGAAGTTATTGATCAACAAAAAGTGCAATTAACTTTTGCCGTAAGACAGAAATATGTTCGTACAGTAGGACTGAATTATTTTGAAGATGAATCAATTCAGGCAAAGAAAATTGATTATGAAAGTTCAATTGTAACGTGGTAAGAGCTGAAACACAAACTAAACATTTATGGCTTTATCTAACGAACTTGGTCAAGTATCTGACAATTTGCGTGATACTGTAATTAATTTACATTCACTGCAAGCAATCTTCAAGCGTTTGTTAATTTCTATAACCTTTAGGCAGTGGATTCATACGTGTCTTATTGCAATTATTCTGCTGGTAAGTTTTTTAGGGGCCTATACACAGGAATCCCAGATAAAAAAGGCTGTTTTTGAACATATTATTAACGCAGACAATTCAAAATACCAACAAAATTTAGATTCCTTAAAAAGCCTCAAGGAGCAGATTTTAAATTACAAAAATTTAGACGATTATCATAAAGTACTAAAAATTAGCGAAGAATATATTGAATTACTGAAAGGGATTTCTGGTGGAATTGATCCTGATTATATAATGATCCTCGAAGATTTAGCCACAATGTATTCGCGCAATGGTGATTACTTGGAAGCGTTAGAAATAAGAATGGAAGTAGTTCAATTCCAAAAGGAAGCTTTAGGTGAAAAAAACAAGGATTTTCTTACAAGTCTTGCGAATCTAGGGGTTGCATATTCAAAACTCGGTCAATATCAGAAAGCTTTGGAAATCAAACTGAAGGTTGTTGAGATTGGAAAAGAGATTTTTGGAGAAAAACATCCGAGTTATTTATTGAACCTGAACAATTTGGCTTATACTTATTCTGACCTTAATGAAGACCAGAAAGCCTTGGAAATTAGCCTGAAAATAATAGAATTGGGTAACCAGGTATTTAGTGAAAAAGATCCAGATTACTTGACATGTAAGAGTAACCTTGCTTCAATATACCTGAGATTAGGTGATTATCAAAAAGCTTTTGATATTAGCTTGGATGTTTGGGAAATACGCAAAGAAGTTCTTGGAGAAAGACACCCAGATTATTTTCAAAGCATGAGTTTCCTTGAAAGATTATATTACGGTATTGGTGATTTTGACACCTCATATGACGCTTGTAGATTTAATGTTAGATGGACAAAAGAAATATTAGGCGACAATCACCCCGACTATCTAGTTAGGTTGAACAATCTATCTCTAACTGAATTCAGATTAATGAAATATGATTCTGCAGAATATCATTTTAGTGAAATGCTTTTGAGAACTCAGAAAATGGTATTTAAGAATATAAGTCTGATGACCGAAACTCAAAGAGCTCTGTATTGGAGAACTATTAAAAATTATTTTTATCCGTTTCCCATGTTTTTGGAAAAAAGATTGAAAATACATCCAGAAGGTACAATCGATGCTTATAATTATACTCTCTTTGCAAAAGGCCTATTACTAAATACATCAATCGATTTCAATCAGCTAATTGCTGAAAAAGGTTCCGCCGAAGCCAAAGCAAAATTCGATGAATTAAAATCACTTCGGTTGCGAATTCAAAAACTCAATGAAAAACCAATTGACGAGCGATTTTTGAATGTTGATTCTTTGGAAAATGTAGCACAGCAAAAAGAAACCGGGTTGGTTAAAATCTCAAAAGAGTACGGCGACTATACCCGCAACCTAAAAATTAACTGGAAAGATGTTCAGGCAAAACTCGAAGAAAAAGATGTTGCCATCGAGTTTGTGGAATACCCAACCTTAACCGATACAGTTAAATATGCTGCATTGGTTCTGCGTAAAGGATGGTCATATCCTAAAATGATTTCACTTTTCCGGAAAGATCAGATTGAAGAACTGATCAAACAGGATAAAAACAAAGTCTATGCGAATGGCTATGTGGGCAAACAGATCAAAAAGCTAATCTGGAACCCTTTGGAAGATTTTATTTCGCCCGGAGAACGGGTTTATTTCTCACCTGCTGGAATTTACCACCAACTGGCCATCGAAAATCTGGCGGTAAACGATTCCGCTACTTTGGCCGATCAATATCAAATGTACAGGTTATCGTCAACTAAAGAACTTGTAACGAAAAGCATAAGGACAAAACATAAATCAGCCGCTCTGTATGGTGGGCTGCAATACGATTTGGATTCGGTTAAAATGGTAGCCGAAAGCAAAAAATATCATACTGGCGAAAACCTGCTGGCTTTTCGGGGATATTCAAACGATACCACTGTTAGAAAGGGATGGGAATATCTTGGCGGTACACTCCAGGAAGTGGAACAAATCAACCGGATGATGAATGACAAGCAATACCTTGTTGCAGAATTTACCGGCGAAAAAGGTAACGAAGAATCGTTCAAAGCCTTATCTGGAAAGAGTCCTGAAATTATACACATTGCCACGCATGGTTTTTTCCTGCCCATTGAAGACAGCCGGAAAAACCAGTTTATGCAAATGAGGATGGGCGATCAAAGGGAATCGGGTAGCGGAGTTGATCCGATGTTACGTTCAGGCTTAATGCTTGCCGGTGGAAACAAAGCCTGGCAAGGAGAAGAAGTACCTGAAACTATTGAAGACGGCGTACTGACGGCTAGGGAAATCAGCCGAATGGATTTACGAGGTACTGATTTAGTGGTGCTTTCAGCCTGTGAAACAGGGTTGGGCGAAGTTTCAAGTGAAGGTGTTTTTGGGTTGCAACGGTCGTTTAAACAAGCTGGGGTTAAAAACTTGATCATGAGTCTTTGGGAAGTGAGCGACCAGGCTACCAGTTTTATGATGACAGAATTTTACGCCAACCTTTTATCGGGCGATGATTTGAAAACAGCTTTTGTTGCAGCCAAACAAAAGTGCAAACAGAAATTCCCCGAACCGCAATACTGGGCAGCGTTTGTGTTGCTAAATTAAAATGCCAATTCATTAATTTTTAAATTCTTAGTAAAGATGAGTAATTTCCCTTTTGATAATTGTGCAAAATCTAAAGCAGACTTTGAAATAATAATTCGACAGGTTACAGATTATATGGTAAATATGGAGTACAGAGGTTTTAACCTTACAGGTTTATTTCGAGGTCAAGGTCGAGATTGTTGGAAACTTATTCCAAAAATCGCTAGACAGTACAAAAAAATTGAATTAATTGAAAAGACAGAGTATGAAATTGTCAATGATTTCTACAACTGTATGATTGATGAAGATTTGATGGATGCAATAAATAACGGACTTAAAAGAGTAAAATATGAAAAAGACTGGCTTCTGATACAGCAAGCTCAACATTATGAATTACCGACAAGATTTCTTGATTGGTCAGGAGCTTGGAAAACTGCACTTTGTTTCGCTGTTGCCGATGAATGGGATGATAACTGCCCTGGACACTTTTGGATTTGTCTGGTGCCTGATAAATTTTGGATAGGTGCCGGTAATAGTGCATATTTGGAAGAAGATCCTTTCAAATACGAGAAAACAATCTTTCTAAATTCTTCGATGCCACATTCTGGGAACCCGCTAATCCAGATTGCACAAAGAAGAAAAGGTACACAAAATGGGAGATTTTGTGTTCAGCCATATTCCAAAGTTATCTTTCCATTAGAAGAACAAGATGAATATAGACCTTTCCTCCATAAAATAGTAATACCTGCCGATTCAAAAAAACAAATTCGTGAAGAGTTGGCTTCAGAAGGAATTACTAAAGAGGCCCTATTTGTCAGTGAACCATTTGATCCTTCAGTCGCAGTGAGATACAAAGAAATAGCTGAAAAAGTAAAAGTAATAATAGAAAAGCTTTCAGTAAAGTATGCAATAGCCGTATCTTAAATTATTAAAACAAATTCTCATGGATAGTGATTATAAAGTTATTAAGAAGTTTCAAGTCTATTCAATCCAGGACTGCCATGCTCCATCATTTAATAAAATTTCTGGATTGCAAGTGGGAAATCCTATTCCCAATGAAACTTATGAAGAAGCTTTTGAATGGATACAAATTAATGGGGCAAGACAAGTTGATTATACGATAATTGAGGTATATAGAAAGCTTTAAAGTTGCGCATTTTCCATGTTCAGAATGCCGATGGAAGAGCTAAATTCCAGGTTTCACCAAAAATAAAATTGCTGGCAAACAAAGGCTTAAAGTCGTCTGACCTTAAACTGGCACAAGCGGTTATCGAAGAAAATGAAACAAACATTATTCACGCGTGGGAGGCATTTCATGGAAAAGCAGAATGATTTGAAAATAGAAAAGGTGTGGTTTGACGATGAGAAAATCTACATCCTTACCAATGATGGAACGGAGAAAAGCCATCCGTTGCTTTGGTTCAAACGCTTGTGGAATGCAAGCCCCGAACAACGCTATCGTTATGAATTAAGCAAATGGCGCGACTCAATACATTGGCCGGAGTTGGGCGAAGATTTAAGCCTGGAAGGTTTCTATACCTTCAATAAAGACGAAATTGAGAAGCAGGAAAACGAGGTTGCCCGTATTTTCAACAACTTCCCATCAATCAACGTCAGCAAATTTGCGGAGCGGGCAAAAATCAACCGAAGTTTGCTGGCAAGCTATGTATGTAATGAAAAGAAACCCGGGCAGAGAAACAGAAAACAAATTGAAAAAGCCCTGCATGAGCTTGGTAGAGAGCTGCTTTCAGTAAAATTATAAGTTACGCTGCGGAACAAGCAAAGTAAAAAATATCAAAAATGTAAAAAAAGTAATCCAATTCGGGTTACTTTTTTTTTGCTATGACATTAAAGGTCAAAATCAAATTTCAAAATCGTAAAATCTTTAAATTTATTCTTATGAAAACAATCATCCTTGCAATTTTCCTGTTGATTTCAGCACGGTCATTCTCCCAAAAGTTCTATTTGGGCGAAGAGTTAATCCCAAATTCTAAAGAATATAAACTTCTCTGCATATCCTCCGAAACAGGTGTGCATACCTATCAATTTATCGGCATTCTTACTGATAAATATTTCTTTGAAAGAGAGATTGGAGATATAATTGTTGGAATTAAGAATGGAATTATTGTAACTACGGTCTATAACGTAATTCCCAAACCGGGTGATGTTGGAGTTCCAAAGTCAATAATTGACTTAATTCAAAGCAATTTACCCTTTCCTTTGAAAAACATCAATGGCATTTATGCTGTGAATATCGACAATGAAACTATTTCTATAAGTCGTAGCAATAATCCCCTTACCTTTCATAAAGACAGAATTGCATTTATGAATACAGTAAAGCAAAGCATTTTAAGACAATAAATCATTATCCCATACAACTATGAAAAAAATACTAGCCATTATTATGCTCGTTGCCATAACTGGGTGTGCATTTTCGCAAAACAGCTACCAGACTTTTCCTTCGGCTGGTTTAAAGGTGATATGTGATTGCAAACTACGGAGCAATTCAGTATTTATCGAAGCTGCAAATTCACAAGGTATTAACAATATTATTGCTGCATTAATCTGTGCAGAAAATGAAAATGATCCGGAAACCGGTGTTATCGTCAATATCAATGTATATGATGAATCAGCAAGTTTTAATAAATTCAAAACAACTCTCCATGAATATCTTAAAAAGAAATTGTTGGAAAAATATGCTTCTAATCTAGCCCAGGCCGGGTTCAGCTATGAATATATTACCTTTCAGGGTGAAACAGCCTTGGAATATACATTTGATCAATATGGTGTTCCAACCAAGGCATTGATGTTTTATAAGAACCAAAAGTCATATTTACTTCAGGTTGCTTCGCGAAGCAGCTTTATTACAAAGTATAACTTGCTGAAGAACAGCTTTAAGCTGATTTAAGGTCTTAAAATACTGATGCCAGGTATTAGGTTGTAACTTTAGTTTATATCAAAAGAATGGAACACCAATTACAAAAACTAAACTCGATGAAAAATTTATATACAGTGCTGATAAACAAATACATTAAACTGATTGCGATTGTACTTACTTTAGTTTGTTCCGGTTTTAAAATCGAAAGAGACATGGCCAACTTATCTCTTGGAAAGTCAAATACGATATCGTCATTTGAAGGTTTTTCACAGCAAAAAGAGGTAAATAAAAAGCGCTCCAGCCCAAAAATTGAACCAGATTGGATTGTGTTTATTGATAGTAAGTCAGTTAATGCCAAAAGAAAAAACACCAGTGAAATAATAGGGAAATGGTATGGCAAGTGGTATAATTATGAACGTGACTTTGACAGGGGGACTGTTGATTGGATACCGCCACATCCTGAAAAACAAAAAATAATTCTGTTGATTATTGGAGATAAAGGATTACCCCGTCCTTTGAAAAAAGGAAAAGCCTTTGTTTGGAAAGGGGGCAGAGAGTTTATTTTTATCAGAAAGTTTGATAGAACTCAAACACATGAGCAGCTCAAAAGGCAGTTTGGACTGACATATTTTAGTTTTGGACTTTCAAAAGCTGTATCATTTGAACAAGTAGAATAGCTAAATTCCCTATTCACCCATGATCCAATTGTTGTCTGCAAGGTTTTGAAAAGTCCGGGCATAAAAAAAGAGGTCGAAAATGACCTCTTTTTTATTTTTGCTCCCCTAATGGATGGAAGTTGCAACATGATTTGTGAATATTTGGTATAAATTATCACCAACTTGATCCAATTATTCTCAATAAATTACTTCACTTTTTACCTGTTTAATCAATCTCAGTGCCTCGTTTGCATAATTAAATTGTGAGCACCAATTTTCACATCTTTTCTTTATTTCAGGATTCACATATTTATCCTATGGATAATCCGGACTATGCTGACCCCCCATTTCTCCGGAGATTCATTAGTTTTTTCGGGTTTTTCGCGCATCGTTTGTGTGACAATCCGGCAGATACTGACCCCCTTTGAAGTTGCAAAACAAATTAAAGGAAATAGACCTTAGCATCAATGTGATAAGAAATGATGGGAGACAGATATTCTTAGAAAGCCAGCCACAAAATTTCACTCGAATTCTACACGACTATTCAGATGAACGAAAAGGGTTTGTAATATGGAAAGATTTACTTGAAGAAATATTGTTGTAGTCCGCAAAAAAGAATTCTCCCGCAGAACGTAAAGCCTTTTTTTACAGTCTCCTACGATGACATATTTATTATTGATATTTATCTATTTCACGTTATTTCTTTCATCGTCATTCTGTTTCTTTTGTTAATAATTGTACGGTATGGTACCAGTAATAGAATGAAGATTTATCCGATTGTCGCTTTAACCGGTTCAAAAAGTTCCAATCCGGATTTTCAATATTCAATTGGGTTACATCCTCACCTTGATAGTATTGAATTTGTGTTAAATCGTTCTTTAAAATTTTTGATGCCAGGTAACTGATTTTAGCTGTAGCCACAATAGCATCATCAATACGAAAATTGCCCGACATCAGAAATCCTGTACCAAATGCAATAATTCCTTTTTGCAGTTGAGTGAACTTATTTTTTTCATCAGCATTTCCATTACCTTGTTTGGCAAATATGAGACAAGTATCAATAGTGTCATATAAAACTTGATTTGAGGTTAAGTTTTGATTTTCGTTTTTTCGATATTCAATTTCCTGTTCAGCAAAAGTTCTGAAGCTTCTTGCTACAGTTTCCATATTTTGAATTTGGTCAAAAAGCTTGCTTAAATCAAAAAGTTGTTTGCAAATTTCCATTGTAAACGATTGTCCTCTTTTCAAATATGGAATGCCAATTGTATTTGGAGCAAACGCTGTTAATTTGTCCCCGGTAATGGCATCAATAGAAGGAACTGTAACTATGGTCTCCGATTCAGTTTCAATCCATTTGGTTCTAATGGCTTTTCCTATGGTTTCAGGATATATAGAAACTTCAATAAGAACGTCCAACAGAATTTTTCCGGGATATTTTGTCTTTAAGGCAGTATCATACGAAAATACATAATGTGCTTTAGGTACTCCTGGTTTATAGCTGCGATTCTCGTCTAACTCAAAGGATTTGAAGTTGGAAGTTTCAATTACTTTGCTTAGTACACTTTCCAGTTCTTCTTTCTCTGCATTACATATAATATCAATATCTATTGAAAAACGATTCCCTTCTTCCAGTAGTAATACTAAGCTGGTACCGCCTTTAAAAGTAAAATCTAATCCATTTACTTTCAATTGCTCCAGCATATGCAAGGCATAAATCATCTTTTCAAGGATAATTTTATCAATTCTTCTGTGGGCCTTTTGCTTCTTAAATGAATCGAGCCATTCTTCACTAAAACACTTCTCTTTAATCATCAATAATATCTTTAACAAGGTGGGACATGTTATTTACCAAAAAAGATTTTAAATCTTGCTCTTTCTCCCTTCTTCTTGCATAACTAAATAACTTTGTGAAGTTAATGGTATATGTATTTATCGCATTTTCGTAGATATGAACCAGTTCTGCTCCTTGAGAGAAATAAAAAAGCTTTTCTTCGGCAAAGAGGTCAACAAGTATTTTTTCAATTAATGGTGTATAGAATCTGATTTTTCTCTCAGTTCGTATCCCAATTGGAGATCGGGTAATTAGCTTTTTAATTATCAAGGGCTGATTACTTTCTGATATATAAAAGTTAATGGCCTTTTCGTCAGGATTTAAATAAATGTCATTCTTGAAACTATCTTTCAGTTCATAATAAAGAGATTCAATGAATTCTTTTTCTACTTCAATAAATAACATTTTTTTACTTGCTTGGTGTTGAGAGAATTCATTTATCCAATCTATTTCCCATATGCAGTACTTTATATCTTTAAACTTGTCATTTATTCTTTTGGCGATTTTATATATCTCCTGCGAAATCTCTGGTCTATATTTTGGCTTATATGATATAACATAAAGACCTCGCATTATAGATTTTAAGATGTTTCTATTTTTTAAATCATAGACTCTCCACCCGAAGGTTCCTTCCTTCAGGTCTGGTTCATAAGATCGAAAGAAATCAAAAAGCTCTTCTCTTGAGAAAGACTCTCTATCTTTGAATTCTTCGATTAATCTATTTTCAATTATTTTTGGCATATCAGAAATTCCAAATTTTGCCAAATATACAAATATTTGGTTAATATTAGAAATCAAATAAACGCCAGTAAAATAATATACTGGCATATTTTTGAAAGTAATTTTTCAATATTACAGCTCAATCTAGACCTTTGACTTTGGTTTTTGAAAGCTATTCTGAAGTAATTTTTGAAAGTTGTTAATTAATAATAGCCTACACCTTATTTTAGGAGCTTTATTCCAATGATTCATTGGTAGAATTTGATACGATGAAACAACGGGTCGAAAAAGACCAGATAGGACTAAGTTGCAAATTGAAAGACCTGAAAGCCGATAAGTCTCCCTTCAAGGAATACATTAAACACACGATTCCGATGTTGGAGAACTTAGTGAAGTATTACAGGAAGTCGGATGGAAAGTCAAAAAAAAGATCCTGAGTTGCAACCTATGAATTCACGACACCGATCAACGTGCTCCTCAATGCCAGCAAGGTTTTGAAAAGTTCGGACAAAAAAAAAGAGGTCGAAAATGACCTCTTGTCTTGTCTGGCTCCTCAGGTAGGGACTTGAACCTTTATTATAAGTAGCTTTAAATCAATTTCATATATTGGTATTGCTTTTAAGAGTCTCGAATATCACACCTCTTTAATACATATCACTCAAAAACTTCCAAAAGTAAAGTTAGAGATTCAGTTGGGTTTATCAATTTTAAATACCATAAAATTTGATCAGTGAGAAGAAATCAAAATATGGAGTATTTAAAAGGATTTAATTCTTTTAGAAAAGAGAGGATTTAGAGTACAGTTTACCTCCTGAAACAGATTCATAATTAATATTGATGCGTTTGTCTTGCTACTGGCATTTCGTAATATTTATTTACTTTTACCTCCTTTAATTTCATTATTTATTGGCCTGAATGAATGAAAGTAATGACATCATCCGTTTAATCAAGGACAAACACATTTCTTCCTTTGAAGAGTTGTTTAGGTTTTATTCTCCAAGGATGCGACGATATGCGATTCATTTTCTCCGCGATGAAGAAGAAGCCAATGATCTGATTCAGGATGTTTTTATGCAGCTATGGTCGAAACGAGAGGAACTTAATGAAGAAAAAAACATCATTGCTTTTCTGTTTACCATTCTCAAAAATAAATGCCTCAATACATTAAAAAAGAGAATTATAGAAGATAAATTTCGGCTACATCAATGCACTTTTGAGACAGAACGCCTATATGATTTAAGCCTGACCCAGAACACTGATTTTAAATCGATGGAAAGCCAGCTTCACAGTGAAATTGAATCGTTAATCGACACTTTACCAGAAAAATGTGGTATGGTTTTTCGCCTGAAATGGATTGAAGGGAAAAAGATAAAAGAAATAGCCCAGCTAATGAATATCTCCATGACTATGGTTGACAAGCACCTTGCAAAGGGGATGGAAATTGCCAGAAAAAAGATTCATCCCGATCTGCTGTTGTTATTTATCCTTACTGCGATATAAACACCTTAATAAAACTGCTATTTAATCATTAATTATAAGACATAGTAGCAGACATTAAAAAATTAATTACATTTCAACCAACTAATTTTTAAAATAAATTAATATTTAAGGTTGGTAAAAATCAATCTTGTTTGTATTACAGCTATAAAACAAGAATTGATGACTAACTTACATTCAAACCCTCAGCGTTTAATTGAGCAGTTTCTGTTAGGACAGTTAACTGTTGAAGAAGAAAAAGAGCTACTTAACTGGATTGATAATAATCCTGAAAGTATAATTACCTTAAAGAAAGAACAAAACCGACTCCGGTCAATGACCTCGTTGTACACCAGCAAAACTACTGATAAACAATGGAATAGGCTGCTTGCCCAAATCGATACTAAAATGCCTATTCGTCGAAAAAAGACAAAAAAGCTAAGACTCTTTATTGGAGCGACAACAATTGCTGCATCGCTTGTTGCTGGACTATTTCTTTATTCCACTTTTAGTGAAGATCAGCAGAATGTTAAGAATACGATCCTGACATATAATAGCGTTTCTACATCTTTAGGAGAAAAGACTAGTCTGATTTTACCAGACGGAACCAAAGTAAACCTCAATGCAGGAAGTAACTTGCGTTACCCAAGTTCATTTACTGCTACTGAGCGAAAAGTTGAATTATCAGGAGAAGCGTTTTTTGATGTTGTGCGGGACGAAAATTGTCCATTCATCGTTAAAACTCAAGCTCTAAGTGTGAGGGTACTAGGAACGAAATTTAATTTAGAGGCATTTCCTGAAGCTTCTGCAATAAACACCACTCTTGTTTCCGGGAAAGTAATCCTTGAAAAGGAACTCAATCATAAGATGGTTTCACTTGCTGAAATGAAACCGAATGAGCGAGTCATTTACCAGAAAAATGATCATAAAATCAGCTTAAGTACTGAAAAATATATCGATCAGTACATTGCCTGGAAAGATGGTAAACTAGTATTTCTAAACGATCCGATCGAAGAGGTTGCCAAAAAACTTGGACTCTGGTACAATGTATCTGTTGTAATACAAAGCGAAGAGTTGAAAAAATTACACTTCACAGGAACATTCACTAACGAAACTATAGAAAAAGTATTAACCCTACTAAGCGTTTCGTCTCCAATTGATTATAAAATAAATGACAATACTGTTAGTGAAGTTAATTCATCCAAACGACAAATAATCCTTACAAGCAGGTAATAACATTCAAATCAATTAAGATAGAACAAAAACGGGAAAGTGCTACCAACACCTTCCCGCGTAATCATTAAATGCTCTTGATAACATTAAACCCATTTTTATGAACATTCAATTGACAAACTTATGAAAAAAAAACGATTCTGTATCTGGGGTGGTCATCAACAAACAACCCTGAAAAAGGTATTACGAGCTATGAAACTAACTTTATTCCTTATCTTAGTTACTGCATTGAATTTGTTAGCTAAGGGTACTTATTCTCAGTCGCAACGCATATCGATCGATTTGAAACAAAGAAGCGTTATCGACGTTTTGAAGAAAATTGAACAATCGAGTGAATACTATTTTCTTTACAACAACAATTTAATTGATGTAAACAGAAATGTTTCAATCAATGCCACTGAACAAAAAATTTCAGAAATTCTGGATCAATTGTTCCTTGGAACGGACATCATTTATCAGGTCATCGACCGACAGATTGTATTAACGAATCAATCAAAAGAGGCCGGAAGATCTGTAGCTCCTGATAAAAAGATGATTCGTGGTAAAGTACTCGATGCTCAAGGTTCTCCGCTACCCGGAGCAAGCGTTAGCATAAAAGGAACAACAATTGGTAGTGTTACCGATGCTTCCGGATATTATACACTTGAATCTACCGAGGGAGATATTCTAAAGTTTTCATTTATTGGTTATAAAGAACAGGAAATCAAAGTTGGCAGCAAAACCGCAATAGATGTAATCCTGCATGAAGATATTACAACTTTAGATGAAACAATTGTAGTAGGGATGGGAAAACAAAGAAAAGCCAGTGTTATCGGCTCAATTTCATCCATTAACATGAATGATCTGAAAATACCCTCCCGTTCATTGGTAAATGCATTATCTGGCCGTATGGCAGGCGCTGTTGTTGTCCAACGAAGCGGTGAACCGGGCAACGACGATGCCAGTTTCTGGATTAGGGGTATTTCAACTTTTGGAGCAAACCGTACCCCACTTATTCTGGTTGATGGTGTTGAGCGAAGCATGAGTGATTTGTCAGTTGAAGAGATTGAGTCAATATCAATACTGAAAGATGCATCAGCTACAGCTGTTTATGGAGTTCGTGCAGCAAATGGTGTTGTATTGGTAACTTCACGTAAAGGAATTGCTCAAAAACCATCAGTAGAATTAAAAATGGAGTATGGGATATCTGATTTACCTCGTATGCCCAAATTTTTAGGAGGATCCGAATATGCTCAACTATACAATGAAGCACTTGGACGGGAAAATTACTCTCCGTCGATTATCGACAATATTCGTAAAGGAACAGATCCCTACCTCAACCCGAATGTAAACTGGTTTGATGAAACCTTCAAAAAATATTCAAACAATTCACAAACGACCATTAATGTTCGGGGCGGTGGTGAAGTTGCCCGCTATTTTGTTTCATTCGGATACCTTGACGAAACAGGAAACTTAAAAAACAGCGATCAAAACGAATACAATTCCAATATTGATTTGAAACGTTACAACTTCCGGTCAAATGTAGATATTACGCTTAACAAATCACTGATTATGGATATTGAAGTATCCGGCCACCTGACCGATCTTCACACTCCTGGCATTGGCGGTGAACTTTACTCAGTAAACTACTCTCCTGCAGAACAATTGTTTTATTACGCCTATCTGGCTACACCGATTTCAAATCCTGTTCGCGTTCCAATAGGTAAAGATATAAATGGTAATGCGATTATGGGTTGGGGTGCTCCATCTCAGGTTGGAGAAAAAAATCCGGCTGAACGTTTGCTTGGCTCCGGTTACAATGCTGCTTATCGCAACCAGATAATGAGTCAGGTAACCATCAATCAGGATATGAAGAAAATCCTTGACGGTCTTAAGTTTAAAGCTTCATTTTCGTTCGACGCTTTTAACCAGACGGATATTGAACGACGTAAAAATTCTACAACTTACGGAGTTCAAGGCCGGGATATTAACACAGGAGAAGTATTGGTCAAAGAAATTGAAAAAGGTCAGGAATTTATGAGTTACAGCCGCACATTGGCCAGTAACAGAGCTAAAGAGTTAAAAGCTCAGTTAATCTACGATCAAGTATTTAATGAAAAACATCGCGTTGGATCAATGTTTATGTATTACCAGCGCGACTATATTAATGGAAATGCTGCAAGTTCAATTCTTGCTTTACCTTACAGAAAACAAGGGATTGCCTACAGGGCAACGTATGCTTATGACGACAGGTATATGGGTGAATTTAATGTTGGATACAATGGTTCAGAGAATTTTCCATCAGGCGATCGTTTTGGGATCTTCCCAGCGTTTGCAGGTGGTTGGTTAATTTCAAATGAACCTTTCTGGCAAGGCATTAAAAACAAAATCAGCTTGTTAAAGATTAAAGGTTCTGCCGGATTAGTAGGGGCAGAGGCTTTACCTAATGGCGAACGTTATGGCTACCTTTCTATTTACGGTGCCGGACTGGGTGGTTATGTTTTTGGTGAAACCGGCACTGTCTATGCAGGAACCGGAGAAAACAGGATTGGAGTAACAGCTTTAACCTGGGAAAAAGGTATGAAAAAGAACATCGGTGTTGAAATGAAAATGTTCAACGATGCCCTTTCACTCGAAGCTGATTATTTTCATGAACGACGCAGTGACATCCTGGTTCAACGACAATCACTTCCTGATTTTGCAGGAATGGTTACTGCCCCTTTTGCAAATCTGGGAGAAATGGTTAACCGTGGTTTCGATGGCACCCTTGAATTTGTAAAAAGATATTCAAATGGAGGAATTAAAATGTATGGCAATATGACATATTCCCGTGACAAGATCATTGAAATGGATGAACCTCAAAAAACGGATACTTATCGTATGCGGACAGGGCAAAAATTTAATCAAAACTTTGGATTGTTAGCCCTTGGATATTTTGAAAGCGAAGAAGATATAAAAAACAGCCCGGTTCAGAAATTTGGCTCAGTAAGACCGGGTGATGTTAAATATCAGGACATCAATGGTGACGGACAGGTAAGCATCGATGATGAAGTTCCTATTGGCTATTCAAGTATTCCGGAAATTGTATATGGTTTTGGAATACAGATTGACTACAAAGGATTTGACCTGGGATTATTCTTCCGTGGACAAGATCGCGTAACCTACCCCCTTGGAGGATCATATATTCCGTTTAATCAAGGTGTTGGTAAAGGAAACCTATTTGCCGAAGCAATGGATCGCTGGACGGTTGAAAACCCAAGGCAGGATGCACAATATCCACGATTATTTAACGGGACATCTTCGAAC
>JAHEYU010000088.1:0-9563 GCA_023251435.1 Bacteroidota bacterium
TCTTTCAGATCCCAAATCACTCTGGACACCCTTGCCATTCGCTAATACTTCCTCTCAACTCGGCGTATGCAGAAACTTCCATCCTGCTAGTTTATCACCATGCCCGACATACTAAAAAAGCCGGTAGCCCCTGAGAGCCACCGGACCTTTTCTCTTCTGTGTTTATGAAAAAAAACCTATTTGCGTTTGCGAATCAGACCCTGTGCTTTGTAAACAATTTCCCAGGTTCCGGGCTCGTTAATCTTAATACCGAAGCGAACGTAACCACGGTAGTTACCCCAGTCTTCTTTCTTCTGGCCAAGTCCTGCCCAATCAACATCAACCGCACTTGGAGGAATGGTGTAATACATCAGGTATAAACTGGCGCCCGTATAAGTACCCCATTGCGGAAACGGAGGAGCCGGAAGATTAAATTCAGTACCCTGATCAGTTTCGTTGGTTTGCACCGAGTTATCGTGGAAACTCGACAGATTGGTTGCCCCATTTGGGTAGAACCCATATTCATCCATCTTTTTTAATAAATCCTGTCCATTCTGGTCCTGAATTTTTAGGTTCACTTTTAAACCAGGGGCGGCATCGTTGCTTATTTTCTTTATTGAAATAAACGGATGTGTTCCGGCAATGATCTGGTTAGCCAGCGCCGATTCGGAAGGAATTTGCAGTTCTTTGAAATTCACAAAGGTATTTGGAGTAGCGGCTTTGGCCAACTGCACCATAAACCTTGAGGTGGTTGGAAATTCGAGCGGGACAAAAGGTTTGAAAGAAATTTTTGCAAAATTCTTGAAAATTTGTTCACCACGAACGTTGCTCACTTTCATATCGATCTGGTAATCGTTGTTCTTGAGGTACAACGATGCCGGAGTGAAAGCCAGCTGACCGCTGCGCTCATTCAGCAAAAGCGAAGGCTCTTCACTTTGCTTCAGTTTTTTGTTGACCAGTTCCATCGTTTTATCGGTCAGCGGATTGTAAGCCGAGGTCCACACCGTAATTTTGTGTTTGTCGGTCAGCTCGGTAGTCACCTGGCCGTTCCCGTCGCGGATTTCAAGAATTTCATATTTCAGAGGATAAGTCGAACCGTCGATGATGGGCAGGGCTGCTGTCGAGAAGATTCCTTTCGGCGGTTTGATCACCGATTCGGGAGTCTGTATGTTATCGCTCAAGAAGCCGATCTCCGGGCGTTCGCAAGCCTGGGTCAGCAGGAGCACGAAAAACAGAACAGATATATTTCGATATAATTTATTCATAATAATCGAGTTTTAGACGTTAGTATTTACGTTCGTAAAAGAAGGCTACGTGGTTGC
This sequence comes from Bacteroidota bacterium, assembly GCA_023251435.1. GTDB lineage: Bacteria > Bacteroidota > Bacteroidia > Bacteroidales > Prolixibacteraceae > Aquipluma. The sequence goes on from JAHEYU010000088.1 coordinate 1,302, forward strand.
CCTGTAAAACATGCACAACGCCTGTTTTGGAGATGATACCCGAAGTGCGCACCTGAACGACGATGTCTTTTTCAGTTTTATCGAGTCCAGTGGCAGCATAGTCGTCCCATTTTGTTCCTATTTTCTTCGAGAAATAAACAAATTCGGGCTTATCGCTCAGATAACCGGTATAAATGTCGCGTGGTTCAAGCGATACTTTTCTCTTCTCGCCATTCACCGTGGTATATTCCTTTCCTTCTTTAAGCAGCTTATCGCGGGTCAAAGAACCAGGAATAAGGTAGGCTTCCAGTTTTTTCAGGGTATCGGCCGGAATATCGCTGATAGTGTATTTGGCCAGCGGATCGAGTACCCTCATGTCGGCCAGTACGTTGTTCACGAAATTCCTGATCGCAAAATCGGTAGGAGCCATAAATGTGTTGGCACTGTTCACTTTGTCTTTCAGCCCGGCTTTGTCAATCAGGATAACCAAGGTATCAAAGATCGGGTTGGTTTTCAGGAAATCGTAGGTGCTCATGTTCACATTCGGATCGGCCACTCCACCATCGATCAGGTATTCTTCGTTGCACGACCAAAGGGCAGCAACTCCAAGAATAATTATTATCAAATATTTCTTCATCATTTTCATCTGTTAAAATTTAAACTTTTACAGTTTGCCTCTCCAGTATTCATTCTGGGTCAGTTTACGGTTAATGAGCAGGTAATTGCCCTGGATCGGCCAGAAATAACCTTTGGCAGCTTTGCGCGACGCGCTCATAAAACCAACGCCTTCCCAGTAATCGTTACGAATACGGTCGAATGCATTATGGCCTTCTCCCACCAGTTCAACCGCACGCTGGTTAAAAATTTCTACCGCCATGTCATTGTCTGTTCCACTATAGTTGGGCAGGTTGGCGCGGTTACGGATGGTATTAAGGTCGATGGCTGCTTCGGCGTATTTGCCTTGCTTGGCCAGTACTTCGGAACGCAGCAGGACAATGTCGGCAAGGCGCAACAGAATAACATTGGCTTCAGAAAAGAAGGCGAAACGGTCGGTCGATGCTCCATCGGGACTCATGGCCGAGTATTTGCGCAGGAAACCGTTTGGTCCCCAGTTGTAGAAAAACTGATTGATGCGGTAATCCTCCGGGTAGCGGTTTATGACGGTTTGCCCTGACGGGAACGATGTTTTTGCCACATTGTTATTCTTACCCGACTGGAATGGTTCATCGAGGGTAATGCCAACATGGGTATTTTCGGAGATATAGACTCTGAAAGCTTCGTTTTGCGCGGTATTGATGTTTAACTCGAACAAACCTTCGGTTGACTGGCCTTCGAACATATCCACTACAGCATCTTCTTCACTGTAATCAACGAGGCTTGCTCCGCTTTTGGTAATTACATTATCGCAGGCCGTTTTGGCGCGGGTAAGGTAGGCTGTCTGTTCAGCACCGGTTACGCGCGAAGCGGCCCAGGCGGCAACATGAGCTTCGAGCGCTTCGGCAGCGCCTTTGTTGGCACGGATAGCCCAGTTCTCATCACCGGGAGCAGAATAGTCGAGCCATTTTTTAGCCTGATCGAGATCGGCAAGAATTTGTTTCAGTACATCGGCTTCGGGAGTACGCTCCAGGCCAATCACATAGCCATTGTCGTCAATCAACTGGTCCGATGATTCGATAGCTTCGGTTACGAGCGGCACGTCGCCCCAGATTCGTGTCATCCAGAAGTAGGAATAGGCACGCAGGAAAAGAGCCTCGCCCAAAATGCGGTTCTTTTCTTTCTGTGCCTCATCGTTTGAGGTTGATGAGTTTTCTTTGAATTTACTGACATCCAACGCTCCAACACGCTCTTGGATGATGTTGGTGAGAGTTACAGTCTGGTAGAATTTTTCCCATTCGCGGGTATATTCCCAGTAAGCCAGCACGTAGTTTCCTCCGTGAATATAGCCAACAATCCACTGCGGGGTATTGAGCAGGAACATACCTGGGAATTCGCCCCACATCATAAACGAGTTACCATTCAGCAAAGTGCTCCTGAATAAGGAATAAGCACCGGCCAAACCTTTTTCGGCGCCTTGTTTATCCACCCAGAATACATCGCCGTAATTCTGTCCAAGCGGTTTTTGATCGAGCAGGTCATCCACACAACTGTTTGATACAAACAGGGTAAGGATTAATGCAACTATTATCGTTATCTTTTTCATACGTGAATAATTTGTTTTTTAATTGTCGTATGGAACTCGCATATCAACATTCTCATATTCTTGGATGTAAGTAATTTACATGCTCGTTTCATATCTGTTAACTTTTACAATTCGAATGAAGATGGTTAAAAACGGAACCGTAATCCCAGAATGTATTTGCGCGGCTGCGGGTAACCGTCGCCGTAATCGTAGCCCTGCGCGTCAACCATCGAGGCGTCAACCACTCCCGATTTTTGCCATTGCCATGGGTTATAAACAGTAGAGTAAAGGCGTAACCTTTTCAGTACTGAATTTTTCATGAAGTTACTTTTGTCGAAATCGTAAGAAAGGGTAGCGCTCTGAATTTTGAAGTACGAACCATCTTCGATCCACATGGTTGAAACACCGCGGAAGGCGTAGTAAGTAGCCATGTTGCTTCCGACAGGACGGAGCGCCGGGAAACGGACGTTACTGCCCGACATTCCGTCGCCTGGTTTTTGCCAAAATTGATAACCGCTCATGTCGATCAGCCCTTTTTCGTTCCATCCCCAACTTGCAAGGTCAAAACGAGCCAGGTAACTCTGCAAAGTCTGGTTGAAAATATCACGTCCGAAAATAAAGCTGGTATTAATATTCAAGCCCCAGCCTTTGTACATCATCGTCGAGTTTATTGAACCCATCACTTTCGGGTTTCCCGATAAATCGCCAACAGTCTGAAGGTCTTCGTCACGTTCGTCCGAAATCAGGTAGTTCCCGTTCAGGTCAGTCCACATCGGGAATCCGGGAGCCAGTTTGGCCCAGGCACTTTTGCCGCCCAGTGGCTGGCCGGTGTAAGGGTTAACCGGAAGGGTAGCTACATCGTCAAGAACTCCTTCATACAGGAACAAGCGGTACTGGTTCAGCGGTTGGCCAACGGTATATCCATAACCATAATCGGTGTTGGTATAATCGCGGTTACCGTTGGGTAATGCCGAAACATAGTTCCAGTTGCGGTTCAGGAAAAGGTCGAGTTCCCAGCGAAATTTATTGGTTTTCGGGAAAATATGACCATTGATGTGAAATTCGTAGCCATAATTCAAAACCCCGGCTACGTTGGCTTTAGCCTGGCTGTAACCCGAGTATTTCGGGAATTCGACGTCGAACAGCAAGTGGTCGGTCTGCTTGTTATAAGCATCAAAGGTAACAGTTAACCGGCGGCCAAACATGTCGATTTCGGCTCCAAGGTTCCATTGTCTCGATTGTTCCCAGCTTAATTCATCGTTGGCAATTTTATCAAAATTCGGTCCTGAAGCAATTACCCCATTGTAAGTATTGACACTCATCAGGTTCGCCCACAATGGCATACCATAGTTTTGATATACATTGTACCGGAGGTAATTGTCTGAGAATTGTTTCCCATTGATCCCCCAGCTGAATTTTAATTTAGCCAGATCGAGCCATTTCCCGGTACGAGCTTTCAACCAGGGTTCTTCAGAAACGATCCAGGCTGTGGCCACCGAAGGGAAGTTCCCCCACCTTACATTTTCCCCAAAACGGGAAGAAGCATCGCGCCGGAAGTTAAAATCGACCATGTAACGCTCTTTAAGGCGGTAACCAAAACGGGCCCAATACGAGAGCATCGCATTGCTCGAAACATCAGTCGAACCGTTAATCGATTCCATGGTGTAGCCTTTTATGGTTTTAATGGCGTCGCCGCTACCACCAGTAGCCGACATATTCATATAATCGTAGGCATTGTAATCAATTGAGTTACCCAACAGAGCATTAACTTCATGTATCTGTTTCAGCTTTTTGGTATAGCTCAGGTAAGTTTCAATAGCGTAATTTCTACGGGCGTCATAGTTATAATAAGCATAACCCTGTCCGTCATTGCGGAGGATGGAAGGCTGAAAGTACTCAACTTTTGTATTTGAATAGGATAACGCGATCTGCGAGTTCAGCATTAAGCCCGGCAGAATGTCGAGGTTGGCATAGTTGCTCAGCGTGGTTTCCAGCCCGCGGTTTTTGTTGTACAAGTCGGTCAACTGGCCGGTAAGCGCCTGACGTTGAATATCTGATACGTAGAAAAGTGATGAGTTCATATCAGAAGCACTCATTGGCAATACATTTCGTGGATTTCCACTTCCCTGTCCGGTTTTGGTATCAGTGGTATTTGCCCTGATAATGGTTTGGTTGCGGAAAGCTTTCCCCACTTTGGTCGAAAGGTTCAAGCTAAAGGTGTAACGGTCGAACCCGGTAGCTTTCACGATACCTTTTTCAGAGAAGTAACCTAAGCCAATACGGTAGTTGGCATTTTCGGTACCGCCGCTCATGTTAAAATCGTGGCTTTGCACCTGTCCGGGCTGATAGAACATGCCCTGGTAGTCGTTGTTGTTATTGAATGCAGGATTCAAGCTGTCGGTGAGCAAAATCGGAATTTCGGAAGCCATATTGTTATAGCTCCACCACTGGTTGATCAGGCTCATTTTCATGTTCCTTTCGGCGCCGCCAACCAGGGTGCGCAGCAATTCAGGCTTCTGCGTAAGCCCGTAATACGAGCTAAAATTGAACTCCGGTTTTCCTACTTTCCCTTTCTTTGTTTTGATAATGATTACCCCGTTTGCACCGCGCGATCCGTAAATAGCGGCTGCCGAAGCATCTTTCAGGATATCGATCGATTCGATGTCTTCAGGGTTTAAGGAAGCCAGGAAGTCAGTATTCGACTGGTTGTATCCGGCCAAATCTTCTAGACTGGTCTGAACACCGTCAACCACATACAGTGGGTTACTGTATGCCGTGTTGGCATCGAGTTGGCCAGAAACGGTAGAGTTACCGCGGATGACCACCGCTCCACGTGCGCCAGGCGCACCGCTCGAAATAACACTTTGTACTCCCGCTGCCTGGCCGGCCAAAAGGCTCGAAACAGAAGCCACCGGGATACTTTCAAGTTTTTCTGCCGATACACTGGAAACTGAAGAAGTTACGTTTCGCTTGTTGGCAGACTGGTAACCAACGGCAACCACTTCTTCAATCAGCTCAGAATCTTCTTTCAGCACAATTGTCACCACCGTTTTATTACTGACCGAAATTTCCTGAGTCACATAACCCATGAACGACACTTTCAATACAGTGTTTGCAGAAGGAACCTCGATGGTAAAATTACCTTTCGAATCGGTAACAGCGCCGCCTTTACCGCCTTTTACAGTAATGTAAGTGCCGGGCAAAGGCACTTCGCCTTCGTCGGTAACAGTACCTTTAATTTTAATTCCTTGCTGCTGGCTCACTGTAGGGCTATTGCCCACTGCTGCCTGCACATGGAGAAAACTGCTGGTCGCTATAAAAAGCGCCAGGCTCAGAAGCAATGCTTTTCGCGTCTGCATCGCAAACCGAAATAGTCTTTTCAGGATTTTTTCCATAGTTTCATTTTAGTTTAGTAAATTATTATAGCCTACTTTAAAATATAGCCTATTTTCAACCTATGCAAGTTGTTATAAACTAAAGCTATAATTCTGGAAGTTTTATTCTAAAAGCAGTAAAGAAGTGGCGAATAGCAGTTCAAATCATTCACAGGTTCGTAAATATCATTCAACAACAACTCATCAATCAGTTGTTTACCCACCAATTTTGGGCTTTCTTTTTAAGATAAGGTTTAATGATATCCGCCCAAAGCAGATAACCCTCCCCTTTCAGATGAAGGCCGTCGTTGGTCAACTGTGGATTCAGAAGTTCGCTGTCCGGATTCTTAAACCGACTGTATAAATCGACATATTGAACCTGTTCTTTTTCGCACCAGGTTTTCAGTTGTGCGTTGATCCAAAGAACATCGGCTGTTTTATTGGACCTCCTATATGATTAGTCAACCGTTTTATCCGCAAATTTTGTCTTCAATGCGGACAGTAAAAGTACAAATCCAGTGCGACAGGATTTGTCAACAATGCCAATTCGGGTCCAGGATTACCTGAACCGATTGATTTAATGAGTGATAGATAATGAATTTACCGGCATTTTATATCCAGCTGATTTTTATTTATTTTTACCCGACCTTTATTCCTGAATAATGTTTGAAAACCTGTTTCGCAAGAAATCCATCTCGCATATATTAAGTGATGCCGCCTCACAGGAGACCAGCTCGGGCGGAATGAAACGCAACCTTCGGGTTTTCGACCTAACGGCACTTGGTGTTGCAGCCATTATCGGTGCCGGAATTTTCAGTACAATCGGCAATGCGGCTGCCAGTGGCGGTCCTGCTGTTTCGTTGCTTTTCGTATTTACTGCCATCGCCTGCGGATTATCGGCCATGTGTTATGCCGAATTTGCAGCCTCAATTCCCATCAGCGGAAGCGCCTACACTTATGCTTATGCCAGCTTTGGCGAACTCATCGCCTGGATTATCGGGTGGGACTTGATTATGGAATACGCGATTGGCAACATTGCTGTAGCAATTTCGTGGTCGGGATACTTTACCGGATTAATGGCCGGTTTGGGTGTCCATATTCCTGAATTTCTTTCAACCGATTACTTGACGGCCTCCCGCGGATATGAAGCAGCTGTAACTGCAATGAGTGGCGGAACTCCCTTTGCAGAGCTTACGCCCGCCATCCGGGATGCTTTTTCGGCATGGACAAATTCGCCCCAAATTAGCGGATTTCACTTAATAGCCGATATTCCGGCGCTTATGATTGTATTTGTTATTACATGGATTTGCTACATCGGCATCAGGGAATCGCGCATTACAAATAACTTTTTTGTCGTGCTGAAGGTGGCTATTCTGCTTTTGGTGATAGGAATAGGCGCTTTTTATGTGAAGCCCGAAAACTGGAGCCCTTTCGCTCCCAACGGGATTTCAGGAGTGTTAAAAGGCATTTCCGGGGTGTTTTTTGCATATATCGGATTCGATGCCATTTCAACAACTGCCGAAGAATGTAAAAATCCGCGTCGCGACTTGCCTCTGTCGATGTTTTATGCGTTACTCATAACCACCGTTCTCTATGTGATGATCAGCCTGGTGCTAACCGGAATGGTTCCTTACTATGAATTGGGCGTTTCCGACCCAATGGCATTTGTTTTTAATCAGCTGCATCTCACCAAACTTTCAGGAATTATTGCTGCCGGTGCAGTTATTGCAATGGCCAGCGTGCTGCTTGTTTTCCAGCTGGGACAGCCACGTATCTGGATGAGCATGAGCCGCGACGGACTTCTGCCTCCAATATTTTCAAGGCTTCACCCTAAATTCAGGACTCCGGCTTTTGCCACCATAGTTACCGGACTGGTGGTTGCCATTCCTTCGCTTTTTATGAACCTTACCGAAGTAACCGACCTCACCAGTATCGGAACTTTGTTTGCATTTATCCTTGTTTCGGGAGGAATAATTGCACTGAACCCAACCGGCAAACAGGCTCACGACGGGAAAGGATTCCGCGTTCCGTATGCCGATAGCCGCCGGTACTTGTTACCATTATGGATAGTGATTTTATTTGTGGTTTGGAAATCCGGATTCGGAATGGCTGATCTGTTTGCGGGTAATCAGGAGGCTTCCGGCTTATTCGGATTTTTACGACACCATTTCCCTTTCCTGATATTTTTCATCGTTTCAATCGTCATTACTTTCCAGGCAGTGGCAAAAAGATGGTCGCTTATTCCTGTTCTTGGCCTTTTAACTAACCTTTACCTGATGAGCCAGCTGGGCGTAACAAATTGGTTCCGCTTTGGCATTTGGCTATTGATTGGGCTGATAATTTATTTCATGTACGGCGCTAAACACAGCAAGCTGAAAAAGGATGACAGCGCTGTTTGAGAACAAATAACTCTATTTCGCCGGTTCCACCCATAATACTGAATTGTCTGTACTATACTCGTTTTGTTCGTAAAGTTTATTGGCAGGGTCAAGAATCCATTTGCCATCGACAATAAATTTGTAGGTGTATTTGCCCGGCTGAAGGTAAATGGGCAGTATCCATTTGCTGCCCTCTTTTGTCATTCGGTAACCACTCCTATTCCACCCGTTAAAACTTCCGGTAACGATCACCGATTTTGCTTCAGGATATTGGTCGAGTTCGAATAGGTGATTGGCTTTTAGGGCAATAAACGAATTGGCAAAATTTCCCGATCCGTTTGTGAAAGGATTG
>JAHEYU010000088.1:9573-19555 GCA_023251435.1 Bacteroidota bacterium
ATTGGCCGGATCGGTCATCCATTTTCCGTCGGCAATAAATTTGTATTCGTAGTTTCCGGCAGCCACCACATACGGAAGCTGCCAGCCTTTAGCGGTTTTATCCATTACAAGTTCTGTTTCGTTCCAACCATTGAAACTTCCGGTAAGAACCACCTTTTTTGCTGTGGTAAATCCGTCGAGATTAAATAAATACGATTCTCCGATGCTAAGGAACGAGTTCATATTACCGCTGGCATCTGCCCTCATTTCAGGATTGGCCGGATCGGTCATCCACTCGTTATCCACCAGAAATTTATAGGAATAAGTTCCGTCGCGAAGGTAAATAGGCAATGTCCAGCCTTCTGAAGTCGGATTCATCGCCAATCCTCGCGGATTCCAGTTATAGAAATTACCGGTAACCACCACTTTGCGCGCATTTTTGTGTCCTTTCAGTCCGAAAACATGGTTATAGCAATAAACAACCGAATTGTAAGCTCCGGCATCGCCACGTTCCCGAAGTTTATTACTTGGGTCGGTGGTCCAGCGACCATCAATAATAAATTTATAGGCATATTTTCCAGGCTCCAGTTTCAGGTCAACCATCCAGCCGTTGCCCGTAAATTTCATAGGCGTTCGCGTGGTACTCCAATTATTGAAAGTGCCTGAAATATATACTTTCTGTGCTGATTTGCTTCCCGGCAAATAAAATTTTGCGGTATTGCTGCTGTAAACAAAAGCATTTGAAACATCAAAACTATTAACCCCATAAACGGTAGCTGTTTCAGAAGTATGACCTGCAAAGTTCATCCAACTGTCGATTACCAAAAACAGTTCGTTGGCATGTAAATTCTTATCTGCTTTTGACTGCACCGATTTCGAAAGTTCAACAATATTGGCCTGCAGCTTTTTAACTTTCCAGCTTTCATCGCCAATTACAACAACTGTCTTTCCGCTGTAAACCTGCGCTATCAAGGCGCTGTCGAGATCAAAAAGTTCCATCACTTCCGCTTTCTCTTCTTCAGACCATTTCAGGTTCAAAGAAAAAATAAGCTGCCCATTCTCTATCCGGCAAACTTTCTCCGGATCGAGCTGTGCGTAGCTTTTCTGTGTACCAAACCCCAGCGCACAAGTCAACAAAATGAAATATATAATTGTCTTCATCGCTCCTCTCCTTTCGTAAATCGAAACCCAAACTGCTTGTTCACAAAATTCACGCATACAATCCCATGTTTCATAAAACTGTGTCCAAGCATTCCGTCGATATGAGTTCCATAAACTTCGCTCAAAGCATCCAGATTGGTGATAATCGTTTCCATATTAGGAATCTGATTACTGCCAATCGTAAATTCGTTCATCCGACCAAACAAAACCTCCGAACTGGCAGCCCCGGCTCCCTTTAGCGCTGCACGGCGGGTAATTGTAAGCGTACTCATAATTTTCTTATTCGAATCGCTGCTAATGGCATTGGTTTCGGCGCCAGTATCGAAGCAAAAATTAAGCAATTTACCTCCAATCATCGCCTTCAGGAAAAGTATATTAGAATTGCTTTCAATCTTCTGCGAATAATCCGGTTTAAATTCCGAATATCTGCTATTCAGCCGTTTGCCGGTTTTATCAATCCTGAAAAGCTTCAGTTCGCTATTGGCCGGATCGATTACAATTTCAAGATTTCGAATCATTCCAAAACCAATCAACCCTAGTATTTTTACTCCTCTGCGATTTTCGATATGCCCCAGATTAGCAAGATTGGCCCGAAGATTTTTATATACAAGATCTGCAAATTCAATTTTATCTACTGAAATTTGTTCGAAAGAAGCTACTGCACCCGTAATTCCGGAAGAATTTGCCTTTCCGGTTTTTACATGATTTCTGAAATAAGTGCTGTTAATTACCAGACCATTGGCACCTGTATCAAAAACCAGATTGCCAACAACACCATCAACTGTTGCTTCAATCAGGAACAGCCTGCCTGCCCGTTTCAAGGGAATAATCACAGAATCGGCTTTCAGGTTAAACTCAGGCTCATAATGATCTAAAAAAAATGCACCCGCAATAGTATTGACTGGAATATAATCAGCTTCAGGATTAGCTGATGTTGCAAAACGCTCTGAGAACGAAGTAAACAATACAGATGCACCAACCATCACGATGCAGAAGAATATGCTGTATGTTATTTGCTCCTGTTTCATAATAAAATATTGAACAAATATAACAACGCATTAATTCTGATAGCAGCTTAATGACAATTAAAATGACGTTTAATGACAAAACCCAAATATCAAAGTTTCACATCCTTTACAGCTATGATGTCCCAACACGGTTCCGTTCGTCTTCTGAACCCGTTTTTCTGTCACGGGCCTTTTGAATTTTTGTGCCGCCAAAATTGTGCGTAAAGGTGACCCGGAATACACGCGGTTCAAAATCCAATAACCATCGGGTATAAATATTTAATTCAGGAACATCGGCATAACTTTTCCAGACACTCGATTTGAAAACGTCGCTTAAATTCAGATTGAGCTTGCTGTTTTCATTTTTAAATTTAATCTGCATCCCAAGATCCAACCGCCCCATCGGGTTTTGTACATAAACTCCACTTAATGCGCGCGACCTGTAAAAACCAGCAATTTCAGCCGATATCCTTTTACTCAGGCTGATTCGTTGTATCGTATTGAAACGGTAATTGCTTTGAGTTATGCTAAAATCAGTTCCATCGTAATTGGTTGAGATCTTTTTTACAATCCAGTTTAAATTATTCTGCATGTCCCACCAATCGGTTATTTTAAGCGGGAAAGCCAACATTCCTGCCAAAGTTTGATCACTGTCGAAATTTCGCGAAATGAAATACTGCTTATTCTGATCTTCACTGTTTTTCGGTTGAAAACGGGCAATTGAATTTTTCGTATCGGTAAAAGTTGCCGACAGGATGATCCTTTTAAGCTGGTATTCGGTTTTATAAATATTGCTCAAAGCCGGCAAAAGGTTTTCGTTTCCTGAAACAAAGGTTTCCGGAGTCATAAAAACGATAAAAGGAGCAAGTTCATTAAATGTTGGCCGGTCGATCCTTCTGCTGTACGAAAGCTGAAGTGTGTTGTTTTTGTTCAGTTTGTGCGAGAAGTAAAAACTTGGAAAAAATTCGCCGTAATGAAGGTCAACAATTCCCTTTTCAGTTTCAGAATCCAACACCGAATTCATGTATTCGTAGCGTAAACCACCCACGATGCCTGTCTTATCTGTAATTTGATAATTGACAGAGGAATATGCAGCACTAATATTCTCATCCAGTGAGTAATTGTTTGTCAATTCACCATCGAAGGTCCAGACTCCTGCATTGAAATATGATACTCCAACTTTGTTTTCAAAAAATGTAAAAGTGCTTTTAAGGCCGGCCTCCAGCTTAAGTTTCGGATTTATTTGTTTTGAGTAATCAACCTTTCCGACCACGATGTTAATCGGAGTGACCTTTGTAACCTTAATATCCTCACCCGATTCAAACTGACCTGATTCATTCTGTTTTTCAACCTGATAATCAGAAGGATTATCGTTGTAATAATTCAGGTAATCGATATTGAAATCAAGAATTTCGTCCTCCTTAATACTGTGCTGAAGATTAATATTTCCCATTCCATGAATCCATTTGCTTGATTCCTGCATTTTAAGGTTCGACTTTCTTGACGATGACTGATTTTTAAGATAATCAATCTTGTTAAGCGCGTCAGCCTCCCAATCCCTCACATATCCGGTACCCAAAAAACTCAACACTGTTTTGCTGGTCATCGTATAATCGAAACCCATTCGTATGTCCTGAAAAAGTGTGATGGATTCCCGCTTGCTCTTTGCATCAGATTCAAGCACCGATCCTTCATCCATTGTTCGCCGGTACGAATTAATCTGCGTACGCGCATTGTTAAAAGAAGTATTGTAAGTGCCAAAGAAATTAACTTTTTCAATGTGGTGGTTGATGTTAAAACTCGCATCCATCTTTTCGCGGGTTGCTACACCAGCGCCCAACTTGAAAGACCCGTTTGTTCCAAAAGCGTCATTTTTCTTCAGTACAACATTTATAATTCCGGCATTGCCATCGGCATCGTATTTCGACGGTGGATTTGTAATCAGTTCGATCTTCTTGACATTGTCGGAACTCAACGAATTAAGCAACTGAAATGCGGCTTCCATTGGCATTCGGCTCTGTTTCCCGTTAACCATCACAATCACCCCATCTTTTCCTCCCATCGAGATGGAATTATTTTGCCGGTCAACAACAATTCCGGGCGATTTTTCAAGCACTTCAAGAGCACTGTTTCCGGCTGACGAAATGCTGTTCTCCACGTTTACCACCATCCGGTCGATTTGCAATTCGTACAATGGTTTTTTCGCAACCACATTTACATCCTGAAGTTGATGGCTATCCTCTACTACAATAATCGGTTCGTTATGAATATGTTCGTTCGAACTCTTTACCACAAAAGGGGACGAATAAGCAGGTTTATATCCCAACATACTTACTCCCAGAAGATAATTTCCGGGCTTGAAGTTTGTGATATTAAATGTCCCCACTTCGGATGCCATAATTCCTGAAACCAGCGACGAATCTTTCTGATTGAGCAGTAGTATATTCGCATGTGGAAGTGGCTGATTATTAGAATCCAATACCGAACCCTGAATTTGAGCAACCAAAATTACAGGGCTGGAAATAACGATTAATAAAGACAGAACCGGCTTAAATATTCGTGTCAGTACCTTCATAATAAAGTGTGAATTAATGGTGATTTTTATAATGTTCGGATATTAAGATGCTAATATACGATATTATCATGAAAAATACTGTAATTCACTTAACTTTAATTACTTAACTTAAGTATTGATTTTTACAAACAGATTCTCAAGAATGATCTCTCATCCTAATTCCTTTTCCATTACAGCAATTCGGTAACTAAAAATTTGTTTTAGCTGTTCCTTCACAAAAAGGGCATGCGCAATCCTTCCAAAAATTCCAAAAGGCAACTTGTACGAAACACGGTCGGTCATTAAGACACCTTTCTCCTGAATTTCGAAATGATGTTCGTGATGCCACATTCGGTAAGGACCAAAGCGCTGCTCATCAACGAAAAACCGACCTTCCGAAACATGGGTAATTTCGGTCACCCAATTGGTTTTAAACTTTGGAAATGGTGCTACTTTGTAGGAAATAATTTGACCCGGATGCATTTTTGCCGGTGTACCCGAGGTAATTATAAAATCCATGTGCTGTGGTGTTATTTTTGCCAGATTGCCCGGCGATGAGAAAAAATCCCAGGCTTCGGCCAGCGAAATATTCAAAATTTGTTTAACCTCCAACGTGTAAATTCCTGAATGCGATTTGAATGTGATCATCTTTGATAGTTTAAATACAGGAATTCAAACTACATTCAGGCAGATTTGTTTAGCGGTTATCGAATTTATTTAAACATTTTAATTTTCGAATAAGTCAAGGGTGTGCGGGAGCAGTATAATAAGGCCAGGCATTGAAATCAACTGTTCAATAATCATGATAGTGTATCATTTGGCGGTTGTAGCCTGCAAAAATGCCGACTCCGTTGGTTAGGTTTGAATACACTTCAATAACCGATGCAAACGGATTGTCCAGATTATTTACCTGTTTGATATAGGATTTTTGGTACTTGTAGTAGTCTTCGCTCATGCCTGTTACTTCAAGCCAGTATTCTTCTTTAAAGTTGGTCTGGCTCCCCTTGTTTATAACCGGAATGTAGGATACAAACAAGCTTACCTCTTTCTCGTCGCGAAATTCGCCCAAGACATTCCAAATATCTTTTGAAACATTAATAAATCCAATGCTGTTCGAGAATATTGTGCTGGTTAGTAAGGAGTCATCATACCGGGTGGACACTTTTATTTCTTTTAAACTTGAAGTAATATCACCGTTGTACGGAAGTTCATATTTCTTGGCGATATTCTGGATTATACCCCAATAGTTGTAACTGCTCATACTTACTCCGATCAATTTTTCCAGTTCATTTAAATAATCTTCGGGAAATTTTTTCTCACGCAGGGCTGATATGGTCTCTTTAGTCACCATATATCTTAAATATCCCCATTTAGTATTGAAAGTAGATAATCTGAAGCGGACGAAATTGGGCTGGTCTGTCCCTTTAATCTTAAAATCTACAGCCATAACCATGTAGTCACTGAGGTTGGCATTCGAGAAATACGTAGTTTTTTGGCTTGATGGAGTTATTTCGGAAATGGTTGGTTTTGCTGGGATAGAGTTTGTTGCTGTGGTTGTTTTCCCTTTGGAGTCACGGATAATCAGTCGGTATTGAATCCCAATGATTGGTTTCTCATCCGAACCATAAATGCCATCTTTGAAATAGACCAGATGAATGGTGTCGTTGTTTTCAGGAACGATTAAAACACGGGCATCATCAACATAAGTGTCCGATTGGTCGCGATACGATTTGACCCGGGTTAATGTAACTTTCCATGCCTCATTTTCTGAAAAGAGGCAGTTGACGACCATTGTCTGATCCGGTTTTTCATAAGAGAGCTCCAAATCTTTGGTACAGGAAACCACGAGGAAAAGAAGAAGGAGTATATAAATTCTGTTCATGGCTAATAAATTAAAAACTAATACGATAACTGATTGATGGAATGACCGGGAATAAAGAGAATTGTTTAAGCCCAATAGTGCCATCGGCTTTGGTTTTGGCATAAACCATAAACGGATTTTGCCTTGAATACACATTGTAAACACTTAGTGACAGTGCCTTTTTCTTTCCGTACCTTTCCCATTCTTTGGTAAACCCAATGTCAAAACGGTGGTAAGCGGGCAGGCGGACCCCATTTATTGTTGGATAATACTGGATTCGATCGGAGTTAATTGGCTTGCCTGTAAAAAAATCAGTAGTTTCATTGTTCAGATTATTGGGAAACCCTGAATAGTCCAGTCCGGAATAGGTAGCCGGAGCTCCCGATTGATAAGTCAAGGTGGCAGAAGCTGACCAGTCGTTGTTTAATTTCATAATGATTCCCAGATCGAACTTGTGCCGCCGGTCGTATTGATAAGGAAACCAACGGCCTTTGTTGATGTCGTCAAATTTTCTATCGTTCCAGGCCAATGTGTATCCCATCCAGCCTTCCAGTTTCGAATTGCTATACCTGGCTTCGGTTTCCAGCCCCCAGGCTCGCCCTTTACCCACTGTAATTTTTTGCTCCCAATTTTGGTCAACGTCCAGAATCCCATCGCCCTCCGTAAACGAAATCACATGGTTTAACCTTTTGTAATACGCTTCCATCGAAAGCTTTATTCCAGAAGGGATTGTTTTTTTCATTCCTACGGAAAAAATGTCAGAAGTTTCAGGCCGTATCAGTTTAGTTGAAGGAACCCAAATATCGGTAGGCAAGCCAACATTGCCGTTCGATAGAAGATGGATGGCCTGGGTCATTTTTGCAAAAGAAGCCTGATAGCTCGTGTTTTCGTTTGATCTGAATGTCATACTAAAACGAGGTTCGGCAGCGAAATATGTTTTTTGGTTGCGGATGGAATAAAATGCGTTACGCAAACCCACCGTAAAACTTAGTTTATCCCCAAGGGTGATTTTTTTATCAAGGTAAACCCCGTAATCGAGGCTCGATATTTCTCCGCTCGAATTTTCATCCGTTCCTTCGTTACGGGCAACCTTTTGTTTACCGGGCAAATAATTGTTTACATTGGCAAACAGCCCGATTTGAAATGGCAAGTTGGAATTGCCGTAAATATCGATATCGGTTTTCAGTGCGATTGACCTGATTTGCGATTGATATTCGAGCCTGAAATCGCTTTTCGAAACATCGCTACCAACACTCGTTTCGGTATTTGCTTTAAATAAATTGCCGTAATTGAAAATACTGCCGCTCAAGGTGGTGTTTACAAATAGTTTGGAATTCAATTGGGAGTTTAGCTTCAGCGCGGTCATCACATGCCCCCAATTTAAAGCACCTGATGTTTTTTGTGTTTCTTCCTTCTCGGTCGATTTCAGGTGATCGCTGTATTCAAAAGACAAATTGTCTTTGCCTGAATAAAAGCTCCAGTAAAGATGGTTTTTCTCGTTCAGCCTGAAATTTATTTTTCCGTTAATATCATAAAATCCGTACGATGGAATTGCCTGTTCTTCCATATTTCGTTGAGCTACTTTGGCAACACCTTTGAATATAAGATCGAGCAAGGTTCGGCGAACAGAGAAGAAATATGATGATTCGCCTTTTTTGATGGGGCCTTCGGTCGTAAACTGGCTTGAAATGAGTCCCAAATTGATACTGGTTTCGCGTTTGAATTTATTCCCGTCCTTCATTCTTAGGTCGATTACCGACGAGAGCCTGCCGCCATAACGTGCCGGGAACCCACCTTTGTAAAAATCGATGCTGTTAATGGCTTCGGGCGTAAAAACCGATACGAAACCAAACAGATGCGATACGTTATACAAAGGAACATCGTCGAGCAAAATCAGGTTTTGGTCGGGGCTACCGCCGCGCACGAAAATCCCGGCGCTTCCTTCGCTTCCCTGTTGTACTCCGGGTAGGATCATCAGGCTTTTCATCACGTCTTTTTCGCCCATCAGCGAAGGCAGTCTGGCGAGTTTCTTTGCCGAGAGCTTGTGGTGACCGAGGTTGCTGTTGTCGGCCAGTTGGTTGTTCAACTTTCCTTTAACAATTACTTCATCGAGCTTGTTATCAGATTTTAACGAAATGTTTATCAGCGTGTCGGCGTGTAAATCAATTTGTTTTGATTGAAGCTGATACCCGACAAACGAAAATTTAAGGACGGCTTTTCCTTCAGAAAGCAGAATGCTAAAAAAGCCAAAGCGGTTGCTGATGGTGCCAATACCCGAATTCTGTTCGTAAACTGAAGCTGCATATAGCCGCTCTCCGGTTTGGGCATCGGCAATATAGCCCGAAACAGTCCTCCTTTGCTGGGCAAATGCAGAAAAACCAAGAAGCAAAAGGATCAAAAAAAGATTAAGTCGCATACGATTATTTTTGCCAGATGGGGTACGAGAGGTTGAGCTGGAGCGTATTGTTACGGAATGCAGTTGCACTTTTGTATTTCACGTTTCCTATTTCTATTTCATAGAGTCCGTTCATAAAGCCCACCTCTTTAAACCCTCTGATGTAATTAACCGACCACTTCAGCTTATGCTTTTGACTGCCAATCCCAACAATCCAGTTGTACTCTGCTTTTTTGCGACCTACGTTATAATTGGTTAGCCAACTGGCTTCAATGCCACCGCGGACAAAGAAATATTTGCCAGTCAGCAATTGCAGATGAAACGGCAAGACGATATAACTCAAGTTATATTTCTTCCAGCCTTCAGTTGTATTAGAATATCCAGAATTATAATTACTTCCACCATCTTCAGGATAAATTACATAATATTGCTGCATTTGTTTGTACCGATAGGCTATGCCAATGTCGGCAGAAAAACGCCAAAATATATTTCGGGAGGCACAAATGCCAACACCGGTTCCGAATCCAGACTTGCATGAAAACTCTCGTAATGACTGATATGGCATAAACCAATCCCCTTCGGCTGTTATACCGAATTCGGTTTTGGATTGGGAAAAGCCAAGTGTTGAAATACAACTTAATAAGAGGATAATAATCAGTAGTTTTTTCATGTTCTGTTATTTATTATTTGTGATTACCATTTGTAGCGGTATGAAACCGATGGAATAAACGGGAAAATACTGAGTTGTTTGGCAACGCCATCTTTTTTGTAGGTCATCCAGGGATTTAAATGATTGTAAATATTGTATCCCGAGAACGACCATTCGTGCCCTCGTCCGCTGCTTCTGTATTTTTTAACCGAATAATTTAAGTCGAGGTGGTGAAACGAAGGCATTTTGAAATTGTTTGGGTTTTCATACGTTTGGCGAATTTTAAATTTGTCAACAAGTTGCGGAGAAGCATAAAATTCAAAACCAGGTGGCATCACTCCTTCAGTTTCGGTATCGTTAATGGTGACATGGTTTC
>JAHEYU010000089.1 GCA_023251435.1 Bacteroidota bacterium
TGTTCTTTTTCTTCGCTATAAATTCTGTCGGAACTTCAATTACATTGCCGGTTTTGGGTTCGAGTTGTTGCTGAAGGAAAGTGGGCAAATCAACTTTCCCGACAAAGCAAATACCCTGCGAATCTTTGCGTTCTGCGGTTGGAAGATTCTGCTGACGGGCGATTTCGCGAACTTCGGGTTTTTCAAGATGCCCAATCGGGAACATGGCTTTAGAGAGTTGATACTGGTTCAGCTGACATAAAAAGTAGCTCTGATCTTTGTTGTTGTCTTTTCCGGCCAGCAACTGGTGAATCATCTGTCCGTCATTTTCGAATTCCGATTTCCGGCAGTAATGGCCAGTTGCAACAAAGTCTGCATTATATTTCAGGCATTCGTCAAGGAAGATATCGAATTTGATTTCGCGGTTGCAAAGCACATCGGGATTAGGCGTGCGGCCTTTGCTGTATTCTGCAAACATATAATCGACTACCCGCTGCTTGTAATCTTTGCTGAGATCAACAATGTGAAACGGAATTTCAAGTTTCCTGGCTACAAGTTCGGCAATCATGGCATCGTCTTCCCACGTGCAGCGCGAAGTAATGGTTCCGGTACGGTCGTGCCAGTTTACCATGAACAATGCCACCACATCGTGTCCCTGTTTCTTCAGTAAATATGCGGCAACACTCGAATCAACACCTCCCGATAATCCTATTACTACACGGCTCATATCTTTATAACTAGAGACGCACAATTATGCGTCTGTACATTGGCCTGCAAAAGTATGGAAAGCAGGGAACTATTCCAAAGTTTAGATGAGTTCCTCCGGATTGATGTCCGAAACGTCGATAATCTTTTTTAGGATGGCATACATGGTTAATCCCGAAGCCGATTTGATGCCGGTTTTCTCCGAAATATTTTTGCGGTGCGAAATAACAGTGTGGGTGCTCACAAACAGATGGTCGGCAATTTCCTTGTTCGAATATCCTTTGGTAAGCAGCTGCAACACTTCAATTTCGCGCCGTGTAAGTTCTGTATCGGCATCTTTTGCCTGATTGCTGGCAAATGAATTCAAAATCTCATTCACCTTGTAGCAAATCAACGCTGACGAATCATTTAAACTGATTGAAGTTGCAGCATTCGAATCGAAAACCAGTGCCAGAAATTGAACACTTCCGGTAACCGGCAAGATCTGCCTGATTAATGAAGTGCTTTTTTCGAGTTCTTCAGGATTGGCAATCACCAGAAAATTGCCAGTCAGCTCCGGAAAATCAATAATCTCGTCGCCCCGGTGAAGCTGAATGATTTCTCCAGCGATACTTCCTTTCAGAATCTCGGTCAGGCCTGTCAGGATTACATCCGACTGGCTGATTAAAACGATGGATTTATTTGGACTGTTATTCATGACTTTGCAGAACCATTTCGAGTTGTTTAACTTTCGGAATCAGGATATGATCCTCGATTCGTGAATGGTTTTTCAGGTCTTTTTCGAAAAGAAACAGATTGGAAAGAAAAGCATTTCCCCGGTTCTGATCGTAATTGGGCGGAAGATATTTGATGATAATATTTTTGAGGTCATCCATTTTGTCATCCAAGTGCGAATGCTCTTTTTCGAATCCGGAAATGGAATAATCCGGATATTTTTGCCTGAACTGCATGCTTGAATCCAGATTTTCAATCACCCGGTTTAATTCGAGAATATAGGGAAACATCACACTTTCCTCGAAATTGATATGGATTACAAATTCTTCTTTAAACTTTGCATAAAATTTACGCACCAGCTCATTTTCTGTGCTTTCTTCAGGATTTGCCGAAAGGAATAACTCAATCAGCCGGTCGTTTTCGGGCATCAGGTAATTCACGTAATACTGATGCGTTTTCACAAGGTAATCGATCACGATTTTAACCGGAAAATCCAACAGTCGCTTTTCAGGGAAATAAGCTTCGTAATGAAAAACATTGATGGTTTCAACAAAAAAGTTGAGGTCAATGCCATTTTCCCCGCATATATTTCTGATTGTTTTATCGCCAAAACCCAATTGAATACCAAGTCGGTTTATTACAGGTAACAACGAGTAATCTTTGAGGATAACCGAAGCAAGCTTGCTGTTTTCGTTAAATAATTCCATACCCTGAATAAAATGATTGATGTTTCAAAGATGACAATATTAAAGTAGAAAAGTTCATTTGCCGGAAAAAAGAAAACCCCACTTGCGGTGAGGTTTCCTGAATAAATTATGGTCTTCTGCTCCAGAAAGTCCTTTTCGGTTTCGGTTCTGTTTGTGCCGAAGGGTGATTGGTTGGCCTGTTTTCACGGTGCCCTGAAGTTTCCCTTACAGCCTGACCATTGTGTTCGCGCCGGATCGGTTTCCTTGCTGTTTTAGCAGGCGCTTTTTCCGGAGTAAAATCGGTCATTGCGTAGGGATGGTCACTAACCACGGGTATCGATTGCGAGATTAATCGCTGAATGTCGCGCAGAAACATGATTTCGGTATTGTCGCAAAATGAAAGTGCAATACCGCTTTGTCCGGCGCGTCCGGTTCTTCCGATACGGTGAATGTAGGTTTCAGGAATATTCGGAATTTCGTAATTGATCACGTGCGACAAATCGTCCACATCAATACCACGGGCAGCAATATCAGTAGCTACCAACACACGGATTTTCCCATCTTTAAAATCTGAAAGCGCTTTCTGGCGGGCATTCTGCGATTTATTACCGTGAATAGCCTGTGCCTGGTGTCCGTTTTTCTGCAAAAACTGAACGACTTTATCGGCGCCATGTTTTGTCCGGGTAAAAACCAAAGCAGAGTTTATTTCATGATTTCGAAGTACGTGAAGCAGTAAGCTGCGTTTGTCGGCGTAATTCACCATGTACATTTGCTGTTCAACCTTTTCGGCTGTAGTTACTTCAGGAGTTACTTCTACTTTCGAAGGATTGTTCAGGATAGTTTGCGACAGTTTTACGATGTCAGCCGGCATGGTAGCCGAGAAGAACAACGACTGGCGTTCACGCGGTAATTCGGCAATGATGCGCTTTACATCGTGTATAAAGCCCATATCCAGCATTCGGTCGGCTTCGTCGAGTACAAACAATTCGATGCTGCGTAAATCGATGTAGCCCTGATTCATCAAATCGAGCAAACGACCTGGTGTTGCAATCAGTATATCGATACCCTGACGTAGCGCATCAGTTTGCGGACGTTCGCCCACTCCACCAAAAATAACGGTGTGTTTCAGTCCGGCATGGCGACCATAAGCTGCAAAACTTTCGCCGATCTGGATAGCCAGTTCGCGGGTTGGAGTTACAATCAGTGATTTAATCCTGCGTTTCCCTCTGGACGGCAATTGAGTGTCGTGTAGAATCTGGATAATCGGAATGGCAAATGCTGCCGTTTTTCCGGTTCCTGTTTGTGCACAACCTAATAAATCTTTTCGCTGAAGTATAATGGGTATTGCTTGTTCCTGAATGGGGGTTGGTTTTGTGTAACCTTCTGTTTTTAAAGCCCTCAGGATGGGCTCAATCAAATCTAATTTTTCAAATGACATTTTAATAATTTGGAAAGGCATTCGGGTCAAACGTTATTGACCGGCCTTTGTGTTAACGCCGCAAATTTAGTCATTAATCCGACAAACCACCGTAAATAAGACTAATTTATCGTTTTTTACTGGAAAAGAATATGTTAGGGTAATGTTTGGTACACTTCCAATGCGGCTGGGAAAGGTTGTAATGCCCGCTCAAAAATTCCAAGAGAGTAGGCAATCGTAAGTCCGTAGTTGGTTAACGGAACGCCTGCCATCCGGGCTCTCATCAATCGCGAGAGCATTTCGCGGCGGTTCCACATACAGGCGCCGCAATGAATAATCAACTTAAATTCTGAAAGATTTTCCGGAAAATCGTGTCCGCGATGAAACGTAAAATCAAGTTTTCCGCCCACATATTGTGTGAGCCATCGCGGAATTTTTACTGTTCCGATATCTTCGCCAATCGGGTGATGCGAACAGGCCTCGGCAATTAAAACTTTGTCGCCTGATTTTAATTTGTCGATTGCCATTGCACCTTTTACCATTTCCGAAAGATCGCCCTGATAGCGGGCAAACAGGATAGAAAAACTGGTAAGCGGGATTTCATGAGGCGTGTCGGCTGCCACTTTCAGGAAAGCCTGACTATCGGTAACCACTAGCTTAGGCGGTTTGGTAAAACGGGTAAAGACCTCCCGAAGTTCGCGTTCTTTCACCACCACACAAAACGAATCGGCATCGAGCAGGTCGCGGATCGTATTTACCTGGGGCAGGATGAGCCGGCCTTTGGGCGCTTCCTTGTCGATTGGAACCACCAAAACAGCCATTTCTCCCGGCCCAACCAAATCTGAAACTATGCTGGGGCGATTGATAAAGTCGTCGGGTGCATATTTCAGAATTGCCTGCCGTAATTCCTGAATGCCAAATCCGGTAAGCGCCGATGTTTCGACCACCGGAATTTTTTCTCCGGAGAAGCTTTTTGAAAGACAATTTATGGACGGAGCGAGGTCACATTTATTAAATACCACAATAACCGGAATGTCGCGGTCTTTCAATTCTTTAAGGATCGTTTCCTCGAAATCGCCCCATTCATCGGCTTTTGCAATAATTAAACCCAGCTCGGTACGGTCGAAAACCTGCATTGTTTTTTGGATACGCTTTTCGCCGAGTGCTCCCGAATCGTCAATTCCGGCGGTGTCGATAAAAAGAACAGGACCGAGTGGAAGCAGTTCCATTGGTTTTTCGACCGGGTCGGTGGTGGTACCTGCAATTTCGGAAACGATCGAAACTTCCTGACTGGTAATTGCGTTGAGAATGGATGATTTGCCGGCATTGCGGCGACCAAAAATACCGATATGGAGCCTGAAGGATTTGGATGCGCGCATGATTGTTTTTTAAAGACCCTATTGATAAGGTAAATTTTTTGTTTTCGTCGACTCCTCTGTACTTATTACCTCAATCACAATATAATTACTCATTCCACGCCAGGGCAAAGTGCTCAGATACTCTTTGTACCTCAGTTCAACTATTTTGCCACTGTTGCGTTCGAGGATGGCAGCAATGCTGTCGTCGGTTACACTAAATTCAAATTCATTGCTTTGAACGGCTCCGGGAGTGGCCGATTTAAAACCATCCTGAATCAAACGTCCTTCGTAGGTTTTGAAAACGTATCCTTTTTTTACAAAAAAGTTGAGGTTACCGGCTTTTACTCCTTCACCAAAAACAAAATAGTATCGCCACCAAAAAAATACTACCAGTATCAGAATGACGATCACCACGGCTATACTTAGAAATTTTTTCATGATATTGATTTTAGTTTGTTCATTTTTCTTCGCCTAAGATTGAATTTTATGCCACACCGCCTGAAAATATCCGCCACTCTGCGACATTCTTCGGTTGGCCTCAAATGCATCCGATTCTTTGATCAGTTTAAACCTGTCGAGCATGGCGTTGTAATCGCTAAATGTTATTGGTTTTACCACTCCTGAATTTTTGGAACTTTCTTTCCCGTGGCGTGCCTGTAAAAGAAAGACCGACTGGCAATTTTCCTTGATGTAGCTTAAATAGTTTTTCACAATTTCAGGCTCCATTTCCCCGAAACTGGCACCATTCCAGAACACATCAATTTTAAATGTTTTTAGCAGCGGGAACATCCAGTTCCCAAACATGTGTACCTTCCCTTTTTCAATCACATTGTCTAAGTCAGTCGTGTGAATGGTCCGGTCAGATTTTACCATCATGTTTTCGCCCAACGCTTTCGAAAGGTATTGTTCGCAGAGGAACAGCGGAGCTGGCAAATCGAAGCAGAGGATTGTTAATCCGGGGTAAATTTTCTTCAGAATTTCAACCTGAAACCCTGACCCTGAACCCAATTCAACAATTGTTTCATCGCCTTTCAGGTTTAAATATTGTTGGGCAAAACAAACCCTGATATAGAAATTCAGGAATTGCATGGTATATTTTTTCCCGTTTATTTCGAATAAGTCGGAGGGGTTTCCAAAGGTGCTTGTCTCAATTTCGGCAATAGATTTTGTGCCGGCAAGTTGTCCCTGAAGGAGGCAATAATTGTAGGCCATTTCCCTGATATCGCTTAACCGGAGCGAATAAGGCAAAGTAGCTTTGTTGGTAACGAACAGCTTCCTGATTACTTTTTTCAGAAGTTTGACATGGAAAGGCATTCCTACTCCGTAATTATACACCGATTCGCAAAACCCGAAAGTGCCGAAAATCGGGTATTTACCACTTCTTAGCTGGTCAATATCAGCGCTTTTAATTTCGTTCGCAATTTTGTCTTCATAAGCTTTCCAATATCTACCAGCCTGAAATATTTCCGGGGCTTTGCTGTATTCATCGAGTAGTCTGTCCAGGTTTTGCATATCAAGTTAACTATGGGAACAATTAATAAAATTTGATCCCAAAGGTAAGGTTTTTACTTTCAGAATTAATCGTTGACCGCATCTCATTCAAAACAACTTATTTTAATATTCTGACCAATGCAAAACCCCCTTCCGGCGAACCGAAAGAGGGTTTTAAAATATATTTATTTTGAAGGGTATGTGCGGTCGATTACATCATTCCGCCCATTCCGCCACCCATTCCACCGCCCATTGGTGGCATAGCTGATTTCTCTTCTTTTTCGTCAACCAAAACGCATTCGGTAGTCAGGAACATACCAGCAATTGAAGCTGCATTTTCCAACGCGATGCGGGTTACTTTAGCAGGATCGATTACACCGGCTTCGTAAAGGTTTTCGTACACATCGGTACGTGCATTGTAACCGAAATCGCCTTTGCCTTCCAATACTTTCTGAACTACAACAGCGCCTTCTTTACCAGCATTGAAAACAATCTGACGTAAAGGTTCCTGAATAGCGCGTTTTACGATTTCGATACCAGTTGTTTCGTCTTCATTTTCGCCGGTTAAACCTTCCAGAACAGCGATGCTACGGATGTAAGCAACACCACCACCGGGAACGATTCCTTCTTCAACAGCAGCACGGGTTGCATGCAAAGCATCGTCAACACGGTCTTTTTTCTCTTTCATTTCAACTTCTGAAGAAGCGCCAACATACAATACAGCAACGCCTCCGGCTAATTTAGCCAAACGTTCCTGCAATTTTTCTTTGTCGTAATCAGAAGTAGTGGTTTCGATCTGTTTTTTGATCTGGCTAACACGGGTTTTGATAGCTTCTTCATCACCTGCACCTGCAACAACGATGGTTGTTTCTTTGTCAACGGTAATTTTTTCAGCCTGACCCAACATTTCCAGGGTTGTGTCTTCCAGTTTCATGCCTTTTTCTTCGGTAATTACAACACCACCGGTCAAAACAGCAAGGTCTTCCAACATTTCTTTTCTGCGATCGCCAAATCCTGGAGCTTTCACTGCACAAACTTTCAACGAACCACGAAGGCGGTTTACAACCAGAGTAGCCAATGCTTCGCTGTCAACATCTTCAGCAACGATTAAAAGTGGGCGACCAGTCTGAGCAGATTGTTCCAGGATAGGAAGCAAATCTTTCATGGTGCTTACTTTTTTGTCGTGAATCAGGATGAAAGGACGTTCCAGTTCAGCAGCCATTTTTTCGCCATTGGTAATGAAATATGGAGAAATATAACCACGGTCGAACTGCATACCTTCAACAACGTCAACATAAGTTTCGGTTCCTTTGGCAGCTTCAACGGTAATTACACCTTCTTTATTTACTTTTTCCATTGCTTCAGCAATCAAAGCGCCAATTTCACTGTCGTTGTTGGCAGCAATTCTGGCAACCTGTTCAATTTTCTTGAAATCATCGCCAACGTTCTGAGCTTGATTTTTGATGCTTTCAACAACTTTAATCACAGCTTTGTCGATACCACGTTTCAAATCCATTGGATTGGCGCCGGCAGCAACATTTTTCAAACCAACTGAAATTAATGATTGTGCAAGAACAGTGGCAGTGGTTGTTCCATCACCTGCATCGTCGCCGGTTTTGCTGGCAACTTCTTTCACCATCTGTGCACCGATGTTTTCATAAGCGTTTGATAGTTCGATTTCTTTTGCAACAGTTACACCATCTTTGGTGATTTGTGGAGCACCGAATTTCTTTTCGATCACTACGTTGCGGCCTTTTGGTCCGAGGGTTACTTTTACTGCGTCAGCCAATTTGTCAACGCCTTTTTTCAAAAGGTCGCGGGCTTCGATATTGAATTTAATTTCTTTTGCCATTTTTAATTTTCTTTTAATTGTTGTTAATCAATTACTCAGCAATAAATAATACATCAGTTTGAGACATCAACAGGTAATCAATTCCGTCAATGTTTAACTCGGTACCCGAATATTTTCCGTAGAATACCATATCGCCAACACTAATTTCCATTGGTTCATCTTTTTTTGGAGAACCTACCAGAACTACTTTTCCAACTTGTGGTTTTTCCTTTGCCGAATCAGGAATAATAATTCCACTTGCTGTTTTCTTTTCAGCTTCCTTGGGTTGTACAAGAATTTTACCTGCAAGGATTTTTCCTTTTAAATCTGCCATTTTAAAATTATTTTAATTGGTTTAACTTTTTATTTTAAATTTTTCGAAACCTCTTTTAGCAGATACTATGCCAAAAGTAATATTGCCGCTAAACGCGACAGAAGCTGGACATTTTTACATTCTTAATAATAATTGATCGACTCATGTGTCTGTAAAGTGCTGAAAAGATGCAGTATGGCTACGTCTTGTCATCTGTCATTTTGAGTGTCAGACTGTCAGTTGCTTTTCTCAAATCATAAAATCCGCCTCTCCTTCTGCCGCCTGACAGGCATTCCGTCCGAACATAGTTTTATGTCTTGAAAACTATCTCTCGCGGACGGTTAACTTCATTCTTTTTCACTTTCTACAAACATTTTGCACCTCTGGTGCTGAATACCCCGCTCATTAATTAATGGTTTTCACAGAGCTCTCAATTGAAACGGCAATCAGAATTTTCTGGACCTGAAGGGTTGGGGATGGGGCTTTTTGGCTTTTTTTTAATAAACTTCCACGTTCGAAATCACCGGACATGCTTTTGAATCTTTGAATACGATTTGCACTTTTTGTGCTTCTATCGGATCAATTCTCAGTATTCGTTTGTATCCAATGGTTGTTCCCTGTGCCACTTCCTGCCATTTGCCTTCTTTTTCCACTTCAACCGAAAAGTTTTTTATCCGCTGTCCTAACCTGATGTATTCCTGAATTAGGACATAATTGATCACTTTGGTTTCTCCCAAATCAATTTCAAGATTTCCAGTCTGAACGTCGTCGTCGGTTGCCCAATAGGTTTCCTTGTTTCCGTCGGTAACCGTTTCTCCTGCGTATTTGGGTGTATCTCCGCGAACAGAAGAAACTTTTACCGGTTTGTTCAGGGCAAGGTTGGTATTAAACCGTTCATCGATCAGTTTTTTCCATCCTTGCAGGGCGGCTACATCGTTTTCATGAATCAATCCACGCCGATCGGGTGGAATGTTCAGGATAAGGTTGGCTCCACGACCCACCGAACTTAGGTAAATGTCGAACAATTGTTCGGGAGTTTTAACCAGCGAATCTTCTTTGGCGTGGTAGAACCATCCCGGACGGATTGAAACATCCACTTCAGCAGGAATCCAGCTTGTGCCGTTTTCTTCGCCGGTGTTTAATAATTCCTGAATGCCACCTTTACCTGCATAAAGCGTATCTACATTTATCGTATTCCAGTTGGTCTGATTTACATATCCCTGTTCGTTTCCGCACCAGCGAATATCCGGACCGGCATCGCTAAAGAAAATCACATTTGGTTCCATTTCGCGGATCAGATTGAGTGTTGTTGGCCAGTCGTAATAGGTCTTCCCGTCGATTTTTCTTTTTTCGTTGGCACCACCGTAAAATCCGTCGCCTCCATTGGCACCGTCGAACCACATTTCGAAAACCGGTTTATGAGCTGCAAAAAGTTCTTTCAACTGGTTCCTATAATATTCAATGTATGATGGAGAACCGTAATCGGCCCGGTTGCGGTCCCACGGCGAAAGGTAAACTCCGAATTTGAGGCTGTCAACGCGACAGGCCTTTTCAACTTCATCGACAATATTGCCTTGCCCGTTTTTATAGGGACTGTTTTTTACTGAATGTTCGGTGAATTTACTGGGCCACAGGCAGAAACCATCATGGTGTTTGCAAGTTAGAACCAGGCCTTTAAGCCCGGCCTCTTTGATTGTTTTAGTCCATTGCGTAACATCCAATTCGGTAGGATTAAAAATGGATGGTTTTTCGTCGCCAAATCCCCATTCTTTGTCGGTAAAGGTGTTGGTGGTGAAATGCACAAAAGCATATTGTTCCATTTCGTGCCATGCCAATTGGCGATCTGTTGGTAACGGCAATACAGGAGCAGGCGGAGTTACAGTTTTCTGACAGGATGCGATGACAAATACAAAGCCAATCAAGAGCAAGTTAAGCCTGAAAAATTGATGATTCATAGTCTGTTATTTTAGGTTGAGTTGATAATGTCTGGAAAAAAAAAGTCTTCAATGGGTTGCATTGAAGACTTTCATTTATAATTTATTCAGAAACTAACCCGAAGCGGTAGCTTATTTTGTTGAATCAGGAGCAGCAGTAGTTGTTGCAGGAGCCGCAACAGGTGCGTCGGCAGCAGGAAAACTCGGAACCTGATTAGGATCAACCGCATTTTCGATCTTATCTTTAAGAATCGATTGATCTCCGGTTTCGGCTCCGCGCGGAATGAATGCACTGCCCATAATAGAAAGAAACAATAATGCTCCGGCTAAAACCCAGGTTGCTTTTTCTAGAAAATCGGTGGTCTTACGAACGCCCATCATCTGATTTGAAGCCTGAAAATTACTTGCTAAACCTCCACCTTTTGAATTCTGAACCAAAACAATTAGAATCAGTAAAATGCAGGTAATGAATAGTAGAACGGTGATCAGTGTGTACATGTTAAATGTATTAATTGTTCATTAAATAGTTGATTTTTTCAATCTGACCGGCAAAGTAAGTACTTTTTTCCGGATATTTCAAGCTTAATTTTTCAAATATCAGGATAGCCTTTTTATGGTATCCTTGCTGTGCATAAATGTTGGCCAGCGTTTCGGTTACAAATTCTTCATTTCCATCGTCTTGTGCCGATTTAACTTCAGACGTAGCATCAGTTTCTTTCTCGTTTACCTGGGGCATTTTGGGTTGCGCTTCCAGAAATTTCTCAATTAATCCGGCACCTTTTCTGGGTTTTTCCTTCTTTATTCCGGTAATTTCTTCAGACGATTCTGCCACATTTCCAGCTGCTTCAAGATTGTATTCAGGAGGGAAAATCATATCGAAAATATCATCCTTATTTTCTTCAGGACGAACAATCTCTTCCATTTCTTTCTCATTCAGAAAAAGATACAATTTCCGGCGGTCGTGAATACGGATCGCTCCGTTGAACAATTCCTGCTCAAATGAAGCATCGTTCAGGTTTTTCAGGTTTTTAAGATAAAGCATCCAACCGGCTTCGAAAGCGGGAAATCTTTCAGTCAGTTCACGCAGTTGAGGAAGCGATTGCTGATTTAAAAGTCCGGGAGCCTGAATGTATTTATGTATTTGGTCTGCTGTCATTGTGTTTACCAGTTTGCGATGGAAGCGTTAAAAATATCTTCGGTCAGTTTTTTGATTATTTCAGGAACCAATCCGTCTTCTACTCCGCTAAGCGATTCGTTACTGTCGAAATCTTCGTAGGCAGTGAATGTCTTTTCCCAGTCCTGTTCGTGGTCTTTGTTGTTTACGTATTTAACCTTTAACCCGATTGTTAAACGGTTTTGTCCTGCAATATCGCCTTCCTGGATATTCATCGGTTTCACATCATATTCAGTAATTTGTCCTGAAAATTCAAGATCACCGTTTTCTGCAATCTGGTTAAGCGATGTTTGTTTGATCAGTTTTTCCTGCAATCCGTCGGTAAATTGCTGGCTTAGGTTGGGGTTTACCAAACTCGCACGGTTGGGGAAATAGTAAACCGAAAAAGTCTTAACAGTCGGGGCAATAGACGCTCCGGTAAACGAATAGCTGATTTTACAGGCAGTAAACACTGCCATTGTCAAAACCACAGCGAGAAGGATGAGTATGGGACTTCGTAACTTCATAATTTATTGAATGTCGTATTCTTTAATTTTGCGGTAAAGGGTTCGTTCCGAAATGCCGAGTTCTTTGGCAGCGTATTTTCGTTTTCCCTTGTGTTTTTCAAGCGCTTTCCTGATCATTTCAACCTCTTTGTCTTCGAGCGAGAGCGATTCTTCAACAAACTCTTCGGTATCGAAAATGTTTTCATGTACAACCGGATTGTTGGGTATTCGGGTAGGTGCTACCTGATCGGGCACATAATTACCATTTTCGGTTTGGTAAAGTTTGCGAATCAGTTGGGCGTGGTCGTCGCGGGTTTCGGGTACTGCACTCTCGTTCTGAAGAATATCGTGGACCAGTTTTTTCAGGTCGTTCATGTCTTTCTTCATATCGAAAAGTATCTGATACAAAATTTCGCGCTCCGAAGCAAAAGTTTTCTCTTCAACTCCCCGGTACAGGGCGGGCAATTTATTTTCCGAATGAACTGGTATGTAATGCCGAAGCGTATTTGCATCGATGATACGTTCTTTTTCGATAATAGAGATTTGTTCGGTAATGTTTTTCAACTGACGCACATTTCCGGGCCAGTCGTAGCTTAGCAAAACTCCAACGGCCTCGTTATCGAGCCTGATGGTTGGCATCCGGTATTTTTCGGCAAAATCGGACGCAAATTTCCTGAATAACAGATGAATGTCTTCCTTGCGGTCGCGCAATGGCAGAACTTTGAGGGGAACTGTATTTAACCGGTAATATAAATCTTCGCGAAATTTCCCTTTTTCGATGGCATCAGGAATAATCACATTTGTGGCTGCCACTACCCGTACATTTGTTTTCAGGGTTTTCGACGAGCCCACTTTCATAAATTCGCCGGCCTCGAGCACACGAAGCAATCTTACCTGCGTCGAAAGTGGCAATTCCCCGATTTCATCCAGAAAAATAGTTCCGCCGTCAGCTTCTTCAAAATAGCCTTTCCGGTCGGCCATAGCGCCGGTAAACGAACCTTTTTCGTGTCCGAAAAGTTCCGAATCGATTGTTCCTTCAGGAATTGCACCGCAGTTTACAGCAATATATTTACCATGTTTGCGGGTTGAGAACTGATGGATGATCTGCGGAAAAGTCTCTTTTCCGGTACCACTTTCTCCGGTTATCAGTACCGATAAGTCAGTGGGAGCCACCTGAACTGCAATTTCAATTACACGAAGTAAGCCGGGTGAGCTGCCGATAATTCCAAAGCGTTGTTTTATTTCCTGAACATCCATATATGAGGACAATATGTTTAATTTTGCAAAATTACGATTTTAACTTTTAAAGTACCTTTCAAAGTTAAATTAACTTTGAATCGAAACCTTGAACTATCTTTGTTTTAACATGAATTAGCTTTTTTTTTGAATAAAAACACCGAAAAAAACACAAAATGCAATTTATAGGAATTATCCCCGCCCGGTTTCAATCAACCCGTTTCCCCGGAAAACCATTGGTTATGCTGGGAGAAAAACCAATTATTCAGTGGGTTTACGAGAATGCTAAAAAAGTACTCGACGAAGTTTATGTCGCAACCGACGATGAACGCATTTACCGTGCAGTTGAAGCATTTGGCGGGAAAGCCGTTTATACCTCGCCCAATCACCAGAGCGGAACCGACCGATGTGCCGAAGCTGCACAGAAAGTAGCCGAGCGTCTGAAATTCGATGTGGTCATCAATATTCAGGGCGATGAACCTTTTATTCGTCCTGAACAGGTGGAAGGATTAAAAGCATGTTTCGACTCTCCTGAAACTGAAATTGCGACACTGATTAAACCCATTACCAATCCTGAAGAAATTACCAACATCAACCGCCCCAAAGTGGTGATCAATAAAAACAGTGAAGCAATGTATTTCAGCCGTTCTCCCATTCCGTTTGTGCGCGATTTTACTCCGGAAGAATGGATTAGCCGGAATACCTTTTTCAGCCACATTGGCATGTATGCTTATCGTTTCGACATTTTACTGGAACTTACCAAACTTCCAATTGGAGTTCTTGAAAAAGCGGAATCGCTCGAACAATTGCGCTGGCTCGAAAACGGTTACCGCATTAAAACAGCACAAACTTCGTTCGAAAATATTGGCATTGACACGCCTGAAGATTTGGAGAATGCTAAAAAGTTTGTTCTTTAACGTTTGGTATTGGTATTCATAAAGCAAGCATTTTTAGGTGCAGAGCACCGTTGATATTTATAGTATATTATGATGCAAGACACGCAAAAGGTGCGGAGCACCGAAATATAGGCACCTATTATTTGTATTATTTTGGTGCGCTGCACCTTACCAGTTTTCATCAATTTTTTTTCTACAAATATTTTGCGGCTCTGCCGCTTTCTGATAGCAAGGATTCGACAACAAAAGGATTTTATTTTAGAAAGTGTTTGTACGTTTCTGAAAATCAGATTACTTCAATCCCTTTTTCATCCAGTAATTTAAGGCTTAAATCGCGGAGTTTATATTTTTGGATTTTTCCGCTGGCGGTCATCGGAAATTCGTTTACGAAAAAGATAAACTGCGGAATTTTGTACCGGGCAATTTTACCCCGGCAGAATTCCTGAACTGTTTCTTCGGTTAATTCCTGATCGGCTTTAAGTTTGATAAAGGCACCAACCTGTTCTCCGTATTTTTTGCTCGGAACGCCCACCACTTCAACTGCTTCCACTTCGGGCATTTTGTAAATGTAGTTTTCGATTTCGCGCGGGTAGATGTTTTCTCCGCCGCGAATAATCATGTCTTTTATACGGCCGGTGATGCGATAGAATCCATCCGGCGTTTTTACAGCCAGATCGCCCGAATGCAGCCAGCCGTCTTTGTCGATTGCTTTGGCAGTAGCTTCCGGATTTTTGTAATAACCTTTCATCAGGTTGTAGCCGCGACAGCAAATTTCGCCCTGCTCTCCAACCCCACTTTCATCGCCCGTTTCCGGATTTACAATCTTGACTTCCACATTTGGGAATTCAAAACCAACAGTGGTGGCGCGAACTTCCGGAGAATTGTGGGTGCGTGTGGCGGTCATTCCCGGCGAAGTTTCGGTCAACCCGTAAACGATGATAACATCTTTCATGTTCATTTTCTGCATCACCTGGTTCATGGTTTCGATGGGGCAGAGGGCACCGGCCATGATTCCGGTACGCAGCGAACTTAAGTCGAACATGCTGAACATCGGGTGGTTCAGTTCGGCAATAAACATGGTTGGAACACCGTATAAAGCGGTGCATTTTTCTTTTTCTACTGAAGCCAGAACCATCAGCGGATCGAAATTTTCGACCATTACCATTGTCGCACCGTGGGTTATAACGGCGCAAAGTGCCAGCACGCAGCCGAAACAATGGAACAAAGGCACACAAACGAGGAGTCGTTCTTTGTGGGTGAATTTCATGCATTCGCCTGCAGCAAAGCCGTTGTTCAGAATGTTGTGGTGAGTGAGCATCACACCTTTCGGAAATCCTGTTGTTCCGGAGGTGTATTGCATGTTTACAACATCGTGGCAGCCAATGTTTTCCTTGATCAGTTCAAGTTCCATATCGTCGATGTGACTACCAAGCAGAATAAGTTCCGAAGTATTGTACATTCCGCGGTGCTTTTGCGGACCGATGAAAATGACATTTTTCAACTCCGGAAATTTTTCGCTTTTCAGATTGCCTCGCTGACTGTTTTTTAATTCAGGAACCAAATCAAACATCATATTCACATAATCGCTGTCGCGGAAACCATCAACCATACAAAGGGTGTGGATGTCGGCATTCTGAAGCAGGTATTCGAGTTCCGAAGATTTATAGCTGGTATTGATGGTGACCAGAATTGCACCGATTTTGGCAGTAGCGAACATGAAGGTAAGCCAGTCGGGTACATTGTTTGCCCAGATACCGACTTTATCTCCCGACCCTACGCCAATGTACAATAATCCTTTGGCAAGCTGGTCAACCCTTTCGTTAAACTGCGAATAAGTAAAACGCAAATTCCGGTCGGCATAAACCATGAATTCCCTGTCTGGAGCTTCGATGGCATATTTTTCAAGTAATTCGCCCAGCGTATAGTCGAGTAGTTGCATGAAATCAGATTTTCAGGAATGGTGGTTAAAAAGGTGCATAAATTACTGCCAGTATTCTGGCCGACTGGTTGTTGCCTGCATGTACGTTGTGCAGTACAATCGAGTCCAGGTATATGCTGTCGCCTTTTGCCAGCTTGTAAATTTCTTTTCCGTAGTTGATTTCGATATCGCCTTCGAGCACATAAATAAATTCTTCGCCTTCGTGCGACGAAAGCATATAATCTGATTGAAGTCCGGGCTCAATGTCAATAATAAACGGTTCCATATTTCTGCCGGCTTTATCGAAAGCCAGAGAGAAGAAATTCAGATGTTCGCGCGATTCGCTGGGTTGAGAAGTAAACCGTACTCCTTTCTGGTGTTCGCCTGAACGCACTACCACGGGGCCGTAGGCGTCACTGTCGTCGAGAAATGTACCAAGGCGAACTCCCAGCGCACGGGCAATTTTAATCAATGGTGCCAATGATGGTATGTTTTTTTCCTGTTCAATTTTTTGGATGATGTTGATATCCATTCCGCTCCGTTCAGCCAACTCTTCGAGGCTGACCTTTTTCATTTCACGAATTTGCCTGATTTTTACACCAACGGTTTTCTGAACTGTCATATCAAGGTTATTTTTAGAGAGTGTTGCACAAAATTAGGTTTATTTTGGTCTCTCACAAATTTGTACAGAAACGAAATTTGGGAAAATAAAACTGAGGAAACTATTCTTTTTCAGTCGGAACAAGCTGACTTTTTGTAAGGTATTCGACCCGTAACATGAGCAACATCAGCACTGCGATACAAACAATTGCCCTTACTGAATAGATCGTTGCCAGCGTTCCTTTGCTCGATAACAATGAGAGCAATGGAGCCAGTAACATGCCAGTCCAGATCAGAAACGATTCGCTGTTTTCCCTGGTTTTCCATAACCGGCTGATTACCGGGAAATAGGCAATTACCAGGATTCCCT
Source organism: Bacteroidota bacterium (assembly GCA_023251435.1). GTDB lineage: Bacteria > Bacteroidota > Bacteroidia > Bacteroidales > Prolixibacteraceae > Aquipluma. Next base: position 17,108 of record JAHEYU010000089.1, read on the forward strand.
GCGTTAAAGTATGGGTTACAAAATGATTTTTGGTGATGAACCAGAAAACTAAGATTACCAATACTGCAATAAGACAACCTTTGTCGAACCGGCTAAAGCGTGTTGTATGGTCGCCGAAAATGTAAATGGCGATGGAAACAATGGTGGTGAGCGCCAAATCGGTGGTGTTAAGAATATTGTCGAGTAAACTGAAATGATCTGATTCGAGATAAGTTGTCAGGCTGATAGCGACCGCAATGGTGAAAAATATCCACATCGCCAGCGCAGGTTTGATCTTCTGCTTGTAAGTTAACCAGCAGTACCATATGGTTATGACCAAATTAAGGAGTGAAACGCTGGCAATGGAAATATTTCTGATCAGGACTTCGTGCATCGGAATTAGAAATTTTTATGGTGCAAATCGATTGCAAGTATATCACAATAATTGAAATAAATTTTTGGTATTTTTGGAACAAATATAACGACCCTTGACATGGATACAGACACCCGAATACGAAGTCAGATATTAAAGAGAATCCAGAAAATTCCTTCAAACCGACTGAAGGAGTTAAACGATTTTGTTGCGAAATTGGAACGAAGTCCTGGTAAAAAGGATAGAATTCTATCTTTTGCCGGTATATGGGAGACGATGGATACCTCAATAATCAATGAGTTTACTGAAAATTTGATTGCCAATCGCCAGAAAAACAGAAATAGAATTGATGAATAGAGCTTTAATCGATACTGATATTCTTTCGTATTACTTCAAAGGAGATATTGAAGTGGTTAAGAATTTTGAGGAATATCTTCGCCAATACGATATTATCGAAATTAGCCTGATAACCTATTATGAAATTATTGGTGGTCTGTTGGCTAAAAATGCAATTAAGCAATTGGCGATATTTGAAGATTTTATTTCAGAAAATCTTGTAATTCCATTGACTGAAAAATCTGTAAAAATTTCAGCAAAATTGTATGCTGAATTAAGACAATCAGGGAAGTCGTTGGATGATATCGACCTTTTAATTGCAGGTGTGGCTATTGAAAATGATTTAACAATGGTAACAAATAACGAAAATCATTTTGGTCGGATACCTGGACTGAAAATCGAGAATTGGAAAAAAATCCCAGAATAAATGTTTAATGCTCTTCCTTCGCTAAGATATCTTTAATCTGTAGATTTTCATTTTGAGAATATTCCTTTATTACCCTTAAAATTCCTTTCTTTCCCTAATAAAGACGCATTATTATCATTCATTTTTGATGTCTGTATCGTACCTTTGATCTGTAAATTAGAACTTCATTATTTATGAAATTATTTATAGACGAAGCCGAAATTGCCCGTGTCCTGGAACAAAATCAAAGACCCGATCCTGTAAAAGTTCGCTATGTGCTCGACAAAGCCAAAGAAATGAAGGGGCTTGGTTTGGAAGACGTGGCTGTTCTTTCAAATATCAGCGATCCGATGCAACTTTTCGAACTTTTTGAGGAAGCTAATCATATCAAGGAGAAGATCTACGGGAAGCGCCTTGTTATTTTTGCCCCACTCTATATTTCAAATCTTTGCGCCAACGAATGTACTTACTGTGCTTTCAGGGCAAAAAATAAAGAAATCGTCCGCAGGTCGCTAACGCAAGACGAGATAAAGCACGAGTCTGAAATTCTTGTAAAGCAAGGTCATAAACGTATTTTGCTGGTAGCCGGTGAATCGTATCCAAAGCAGGGGTTTCAATATGTGATCGACTCGGTTGCTTCTGTTTATGAGGCGAAAGTGGGGAATGGAGAGATCCGCCGTGTAAATGTGAATGTTGCACCGCTTGAAGTTGCAGAATTCCGAATGCTGAAAGATGCCAAAATCGGAACTTACCAGCTTTTTCAGGAAACATATCACCACGAAACCTACCAAAATGTGCATACTGGCGGTAAAAAGAAAGATTACGATTTCCGGGTAACTGCGCTTCACCGTGCGATGGAAGCCGGGATTGATGATGTTGGGATAGGTGTTCTTTTCGGATTGTATAATTTTCGTTTCGAATTGCTTGCACTGATGCAGCATATCCGCGAACTTGAAAGGGTTTTTGGAGTGGGGCCGCATACCATCAGCGTTCCGCGACTTGAACCTGCAACCGGCTCAGACATTGCTTCACATCCACCTTTTGCAGTGGCCGATCTCGATTTCCGAAAGATTGTTGCCATTCTTCGGCTTGCAGTTCCATATACCGGAATCATCATGTCGACCCGCGAAACGGCACACATGCGCCGCGAAACCTTTGCATTGGGCGTTTCACAAATTTCTGCCGGAAGCCGCACCAATCCTGGCGGTTACACCGATTCTTTGCATGAGGACGACGGAAGCCAGTTTTGTTTGGGCGACCACCGCGACCTCGATGAGGTAATCCGCGACGTGGCCGAAATGGGTTACATCCCATCTTTCTGCACCGGCTGTTACCGTTTGGGCAG
>JAHEYU010000027.1 GCA_023251435.1 Bacteroidota bacterium
TGTGTATGGAGACCTGCGCGGAAACTCTGTGATAATCTCGTTAAAGTTTACAGCAATGTTTTGATAGTAGTGGTAGCAATTACACTAGCAAAACTAAATAAGGATAAGGATGTCTGATATACAGTATTTGTCGTAATTGACTACGACTTTTACCGTATATTGGCGAAGACATGGATTAAAGGGCATGGTGATGTGTGGTGAACTTTGGAATTTGAAAGCTGAAGCAAGTATTGAAAAGTATGTAGAAAACAGATTTAGGGCTTTAGTGTTCGAGTTTACTAAACGATCCCGTTTTTTATGGCGTAACTTATCAACCCGGCAATGTTGTTCACGTCGAGCTTTTTCATAAGGTTGGTGCGGTGAGTATCCACGGTGCGGTGACTGATAAACAACTGGTCGCCAATTTCCTTGTTCGAAAATCCGGCGGCAATTAGTTTCAGAATTTCAGTTTCACGATCAGTGAGTAATTCGTTCTTTTTGTCAGGATTTGATGTTCCTGTAGGATTGAGCAGCGCCAGCGTTACATCGGCGGAGAAATAGGAGTGTCCGGAAGCCACTTTTGTAATAGCTCCAATCAGTTCGTCCTGCGCGCAGCTTTTCAACAAATAACCATTCGCACCCAGCTCGATCAGGTTTTTAATCATTCCGGCTTCGTTGTGCATCGAGAGGATGATGACTTTCACATCACGGTATTGTTTCCGGATTTCTTTAAGCGCCTCAATACCATTCATTACAGGCATGTCGATGTCCATCAACACCACATCAACCGAAAGAATTCCAAGTATCCGAAGAGCTTCCCGACCATTGTTGGCTTCGGCCGAAACATTTATTTCTTCCGAATTTTTAAGGAGCGATTTCAAACCGTCGATAATAATCTGGTGGTCGTCGGTCAGGAGGACGTTAATCTTATTCATGCTATTGGTGTTCTGATGGTTACTGAAGTTCCTTTACCTGGTTCGGATTCGTAATGAAGATGACCTTTAATGGCATCGATCCGGCTGGCAATATTCAACAATCCGATTCCGTTTTTTTCCTGGCATTCCACATCAAAGCCGATTCCATTATCCGTAACATTCAACACAACATGCGATTTGAGCTTCACCAATTGAACAGTCAGCAGGTTTGCTTTCGAGTGCTTGATCACATTGCTGATTAGTTCCTGCAAAATCCGGAACATGGCCAGTTCAATCTGGTTACCTATTCGTTCGGTAAAACCGGAATGTTCAAATTGATATTTTAAAGGTGCATTCTCCAGATTCAGGCTTAGCATTCCTTCAACCGCCGGTACCAGCCCGAATTGCTCTAATTCTTTAGGTAGCATCTGATGAGAAATGCTGCGGACTTCGGCTCCTGCATTTTCGAGCATTTTGCCAATTTTTTCAAAATCGGGAGCCAGTTCTTTTTCAACAGCTTTGCCCGATAAGCTTTGGTAATTCATTTTTATTGCGCTGATAGTCTGCCCAATTCCATCGTGCAGCTCTTTGGCAATCCGTCGCCGTTCTTCTTCCTGGGCCTGAAAAACCGCATTCATTCGTGTTTCCTGTTCGCTGATACGTTCAGCATTTATTGCTGCTTTTTGGCGTTGCTGATGGCGGTAGAACAGGAAAATACCTGCTCCGATAATCGAAATAATCACAAAAATCAACAGCCAGATTTCCGTTTTTCGCTGTTGAAGTTTGATTTCAGTAACTTCTTTATCTTTTTTTACCAAATTGAGGTCCTGTTCCAGTTTGTCGGTTTCGTACTGTGTTTGCACGTCAAGTATTTGCTGTTTGAGGCGCGTGTCGTAAACCGAATCTTTCAGGGCAATGTATTGCCGCATCAGGATAAACGAGCTGTCGGTTTGGTGGGTCAGGGCTTTTAGTTTGGCCAATCCAAGCAGTGCGCTTAGTTCTTCTTCCACAACCGAAATTTCGCGGGCGATTTTTAATGATTGGTGCAGCGCTTTTGCTGCTTCCCTGTATCGCCCAGTTTCGGAATAAACGGTGCCAATTCTGGAAAGTGTTGATGAAATGCCTTTCGAATCGCCCAATCGTTCTCTGATCTGGAGTGATTCGGTAAATAAATTCAGCGCTTTTGCATAGTCTTTGCGACCCATGTAAATGTTGCTTATGTTGCTGAGGTTGGCACTGATTAGTTCGTCGTTTTTTAGGTTTCTGGAAAGATCAAGTGCTTTTTCGTAATAGTTTACTGCCGAAAGGGTATCTTTTAATCGGGCATAAAGATTAGCCATGTTGCCATACGAGGTAGTTTCGCCAAGAATGTCTTTCAATTGAATTCGATATTCAAGCGCTTTTTTATGGTATTCCAGGGCTTTGTCGAGATTCCCCAGGTTTTGATGAATGATGGCAATGTTGTTCAGGGTATATCCAATCCATTTATTCTGATTTAGTTGCTGGTAAATTTTCAACGCTGAAATCTGATGCTCGAGAGCTTCTTTTAATCTTCCCTGTTTTTGATCGATTATGCCCAGCTTATTGTAGATGGATGCAATTCCCGACAGATCGTTAAGCTTTTCCCGAATTTTCAACGACTCTTCCAACAGTTCGGTTGCCCTCCTGAAATTGGCTTTGTCTATAAATATGATCGCCATGTCGTTATAGGCTTGGGCTATTCCTTTGGGGTAATTAATTTCAATGGCTAATTTGAGTGCATAATCGCCGAAAATTAATGCCGAGTCGGCAGATTTAAAGCGGTAATCCCAGCATAAATCGCTCAACGATTTAACTTTATTCGTGTCTGGTTTTGCATTCAGTAATTCCTGAATGGATTTTGTTGCATTTCCAAATACCGGGTTTATTTGAAAAAGCACACAAACAATAAAGGCAGAAGTGATGAAGACCTTCATTTTTGATTTTTCTTTTCATAAACATATCTTTTAGAAAAAAGGTTTATGATACGATCAAGATTTACTAATTGTATTGGTCATTAGCAGTTCTGTTCAAAATTTGTTGGGATAAAAATACTATCTGGCTGATAGGCAATGGAAAATAGTCATAAGTCATTCGAAAGGAGACTTAAATCAATTTTCCAATGACGAATGACTTTTACAATTAGCTTAGAGTTCTTTTAAAAATGTAATAAGCCGGAATACCCGCAATAACTGTAAATGAAGCGATTGACGACTCAATGGGCCTTTCAAGAAAAGCCAGAAAGAGGATGAGGGTGCCTGTTGTTACGTAAATAATCTGGGCAAATGGAAATCCTGCAATTCTTAGTGCATTGGGATTTACTTTTCTTAACTTAAAAACGCCGATCACAGTCAATATAGGAAATATTCCCAAAGCAAAGCCCATGTAGGTCAGAACTTGTTCGAAAGTTCCTGAAAAAGCGAGGACAATGGCAATCATACCCTGCAAAACAATTGAATTGGAAGGTGCCTTAAATTTGGGATGAATCTGCGCAACCGATTTAAAGAAAAGTCCGTCTTTTGCCATTGAATAATAGACTCTTGGGCCGATAATAATAAATGCGCTGAGCGAAGAAAAAAGTGCAAAAGCTATGAGCAACGAAAAGAGTGTATCGGCTGATTTACCGAACAGATTAGCCATTACAAGTCCACCGACCGAAATTACGCCTTTCATTTCTTCCGGATTAATTCCATAGATGTATAATGCATTCAGGCCAAGATAGATCAGCATTACGATGCCTGTTCCGACGATGAGCGACCGGGGCAACGTTTTTGATGGGTTCTTTATTTCGGCGCCCAGATAAGTCGAGGCATTCCAGCCACTGTATGCAAACATAATCCACATCAACGAGAGTCCGATGGTTTTCCATCCGGCAAGTCCTGAAGAAACTTCTCCTCCAGCACTTAAATTGCTGATATCGCCCTTTCCTGAAAGAAATCCTGCCAACAGAAGGAACACAATAAGAGCGACTTTTAAAAGAGTGAGTATGTTTTGAATAAGGGTTCCGGTTTTTATTCCGCGGTAATGAATAAATGTAAAGATCAGGATAACACTTACCGAAAGAAATGTCCGGGTAGCCGACTGATCCATTATTCCTGCACTTTCAAACCAATTAGGAATTGTGGGGATAGCCCGGCAGAAATATTCGCTGAAACCCATGGCCGAAGCCGCAATCGGAGCCGAAAATCCAACAACGAAGGACCCCCATCCGCTTAGAAACCCAAACAAAGGATGATAGAGTTTGGAAAGGAAATGGTATTCGCCTCCTGCGCCCGGCATGGCTGCACCAAGTTCACCATACGAAAGCGCCCCGCAAAGTGCAATGATTCCGCCAATTACCCATAGCGACAGCATCAGCAGCGGGTTGTTTAAACCTGCCATTAATAATCCTGAAGTGGTGAAAATTCCTGCACCAATCATGTTTGCGACCACAATGTTGGTGGCAGGGAATAAACCGAGTTTTCGCTGAAGATTATCGGCAGCCATAACTGTTTGGTTATTTTTCAGTTCGTTTGTAAGTGATTAGCAATCCACCTCCGGCAGTATTCAGAGTGGACTCGTAGTTCTTCAGGCTTCTCACATATTCGAGGTAATCGCCTTCGCCCATTCTACGGCGCTCCGAAATGTTGTGTGTGGTAAAGCAGCCGCCGACCTTGAGTTTAGGATCTACGTCCATAAAATAATTTTTATACCAGTTTTTGTCTGCATCGCTGAAAACGAAGTCAAAAGGTCCTTTTAACTCCTTCACAAGTTGGTGCGCATCGGCCAGCCGTGAATCGATGTAGTCCGAGAGTCCGGCTTTTTTGAAATTTTCGAGTGCAGTTTTATGCCTTTCTTCATCAATGTCGATGGTAATTAGTTTGCCCCCGGTTTTACTAAGCGCCCAGGCAATGTAAATTCCTGAATGGCCTGTTGAAGTCCCAATTTCCAACGCACTTTTATAATTTCCTTTTATAATCAGATCATAAATTGTTTTCCCGTCAGCGGTTGGAATATTCATGTCGTACCAACGCTCTGAATGGTCTGCAAGAAATTTTTCTACTTTTTGGTCGAGGGCTGCATTTTCTTTCAAAGTCTGAGCTTTTATCTGAACCGGAATAACTGCTGCTGTGATAAGCAGACAAAAAATTAAGCCAATGATTCTCGTTGTCTTCATTTTCTTCGGATTTTAAATAAATATTCAGGATTTTGAATGATAAGACAAACTTTCAGCTAATTAGTTTAACCTCCCCTAAGCTTTTCAGTTTCTCATGAAGTGAAATATCAAACGCTCAAATTATTTTGGCGCAGAAACAAACTGACCTTTTGTGCTGTTCGCAATTTTAACCAGTGCCAACATTACCGGAACTTCTACCAACACGCCTACAACGGTTACAAGTGTGGCTCCTGAATCCATTCCAAACAGGACGATTGCAACCGCGACTGAAAGTTCAAAGAAGTTACTGGCTCCAATCATGGCTGCCGGAGCTGCAATGTTGTGCGGTAGTTTCCATTTTTTTGCCCATTCATAAGCAATGAAAAAGATGAAAAAGGTTTGAATGATCAGTGGAACTGCGATCAAAAGAATATTGAACGGACTTTTCAGGATTTTATCGCCCTGAAAGGAAAAGATGATCACGAGTGTCAACAACAATCCGGTAATGGTTATGCTGGTAAATTTTTTCAGAAATACCTTTTCAAAATACTCCAGTCCTTTTTTCCTGACCATTATTCGACGGGTAATCATGGCCAAACCCAAAGGGATTACCACGAAAAGCACTACCGAAAGAATAAGTGTGTCCCATGGAATTGCAATTCCGGTGATTCCCAAAAGCAGCGTTACGATTGGGATAAAAGCTACCAAAATGATCAGATCGTTGATGGCGACCTGCACCAGTGTATAGGCAGGATTTCCCTTGGTGAGATGGCTCCAGACAAATACCATGGCTGTGCAGGGCGCCGCTCCTAAAAGAACTGCTCCGGCAAGGTATTCTTTGGCCAGATCTTCAGGAATAAAAGTCTTGAAGATAGCATAGAAGAACAACCAGCTAATGCCGAACATAGTGAACGGTTTGATTAACCAATTCACTACCAATGTAATTGTCAGGCCTTTGGGCATTTTTACCGCGTCAACAATGCTCGTGAAATCAATTTTGAGCATCATCGGGAAAATCATAATCCAAATCAGGATAGCAATTGGGATTGATACGTTGGCATATTCATATTTGCCCAATGTTTCAGGTACTATTGGAAGTAATTTACCCAAAGCAATTCCGGCAACAATACAAATTACCACCCATAAAGTGAGGTATCGGTCGAAAAAAGACATTTCATGTTTTTTGCTCATAGGAAATTAATTTGAAAATTAGTTAATGTGACAATTCGGCAATTGAAGAAACCTAGATTCATAATCGAATTGCAGAATTATCGAATTGACTCATTGTAAAATTTCCAGAAACCTTCTTTAATCTCGTCCCTTACCCGGATAAATTCGCTCCAGATAAACTCATCGGTTCCAACAGCATGACTTGGATCATCGAAGCCAATGTGTAAACGGTGTTTAACCTTACCGAAAAATGCCGGGCAGTTTTCGTTGGCTCCACCACAAACGGTAATCACATAATCCCATTCATCGTTCAGGTATTTTTCAACCGAATCGGAAGTGTGGTGACTGATGTCAATGCCGATCTCTTTCATAGCGGCAACTGCTTTCTTGTTCAGTTTTCCCGAAGCTTCGGTCCCTGCTGAACAAACTGTGATGTTCGAATCGAACGACTGTAAAAAACCATGTGCCATTTGGCTGCGGCAACTATTGCCAGTGCAAAGAATTAAGACTTTCATAATTATGTAGTTTTAAAATTGGACAATTTAAAGTTTTTAAAATGTGATATTTTAATAATGTGTTTACTCGCAGGAGAAACTTTCGGGGAGTTGAATTACCTCCAGAAATCCGGTCAACAGCTCTTTCATTTCTTTTACCTTTTCGTTATCGAGACAATACTTCATTTTTACTCCTTCGATGTGCCCTTTGATGAGCCCTGCATCTTTTAGCTCTTTCAAATGTTGATTTACGGTGGTGCGGCTGAGTGGTAATTCATCAGAAATATCGCCTGAAATACAGTTTTTTGTTTCGGACAGAAATAGCAGAATCTGCAACCGCGCCGGGTGTGCCAGCGCTTTAAATAAATTCGCTTTTTCCTGAAGTGCTTCGTCGAAAAGTGCTGTTTTTGATACTACCATGATTCCGAATTTTAGATATGACGTAAATATACGTCAAATAGTGGTTTGACGTATATTTACGTCATTAAATTTTGATTAATTCTATTAAATTTTAATTTTACTTTAGCAGGTTAACTTGATTTGCTTTCAGGTAAATAATGGATAATCAGTTTTGTCAGGGGTCGCATGGGTTGAACAAAAAATGATGGAAACAGTTTCATTAGCATTGAGGTTTCAAACTGAAGTATTTCAAACCAATTTGGCAGATAAATACTTTTACAAATTTTAATATTCATTGCAACGAATGTATCTTGACAAAGCAGAACTTGTGGAAACAAAAACAGAGCTGATAGCGACCGTATTACAAGATTATTACCTGGTTTATTTAAGTAGGCAGTTAAGTTTGCTGGGACGAAAAGAAGTTCACAACGGACGGGCGCATTTTGGAGTTTTTGGGGATGGAAAGGAATTGGCACAAATTGCATTGGCCAAAACATTCAGAAAAGGCGACTGGCGCTCGGGTTATTATCGTGACCAAACTTTTATGCTGGCATTGGATTTACTGAAAACGGAAGAGTTTTTTTCTATGATGTACGGCGATACCGATGTGAATTTCAACCCTTCCACCGGAGGACGAAACTTTAACAATCATTTCAGCACAACAAATATTAGTCCTGAAGGAAAAATTGAAAACCTGATGGGGCAGTTCAATTCTGCTGCTGATCTTTCGCCAACTGCGGGCCAAATGCCGAGATTACTGGGACTTGCACAGGCTTCAAAAATGGTCAGGCAAAATCCGGAATTGAAAAAACACCTATATAACAATGTTGACGGAAATGAAGTTGCCTTTGGTTCAATTGGCGATGCAAGTACTTCCGAAGGAATGTTTTTCGAAACAATCAATGCCGCAGGAGTTATGCAGGTTCCGTTGGCCATAACTGTATATGACGATGGTTTCGGAATTAGTGTTCCAATCGAGCTTCAAACGACCAAATCGAGCATTTCAGAAGCCTTGAAGGGTTTTGAAAACGATGATGCCAACAACGGAATCTCAATTTTTACCTGCAAAGGATGGGATTATCCAAAGTTGGTACAAACATTTTCAGAAGGTATAGAACATTGCCGGAAAACACAAAATCCGGTTTTGTTTCACATTCAGGAATTAACACAACCAACTGGTCATTCAACTTCCGGTTCGCACGAGCATTATAAAACCAAAGAACGGCTTGCGTGGGAAAGCGAGTTTGATTGCCTGGTCCAATTCCGGAAGTGGTTGCTCGAAACCGGAAAAGCTGATCACGATACGCTTTCAGAAATAGAAAACAGGGCAGCAAAAACTGCACAGGCTGCGCGCAACAAGGCCTGGAAAAATTATCTGAATAGTTTTTCGGATGAAACAAAATCCCTGACTCAGATTACCGGGCAGATTAAACTGAAATCGCTCCTAAAGATTAATCACACCGAAGAACTTGAAGCCCTGAAAGCCAAGATATTCCCCACCAGACGAGCTTTTTACAGCTTTACCAAACGGATACATTTTGAATTGCATGGGATAAATGGGCTGAACGATGAACGGGAAAAACTGAATGAATGGATCAAACAATTTGAGGAACAAAACAGGAAGTTTTATAACACGAACCTTTACAGGGAAGGAGAGGATTCGGCACTTCAGGTAAAAAGTATTTCAGTCAGGTATCCTGAAAATCCATTACAGGTAAATGGTTCACAAATTCTAAATCAGAACTTCGATGCACTGTTTGAAAAACATCCGAACTTAGTCACTTTTGGCGAAGACACCGGTATGCTGGGCGATGTAAATCAGGGGATGAAAGGCATGCAGGCCAAATACGGCGCCGATAGGGTTTTTGATACCGGTATCAGAGAAACGACCATTATCGGACAGGGAATCGGACTAGCGCTTAGAGGGTTTCGCCCGATTGCTGAAATTCAATACCTCGATTATCTGATTTACGCGCAATCAACGCTTAGCGATGATCTGGCTTGTTTGCAGTACCGCTCAATTGGCAAACAGGCTGCGCCACTGATTATCCGAACCCGTGGTCATCAGTTGCAGGGAATCTGGCACGCCGGTTCACCCATGCAACTTATTTTGGGTTCAATGCGGGGAATTTACCTTTGTGTGCCGCGAAACATGACACAGGCTGCCGGCTTTTATAACACCTTGCTCGAAGCGAATGATCCTGCACTGGTGATTGAACCATTGAAAGGATACAACGTCAAAGAACCTTTGCCGGCAAACATGGGAGAATTTAAAGTGCCGCTGGGCATTCCTGAAATTGTTTCAGAAGGAACAGATGTAACTTTGGTGACTTACGGATGGAATGTGCATCATGCAGTAAAAGCAGCCCATTTGTTGATGGAAATAAAAAATATTTCGGTGGAAGTGATTGATGTGCAGACTTTAATGCCTTTTGATGTGACACATGTTATCAGTAAATCAATTCAGAAAACCAACAAAGTGATTTTTATCGACGAAGATGTTCCGGGTGGCGCCACAGCATATATGATGCAAAAAGTTATGCAGGAACAACAGGCATTTAATTTTCTGGATACTGCCCCACGCACCTTGTCAGCCATGGAACACCGACCGGCTTACGGGGTCGACGGGGAATATTTCACGAAACCAAACGTTGAATTGATTTTTGAAAACATTTATCAAATGATGCACGAAGTGGACGTAAAGAAATATCCGTCACTATAATAATTTTAAAACAATCTATTATGCAAGAGCTATTTAGCAAAGGGAAAGTACTGAATCTGGAAGAAATGGTTGAATATTCATCCGGAGGCGTTATCAGCAAGCAGGTTTTGAAAAATTCTTCAGGAAATATCACCTTGTTTTCTTTTGACAAAGGACAAGGACTGACAGAACACACCGCTCCGTTTGATGCTGTTGTTCAGGTACTGGACGGTGAAGCACAAATAGTGATTGGAGGAAATCCCAATCTGGTAAAAAAAGGTGAAACCATCATTATGCCGGCAAATGTATCGCATGCTTTGCAGGCAGTGGAGCAGTTCAAGATGCTGTTGACGATGATAAAAGGATAAGTGAATTCATTATCTTCGCTGTATGAACTCAAAACCGAAACCCATATTCGCAAAGCGCATTTTCTGGGATGTGAACTTTGAGCAGATTGACTATGATGCCAAAGCCAACTTTGTTATTGAGCGGGTTTTCGAGCGGGGTGATGTAGAAGACATCCGCCAATGCCGGCGGTATTACGGCGATGAAAAAGTTACCGAAGCCTTGCTAAATGCCAAATTTTTGCCCGAACACCGCATACATCTTGCCAGTGCTGTAATTGATAAACCAATAGAAGAATTTAGATGTTACATACTAAGACAGTTGAACCCGGAACTTTTTCCTTACTAAAGGAGTTGATGGAATTACCTGCTCTTCAACAAATTCACAATCAGAAATATTTCATTCAAATGCTTGCCATTAGCATTCCAAATGCCATCACCTATTTTGTTGACGCTGAAGAGAGCGAAACTCCGGTAAGTTTTAAAAAGCAAACCTGGGAAAGTGTCAAGAAAGGGATTTCAAAAGCCGTAAGTAATTATCTGCAATAAGAACAATCATTCATTTTCTTTCCTTATGCGAAAACTGGTGATCCCAGTGTGGTACTTGATACGAGTTAAAGGCTTTAATTTGATCTTATTCAACCTTTTCCATTAAATGTGCATATAGTTGGAAAGTATTCAGTAAATTGTATGCAAATAATTAAAACCTTCAGTTATGGAAACAAATGATAAACAACTATCGCAAAACAAAGTAAACTTCGATGAAAAAAAAGAAAGCAAAATCCTCACATTCTTAAAAAAACACTGGTTCGTTTTTTTTCTTATCGTGGTCATAATTACTATTCTGCTTTGGGCTATAATTAAAATTCAAATTGTTGAAAAACGTTCTTTAAAGGAAAAGGAACAATTGGTAAACACATACGAGCTAAAGATGGACAGCTTACATCTTTCGAACATGGAGCTTACCGCTAAGGTATTCTCGTGGGCTATCAGAAGTGAAATGACCCGCCAGAACATGGAACAGGTTAACCAGTTCTTCTCCGGTTTTGTGAAAGAACCAAACATCAGAAGAGTACAATTGATTGATCCTGTTACCGCAAAGGTTTTATTATCGAGCGATAAAAAAGATGAAGGGACGATCATCGAAAATTCCCTAATACTACAGGCAGAAAAGTCGGTCCGAATTATAGGCGAGACCGGAGATTTAATAATAAATCCTGTAATGGGACTGGATACCCGGATTGGAGTTTTGGTAATCGAAATAGAAAAAATTTCTCATGAAACGAACATGCCGCAGAAATAATTTAAAGGAGGGGGCGCAAAAAGAAATAAATTGGAACGAAGTGGAAATCCCCGAAGCAAAAATATTGTTCAGCCTTTAGCGCCAACTTCGAGAAAGGTAATTCAAAGCTTTGTCCGTTTTGGCTTTAATTGTAAAGTGAATCTATTAAAGCCGCTCCTAAAACCAAAATTTTGAGAGCGGCTTGTTCCTTTATCATTTTTGATAGATAGGTGTTCATGTTGTCTTTTAAGGCAAATCCTATAACAATCAGCCCAAATAGCGCCACGAAAACTATCCAGGGAAAACCTTTTTTACCATTTCATGGTTTTATCTTTCCAAATAATCCCATCAATTTTTCCTGATAAATACCTTTGATTTGTGATTCATTTTCGCCAATTGGCTTTACCGGAATCAGATTCATTACATCGGCAGGTTTCATCCCGGAGTGGTACATGGTATTTAGCGCGGCGCTCATGGTTTCGAAAACGCTTTCGCGGCTTTCGGTTTCTGTAAGTCCCATTTGAGTCCCAAGTGCTTCCAGTTCGTTCCATTGAAACCAAAAGTAGGTGGGCAACATGGCCGAAAGTAGGGCATATCCTTCCAGCTTTTCTTCGGCAGTTTCAAAAGTATGGCCCAATAAATTCAACATTTCCAGAATATACAATTTTTGAATTTCCGACATTCCGGAAGCAAAACTTACCGGATTGTAACCGTGGTTAATGACCGATGTTGCATTGGGAATTAGCCTTACTATTTGATCGACTGGCAACACTGAAGCCATTTTGGCGATGGTAATTTTAGGCGCCAGCGAAATAAAAATCGTTTGTGATGTCACATCCGACTTGATTTTTTCGAGTGTCTCCATGATAACCGGAGGATGAAGAGCCAGAAAAACAATGTCTTTCCGCGCTGCTTCAGATGGAGACGAGAGGACTTGAATGAAAGGGAATTGTAGTTTCAGCGCCTGAAGTGTATCCGGATTGGTATCGAATACACTGATCGATTCAAAAATGGCTTTTTTATTTTCAAAAGCTTGCAGAAAAATTTTTGTAATTCTGCCTCCACCGATAAACCCGAGTGATTTTGTTTTCATTATTTGTAGATTTTTAAAAGGTTAATATGTGATTTTAGCTTTTGTATATCATAATTACATCTTCTTCGGTTACGGATTTTTGTTATCATTGATAATTCAGGGCCCGATGGACGGATCAAAAAAGATGGGCAATTCAAATCATTTTTAAATTTTTCAAGTCCTCAATACTGAAACTATTCATTGGTGCCGCCACCAAAGGTTTATCTTCTTTTGTGTGTGTTCCTGAATTGCACCCGCATCCGCCCACCGACGGATTGCTTTCCATGGGCATTCCTTTTGCTTTCCATAGCATAAAACCACCATCGAGGCTGGCAACATTGGGGTAGCCTTCAAGGTTAAGCATATTGGCAACTTTTACGCTGCGAACACCGCCCGGACATGCAACGATAATATTCTGGTCTTTTGGGATGTAAGGTAATCTATCCATAATCACCGACATCGGATGATTCAGCACGCGGTCGAGTGGCACACTTTCCAGCTGAACTTCGTTCAATTCGCGCACGTCAAGCATTACCGCATTGCCACTATTTAAAGCTTCAAAGGCATCAGAAACACTGATGTGTTTTACGCCTTCAATCTGAAAGTTCTGAATAATTGGTTGATCTGTAGTCTTCATTATAAAATCAAATTAAATAAGTATCCGAGTAAAATTATAAACACTGTGATGGTTCCGAAGAAAATACCGATCAGTTTCCATTTCATCACTTTTTTAAGCAGCGTGGCTTCGGGCAACGATAAACCAACAACAGCCATCATAAAAGCCAATGCAGTACCCAGGGGGACTCCTTTTGCCACAAAAACCTGAATTACAGGAACTATTCCTGCTGCATTGGCATACATCGGTACGCCAAGTATGACGGCAAGTGGCACAGCATACCATTTATCTTCTGAAAGATACTCGGTGAAGAAATTTTCAGGAACATACCCGTGCATGGCTGCACCAATGCCGATGCCAATAATAACATATATCAAAACTTTTCGAACGATATCCCAGCCCTCGCGAATGATAATGGGCATACGATCGATAAACGGAGTCCGGTCAATTTCCCATTGTTCCGATTCCTGTTCCGAATTGGCCTGAATTTCCTTTACCCAATCAGACAGATACCGGTCTAATTTGAACTTGCCAAGTACAAAGCCACCAACAGTTCCAAGCAATATTCCGCTTGTGGCATAAACAAGCGTAGCTTTTAAACCGAATAAACCAAGAAACATGGCTACGGCAACCTCGTTTACCAAGGGCGAAGTAATCAAAAAAGCAAATGTTACCCCGAGCGGAATTCCACCTTTTACGAATCCAATAAAAAGTGGAATAGACGAACAGGAACAAAACGGTGTAATTGCTCCAAATAACGATGCAAAAAAGTACTGAAGACCATACATTTTTTTAGTGGTCAAATAAATACGAAGCCTGTCTACCGGGAAATAAGCGTTTACCAGACCCATCAGCGAACTGATGAGAAACAGCAGAATCAGGATTTTAATGGTATCGTATATGAAAAAGTTGATCGATGCTCCTAGGTGAGAGTCAGCATTTAATCCGATCAGACCATAAGTTAGGTAATCGACCAAAGGCTGAAGAAAATAATAAAGCACGATTAGTGCCGGGAGTATTATAGCAACGGAGGCAATGAGTTTTATTTTTTTTCCTTTTTCCATGTTTTATCTAAAGCTACTGTTCGCAAAATGACGAACAATTAAATCAATTTTTTTTTAGAAGTATACCCTGATAATGTAATAGATACCCACGATAATAAACAGTACGGCAATCACCCGACGGAACCAGATTTCGAAATTCTTCATCTTATTATAAACGCCTCCGATTGAACCAACCGAAAAAGCCAGTATCCATGCAAAAATGATCACTGGAATGCCGGTTGCCAGTGCGAAAACAATGGGAAGATACAAGCCTGATGCGCTTGCAACAGTCATTGGAACAAGCATGCCAAAATAAAGTACCCCGCTGTAAGGGCAGAAAGCCAATGCGAAAATCATTCCCAGCAAAATAGCATCCCAATAGCCCCATTTGGTTTTGGTTTCCATTCTGGAAGTCATTCCACTTACGCCTGGAAACTTTATCTTAATCACATCGAGCATAAACAAGCCGATGATGATGAGCAGCGGACCTAAAATTTTCTCACCGTAAAGCTGAAAGAAACCGGAAAATTTAAACTGATCGGCTCCAAAATAAATAATAAGTGCAATGGCGGTGTATGAAATGGCACGCCCAAGCGTATAAAGTAATCCGTTGATAAAAACGCGGTTGCGGTTTTCGATGTCCTTGCTGATAAAACCCACCGCTGTTATGTTGGTGGCCAGTGGGCAAGGGCTGATGGCAGTCATTAAACCCAGCACCAATGCCGATACCCATGGCATGGTGCTGTTTTCTAATAAATTGGTTAAAAAATCCATTGGCAGTTCTTAAAGGGCATCAACCTTTTCTTTAATAATCGACTTGAATTTTTTTGGATTGGTACGCGCATACATAAAACCTTCGTTGGTCAGATTCACTTTTTTGTTTCCTTTCACCACTAAGAGTGTCTGCCCTGAAACTTCCAGTTTTTTTGCAATTGGCTTGGTCGCGTCGTCTTCAAGATTTAAAGCCTTGAAAGTTACCTGACTTCCGTAAAGGCTTTCCAGATCAGCTTTTGCTTCAGCTTCAACAGTTTTGCAGGTCACACAACGGGAAGCATTGTGAAAATAATAAGCTTCAATCTGGGTGGATGCTGTTTCTTTTTTTTGTGTTTGAGCGTTACAAATAATGCTGCTCATCATCATCAGAGCAAAACTTAACACTAAGATATTTTTCATATAGCTGTTTTTTTTAACCACATATAGGCACATAGAAAACATAGTTATTGTTTTTCTATGTGAACTATGTGTCTATGTGTTTATTTTAATAAGTACTTGTTTGATTTCATCTGCGGAAGGAACACGTCCTTTAATCTCAACTTTTCCGTTCACAACCAAAGCGGGAGTAGTCATCACACCAAATTTCATGATTTCCATGATATCTTCCACTTTGGTAACAGTGGCATAAATACCATTCTGCTCCACAACTTCACGGGTGACTTTTTCGAGTGTTTTACATTTGGGGCAGCCAGTGCCTAAAATCTTAATTTCCATCATTTTATATTTTCATTGACATTTTTGAATCAGTTCTTGCTGATCAATTTTCAAAAATTTACTGAATAAATCCTGTGCTTCTTTCCAGTTCTCTTTGTTCAGGCAATATTTTATACGGGGCGCTTCAATTTCACCCTGAATTAATCCTGCATCTCTTAATTCTTTCAGGTGTTGGGAAAGAGTTGATTTGACAATCGGAAGGTATTCAGTTAAATCGCCGCTGTAGCAGCACGATTGTTTCGAGAGCAATTCGAGCACGTACATGCGGATTGGGTGCCCCATCGCCTTGGCATAACGGGCAGCCTTTTTCTGTTCTTCAGTAATAATTAATTTCGACATGGTTCGTTGTTCGTGAAATAACGAACAAAGATAGAAATTAAATGGTAGGTTGAGTTCTTGATGAATAAAAAAGCTCATCAGAATTATTACTCCTGATGAGCTTTTAAGAAAAATAAATCGAACTTGTTTATTTATCCTTGATGAATTTGCGATCGGCAATTAAAGTTTGTCCACTTGTAATCCGAAGAAAATAAATTCCCGAGTTCAAATGTGAGATGTTAATTTCCGAATGATTTATTCGTTCAGCATCAATTGGTTGTGCGTAAATTTTTTGTCCGGCAATATTTATAATTTCAACAAACAAATTCCCTGATAAAGAGGCACCTGAATAAATTTGCAAAACATCTTTCACCGGATTAGGGAAAATTTTGAACTCTGATTCTTTAAGCACTGTTGCGGCTGTAATGCCTGCTGCAACAACAACCTGTTGCGAAAATTCCGCAAAATCAGTTCCGTTGACGGCTTTTAGTGTTACGTCGTAAATGCCTTCTTTCCCAAAATCGTAGTTCACTGTTGCGCCTTTTAATACAACTCCATTGCCAAAATTCCATTCGTATTGAATGCCTTCAACAGGTGCAATCACAGTAAAGTTGTTTTGCCCGTTGATGTTTTGTAGGTTCCAGATGGGTCTCGATAAGAATGAAAAGGAATAACTTTTCTGGCAAACACCGTCAATAATAGCCTGAACAGTGTACGGTTTATCGGGGCACAAAGCTTCCATTATTTTGCCGGTTTTGTTTTCGTGCCAGATGTATTTTACATTTTCTACTTCAACTCCATTCCCGTCAGTCAGTTTCACAACAGCTTTCCCATTGCATTTATTGTCGGTAGGATCGTTCAGTACAATGCTGAAAGCGCCTTGGCAAGCTGGTAAAGCAGGCGGGTTTACAGCGTGTTTTATCGCACGGGTTTCTGTGCAGCCATCTTTGGTGGTTATGGTACATTTTATTTCGTAAATGCCTGGTTTTTCGAATTTATGCTCCGGATTGGTAAGCTCGCTAACACTTCCGTCGCCAAAGCTCCATTTCAAGTTATTTATCTCGCTTCGACTGATGGCATAAAACAGGAATGTGTTGGGTGTTTCGGGTTTTGGTTTCACAATTAAATCAAACCCACAACCAGTAACAACAGCCCTGTCGGCTACTTTTACTACTGCGCAATAGTCGCTCTTACAACCATCTGTTGTTGTAATGATCAGGCAAACTTTGTATTCGCCAAAGGCGGCATATATGTGCGTTGGAGTTTTTTCAGTACTGGTAGTATTATCGCCAAAATTCCACAAACATTCTTTTATAATTCCGGTTGAAAGATTGTTAAACACCACTTTTTTCATCATGGCAGGATCGGACCACAATTGATTGGTTGCAGAAAAATAGGCTTTGCAGGCCTGAATGGTTTCACCTGCAAAAGTTTCTCTTATTTCGCCGTAGCAAACTTTTCCGGTGGAGTGAAGTACTTTTAAATTGACAGTAAATGTTCCTGCTTTTTTGAAAGTGTAAGATGGGTCAGGTTTTTCGGAGGAGCCACCATCGCCGAAGTACCAATAATATTTTGAGCCTTCTGGCTGCGTTTCGGTTTTGAATGTGTAGCTAACCGGATTTGTTTCCTTTTTAGCGATGCTGATTGGAAGTCGGCATGTTGTATTCGCAGTAATTTCTGAAATCCGATGAATTTTAGCTGATTTTCCGGCAGTGCATTTTGAAGCTTCATTGAGCAGCTCGTATGCCAGTTCAACGTATTGGCCTTCCTTGATCAGAAAATTCGGCAATACCTGAACCGGAACCAAAATTGTTCCGTTTTCCAGCGCAATTACCAGTCCGCAACCATCAACCGTCGAAAGATCTTTCACTTTCCCTTTTCCTGAAAGTATTGCCGATACAGGCGGAGTGATTAGATTTGAGCCTTCAAATTTTTCTTTTATCTCGCCCACACAAATTTTACCGTCAGCCTTCAAAACTTTAACATAAATGCCGTAGTAATTTGAAGTTTTAAACGTGTGTGTCGGGGTTGGGGAATCAGAATAAGTGCCATCGCCAAACGACCATGTGTATTTTGCACCTTCTGCCTGAGGCTCGATTTTAAAGGTATAACCTGGCGGCAGGCTTTTGTTTGTTGAAAACACAATCTTTACGCTACAGTCTTGTGCAAACAGTCCTGAAAATGAAAAAAGGACCATGAGGAAAGTTAAAAATGTTTTCATAATGGCTGATTTAAGTAATATTCTAATTTGTTTTTAATAAACGACTTAGTTGTTCTTTTGTAACTTATAAAGATAGGATGCTTTTATTAATTACCAAATTGGAATTTGATGTTAGAAAAACTAAATTTTTTAAAATCCAAATCTTTATTTCACTATAAATCTGATGCTTTCGCGGTTATGTTTTTGATGAATGGTGAGTTGATAAGTTCCTGTTGAAAGGTGCCCTAACTGAAGCTGAATTTGTTGGTTCCCCTTCATGAAATTTTGCCGTAAATGGTTCTCAATTAATTGTCCGTTTAAGGAATATATACTGATTTTGGCGAGTTCACCCTCTGCTTCAAACGATAACTGAGCGATGTCTTCAACCGGATTAGGCCATAATTTTGCGTTTTGTGTCGGATCAACCGCAATTGGAGAAGTAGCTGTACTTTTTGTAATAACCTGAATCTCAGGAAAAGATTTACCTAAAATTTGTAAAATTTCCTGATCGTCGAGACCAAACCACTGTTTGTATAGACCGGTGTAAATGCTCCGGAAATCATTTTGCATTGGCAAATTATCTGATTTGCCAACTACTGTCGGAATAACCGGATTATTACCCACGATGCCTGAATTTATTTTTGATCCGAAGAGAATGGCAGGCCAGGTTGTTCCATGGTCGGTACCCATACTATCATTCGATTTTATGCGCCGCCCAAATTCGGTGTAAACGAATCCAACAACTTCATCGGCTTTGTTCAAAAGCTTTAAGTCGTCTTCGAAAGCGGCAATTGCTTTTGAAACTTTGCTGAATAAGTTAGGCTGTGTGCCAGTCAGCTTATCGGTTTCACTCACTTGTAGTGAATGCGTGTCCCAACCGCCCATACTGACTATATAAATTTGAGTTTGTAATCCACCGGCAATCAAATTTGCCACTAATTTTAACTGATCGGCCAGCGAATTGGATCCTTCAGTTGGATATAGTGTGGATAGATTTTTAGCCTTGGCAGCCGCATCTTTTATTACTGAAAGATAACTTTCCGTCTGTTCCATCATTTTGGTTATAAACCGGAGTTCATTTCCAAATGGAGTTTCAGGATATCCGCCATTAGGTGAATTGTTTACATAGCTTGACGACAGATTTTTGAGTACTGCACTGTAATTGGCTAATTCGCCCTGGCTTACCGCCGAACTGGTTGAGCCGATTGTGAGAGCGATGGGATGAGGCTGTTTTTCGTTCGGAAATCCAATAGGATAGGTTGGATATTGTTTGCTAAGCATGCGACCGGCCCATCCTGAATTAAGAAAAGTGTTTGAATCTGATGCCGAGATTAAAATATCTTTTGATCTGAAATGCGACAAGTTGGGATTAGGATAACCTACTCCCTGAATAATCTGAACTTTTCCTTCTTTGTACAAATTGGAGAGTTCTCGTAGTGAAGGATGCAACCCGGTTTCGTCAGTCAGTTTCAGTATCTGGGCTTGATCGACCAAAATATTTCGGCGTGCATTGGCCAGGTTGTCGTATTGCGAAATGGGAATAACCATATTTAATCCGTCGTTACCTCCGTCGAGCTGAATAAGAATCAGTTTCCGGTCTGGATTGTACGATCCGAGAATGTTAAGAGCAGAATGGCTGGCCAGGACGTTCAACCATTGCCCCTGAAACAAAAACGGAGTTGCCGCAGTGGCAGTTGTATATTTCAAAAACTTCCTTCGTTCCATGTGATAGTAATTTTGATTGTCCCCCTTTTTAAGCAAGGTAAAATTCAGGCATTCTCAACATCGCTTTTAATAAATCCAAAAGCTTTTTGCTTATCAGACTTTTTTGTGCAGCATCATTCGGATTACTGGCATATTTGTTCCATTCATAGGTCCAGGTTGAATCGGGTAAACCGGGAATGAGAACTTCTTTTAACAGAGTAACCTGCGAGGTAGTTAACGAAACTGGCAAAAGAATCCGGGCCAGTTCGTTTATCAGGATGGTGGCATCCGAAGGATTTGTTAATTGAGAGGTTAAGGTGAATGGATCGATGATGTATTTAAATCCACTTTTAGAAACTCCCGAAGCGCACATAGTATCGGTATAGGTTGTACGTGCAGGAACTGTTGCCGAATTAATCCATAACTTGTAATAGGATGGTTCTTTGTAGTATTGCGGCCAGCCAGCCACATCAGGCGGATCGCCTACCGACATTTCCATATTTCGGTTCGAATAAAATACCTCGTTCCACATTTCGTAATTGGTTGTCAAATTTGCCGATAGTTTTATTTCACATTTCCGGTAAACACCAATGGTAAAATCAATTGGGCTTTTGATCTGCGACCCGAAATAGTCGGAACTAAAGAAATGCTCGCTGCTTAAAAGCTGCACCAGCATTGGTTTAATATCGTAATTGCTGTTGTATAAAGTAGTGGCCAATGGTTCAATGATTTGGTCTTCAATCGTCTGATCGATTTGATAGTACATTAACCAGCGATAAATTTTTCGGGTAAGATACCGGGCTGTTTCTTTTTTACTGAAGATCATATCAACCAATAATTTATATTCTTCGGCCTCTTTATTTTGAATAATGGTTTTACCGAATGCTTCAGAAAAAACTTTAGTGGTTTTATCGTGTCGGGAAGCGTCGTAATAAGAATTGTAGTTGCTACGGCTTACTTTCCATCCAGTTAGAACTTTTGCGGCTTCGCGTATGTCGGCTTCAGTGTAATTGGTGTAGTTGCCATCAGCAATAAGTGCCCCTTTGCCAACAGTAAATAATTCGAACAACTCACGCCCGTAGTTTTCATTGGGTGCTGTGGCTTTGTTCGATTCTCCGTTTAAATAAACAAGCATTGCCGGATTGATGGTCATTTCATAAACCAGTTGTTTGATGTTTCCGAGTGCATATTTTCGGAGTAGTTGATTGTACTGGTATAAAAATGTTGCGGTATTAACAACTTCGGTTTCTGTGACGAAATGATTGTGCCAGAAAAGCGTCATTTTTTCAACCAGAGAAACGTCTTGTTGCATCATCAGGCTAATCCACCATGAACGCAAACTCCGGAGTCTGTAACTATTATAAGTGCTGTTATAAACGGCGTTAATCCAGGTTTGGCCAACCGGAACGTCCAGATCCTTGGCATCGTAACTAACAGGCGGTTGCGGGGTGGCCTGAACTTTAGTCAAAGTAGTAAGAGCCGAAGAAATACTTTTCCCTATCAGAGCATCTACCTCTTTCTTTTTTGCACCAAAGGTGCAACGATCAAGCAGATGCAGTGCCTGACTGTAATCCAGATTACCTGAAATAGCCTGAAGCGAATGAGATTTTCCTGTTGATATCATAGAAATAGTTTAGCATGTTTTGCTGTGGATGAAGATAAGAAAAAAGCGATTGGTAACTTTTCAGAATAGCCAGATTTGCAGGATTGGAATTAAATAATTGACTATTTTTGGATGCTAAACTTAACTAACCCAATTAGACATGAACTCAAATAACTCCAACTCGCGTCGTAGTTTTCTGAAAAATGCCGGAAGTCTTTCCGTCGGAATTGCCGGTATGACGGCTATTGCAGCCAATTTGCCCACTGATATTCGGAAAAAGGAAAAGAATGGAAAACTCTTTATAAACGACATTTCAGGAACCAAAGACCGCATTGAACGTGTGAAAATTGCAACGCTCGGAATGCAAAGGTACGATTGGGAACAGGGTGTGGTTGCCCAGGCTTTTCTTGAAATGGGTGAAATCGATTTGGCCGTTTCGTTTGCACGCGGAGCCATTCTTCGTCAGGAAAAGGGCCGCTTTTCGGTGCTAAAAGGCAATGGCCCGATTAACGATTGTGCCAGTGTTGGCGAAGTGGTGCTTTTTGCTGCCAAACATACCGGCGATCTGGTATTTCAGAAGGGCGCCGATGAAATGCTCGATGTAATAAAAACCACCAGCCATAAAACTGCCGACGGAATTATTTATCACACACAGGAACCGCAAAAGGGAGTATGGTCGGATGCTACCTATATGTTGCCTCCATTTTTGGCTGCTTCAGGAGATTTTCAGGAATCGATGAAACAGATTGAAGGATACCGGAAATACTTGTATAACGAAAAGGATCAGCTGTATTCTCACATGTGGGACGATGAGAAAAAAGTACTGAACCGGGCTGATTACTGGGGTGTAGGTAATGGCTGGTCGGCTGCCGGAATGGTGCGGATTATAAAGATGTTGCCCGATTCGATGATGGCAGAAAAGAAAAAGCTGATCGGCTACACCAAAGATGTAATCGACGGTTGCCTTAAATATCTTCGTAACGACGGAATGTTTCACGATGTTGTGAACCGACCTGATACTTTTGTTGAGGTGAATTTAAGCCAGATGCTTTGCTATTCGATTTTCAGGGGAGTGGCGGCAGGATACCTCGATAAGTCGTACCTGAAACCAACAGAAATTATGCGAAAGGCGGCCAACGATAAGGTCGATAAACTGGGATATGTAAACGATGTTTGTGGTGTGCCTCATTTCAATCGCCCGTATTTTGCTCCCGAAGGTCAGGCTTTTTATTTGCTTATGGAAACTGCAGCAAAGGATTTGGCATAAGAAATGATTAGTTGCTCATAAGCAGAGGCATTATTCAATTCTATTCGCGCAATTTCTCGCATTACTTGAAATTTTATAATAAAAAAGCCGCTCTTCTTTCGAAGTAGCGGCCTTAATAAATATTTGGATTGGTTTTTATTTTTTCCAGAGTTTTTCCATTTCTTCCAGAGTTTTTCCTTTGGTTTCAGGAACCATTTTCCAGACAAAAAAGAACGATACTAAACTCATTAATCCATAGAAACTATAAGTCAGTCCACCGCTAAATTCCATCATTGCCGGATAGGTTGACGAAATAAAGTAGTTGGCGGTCCACTGTGCAGCAACGGCAATAGCAATGGCCCGACCCCTGATTTTGTTCGGGAAAATTTCAGAAATCAACACCCAGCAAATGGGTCCCCACGACATCATGAAAGAGGCAGTGTAGATAATGATGAATATCAGCGTGCTAATACCGATCACTTTCATAAAGGCCAGTCCGCCAATAGCGAACATACCGATGGCCATTCCTATGGAGCCAATCATCAGCAGGATTTTGCGTCCGTATTTATCAACAGTCATGATTGCAACAACGGTGAAAATAACGTTTATCAAACCCATTACCACTGTTTGCAGCATCGACGAATCTTTGGCTGCTCCCATGCTTTCGAAAATGCGTGGCGCATAATAAAGCGCAACATTAATCCCGACAAATTGCTGGAAAACCGACAACAGAATACCGATAATGATGACTACTTTCCCGAAGGCGAATAGTTTTTCGGAAGCGGCATCGACTGATTTTTTAATATCAGTCATAATCAGTTTCGCTTGTTGAATGCCGTTGATTTTGGTCAGGATTTCAAGTGCTTTGCCATCGCGATTGGTCATAGCCAGATAGCGTGGTGTTTCAGGAACAAAAAACAAGAGTACTGCAAAAATTCCGGCTGGAAGTGCTTCAGAAATAAACATCCATCTCCAACCAATATCATTGATGTATTCGATGCTTTTGCCTTGTGCAATAAAATAGTTGACAAAATATACGACCAGCATACCAAAAATGATGGCAAACTGGTTGATCGAAACCAAACGACCGCGAATATCAGCCGGAGCAATTTCGCCAATATACATTGGAACTATGGCAGATGCGAGTCCAACACCGATTCCTCCAATAATTCGGTAGAAATTGAACATGTACAGCAATCCCATGGTTGGTTCACCTTTTTGGAAGAACAGGAATTCAGGATATCCAGATCCCAATGCAGAGATAAAGAACAAAATCCCGGCAAGCATCATGGCTCTTTTCCGGCCTAACTTTAAAGAAAGAATACCCGATAGCATTCCGCCGATAATACAACCGATCAACGCGCTCGAAATGGTTGCTCCGTGTGCAAGCGATCCAAGTCCGAGTGGGGTAATCAGGTATGCCTGAACCGATTTTTCTGCGCCTGAAATTACGGCAGTGTCATATCCAAACAAAAGACCACCCAGTGTTGCCACCAGGGTGATCCCCGCAATGTATAACGTGTTGCGATCTTTCATTGGATTAGATGTAGCAGTTGATCAACTGTTCCAACATTTCCTGTTTGCCGCTGATCTGTTTTGGCTCGCCAACTTCTTTGGCCACGTTGTAAAGATCAACTAAATTTAATTTTCCTGCTTCGTATTCTTTTCCTTTTCCTGAATCGAATGAAGCATAACGATTAGCTTTAAGTTTCAGATAATCAGAATCTTTAAGCAATTTGTCAGCAATTACGAGTGCACGGGCAAATACGTCCATACCCGAAACGTGAGCAATGAAGATATCTTCCAGATCGGTTGAATTACGGCGGGTTTTAGCATCGAAGTTGATACCTCCTGATGTAAATCCGCCAGCCTGAATAATTTCAACCATTGCTTCGGTAATTTCATAAATATTGGTTGGGAATTCGTCGGTATCCCATCCGTTCTGGTAGTCACCTTTGTTGGCATCGATCGAACCAAAGAAGCCTTGGTCGCGGGCAGTGCGCAATTCGTGAGCAAAAGTATGACCAGCCAATGTAGCGTGGTTTACTTCAATATTCATTTTGAAATCGTTTTCCAAACCGTGCGCTTTCAGGAAGCCAATAACAGTCTGAGTATCGAAATCATATTGGTGTTTCATTGGTTCCATTGGTTTTGGCTCAATCAGGAAAGTTCCTTTGAATCCAAGTCCACGTGCGTGATCGCGGGCTGCAGCAAGGAATTTACCCATGTGATCCAATTCGCGTTTGGTATCGGTATTGTGCAGACTCATGTAGCCTTCGCGACCTCCCCAGAACACGTAGTTGGTTCCGCCCAAAGCGATGGTAGCTTCCATGGCGTTTTTTACCTGAACCGCAGCGTTGGCCAATACGTTGAAATCGGGATTGGTTGAAGCGCCATTCATATAACGTGGATCGCTGAATACGTTGGCAGTTCCCCAAAGCAATTTGATACCGGTAGCAGCCTGACGTTCTTTGGCGAAGTCAATCATGTTAGCCAGTTTCTTTTCAATTTCGAAAACCGAACCACCACCAACAACGTCGGTATCGTGGAAGCAATAGAACGGAGCGCCAATCTTGCTGATGAATTCGAACGCAGCATCCATTTTTTCTTTAGCAGCGGTCATTTCATCGGCAGCGCCAACCCAAGGAAAAATCTGGGTTCCGGGACCAAATGGGTCGCCGCCATCGCCGCAGAAAGTATGCCAGTAAGCAACTGCAAAACGAAGATATTCTTTCATGGTTTTGCCTAAAACTACCTGATTGGCATCGTAGTATTTGAATGCCAATGGATTTTTCGACTGTGGTCCCTCGTATTTAATCTGATCAATACCTGGGAAATACTCTTTGTTTCCTTTAAAAGCTGTCATTGTGTTTTGTATTAGTCCTCCAATTAAGAAGGAATTATTAATAATTAAAATTTTTAATATCGAATAAGGAACAAGAAATAAGGAATGTCGAACTGATTACTTTCTCGTTTCTTATTTCTTATTCGGTGTTTCTTATTGTGTTTGTATTTGCAACAAATTCTTATTGTGATACCCCACATTCCGTCCGAAAAAAAAATCCCGCTTTGTTAATCGCTATCACACGGACGGTTTCTATATCTGCTTCATTTTCTACAAATATTAACGCGGCTCTGCCGCTTGCATTTAGCGGCAGAGCCGCGTTAATATTTGTAGAATCAACCGATCAACATTTTTAAAGCCCCAGCGGGGCGAAATATTTCAAATTCATTCTGGGTTACAGGGCCTTTTCCAACGCTACTTTCCAGTTTTGGTAAGCTGCTTCGTATTCTGCTTTTTTGCTTGCATCCGGAGAAACCGTATCCAGTTTTTTCAGGCTGGCAAATGCTTCTTTGGCCGAAGCATAGTAACCCGACCCGATTCCGGCACCACGTGCTGCACCTACCGAACCATCGGTATTGTACAATTCGATGGTTGCTCCTGAAACTCCCGCCAGCGTTTCGCGGAAGATCGGGCTGAGGAACATATTGGCTTTTCCGGCGCGGATGACCTGCGCTTTGATGCCAATTTCTTCCATAATTTCCATACCGTACTTGAATGAGAAAACGATTCCTTCCTGGGCTGCACGGAACAAATGAGCATCAGTGTGGGTATTAAATCCCAATCCTGAAATTTGTGCGCCAATATTTTTATTCCGGAGAACACGTTCGGCACCATTTCCGAAAGGCAGAATGCTTACACCTTCAGAACCAATGGCCACTTCGGCAGCTTTCTGGTTCATTTCTTCGTACGAGAAAGCTTTGTTGCCGACGTATTTATTTAGCCATGAATTTAAAATTCCGGTACCATTGATGCAGAGCAAAACGCCCAAACGGTTGGCTTCTGAAGTGTGGTTAACGTGTGCAAACGTATTTACCCTTGAATACGGATCGTATTTCACCTCGCCGCTAACGCCGTAAACAACTCCTGAAGTTCCGGCTGTGGTGGCAATTTCGCCCGGATTCAGCACATTCAGTGAAAGTGCATTGTTTGGCTGATCGCCTGCGCGGTAGCTGATTTTTGTTCCTTCGGCCAATCCCAATTCGGCAGCAGCTTTGGCATTCACAACGCCCTGAACAGAGAAAGTTGGGACGATTTCAGGAATGAATGATTTTTCAAATCCATAATAATCCAGCAACATGTCGGCCACTGCATTTTCTTTGAAATTCCAGAGAATTCCTTCCGACAAACCGCTGGCTGTTGTTTTAATTTCGCCTGAAAGTTTCATGGCAATGTAATCGCCCGGCAACATGATTTTGTCGATTTTGGCGTACAGCGCAGGCTCGTTGTCTTTCACCCATTTCAATTTAGAAGCGGTAAAGTTTCCGGGTGAATTAAGCAGGTTGGCCAGACATTTTTCTTCGCCGATTTCAGCAAATGCTTTGTTTCCAAATTCGGCAGCGCGGCTATCGCACCATATAATTGAAGGTCGTAATACGTTATGGTCTTTATCAACCACCACCAAACCGTGCATTTGGTAAGAGATACCGATGGAGTCGATTGCTTTTGGATCAACTTTCGATTGAGCAAGCACATCGGCCAAAGCCAGTTTCAGGTTGGCCCACCATTGTTCTGGTTCCTGTTCTGCCCATCCTGCCTGAACGGCTGTAATTTTCATTTCCTGCTTGGGGTAAAAAGCCGATGCCACACAATCGCCTGATTGGCCATCGATCAAGGAGGCTTTTACCGAAGAACTACCTATGTCGAATCCTAATAAATACATATTGAATAAGTTTAAAGTTTAAAGTCAAAAGTTTAAAGTTGTCCTTTTTTTGATTATTGTGTATTGGATATTCTACATTGGATATTAAAAAAAGTCCCAATAACCAATAACCAATACTCAATATCCAAAATTTCCCTTGTCAAGAAGGGTTTTTCCTCCGTCCGTTCTGTTCTGGTATGCTTGACAAAACTAGGGCTTCAAAACCCATTCTCAAAATTAGCTTTGCTGTTTTAAAACATTAATTATAGCGATTTACGAACAGTAAGTTTGGAGGGTATAACCAAATTTGTCTTTTCCCCGGTAATCACAAAATCGGCAATTTTTTTACCCATAAGCTCAAAG
Organism: Bacteroidota bacterium; assembly: GCA_023251435.1. Classification (GTDB taxonomy): domain Bacteria; phylum Bacteroidota; class Bacteroidia; order Bacteroidales; family Prolixibacteraceae; genus Aquipluma. Next base: position 27,793 of record JAHEYU010000027.1, read on the forward strand.
TCAGTCGAAATAACGGTAATACCATCCTTGACATACTTTTTCATAGGTGTCTCATTGTACGAAATAACACCCACATCCTGCCCCGGAACGAGATTCTTTTGTTCGCAATGATCCAGAAATTTGGCCAATGTGCGGTCGCTCACCAGCAAATAAAGTTCGCCCTTTTGTAGGTCAAATTTTTTCAGATCGTACAAAGTTTTATGATTGATCTTATAGTCGGAACAGAATTTTTCGAAATACTTGATGGAAACCTTTGGATGATAAGTAAATGATGGATACAGGTATATAAATTTCTGGTATTTCCGGATGAGGTCGAGCCCACTTTCGAGCGTATCGTAAAGTGACTGTCCAAAATCCTGTGAAATGGACGATGCGCCTTCCAGTTCATGTACGTTCCAATCGATCACCAGCAGTTTATTGGCAGGAATCTGGCGGGTAATTTCAGGAACTCTTTCATGGTCGAAATTCATGATAATGTACTTGGTGTATTTGCCCAGGCTTTCCTTGATGATTTTCTCGAAATCGTCGATGTTGTAATGGTGAAAATGAAGGTCAATGGCAATCGTTTCAGGCAGATTATCCAGAAACGAACCGTATAAAACTTCTTTGTAGGCCTTGAAAGTATCCAGAAACAGAAAAACTTTGGTGACTGCTTTGGCCACAAAATACCCACGATTCGGCACCGATTCAATCACACCGCGATTCTTGAGTTCTGCATACGCTTTAAAAACCGTATCGCGCGACAGGGAGCTTTCTTTGCAAAGCTGGTTTACCGAAGGCAAAATGTCGCCAATTTGAAGCAGGTTTCGGCTGATGGCTTCGTTTACCGAGTCAATCAGCTGCTGAAATTTCAACAAATTGGATTGGGGATTTATTTCAAAATGAAACTTACTGTCCATGCAATACAAATTTTAAAGTGGTCTGTTCTGGTATGCAAACATACAAAAATTGTTTATTTTTAGCCTGAATTTAAACCCAAAAGCCATGCTAAAAGATCTTATCCTGAAAAACCGCAGCTATAGACGATTTTATCAGTCGGAACGTATTGAAAAACAACAGTTAATCGATTGGATTGATTTGGCGCGGTGTTCGGCTTCGGCCCGAAACGCCCAGGCTTTAAAATATATTGTGAGTACTGATGAGTCGCTCAACTCCGAAATTTTTGAATTGCTGGCATGGGCCGGTTATCTCTCTTATTGGCACGGGCCCGAAGAAGGTGAGCGTCCATCGGCATACATTGTGATGCTGCACGATACCTTGATTTCAGGAAATTATTTGTGCGACGATGGAATTGCAGCCCAAAGTATTTTGCTTGGCGCTGTAGAAGCAGGATTTGGCGGCTGCATCATTCACTCTGTTAACCGGAACAAACTCCGCGAACTCTTGAATCTGTCGGAACAATTCGAAATAATTCAGGTTTTGGCCCTCGGAAAACCCAAAGAAACAGTGGTTCTGGACGAAATAAAAAATGGTGACATCAAATACTGGCGCGACGAAAATCAGGTTCACCACGTTCCGAAAAGGTCGCTGGACGAAATCATTCTCGAAACGCGGTGATCTGGTAAATTATTTTCCACTTTCAAAATGATAGGTTTTTCCGGCAACAGTTCCCAATTGGTATGTTTTTCCGGAAGCAATTTGCATGTCAGTAAGCTTTGCTCCTGAAATATTTACAAATGGAACCTTGATTGGTTGTTGTAACAATTGATTGCCGTTTTCAACCGAAGAATCAGAAAGATCAGCTTCCTTGCAAGTCATTTCTTCAGGAACTTTAAACCGGTAATTGCCGCCCAATCTGGAATGAACGGTTAGTTTTTGTATTTTGCCTTCGCTCCATTTCAAATCAATCACAAAACCGCCACGGGCAACTAATCCCTTCACTTCGCCCGAAGGCCAGGCTTCGGGTAGGGCCGGAAGCAAATGAATGTAACCGTTGTGGCTCTGAACCAGCATTTCTGCAACTCCTGCAGTAAATCCGAAATTTCCGTCAATCTGGAAGGGTGGGTGAGCATCGAACAGATTCTTATACAAACCTCCGCCGGAATATTTTATCTCTCCAAAACCAACCGGTTTAAACAGGTTTTGAATTATCGTGTAGGCATGGTTCCCATCCAGTAATCGGGCCCACATGTTTATCTTCCAACCCATCGACCAGCCGGTTGCTTCATCGCCCCTTAACAGTAAAGTTTGTTTCGCCGCCCGGTATAATTCAGGAGAAGTTTCGTTGCTGATTTGATTTCCGGGATGAAGTCCATACAGATGCGAAATATGCCGGTGTTTGGGTTCCGGCTCTGCATAATCCTGTTGCCATTCCTGAAGTTGACCTTTCGAACCAATCTTATAGGGTGCCATTTTTGATAATTTTTCGCTGAGTTCGGCTACCAATTCAGGATCAGTTTGTAACATTTTTGCAGATTCGATAGTCCGTGTAAACAGCTCCCTCACAATCGCCATATCCATTGTTGGCCCCGAGCTAACCTGCGCCCTTTCTCCTTTTGCATTTAAAAATGCATTTTCCGGAGAATTGTTGGCTGCAGTTACCAAAAATCCATCATTGTCTTCTATCAACCAGTCGGAATAAAACATGGCTGCTTCCCGCATCAGCGGATAGGCTTCGTTTTTAAGGAATTCGATATCACCTGAAAATAAGTAATGCTCCCATGTATGACTGAGCAGCCAGCCGGGCGACATGTTCCAGAAGGAAGCACCAGGACTGCCATCATTTGGAAAGGTTTCGCGCCAGATGGATACATTGTGGTGCGCCACCCATCCCCGCCGGTTATACATGAGTTTAGCTGTTTCTCTTCCGGTTACCGCCATTTCCCTGATCATCCGGAACAAAGGTTCCTGACATTCGGCCAGATTGGTTACTTCTGCCGGCCAGTAATTCATTTCGGTATTGATGTTGATCGTGTATCCACTATTCCATGGCGGGATCACCAAATCGTTCCAGATGCCTTGCAGATTCAGGGGTTGGCCACCTTTCCTCGATCCAGAAATCATCAGGTAACGTCCGTAATGGAAAAGTAACTCAACCAAATCAGGATCATTGTTTTGAGCAAAATTTACAATGCGTTGGTCTGTCGGAATGGTGTCATGTTTTATCTCACTGGCCAAATCAAGGGAAACCCTGTCGAACAGGTTTTTATAATCGCTTTCGTGCGTTTTCTTCAGGTCGTCAAACGATTTGGAAGCAGCTTTTTCCAGAATTCTAGCGGCAATTTGGTTGGGATCGAGGCCTTCTTTTGACGGACTTTTATCGAATCCGTTGAAACTTGTTGCCGCTGACAGAACGAATACAACTTCGCTGCTGTTTTTAATGTGAATGGTATTGCTGTCGGTTTCAAGTTCACCATCTTTCAGATTTGCTTTAAGTTGGGCTTCAAAAAAGGTTCCCAAACCATCAATCTCGTCACCATATAAATTTTGTTTTTCGAATTTCCGTTTCCCTTTGTCATCAAACAGTTCAGGATGCCGGTGAGTTTCTCCCCGTTGTTCGATCTGCTCAAGAGTTCGTCTCTGGCTGTATCCCGGAGCCTGCCCTTTTATCAGGAGCACTCCATTTTTAACGGCGGATTTTGCGGTTGGATGAACCGATGCCAGTGATGCAACCAAATCGAGAACTGGTTTTGATGCTGTAAATTTCAGGACAATCACACTATCCGGATGAGATGCGAACATTTCGCGGGTGTATTTTACGCTTTCAACTTCGTAGGAAACACTGGATACGGAATGGGCAATGTCGAGTTCGCGACGGTAATTGGTCACTGTTTCGGGATGATTCATCTTGAAAAACAGGTCGCCCAACGGCTGGTAATTGGCATGAAGCCGCCCGAGCCAGTTTTTCCGGATGTACTCATCGGCTTCGGCATTATTCTGATCGCGCAAAAGCCCGGTTACCTTGTCGAAATCGCCGGTAATATTCACATTTTTGTAACTCTGCGACGGTTCGCCGCTGTACAAAGTATTCTCGTTTAGCTGCAAATGTTCATCGGTAATTCCGCCAAAGATCATGGCTCCCATCCGTCCGTTGCCAATTGGCAATGCTTCGTTCCAGTTGGCAGCTGGCTGATTATACCATAAAACCTTATCCGATTTCACAGTTCCTTTTTGGCAACCTACTCCAAATAGTATCAGACTTGCCAAAGTAATTGTCAAAATTGATTTTTTTCTCATTTATCGCAAAGTTATAATAATTTCTCCTGAAGCTAGCCCTTCAAAAGAGGCTTTCACTTTTACAATTCCCGGAATTTTACCGGCTATCACCAGAATAGTTGAAATACCCACTTCTGACGCTGTCAGGTCTTCCAGACGCTGACAGGTCTTGCCACTACCGAAAAACCTTTTTGAACGAACAAAAACAATTAGAAAGTTGAATTTTTATCCTACCCTAGGGGTTGTGTTGTCATCATTATTGTTCCAATGCTATAACTATGTGCATCCCTTGGAGATTCATTCTTCTAAAAACGCGTCCATTGCTCTGGTTGGTTTTCCATCGTCGCCCCAGGCGCTGAGGGCATAGCGGCTCCAGCTTCTGGCTCCCTGCGGTTCCCAGTAAAATACACCCGTCCCTTTTTTCTCCGGAACGTCCTTTACCTTCTTTAAAACTGCAACCAACATATCGTAAGTATTCTGCACTTTTATATCCTCTCCGCCCACTTCAACCACCATCACTTCTTTTCCGTAGCGGGCAACCATATCGTTCATGTTATTCGCCAAATCGTCAATCGACAAGGTATAATCAGGTTTTCCTTCGAGCCAGAAAGGATAATAGGATAAGCCAATTACATCGTATTTTGCGCCATGTGACCTGGCAGCATCGAACCACCAACGGAAACGACCATTGTTATTTCCCTGATCGACATGCAGAATTACTTTTGATTCAGGACTAACGGCTTTAACGGCGTCGTAACCTTTGTTGATGAGTTGCACCAGTTGCGGCCAGTTCGAGGTGCTTCCTTCGGGATAAAGCATACCTCCGGGAATTTCATTTCCAACCTGAACCCATTCGGGAGTAACTCCGGCAGTTTTCAAAGCTGTCATCACGTCAAAAGTATAATCGTAAAGGTCAGAAAGCAAAGTCGGAAAATCGTGACCTTCCCATGCTTTTGGCTTTCTTTGATGTCCCGGATCTGCCCAGGTATCGCTGTAATGAAAGTTAATCATCACCTTCATTCCCCACTTTTGTGCACGCACGGCCAATGCAACCGTTTCGTCCTTGCTGCAATGTCCGCTGGCCTTGTCGTTCGACGGATTTACAAATGTTCGCAGCCGGATGGAATTAATTCCGTGATCTTTCAGGATTTTAAAGCAATCTTCCTCAACGCCGTTGTTGTTGTAAAATTTGTAGCCAGTAGCTTCCATTTGCGGCAACCAGCTGATGTCGGCACCTTTGGCAAAAACACTTGTGTCTGTTGGTGGATTCTGTGAAGTTCCATCTTTGCTGCAACCAGTCAGGAGGATCGCTCCAAAAACAGCAATAAGCAAAATGGTTGTTGTAGTCTTCATTATAAGTGTTTATGCGTTTGAATATTGCACGAATATCGCATAAAATTAAAGAAAACCCCCTTGCTATCGCTGGCAAAGGGGTAAAATTAACGCCGTTTCTATCTTTGACTTTGAATAGAACAAGTCTGGCAAAAAATTATTTGGAAATATTCGTTCCTGAACTTTAATAAGTCAAACTTTTCAGATATGTCATTGTCTGAGGTACCTGTTTGGAATAATCCGGACTTTCATCTTCAATGTAATAGTGCTTAATACCCGCTTTTTTTGCTGCCTTCAGATATGATATAATTCAGTGGGTTAAGAAAAACTGCTACGTCACTTGTTAATTTCTCTTATTTTAATGTTACGAAAAGAAGTTCTCGGTCCTTCATCCTGCAATAATATATGACCATCCTGAAACTCACCCCATCTTTTTAAGTTTGCATATTTACTTTTGGCTAAAAGTTGATAGTATCGTTCACTGCTTTTTTCGATTTCAACAGATTTTATCCCATTTAGCCAGTGTTCAATGTGATTTCCATCAACAATAATCAGAGCTTCGTTCCACTCTCCCTTCGGCTGAACTTTTACGTTTTGAGGTGCCCGCACTAAATCATATAACGAACCGCAAGTTCTGCTGTAATCCGGTTTGTCATAAGGCCAATTTTCGTTATCCAAAATTGCATACTCTAATCCAAGACCATGACCAGGAGATGCTTTAAGTGACTCATTGACAAAATATTTAATCCCACTATTCCCTTTGTCCGAGATTTTGAATTGACATGCTAATTCAAAACTTCCATATTTCTTAATGGTAATAATATCACCTCCTTTCAAAGAGTCTGGCATTTCATTTCCAAGGCATATCAGTTCTCCGTTTTCAATAACCCAGCCTTGAACAGGAAAATCATCTTTGTAAATACCTTTCCACCCGTTAAAAGATTTCCCATCCCAAAGAAGCGTCCAACCAGCTTTGATTTCTTTTTTTGATAAAGTGTTGGATTCCCTGAAAGAAGAATTCTCTTTTTGAAAAAAGCATGAGATTAATAAAAAGCCAATACTAATTGACACTGTGGCTCGAAATAAATTAGTTCCCGATTTAAGCATCTTCAAAGAATTGTTTTAATTTAGATTATTAAAATAAGCAACTCAAAAACAGATTAAACAAATCTGCCAAATTAAAATCAGATACGTACTTTGGTATTTACTCCAAATACATTGGAAACTTTCCATTCCCAGGTAGGTCTTGTTTTTTTCTAACAGTAGAATAACTTAAATTTTCGGTTCCCATCCTTTCTCGTATTCACGTCCCCATAGTTTTTGGGCTTCAGAGTCGCCGATAATGTGACCATTTTTGGGATCTATTTTAAGATCACGTCCTACGCGCCAGGAAATATTTCCCAATTGCATCGCGGTTATGCTCTTATGTCCTAATTCAACATCACAGTTTGGACGTCGGTTATTTCTTATTGCATCTAAAAAGTCGGCAACATGAAGGCTATCCATTCCTAAACTCGGGCTGGCAGTATTACGGCCATCAAGAGCACTTTCTTCAATAAGCGATTTTACTTCGTTAATCAGCTTGCCATCATTGTCATACACCTTATAACTATCTCCACCGGTATCTAAGCTTCCTTTTTCACCGTAGAAAATAATGCCACGATCTGCACCTTCAATGGCTCTTCCATTCGAACTCCTGCATTCCCACATCAATGAGACACGTCCAGGATAATCCATGGTTATTATTTGAGTATCGGGAGTTTCCCAGTCGTCTTTGTAATGGTATCTACCTCCCACCGAAGTCACCCGGGTTGGGAACTCTACGCCTAGCCCCCAGCGGGCAACATCAACTTCATGTGTTCCATTATTCAAGGCTTCGCCAGTACCATAATTCCATAACCAATGCCAATTATAGTGAATCAATTCTTCCTGATAAGTAGCACGTGGCGCAGGACCTTGCCACAGTTCATAGTCGAGCCAGGAAGGTACGGTTCCGGGTTTCAGAAACAATGATTTGCGTTTATTCGTGTACCAGGTTTTTGCCAGATAAACACGGCCGATAATTCCATTATGCAATTGTTCGATTCCTTGTGTAAGTATTGGTGCCGAACGACGTTGTGCTCCCATCTGTACAACGCGGTCATATTTTCGTGCAGCAGCAATAGCCATTTCGCCTTCTCTCGGATTATGAGATAATGGTTTTTCAACATACACATGCTTTCCGGCCTGACAACCCATAATAGTGAGTGGTGCATGCCAATGATCAGGAGTCGCAATGTATATCGCGTCTATTGATTTGTCTTCCAATACTTTGCGACAATCGCCTTCTGACTTTGGTGTAGTTGTCTGCCCAGCTTTTAGTACCGAATTGATTGCTTTAGGCATTGTTCTTGAATCAACATCGCAAACACATGACACCTCTGTATTTTTCTGTTTGGCGATAGTCCCAACCATGCTGTTTCCGCGGCCGTTTAAGCCAATGGCTGCAACATGAATCCTGTCATTTGCTCCAATGATGTTTTTGTAACTTTTTGCACTAAATCCAAAGGCGGTTCCGCCAATAGCGAGGCCAGCTGAAGTTACAGCAACTTTCTTCATAAAATCACGTCTGTTATCCATTGTATTTGTTTATAATTTTCTGATTTTAATACTTCTGAAGGAAACAACATCTCCATGATCCTGCAAAAGAATCGGGGCTTTTTCTACTTCAGCAAATCCTTTTTCATTTTTATATTTACTTTCAGATACCAACTTATTGAATTGATCGCTGTTGCGTTCATATTCCACAACCTTCTTCCCATTGAGCCAATGTTCTACATGTTTCCCTTTCGAAACAATACGAGCCTGATTCCATTGTCCTGAAGGCATGTTTTTTTTATCTTTTACCGGTGCGATCAAATCATAAAGGCCACCTTGCAAACGGTTTCCGTCCTTACCAAGCTTGGCATCCGGGTGCTTTTCATCATCGAGAATTTGGAATTCGCAGCCTAAAGAGGAATTTTTTAGCACAAAATATTTAATCCCGCTATTGGCTCCTTCAGCAATCCTAAATTCAAGAGAAAGCTCGAAATCTGAATATTCCTGCTCTGTAACAATATCACCACCCCGACCATTTGATGGGTCAACTGATATTACTCCGTTTTCAATTTTCCACCCTTTTGATGGAAAACTTTGTCCATCAGCCTTTTTCCAGCCATCGATTGATTTTCCGTCAAAAATTAAGGTCCAACCCTTTTTAATCTCTTTTGGACTTAACTTGGGCAACTGTGCTGAGACAAAATTTATACTGCAAACAAAGCAAATAAAGACAATTAGTGTTTTACTTTTCATAATACGATGAGTTTAGTAACAAAAACCGGATGCTCATCTAAAGAAAGAAAGCATCCGGTTATTGCCGTTACAATTGTGTATATCCTTTGTTTTGAATGATTTTACCAGGATTTGACTGCATGACAGTCATCGGGATTGGGTAGATTTGCATATCGTCACTCCAAACAAAAGTACCGTAACCATCAGCAGCCTGTTCAGCTTTCATTACGTCTTTTGCACGCCCGGTTCTAACCAAATCGAACCAGCGATGATTTTCAAAAGCCAGCTCAACGCGTCGCTCTTTCTCAATTGCAAACAAAAAAGCTTGATCAGTAGTGAAATCACTAAGCAAATAATCTTTTAAAAGATCGGCAGGCTTTGTAATATTTGGATCACCTGTGGTATTGCGCGCCCGTTGACGAATTTTGTTTAAATATGATAATGCAGCAGATTTGTCACCGTTGGTGCGAACCAAGGCTTCAGCATGCATAAGGTAAATGTCTGCCAACCGAAGTTCAATCCAATTATTACCATTATCGGTTCCGCTAGTTGCAATATCATAATATTTAACAACATATTTATCGTTTTCAAAGGCTCCGGTTTTTGCGTTTTTCCAACCATCACGCATCGAAATATATTTTCTTGGGTCGGCAGGTTCGTATGCTTTTGACATATCTCCGGTAGGAGCATTTACCCCACTTTTATCACCAACAAGAACAACTTCCTTATCAGAGAAACGAGGTGCAAAATTATTATTCCATGGGCTTCCAGTCGCACCATTCGGACTTCCCTTTTTATACTGAACTTCAAATAAGGATTCTTTGCTGTTCTTTTTTGTTACGTCAAACAAATCTTTATAACTCGTCACCAATGAATATTTAGAATCGTTTATGACTTCCATGAATTTTTGACTGGCAAGATTATAATACTCATTACCCTTATTCAACGGCAATCCGGCCATAGTCATATAAACTTTTCCTAATAATCCCTTAGCTCCGCCTTTTGTAACACGACCGTTATCGGTTGCACCATAAGTATCGGGAAGATTTTGCTCTGCAAATTTCAAGTCTTCAACAATCAAATCATAAATTTCCTGAAGTGAGGCTCGTTCAAGTTCATAGGCTTCTACTTGTGAAATCTCCTTGTCAACCTTTATTACGCCTAACATTTGACCGTTGAGTGCAACTCCGCCAAACGTTCTGTTTAACCAGAAGTACATCAATGCCCTTATGAATTTTGCCTCTGCTTTATATTGGTTTTTTAAATTTTCATTGGTAAAGGTGGCTTGATCAACTCTTCCAATGACAATATTCGCACGCATGATAACATTATAGCAATTATTCCAACAATCTGTTGGAAAACCGTTTTCTGGCAATAAGGGTGAAGCGAAGTCGTCAATTCCCTTTTCATTTGCAGGATTACCAGCCAACCATGAATAAGTTGTATTGTCAGAACGAATTTCACCGATGTTAATAAAAGTACTGTTGTAAACAGAACGTAAGTTGCCATAGGCGGATAAAACCGCTTGGTTCATATCAGCTTGCGTTTTATAGAATCCTTCAGAATTGAGGCTTGAAGGTGGATTTAAGTCGATAAATTCCTGGTTGCAGGATACCAGCAAAATCATTCCTGTTAGAAATATGAATATCTTTTTCATTTTATAAAAATTTAGAATGTAACATTAACTCCGAAAATCACCGATCTGGCTACAGGATATCCGAGGTAATCTCCTCCTTTTGATAATCCATCTCCCTGGCTGCTTGTGTCTGGATCGTAGCCCGGGTACTTGGTTAAAGTAAAAAGATTCTGTCCTGTTAAATATAAGCGCAATCCTTTCATTCTTAAGTTTTGTATCTTATTTGAATCAAAATCATAAGCAAGAGAAAGATTTCGTAACCGCAAATATGATGCATCGGTTACCCATGCAGAAGAAGGATCTCTCTGCCATCCGGAAGGAGTTCGTGTAGGCCGAAAATGGATTCCATCTCCAGGTTCATCAACAGAATGCCAGCGTCCAAGTTGCTCTATCATTCCGTTTCTGTCGCCATGATAGATACCTATCATACGTTTAAAAAAACTGAATAATTGAGTACCGTAAACTCCGGTAAATTGCACTCCAAGAGTGAAATTTTTGTAAGAAAAATTATTGTTGAATCCAGCAGTAAAAGTCGGATTATTGTCACCAATGATGTCCTTATCGTTCTGATCCATCTTTTCATCCTTATTTACATCCAGATAACGCCCATCGCCAACTTTATCAATCGGAAGATGAGGATATTTATCCAGTTCATCCTGATTCAAAAATACACCTTGATAAACATAGCCATAGAAAGAAGCAATCGGATAACCTGGCTTTGTAATGAATGCGTTATTTGCATTGGGTGCACTTCCAAAAATAGGACGTCCATCAGGTCCAACCTCCAATACTTCGTTTTTATTGAACGAGATGTTGAAATCGCTCGACCATTTAAATTCATTGACTAAATTTCTGGTTGACAACAGAAATTCCATACCGCGATTCTGTACTTTCCCCACATTCTGCATTTGGTTCGAATAGCCGGTTATACTTGGAACCGGAACATTAAGTAATAGTTCTAAAGATTGGCTGTCATAAAAATCAGCTTCCAGGCGAATCCTGTTTTCAAATAATCCCATGTCGAAGCCAAAATTCAATTGTTTTGTTTTTTCCCATCCCAGATTACTATTTGACATTGTGCTTGGGTTCACAGTATTTTGCAATGCATCACCTGTTGGATAGAATCCCGTACCCAGCAAACCGATTGATGAATAATTCCCAATACGGTTATTCCCTACAATCCCATAGCTGGCACGAATCTTCAAGTCATTTATGGTCTGAACATTCTTCATGAAATTCTCCTGACTGACTCTCCATCCTATTGATGCTGAAGGAAATGATCCCCACTTGTTGTTTTGTCCAAAACGGGAAGATCCATCGGTGCGGAAAGTTGCCGTAAATAAGTATTTGTTGTCATAAGCATAATTAATACGCGACAAATAAGAAATCATCGAATATTCCGATAGATCGCTTGTCAGTTGATACATCGTTCCAGCGTTTAGTGTATATATATTGTCATTAGGGAATCCACGGGCTTCACCAAAACCATGATCGTAGGAATGCTTTTGAGTTGTGTATCCAGCCAAAGCTGTCAGGTTATGTTTTTCTGCAAAAGTTTTCTGATAGGTTACAGTCTGTTCTATTACCCAATCAATATCAGTCCAACTTTCAACAGTGCCTTGTGCTGGCCGTGGTGCTTTCGATCCATCAAGATCGACAAAGGAAGGTTGATATCGCTTTTTATTATTTTCCTGTACTCCTCCATTTACGCTTACTTTATAGTTTAAATTGTCTATAATTTCCCATTCCGCGAACAAAATCCCCATCCATCCATTTCTTCGGCGGAAATCATAAATTTGTTCAGCAATACCTATTGGATTGGCTACATCTCCGGCAAGAATTTCAGGATTTCTTACCATAGAACCATAAGTTCCGTCAGAATTTTTCAGGGGATAAATCGGAGGTAAATTCAGTGCATACATAATTGGCGCATCTTTACCATTGGCTTGTTCGTTGCTATTTGAAAAATATGCATTCATATTCATACCTATGTGAATACGATCGTTTATTTGCGAAGATAGACTGGTTCTGAAATTGAAACGATCGTAATCTGTATTGATTGAGATTCCATCCTGCTGCATATAACTGGCTGAAAATGTATATTGTGTTTTTTCAGTCCCACCACTTAATGAAAGTTCATATTGCTGCATTTTTGCATTTCTGAATAGCAGTTCCTGCCAATTATTGTCGGGCATTTGTGCAACAGAAGCCGGATCTAAAAAATTGTAAAGCGAACCTGAAGTTCCATCCGGAATTAAATACTGTGTATTCGCACTTGGATATAATTTTCTTCGACTGTTGGGATCGCTTATGCTATGTGGCGATTTATTGGGATCTGCAGAAATGATTGATGCATCTAACCATGCCTGGTTTCTACCATCGTTAAACCATTCCACATACTGATCGCGGTTCATCATATCCACCGTTTTTTCCCGTTGTTGTACACCAGCATACATATTGAAATTAATTAAAGGTGCACCTGATTTCCCTTTCTTTGTAGTGATGATGACGACTCCGCTAGCTCCCCTTGATCCATAAATAGCAGTTGAAGAAGCATCTTTCAATACCTGAATACTTTCTATGTCCGAAGGATTTAACAATCGAAAGGCACCACCTTCCATTGGATAGCCATCGACGACATATAGAGGTTCATTTGATTGTGTAATTGATCCCGTACCTCTAACTCTGATAGATAAACCTTCTCCTCCTGGCGCACCGTTTATCTGTTGGATTTGCACCCCTGCAACTTGACCAATCAGTGCTTCCCCAAAAGATGTAACTGCTCTTTCTTTCAGATTATTGGCTGTAACAGAAGCAACAGCACCAGTCAAATCGCTCTTTTTTGATGTACCATAACCAATTGCTACAACTTCATCAATGCCAACGGTCTCTTCTTCCATCGTTACATTGATACTGGTTTTATTTCCAACGACAATTTCCTGCCCTTTCATTCCAACAAACGAAAAATGCAGTATTGCGTTTTCAGGAATATTCGAAATTGAATAGTTTCCATTGGCATCGGTAATTGTGCCATTGGTTGTTCCTTTTACAACCACAGAAACACCGGGTAATGAACCTCCATTGGAATCAGTAACTTTCCCGGATATGGATTTCTGCTGCTGCCCGATATTTTCAAGTAAATTGTCATTTATGACATTTTCGTCGGTAATAATTATATACCGGTCAACAATTTTATACTGCAAATCGGCTGCTCCGAGAATTTTGTCCAGAATAGCATTGATAGTCTGGTTGTCAACTTTTAAGGAGATAATTTTTTCAACATCCAGTTTGGTGCTGTTGTAGGCAAATTTAAACTCCGACAGTGATTCAATTTTCTTGAAGACACTCTCGATGGTGGCATTTTTCGACTCAAACGACAACCTGGTTGCCTGCGAGTAGGTAACTGAAGCAAAAGACATCAGCCCCAAAAGAAGTAACAAGAAAGTTAGTTTCATAATGAGTAAATACTTTCGTTCGGGGATAAAAAAATCCCTGAACAAACATGTTCTGTTTTTTTTCATAAATTTGACGTGTTACGTGTTAAACTAAGGTTTGACATTTGAAAGAGCGGTAATTCTTCGACCAATTATCGCTCTTTATTTTTTCTGCATATTTTTTTGTTTTGGCGTTAAAATTATTTTCTCTTTATCGTATTTATAATCGACCAACAGGGCCAGACTTAGTATATCCATCAATCGTTCCAGGCGCTCGCCTTCAAACAATTCGACAGTTAACCTACGGTCGTTAAACAGTTTTTCATCGTAAACCAACTCTACATTGTACCACCGCTCTATTTTCCTAACCAGTTTGCCAAAAGTGTCGTCTTTAAAAAGGAGTTGGTTTTTTTTCCAGCCGTTAATTTCATCCTGCGGAAAGCGGTTGAGTACCAACTGACGATCAGTTTTCAAATAAACGAACGACTGTCCGGGTTTTACTTCCTTTTCAATTGTTTCGTCAGATGAGTTCGTCATTAACAGATTTACTTTTCCTTCGAACAGCGAAGTTTCTATCTGATTTTCGTCGGAATATGCTTTCACGTTAAATTTGGTTCCCAATACTTTCACATTTACTCCTGAAGTATGCACCACAAAAGGCTGGCGCTCATTTTTGCTGACTTCAAAAAAAGCTTCTCCATCCAAATAAATATCGCGCTGGTTTTTACTGAAATTGCCAGGATACCTGATTTTCGTATCCGAGTTCAGCCACACTTTGGTACCGTCGGCCAATACGATTTGCGACTTTTGTCCGCGTGGCGCAATGGTTTCAGTATATTGATCTGCCGGCTGATCTGCCTGGCTTACCCAATACAGAATTCCCAGTCCGATGATTGGAATCAAAAGAAATGCGGCAATTTTTTGATAGACTTTCAGCATTCTTGAAACTGAAAACCGGGACTTCATGTGATGTTCTTTCTGATATTCCTGAATTTGGGTGAAGACGGTTTCGATCAAGGTATTTGAATCAACTTCGGCAGAGGTCGCCCAATTTTGAGCAAGCCAACCTTCAACTTCTGTTTGAGTCTTAGGATCAGAAAGCCATCTTTTTAATTCAGTTAGTTCCTGAATGGAGCATTCCTTTTCTGCCAGAAACCTGTTTGCTATATTGATAATTCTTTCAGTCATTTTTAGTGATTTGAAAGTAATACGAGCGAGTTGCGGATTTCCGTGAAGGGGTTTTGAAAAAAAAGTGTTCAGATAATGGAAAAAGTGATCAGTCGCAGTAAACAGTCGCAGTAAACAGTCTCAGTGTTCAGTCTCAGTGATCCAGTATTCAGTTGGGGTTACTGCCAACTGCGACTGACCACTGCCAACTATTAGTGTTAGAAAGTATACTATTTGCGTTGAAGGTTCAAAAGAAAAGCCTCGCATCCAATCACTTCTATCTCACTAAAATAGAAGTCTTTTTGATTTTCAGTAATGATGCAATTGCACTTGTTTTGAATGGCGGAATAATATTCCATTCCATCCTCAAAGTCGTGGATCAATTTATTTTTAATAGCTTGATCTGTAGTGTTTTGATTGATGGTGGTTATGCCGATATGCTGAAGGAGCATTTCTATTTTTTTTCTTGCCATTTTTTCACCACTTTTTTTGCTCGAAAAATAGAAAGCAATGGCAAGACAAAGCGGTGAGGTGAAAAGCTCGATGTTCTGCTTTCCCTGAAGGCTTAGTATGCGCGACGACCATGTAAACAATGGATATTCCTTGTTTAAAGTGGCGACCAATATATTTGCATCAATAAAAAGTCTCATCTGGCCTGACTGAAGTATTCATCCTTCAGTTCTTTTCTTGAGCGCCTTTTATAAGTGGCTTCCCCTTCTGCAACCTGGTTAACCCATTCCGAAACAGGAAAATCTTCGATGGTTTTATAGTTGCCCGATGTAATCTGACGGTAAAGAAATTCAGTCAGTCGTGAAAGGCTGATATTGTTGGCCGCTGCAAATTCTTTGGCTTTTTCAATTACTTCCTGATCGAAGTTTAATGTCAATTTTGTTTCCATCTCTTTTTGTTTACGTCAAAAATATTAATTCTATACGTAATGTCCAAATGTATCAACTATATTTTAATCTGAGTTTATTGTGTAAAAAATAAAAACCCAAGAATTGCCATTTTTCTGAATTCTTTGCGAAGAAATGAAAGTGCATTTCGGATCTGGCTATCTACAGTATTTTCTGAAATATTTAATCTTTCGGCAATTTGTTTGTAGCTCATTCCTTCGAAACGGCTCAAAAGAAATATTTCCCTGCGTCTCTCCGGAATTTCATTTATCAGCTTTTGTAGTTTTTCTTTAGCATCTTCAGTAATTGAGTTTTCGATACTTTCGTCAGCAAGTACGTCCTGCTGAAAATGCTCACCCACAAAATACAGTTTTCGATTCACAGCCGATTTCAGATGATCGAGAACAAGGTGTTTTGCAATCGAGAAAAGGTATGATTGGAAATCTTTCTCCGGATCTACAGCCTCTTTTTTTAGCCATAGTTTCACAAACACTTCCTGCACAATTTCTTCCGGATCAATTTGTGCCGGAACCAATTTAATGGCAAACCCTTTAACCTTGTTCCGGTATTTGTAAAAAAGCACCTCGAAGGCAAATGAATCGCCTTCTTTGAGCCTTGTGACTAATTCCTTTTCAGTATGTAGGAGTTTTTCCAATGTTTTTTTTATATGTAAGCAAAGTAAAGAAATTTAGTCTTTAAAATTCAACTTAAGAAAACGGTGATGGAGATGATTAAGACGGTAATTTTGTTATTCCGATTAATAACTGTAAACAATCTTGATAAAAGGCTTGTTATTTAGGAATATATTTCATTTTTTTACAGCAGATTTTAAAAACATGATTCAAAATACAAATACAATATGGCTTCCGTGGTGGGGTCTTTCTGCAAATAACAGGAAGTAATAGCCATATTGGTATTTTTTAACCATACAAAGGCCTGCTTCCAAAATAGTGAAAGCAGGTTTTTTATTTTAAACAAAAGACGATGATGACAATGAATAATATTTGGTGGTGGCACAGTAACTTTTCGCAATACCGTGGAAGGAAGTAGCTATCATTGCAATAAAATGAATAAAAAAGCGGCTTATCGGAACACGGTAAGCCGCTTTTTCATTTGTTGCCCTGAAGGGGCAAAATCTGAATAACCTGGGGTAAACGAGGAACGAGTGTAGCCCCGGGATATGAAACGAACAGAATGCCGTCCGCGAGAAAATGAAATTCAAATAAAAATTCTCTTTCGGACGGATAGGCAAAGAACTAATTCAGAACAAAAACAAAGACAACAAATACAACGATTACAACAAAAAACCACATATCGCATGAAAGAAATTAATGTACAGGTCAGCGTAAAAAAGATCCTTGCCGACACCTTGACTCCGGTGAGTGTTTACCTGAAATTCAGGGATTTATTCCCGAATTCAATTTTACTTGAAAGTTCCGATTATCACGGGCACGAAAATGCCTATTCGTTCATCTGCATCAAGCCAATGGCCTGCTTTACAGCCGATGGCGGCGAAATCACCATCGAATACAATGGCCGCGAAAAGTTGAATAAAACCATTTCTCCGGAATGTCGGGTCGATCAGCAACTGGACGCTTTTTTCAAGTCGTTTAAATTATCGGGCGAAACCGAAAACCTGCCAGCCAACGGACTTTTCGGCTACATCAGCTACGACGCAGTGAAATATTTCGAAAAAATCGAGATTACTGCTGAAAAGAAAGAAGCCTATTCTGTTCCGGAAGTGAAGTACTGTTTTTACAAGTACATTGTGGCCATCGATCACCACAAAGACATGATTTACCTGATCGAAAACCTGATGGAAGGTGAGACCAAAGAAATCGGACAAATTGAATCATTGCTCCGGAACCTGACTTTTTCTCCCACCCAGTTTGATACCATTGGAGAGGAAGTTTCGAACATCACCAACGAAGAGTACAAATACATGGTGAGCAAAGGCAAGGAACATTGTTTCCGCGGCGACGTTTTTCAGATTGTACTTTCGCGCCAGTTTTCGCAACCGTTTAAAGGCGACGAGTTTAATGTTTACAGAGCTTTGCGCTCGGTTAATCCTTCTCCCTATTTGTTCTTTTTCGACTATGGAACGTACCGTATTTTCGGATCAAGTCCGGAAGCGGAACTGCGAATCAAGAAAGATCGCGCCATCATCAACCCGATTGC
This sequence comes from Bacteroidota bacterium, assembly GCA_023251435.1. Classification (GTDB taxonomy): domain Bacteria; phylum Bacteroidota; class Bacteroidia; order Bacteroidales; family Prolixibacteraceae; genus Aquipluma. The sequence continues at coordinate 45,900 of JAHEYU010000027.1, forward strand.
CGGTACTTTTAAACGCTCCGGGAACGACGATGAAGATCGCCGCTCGGCAGAACGTTTGTGTGCCGACCCCAAAGAAAATGCAGAACATGTGATGCTGGTTGATCTGGCACGGAACGATTTAAGCCGCAATGCCAGCGATGTGCGTGTTGACAGCTACCGCCAGGTTCAGTACTTTTCGCATGTTATCCATTTGGTGTCTGAAGTTTCAGGTAAATTGCCCGAAAACACCAACATGATCACCGTTTTGGGTGATTCGTTTCCTGCAGGAACATTGTCGGGAGCACCAAAACACCGTGCCATGCAACTGATTGACACCTACGAAAACCAGCGTCGCAGCTATTATGGCGGATGCATTGGCTATTTGGGATTCGACAATTCCCTGAACCATGCCATCATGATCCGGTCGTTTCTGAGTAAGGGAAATACACTGTACTATCAGGCTGGTGCCGGTATAGTCGCCGATTCGCAGGAAGAAAGCGAACTTCAGGAAGTGAATAACAAACTGGCAGCTTTGAAAAAAGCGTTGGAAATTGCGAAAGAAATTAACTAAAAATTGTTGCGAGTTACGAGTTACGGGTTTCTAGTTTACCCGCAACTCGAATCCCGTAACCCGAAACATAGAAAATCATGAAAATAGTAGTCATAGATAATTACGATTCGTTCACGTACAATCTGGTGCATGCCATCAAGAAAATATCGGGTTTGCCGGTTGATGTGTTCCGGAACGATGAAATTGCTTTGGATGATCTGGAGCAATACGATAAAATTGTGTTGTCTCCGGGCCCCGGAATACCAGAAGAAGCCGGATTGTTGCTCGATATTATCCGTAGATTTGCACCGACTAAAAGTATGCTGGGCGTGTGTCTCGGGCATCAGGCCATTGGCGAAGCTTTTGGCGGATCGCTCACCAACATGAACCGCGTTTTGCACGGAATTGCTACTCCGGTAAATAAAACCAAAGTTGAAACGGTGCTTTTCGAAGGACTTCCGGAAACCTTCGCGGTTGGTCGATACCATTCGTGGATTGTGAATGAACCCGATCTTCCGGAGTGTTTAACAGTGACCAGCTACGACGACAAAGGACTGATCATGTCGATGAAACATACTACTTTTGATGTCGAAGGCGTTCAGTTTCACCCCGAATCGGTTTTAACACCACTGGGCGAACAGATGATTGCAAATTGGCTGAAGAAGTAATTTTAATTGTTATGAGTTACAAGTTGCGAGTTCTTTTCCCCGCAACACGAAACTCGCAACACGCAACATATTAGGAAATGAAAGAAACATTAAACTACCTGTTTGCAGGGAATAACCTGATGAAAGAAGAGGCTCACCAAATACTGGTGCGGATTGCCGAAGGTCAATTTTCGGATGCCGAAATTGCTTCGTTCCTGACAGTTTTCAGGATGCGCCGGATCACCGCCGCAGAGTTGGCCGGTTTCCGTCAGGCATTGCTCGAATTGTGCGTGGCCATCGACCTTTCGGAGTACAATACGATCGACGTGGTGGGTACCGGGGGCGACGGGAAAGACACCTTCAACATTTCAACGTTGAGCGCTTTTGTGCTGGCTGGTGCAGGCATCAAAGTAACCAAGCATGGCAACTATGGATTATCGTCGGTGAGTGGATCGTCGAACATGTTTGAGTATTTTGGTTATCAATTCAGCAACAAACCAGATAAATTGCGCCGCGAAGTAGAAGAAGCAGGAATTTGCTTTTTCCACGCCCCACTGTTTCATCCGGCCATGAAAAGTGTTGGTTCGGTTCGAAAAGCGTTGAAGGTGAAAACCCTGTTTAATATGATGGGACCGATCATCAATCCGTCGTTCCCTAAAAATCAGATGGTGGGTGTTTACGATCTGGATGTCATGGATTTATATCACGAAGTTTTCAGGGAAAGCGGTCAAAACTACCTGATCATTCATAGTTTGGATGGTTACGATGAAATTTCGCTGACTGGCGATGCCCGTTTTGTGTCGAACCAAACTGAAGACAACCTTTCTCCAGCTGATTTTGGATTTTCGCCGGTTAAACAGGAAGAGCTTTATGGCGGAGAAACAGTTGCCGATGCCGCAAAAATATTTAAAAGCGTTTTGGAAATGACAGCAACCGACGCACAGAAAAACGTAGTAATTGCCAATACCGCGCTGGGAATTCAATGTGTTTATCCTGAACGGTCGCTTGCCGATTGTGTCGCCGAAGCCTCCGAATCATTAGAATCAGGAAAGGCATTGGCTGCATTTAAAAAACTAATGGAATTGAACGTATAAAATTGTTGCGGGGTCCGGGTTACGAGTTACAGCTTAACTCGCAACCCGAATCTCGCAACTCGCAACCCGAATATGAACATACTCGATCAAATAAACAACCATAAACGGACCGAAATTGCTGAGGCAAAAAGTAAAGTTTCGTTAGAGCAATTGAAGGAATCTCCTTATTTTAAGCGGAAGACGAACTCACTGATAGCCGCTTTGCTGGCCGAAGGTGCGAGTGGGGTGATTGCTGAATTCAAAACACAATCGCCATCGAAAGGTGTGATAAACGCTGAGGCAGAAGCTTCGGAAGTAACTGCTGCCTATGTTGCTGCCGGCGCAAGTGGATTATCGGTTTTGACTGATGAGCGCTTTTTTGGTGGCTCGTTCGAAAATCTGGCATCGGCACGTTGGGCAAATAAAAATACCCCGATTTTGCGTAAAGATTTTATGCTCGATCCGTATCAGATTTACGAAGCCCGTGCCCACGGTGCCGATGTAATCTTGCTGATTGCCGAAAGTTTGAGCAAACAATTGTTGCTCGAACTGACCGAAACCGCCAAAGAAATTGGCTTGGAAGTGTTGGTAGAAGTGCACAGCGCCGAAGAATTGGAGAAGCTGAATCCAAAGGTAGATTTGGTGGGCGTGAACAACCGTAACCTGAAAACTTTTGAAGTCGATATTCAGACTTCGGTTCGCCTGAGTGAATTGATTCCGGAGCAGTTTGTAAAAATTTCGGAAAGCGGAATTTCTGATCCGGAAAGTATCAGCAAACTTCGCGCGGCAGGTTTTAAAGGTTTCCTGATTGGCGAAACCTTTATGAAAACCGATGATCCGGGTAAAGCCTGTAAAGAGTTTATTGAGAAATTGAAATAAAAAGGATGCTGTTTATTAAGTTATAGGTACCGTCATCCTGAACTTGTTTCAGGATCCCATCGCAATGCAGACCCCGAAATAAATTCGGTGTGACATGATTCGCGAAGGTTTTGACTTTTTCGAAAGCCTCTTAGAAATAAATGGAATGATGAACGAACTAAAAATAAAGGTCTGCGGAATGCGCGATCCTGAAAATGTTTCAGGAGTAGTTGATGCACGACCAGATTTCATTGGATTTATTTTTTACCCGAAAAGCAAACGGTTTGTTGGCTTCGAACCTTCTCCGGAAGTGTTGGGCAATGTTCCGGATTCGGTTAAAAAAGTGGGCGTTTTTGTGGATGAAACTCCGGAGAAAGTGCTGGAAATTTACCAGAACTGGAAATTGGATGTGGTTCAGTTGCACGGACACGAAACTCCGGAATATTGCAGGCAAATTCAACATTCAGGAATTACCGTTTTCAAAGTTTTTTCGGTAGATGAATCGTTTGACTTTATCGCTTTGGAAGCTTATTTCGAGGTTTGCGATTATTTTTTGTTCGACACCAAAGGCCAACTTCCTGGCGGAACCGGGCAGAAATTTAACTGGCAGCTATTGAAAAACTATAAAGGTTTGGTACCCTTTTTTCTGAGTGGTGGCATTGGGCCTGATGACCTGGAAGTCCTTCGTAATTTTGAACATCCCCGATGGCATGGAATAGATATCAACAGCGGGTTTGAAATCAGTCCTGCTCTGAAGGATGTTATGAAAGTGAAGAATTTTATAGCTGAAGTTAGAAGGTAAAAAAATGGAAATAACCAATAATCAATATTGAATATCCAATATTGAAGAAGAAAATCATAAATAATCATTCATCAATCATAAATAGAAAATGAATTATCAGGTAAACGAAAAAGGTTATTACGGCGAGTTTGGCGGGGCGTATATTCCCGAGATGATGGTGCCGAATATCGAAGAACTTCGAAGAACCTATCTCGAAATCATCCAATCGTACGATTTCAGGCAGGAGTTTATTGGCTTGCTGAAAAACTACGTGGGGCGGCCATCTCCGTTGTATCTGGCTAAAAGACTTTCAGAAAAATACCAAAGCAACATTTTCCTGAAGCGCGAAGATTTGAATCATACCGGCTCGCACAAAATAAACAATACCATCGGACAAATTCTGGTGGCTAAAAAACTTGGTAAAACCAGGATAATTGCCGAAACCGGCGCGGGTCAGCATGGACTGGCAACAGCCACCGTTTGTGCCCTGATGGGCTTAGAATGTATCGTGTACATGGGCGAAGTGGATGTTGAACGACAGGTACCGAACGTAAAAAAAATGCGGATGCTGGGAGCAAAAGTTATTCCGGCATTGAGCGGGAGCAAAACGCTGAAAGACGCGACCAACGAGGCGATGCGCGACTGGATCAACAATCCGGTTGATACGCATTACATTATTGGATCGGTGGTTGGACCACATCCGTATCCCGACATGGTGGCACGGTTTCAGTCGGTCATTTCAGAAGAAATTCGCTGGCAGTTGGACGAACAAACCGGGCGCGAAAACCCGACCCGGGTGATTGCCTGCGTGGGAGGAGGAAGCAATGCTGCCGGGGCTTTCTATCATTTTTTGGATCAGGAAAATGTGGAACTGATTGGTGTTGAAGCTGCCGGAAAGGGTGTTGATACAAACGAATCTGCTGCAACGCTCACTCTCGGAACTCCCGGAGTTCTGCACAGTTCGCGCTCCATTCTGATGCAAACTGATGATGGACAAGTCACTGAACCGTATTCGATTTCGGCCGGACTGGATTACCCCGGAATTGGACCGATGCATGCCAATTTATTTACAACGCACCGCGCCAAATACCTTTGGGCCACCGATGCCGAAGTGCTGGATGCCGCCTTGGAATTAACTCAACTGGAGGGAATTATTCCTGCACTCGAATCGGCTCATGCCTTGGCTGTGCTGAAGAAAATTCAGCTAAAGCCTGATGAAGTAACCGTGATCAATCTTTCCGGAAGAGGTGACAAAGACATGGAAACCTATTTGAAATATTTTGGATATTAAAAATGCTGCTGGCCTCTGGCTGCTAGCTTCTGGCTTTTTGCTAGCAACCAGTTGCCAGCTGCAAGTAACTTAATTTTGAAAAATCATGAACAACAGAATAAATAAACTATTTCAGGAGAAAAAAGAACAGATACTTTCGGTATATTTTACTGCCGGATACCCGAATCTGGAAGATACCGTTCCGATGATTCAGGAGTTGGTAAAAAACGGCGTTGACCTGATCGAAATCGGGATGCCGTTTTCTGATCCGGTAGCCGATGGACCAGTCATTCAGCACAGCAGTCTGATCGCTTTGCAAAACGGGATGAGCATTCGCAAGCTTTTTGATCAATTAAAAGACATTCGCCAAACGGTTGATATTCCGCTCATTCTAATGGGCTACATTAATCCGGTGCTGCAATACGGAGTAGCAGCTTTTTGCCAGAAGTGCAAAGAAATTGGTATCGACGGGCTGATTATCCCCGATCTTCCGATGGATGTTTTTGAGGAAGAGTTTAAAAAGGTTTTTGAAGCCAATGGCCTGCATAATATTTTCCTGATTACGCCACAAACCTCGGAAGAACGTCTTCGGAAAATCGATGCTGTTTCAACCGGTTTTATTTACATGGTTTCGAGCAATTCGACCACCGGAGCCAAAACGAGTGTTTCTGAACTACAGAACGAATACTTTGAACGCGTCAATTCATTTGGGCTAAAGAATCCAAGACTGATTGGGTTCGGAATTTCGAATGCCGAAACTTTTGCCAATGCCTGTCAATATTCCAGCGGAGCAATCATTGGCAGCGCCTTTGTAAAAGCATTGGAAGGAAGCGATCCGCTCCATCAAAAAGTTTCAGGTTTTATTAATTCGATTGTAACTGTATCGTAATCAGAAAGCTGTTTTTTTGTTTCAGAATAAAATGTTGAAGTTGATGTTTTGAAACAGGATTTTGGAAAAAAGACTTATCTGTCTGTATTTCAATTGTTTTGTTTGGGCATCACTCCGGGTGGCATGTTAAACTCTGTTAATCCTGTTTTTGAGCATATTATTCTCCTTAAATATTCGTTATTTTTAAACAACAGTCAAACGAAACACAAAAAACAGCAGCAATGTTAGAGTACGCCAAAGTTATTTTACCGAAAGTTAGTTTTAGCCGCGAGTTATTCCGGAAGGAATTGGCCAAGTGTATTAACTGGGTAGGAGAATCGGAAATAAACCATTTGAAAGAATGGTGTTTCGAAAATTTTAAGGAAATGTATCCGGATATTCTGACCAGTGCTTTCGCAATGAAAGTGGCATAATCGCTCAGGTAAAATGGAATCATTAAGGCAAAATGCCCGTTATTTTTCCCGATTCAGGGAATCAGTTTAAAACTCACAAGGCCTCCGTAATTGGAGGCCTTTATTTTTGAGTATCTAATCACTTCAATATTCCTGACAACGAATGGCGTTGATATAGTGTAGTTTCACTTTCCTGTTCAGAAATCGTGCGTTTGTTGATTTATTTCCATCGGCTTCATGTTTTGAAATAAATTTACTTCATCAAACAGAAACAGAAACAGAAACAGTAAAACAGTAAAACAAAAAACATGAAAACAAAACTTGGAATTTTAACAGTGTGTTTGCTTCTGGTAAGTTTATTATCCGTTGCAAAAGAAAAAGGAACTTCACTGCTTAGTGGTCAATCATTGACCGAACTTGGTCAATACAGCATTCGTGTTTCGAATGATGCAATGCAATTGGGAGATGAACTTTTAAAAACCTACGAACTGAATTATACAAACTACGATTCTCCGGTTTTAATCGGTGTGAAGAAAACCAAGAAATGTATGAATTTCATTGTTCGCACCGACAATTTTGAAATCGAATATGTTTGTAATAAGAATGTTTTTGGGGTGAAGCGTGTTAACAAAGAGTACCAGACAATTTCGACAGCAGCGATTAACCAAATGTTAGACAATGCTGATTTTTACAGTCAAAGGATTATTTCGCAGTATCCTAAAACCGAAGAAGAATTGCTGGGACTAATTGCCTGTTACTTCCCCTCATTGATTAAAGAGGATCATCTGGCTGGATTATAAAGCGGGAATTTGAAGTAAGAAACAAAAGTTTATTGGATTTAACAGCAAGAATAACGTGGAATTTTCATTCCTTTTAATTTAAGTTTCCGGAGCCATAAGATCCGGAAACTTTTTTTTGATGTATGATGAAAAAGTGAGCTCAGTTTTACTCCTGAAAATCAAATGAACTGATTAGGCTGTTTGTATTGGCTCAAATGCAGATATTAATGGCCGAACTACTGGAATCTCCGGTCGAATTACTTTTATGGTTTATGTAATTCTATTGATCCTTTGCACTCTGCTGTTTGTATTTCCTCCGTCTCGATGATATTGTATTTATCTAAATTTATCTGTGATTTGGTCATCCTTATAAACCTATCGCCCGAAATGGTATAAACGCATAAAAAAACCGAAAATTGAATAAGTTTTTATTCCATACCGACCTTAAATATCGCTTAAGCCGGCACATTACTTTCTTCGTAATTATTGTGCTTGTTTTTACATTGGTTCTATTTAGTCGCAGTCATGGGCAAAATCTCGGTAAACTGCTTTATCTAACCGCTTTAAATGCTGTATTCTTTCTTGGCTTTGCTTACATCATGATATTTGTAATTATTCCGCTCTTTTTGCCTGAAAAAAAATATGCACTTCTGGGATTAACTTTTTTGGGAATAGGCTTTTTGTTATCGGTAGTAAAGCTGAGCATTTCCGATTTTATTTTTTATTCATCCATTTCTCCTGAATTTGTAGGTTCGCAAGGGTTGCTGAATGTCAGATATATACTGGTAAATACCAAAGACATGTCGTTCATTGTGGCATTGTTCGTGATCGTAAAGTTTACCAAAGATTGGCTGATTACTGAGAATCAGCAAAAATCACTCGAAATGAAATATACTGAACTGAAACTTCGGCTGCTTCAGAGTCACTTCGAACCTCATTTTTTATTTAATACGCTCAATAATCTTTATGCATTATCGCTTAATAATCAACACGAAACGCTCGATGTAATTCAGCGATTTAGCCGGGTACTTCAGTTTTCGATTACCGAGTCTCAAAAGGAAAAAGTTCCTGTTTCAGAAGAAATAAACATGATTGAAGATTTTGTCAGGATTGAACAGATCAGATATGGGAACAGGCTTCGGGTAGAAAGTTCAGTCACGGGAGATTACCTAACCCTGATGATTGCCCCGATGCTGATTTTCACCCTGGTCGAAAATTGTTTCAGGCATGGAAGCAGCACCGACGCGGGTCAGCCATGGATCAGCCTTTCGCTTGCATGCGAAAAGGGCAGGATATATTTCGAAGCAAGAAACAGCATTCCGGAAAAGTGCAATTCGCCAATTACCATTCAGGAGAAAGGATTATTGAAATTGCGACAGCGGCTTGATATCATATATCCCAGGAAATATTCGCTGACGTTAAGCGAAGGTTCGCGTGAATTTACTGCAAAGCTCGAATTGGATTTAAATTAGTAATAAGTGACAGGATTACTGCGACATATCAACCAAAACCGCATTCTTAATCATACACTGTTCTGGTGTAGCTGGATTGGCGGGTTCACCATCATTCAGAGTTTTGGATACGGTGCTGCCGATTATTGGGCCTGGCTGGTATATTATCTGGTAACATTGCCGCTGTTTGTGGCTCATACTTACGTTATTGCATACTGGCTTGTTCCGAAATACTTTTTCAGGAACCGTTATCTTGTATTTGCTTTTTGGATTATCGTTTTACTTGTTATTGTTTCTGTAGGCGAATTAATTATTAGCAACGGTTTTATCTGGAAGCTGGTAAAACCCGAAAATATTCAACCCGGAAATTACCTCAACTGGCAAAACGTACTGATTAACGGATTGGGCAACGAGTACATCGTTATAGTTTTTCTGTCGGTAAAAGTGGTGCATTTCTGGACCTTGAAGGTGGAGGAAAAGAGCGCATTGGTAAACCGAAAATTAGCCACCGAAATAGAGTTGCTGCAATTTCAGTCGTACCCCCGCTCTGTGCTGAATGTGATGGACCGGCTTGAGAAATTGGCGCTCGAAGGCTCGCCTCAAACTTCAGAAATGATCATTCGGCTGTCGAACCTGATGAGCAGTATGATAGCAACCCGAAGAACCGATAAAATACTGCTGTGCAAAGAGATTGAAATGATTCGCAGCTATATCGAAATTCAGCGGATGAAACTAATAAACAGCTTACCCGTGAATTTAATGGTAAAAGGAGAATTAAACAGCATCAGAATTGCGCCATTTCTATTTTTTCAGATGGTTGAAGAAGGATTTGTAATATTGGAAAACAATCAGGAAAATTCTGATTTTACCATATTAATCAAAGCCGAACCCAATTATCTGCTTTTTTCGATGACAATATGGAATCCTGACGAGCTCAAAACGAAATATAATCATACGGTTTTAGAAAATTGTCGTAAATACCTGAACTTTTTTTATCCTGAAAATCATAAGTTTATGTCGAATTTTGAAATTAACTTTGTTGAAATAACCATCGAAATTTATCTCTGACCAATGCCAATAAACTCCATCTATCTGTTTCTGAATAAACGACCGGTATTGCATCTGTCGTTCTGGTTGCTATTTGTCCTGATCGGATCATTTATTTTTAGCTATCAGCAAAATTTTCCGTATTCTTTTTTCCTGTTGAATTTTGTGGTTCACTTGCCTGTATTTGTTTTATTTAGCTATGGGGTGGTTTATTTGCTGGTTCCAAAACTGCTGTTGAATAAAAAGTACTGGCAGTTTTTTGCATCATTGTTTATGGCAACTTGTACAGCCGCCATGTTGCGTATCTTGGTGGGTAAATACGTTTATTATGCCCTTTTTATTCCTGAAGTTTTGCATCCCAAAGAATGGTTCAATACCGAAATATTTTTTCTGAACCTGATATGGATTATCGGAACAGCCATCACCTTTGCCATGTTCAAGTATTATAAAAACTGGATGACTAGCCAAACTCATGCCAACGAAGCCGAACGTAAACATTTATCGTCGGAGTTGCAGGTACTCAAAGCGCAGTTAAATCCACATTTTCTTTTCAATACTTTCAATAACCTTTATGTGCTGTCGCTCCAGAAAAGTGATAAAACGCCCATTGCCATTTCTAAAATGTCTGACCTTTTTCACTACATATTATATGAGTGCAATTCGGTGGAAGTGCCTGTTTCTAAAGAGGTAAAACTAATCGAAGATTATATCCAGCTTGAAGAGTTGCGCTATTCCGATAAGCTGTCGATCACTTTCGTCAAGGATGTCGACAATCCTGAATGTATGATTCCGCCCATGTTGATTTATACTTTTATCGAGAATTGTTTTAAACATGGATGCAGCAACGATCCGGGCTCATCCTGGATTAAACTTCGCATTGATGTGCACGATTGCCGGTTTGTTTTTGTAGCGTCTAACAGTATCCCGGTATCCGTATCACAAAGCAAAAACACAGGTGGTGGGGTAGGATTGGCAAATATTAAACGACGGCTCGAATTAATCTATCCGGCCAACCACAGCCTCGAAATCAGAAAAGAAGCCCGTGAATTCCATGTGAGGCTCGAAATCTTTAAAAATTGACACAAATACCCGATACGAATGAAAAAACTTCTGTTTCTATTGGTGATACTGATTTCTTCGACAGCATGTTTTGACCAGAAAAAACAGGCCGAGTCGATTTTGCGCCATTACATAGACCGCAAAGTTGACCTTATCAGGAATTATACAATGGAAGCTGAAGTTGCATTGTGGAACGCAACAGTATCGGGCAACGAATCGGATTACCAGAAATTGATTGATCTGGAACTGAATTTCAACAAAGCGAATCAGGATGTTTCAGGGCGGTTCGATCCCGACCGTTTTTATACCATTACCCAAAATGTATTTACCAATCAGCAGGATTTTGAGCTTCTGCAGAAATTGAAATTTTCGGGATTAATTTCCGATACGCTGCTTAGCCGACAGTTGAATGTTCTTTATCAGGCTTTTATGGGCTCGCAAATTGAGTCGGGGAAATATGAAAAGCTAATGATGACCGAGATAAAACTCTGGCAGATTTTCTCGGCTGCAAAAGTCCGGATCGACGGAAAAATTTACGGAAGTGCGCAGCTCGATTCCATCCGTCGTTTCAGTTCCGATGATTTGCTGGTGAAGAAAATCTCTGAATCGATGCAGGAAACAGGAAAATTAATTGCTCCCGACATTATTCGAATGGTGAACGACCGGAACGGAATTGCCACCAGCTTCGGATATCCCGATTTTTACCATTTATCGCTCGAAGCAAAAGACCAGACTCCCGAAAAAATAAAAAAGTTGCTCGATGAAATAGAATTGAAAACCAGAGATCAGTTTTTTGAGGCAAAAAAAGTAATTGATAAAATTCAGGCCAGGAAGTTCCGTATTGCAGAAACTGACATACGTCCATGGCATTACAACGACGAGCGCACCAGTTACCTGCCCCAGAGCTTTAACCAAAAACTCGATTCGCTGCTCATTCAGGTTGATCCGAAAGAACGAACAGCACGTTTTTTTGAAGGAATTGGGTTCCCGATTCAGGATGTAATTGAGAACAGCAGGCTTGAAGATGTGCCTGAAACCGCGAACCTGACCGCAATGATTAATGTTGATTTTAAGAACGATATACGACTGATTGCAGGAATCAAAAATACTCACGACGGGTTGATCCGAATGATGCATTTGGGCGGACACGCGTCGCATTATAAATCAATTTCAGATAAGGTTCCGTATTTGCTGAAAACTCCCAATTCTGTTGTATCCGAAGGCATTGCCCGTTATTTCGAATCGATGGCATCTGATTACAACTGGCTTAAAAATGAAGTTTCAGCCGACGGAAAGTTTCAAAAAGAACTGTTAATTGTTTGTCAGCATCTTCGCCAGGTCGATCGTTTGATCAGATGCCGGAAACTGTTGGTATTCGCCGAATTTGAGCGCGAAATTTACCGTGATCCGCAACAAGATCTGGATTTGCTCTGGCATAATCTGAACCTGAAATACCTCGGTCAAAATTATCCATCGGAAAAAGGAGCCAATTATTGGGCCGCCAATAAAACGGTTACCAGTCTTTCGTGTACCATCCATAATTTTGTTTTGGCCGATATTTTTGCTGCCCAGCTGCAACATATCATCGAAAAAGGAGTCTTAACAGAAACCGACAGTTTAATTCAGGATAATAAAGCCATCGGAAAATATCTGGTCGAAAATTTATATCGCTATGGCAATCTGCTCCCGTGGGAAAATTTGATTGAAAAAGCCACCGCAGAACCGTTAAATCCTGAATATTTTGTAGAACAACTGGTTGGAAATGAAAACAAAAGCAATTAAGAAAACGTAAAAATGCTGAATTTGTGTGTATTAAATTTGTAATGCCGGTTCTATCAGAAATACCAATTGAATTAGAAAACAGAAACAAGAATAACCAGAAACACATGAAGACAAAATGTTTAATTGTAGATGATGAACCTTTAGCCAGGGATCTCATCCGCCGCCATGTTGAAAAACTTGAAAACTTCGAAATTGTAGCCGAATGCAGCGATGCCATGAAAGCGCTGAACATACTACGCGAGAAGCAGGTCAACCTTATTTTTATGGACATACAGATGCCGCAGATTACCGGCATCGAATTTCTGAAAACCCTGAAATATCCCCCAAAAGTAATTATCACCACCGCCTATCGCGAATACGCGCTCGAAAGTTTTGACCTAGATGTAGTTGATTATTTGCTTAAACCCATCACGTTTGAGCGATTCCTGAAAGCTGTTAATAAATTTTACCAGATGAGTCAGGAGGATATTCAGTTGGGAACTGGGGCATCAGCCGAAAAATTGTCCGACGAAGCATTTATTTACGTCAAGGAAAATAAAAAAGTGGTAAAAGTTTATCTTTCCGAGATAAGGTACATCGAAGGATTGAGCGAATACGTGCAGATTTTCACCGACAAACGCAAGATCATTACCAAAACCAGCATGGCACAGATGGAAGAAAAATTACCCGGCGAAAATTTCCTGCGGATCCATAAATCGTTCATCGTTTCAATCGGCAAAATTGAGGCGTTTACCGCCAATACCATCGAAATACAGGGCAAGGAACTACCCATTGGCCGAAGTTTTAAAAATGCCGCTTTGAGCGCGTTAAATTTCACAGGTTCGCTTGCCGGGGTTTAGGCGTTTCTTTCCTACCGGAAATATCCAATTTTTAGATAGCCCGTGGCAAACTCAACAAAGTGGCCACGGGCTTTTTTATTGTCTCTAAATTGTCGCAGATATACCAGCTTACATCCAACAATCCATTTTTGCAAAAGAACTATTTTCTTGCCCTTGCTCCGTAGCGATTTTATTATATTTGAGCTTTATACCGATTGAAGAAATATAACAGTCCTCCCGATAAATAATCGGGATCGCAAACTCGATTGGCCTTAACATTTCTATTCATCGGCATTATACCAGATGGGTCTTTGGACTGATTTGGAATTGCATTTGGTATTAATTAACTTTTGTTTGATAGAGGCCGAACTGAATCAGAAAATTGGTTGAAAATTAAACCACCTAATAATGGCAAAGGAAATAGCAAAACAAGCATTGTCGGTGTTTGAACAAATACGGCAAACCGATGAAAACGGAAATGAATTCTGGGCAGCACGCCAACTGGCTAAAGCACTTGAATATACTGATTTCAGAAACTTTCTTTCAGTAATCGAAAAAGCGAAAGAAGCTTGTAGAAATAGTGGGCAGCCTGTCGAAAACCATCTCGTTGAATTCAACGAGATGGTATCTATTGGCTCTGGTGCCGAAAGAGAAATGAATAGCTATAAATTATCGCGCTATGCATGTTATCTGGTCGTACAAAATGCCGATCCGTCAAAAGAAATAGTTGCTTTGGGGCAGACCTATTTTGCCGTGCAAACCCGTTTGCAGGAAATACGCCAGATGGACGAGTACAATCGTTTGAGCACCGAGGACGAAAAACGACTCTTTCTGCGCAACGAAATGGCAAAGCACAATACACAACTGGCCGCCGCGGCCAAAGATGCCGGAGTTATCGAGCCAATTGACTATGCCATTTTTCAGAACCACGGTTATATGGGATTGTATGGTGGACTGGATGCCAAAGCCATTCACGCAATAAAAGGATTGAAAAAAAGCCAGCAGATACTCGACCACATGGGCAGTACCGAACTGGCCGCCAATCTGTTTCGTGCCACACAAACCGAAGAAAAACTACGCAGAGAAAATATACAAGGCAAACAAAAAGCCAACAATACTCATTTTGAAGTAGGCAAAAAAGTACGCCAAACCATTGAAGAAATTGGTGGCTCCATGCCCGAAAACCTGCCAACAGAAGAAAGCATTAAGAAATTGGAACCAACCACAAGAAAAAAGCTTAACAAATGACAGTGCTTGAATTAATCAACCAATTGCAAACGCTGCCCACCGATACCAAAATCGTAATACGTGGCTATGAAGGCGGTTATAATGATATCCTTCAATTAAAAAAGGTGAAAATAAAACCCAAAGTTAATTCCCATTGGTACGATGGCGAATTTGAAGATAGCAACGATGCCGATGCCATTGATGCAGTTAACCTTTTTGGCGAAAACATAAACCCCAAAGACGATTTATAAGTGAATGGAAATAATACATTTTTGGCAATTTTAATTACCTAAAAGAGGATATGATCTAATACGTCAGACAAGCAAAGGCAATTGAGACCGTTTTAAAGCAAGCTGAATTAATGGCCGACTTCTTCACAAAGGATTAGACATATATTGCTGTGACGTGATTTACATCAGGAAACTCCCGCCGCATATTTGCCTTTAATGACACTATACAATATCTATCCTTGATCCAATTTTTCTTGCCGGTAACATTCAACGGTCGCTTTCTTACTGCAACCAACACGTTTTTGATGACGAACTGCACATTCAGGCAGCTTATCCGGCTTTTTCGCATTTAACAATCATTTACCCTTTGCAATATTCCACATATTGATAAAAATCAGCCGATTCCTTTTTAATAAATAGGTTTGGACAATTCTGCTTTGGCGGAAAAGGGGAAACAAATGCGATTGTGAAATATCCAACTACAGGATACCCATTTTTATTATCAAAATTGAGATGTTGGTTGACCAGAATGGGTTGTTCGCTTTCACTTCTTCTCCTGAAAACATTTCAAACAAAATAAATCGCATCGATACTCAGAAAACAGAACGGTGCGCTATTGTATTTAACTTTAAACTTTTAGTCTATGAAAACAGGATTTTTGCTTGTATTTATTCTTGCTTTGAGCATCTTCAGCGGGATGGCTCAAACGAGGGTACTTACCGGAACAGTGAGTTCTTCGGAAGATGGATTACCAATTCCCGGAGTTTCGGTTTCGGTTAAGGGAACCACAACCGGTACGATTTCGAATAGCGATGGATTTTACTCCATTACTGTTCCTGAGTTGGCCAAAGCATTGATATTCTCTTTTGTGGGAATGGAAACGCAGGAAGTTGCAATTACTTCAGCTGCCAAAATTGATGTGGTTCTCAAGTCGGATGTAATTGGTGTGGAAGAGGTGGTGGTAACCGCGATGGGTATTCGCCGCGAAAAGAAAAGTCTGGGCTACACCGTTCAGGAGGTGAAAGGCGACGAACTTTCGAGAGGCGGCAACCCCAATTTGTCGAACGCTCTTCAGGGAAAAGTGGCTGGCGTTCAGGTGAAACAGGCATCGGGTATGCCTGGAGCATCGTCGATGGTAACTGTTCGAGGGGCATCATCATTAACAGGCAACAATCAGCCGCTGTATGTTATTGATGGGATGCCGGTTGAGAATACCTCGATGTTTAATATTGATGTGGCTTCGGCCGACCGCACCAACCGGGCAGTTGACATTAACCCGAACGACATTGAATCGATCAACGTGCTGAAAGGCGCGGCTGCTTCGGCATTGTACGGTTTGCGTGCCTCAAACGGCGTGGTGGTAATCACCACCAAAAACGGAACGGGAATGGGCCAAAATGCAAAAAAATACCGCGTATCGCTCAACTCATCGTGGACATTCGACGAGCCAACCGTTTTACCTGATCTGCAATCGACATATTCACAGGGCGACCGTGGAATTTTTAACGCGAATTCGTCCATGTCGTGGGGCCCAAAAATCAGTGCGCTTGGCGAATACACCAATCAGCAGGGGCAAAAAGAAATGGCCAAAGTTTACGATAACGTGACCCCGCTTTTTGTCACCGGAATAAATGCCAATAATGCCGTCGATTTGTCGTACGCGTCAGAAATTGGCAGCTTCAATACCGGGATTGCTTACACCGACCAGTCGGGCATTATCAAACCATCAGCAATGGATCGTTTGAATGCCAAATTTAATGGGATGTTCAATGTAAGCAGCGATCTGAAAATAGGCGCATCTGCCAATTACTCGCAAACCCACGTTGTGAAAGTTCCTGCCGGAAGTAACTTGTCCAATCCTTTGTTCACCACTTATTTTGCACCGCGCACCTACGATCTTTGGGGCAAACCGTATAAAACTGCCGACGATCCGTACAAACAATACCATTATCGTTCGAACATGGATAATCCGCGCTGGTCAGCCGAATACAACGATTTGCAGGAAGAAACCAAACGTGTTTTCGGAAATGTGTATTTCGACTATTCACCGGTTAAATGGATGAACGTTAATTACCGCCTCGGGATCGACAATTTTGTAACCGACGGGAAAGATAAATATGAGTTGGGCAGTGGCGAAACAGGCGGAAGATCAACTTTGCTTCCTTCCGGAGGCCGGATCGAAGATTTTATGTACCGCCAAAACCAATGGAATTCGAACTTAAGTGTCACTTTCAACAAAGAAATTACTCCTGATTTTAAAGCCAGCCTCGCTTTGGGTAACGAAATTTACGACATCAGGAGTCGGCATTTGAGTGTAACCGGTTCAGGAATAACCATTGGTGGTTTCAATAACATGTCGAACACCACTTCGCAGGCGGTGCTTGAAGAAGTTTTCAAAGAAAGGGTTTTCGGGGTGTATTATAATATGAACCTCTCGTTCAAAGACATGCTGTTCCTGAACACAACCGGACGAAACGATATTGTTTCGAACATGCCAAGTAACAACCGTTCGTTCTTTTATCCTTCGGTTTCTGCCGGTTTTATCTTTACTGAACTGGAAGCGCTAAAAGAAAACAAAATTCTTCCGTACGGAAAATTGAGGGCTTCGTTTGCCCAGGTTGGTCAGGCAGGACCAAAATATGCGACCAAAACGGTATATGTACAGGGAGGTTCAGCAAATACCGGTGGTTTCCTCGATGATGGCATTGAATTTCCGTTTGCAGGCTATCCCGCTTTTACTCTGGACGACGACCTGAAAAGCACCAACCTGAAACCGCAAAATACCATGACTTATGAACTGGGCGCCGATTTGCGATTTGTTCAGAATAGAATTGGATTTGATTATACATTCTATCATATCGATGCCACCGATCAGATATTTTTCGTACCAATGGCCAAATCGACCGGGTTCGACCGCGAATTGAAAAACGCCGGCGAAGTTACCACCGACGGACACGAGTTTGTATTGACACTGAAACCTGTAAAAACGAAAGATTTCGACTGGACTATCGTCACCAATTTCTCGACATACAAAAACAAAGTGGTGAGTTTGGTTGAAGGTGCCGACCGGATTCAGGCCGGATTCCAGAACTTCGTTGATGTTGGCGCTTATGCTTACGTAGGTTCAGCCTTTCCGGTTATCTGGGGATCAAAATTCCTGCGCGACGATGCTTCCGGTAAAATTGTGGTTGACAGCGATTCCAGTTCTCCAACCTACGGAATGCCGCTCACTGCTCCGGAAACCGGCCCAATTGCCGATGTTAACCCCGATTTTGAAGTTGGGTTAAATAACTCTTTCAGGTATAAAAACCTGACATTGAGTGCGACCATCGACTGGCGTCAGGGTGGGCACATGTCATCGGGATTGAACCGTCTTGGAATGTTGTACGGAATACTCGGGACAACCGAAGACCGCGAATCAATGCACGTGCTCGATGCCATGAAGGGACATCTGGATGATAACGGGAACACTGTAATTGACGGGGTGAATGATATAGAGATTCAGAAGGGCCGTACCTATTGGAACAATGTAATGGCGAACATTTCGGAAGCCAACGTTTACGAAACCACCTTTGTACGTTTGCGCGAGGTAACCTTGAATTACGACCTGCCAAAAGCCTGGCTGAAACCGGTCAATATCGCAAATATGTCGGTGTATGCCATGGGGCGCAACCTGTTGATGATTACCGATTATCCGAATTTCGATCCTGAATCGAGTACTTCTACCGGCAACGGTACCGGAGCTTTCGAATATGTGGCGCTGCCCAATACCAAATCGCTTGGGTTTGGTGTAAAAATTACTTTTTAACGAATAATACTATTGACCATGAAAAAACTGATATATCTGTTTGCTGTATTGCTTTTTGCATCGTGCAGCGACAAAATAATGGATGAGATTGATACCAATCCCAACGAGCCGGAAGAAGTTTCCATCAAACTTCTGATGCCACAGGTTACCACCAATGCCGGATTCACGATAACTGCCAACTCTATGGCATGGTACACTTCTGTATTTATTGAGCAAACATGTGGCGTTCACGGCCAGTTGCTCGAAGCCGACCAGCGTATAAACATCAATTCGCAGACTTTTAACAACGACTGGAATTACATGTATCTTGATCAGTTGATGGATCTTTCGCAAATAATAAAGAAAGGATCGAAAGGCGGAACAGAAGATGGTAACTGGAAAGCTGTCGGGATCGCCAAAATCCTTTATGCGCACACTTTTTCGGTTGCTACCGATTGTTTCGGGCAGGTGCCGTTTTCGCAGGCGCTTAATCCAACCGATTTCCCGAAACCGAAATTCGACAATCAGCAGGAAATTTATACCAAACTTCAAACCTTGCTTGATGAGGCGATTGCCGATTTGGGAAAAACTTCGGTTGGAGCAATTGGTGGAGCCGATCTGATTTACGATGGTGATGCGGCCAAATGGATCAAAGCAGCCTGGGCGCTGAAAGCACGCCTGTACAACCACCTGAGCAAACGCGATCCGCAGGGTAGTGCAACCTCCGCTTTAGATGCCGTTTCGAAAGCATTTCAATCGAGCGCCGCAGAAATGAAACTGGATAAGTTCACTGAAGTGGCTACCCAGCAAAATCCCTTTTTTCAGGAAGAAGCCGACCGCGGCCACCATTCCATGAGCAAAACCATGTACGATTTGTTGGTAGCCAACAACGACCCGAGGCTTGCACGTTGGTTTACAAAAATCAACGGAGCTTTTTCTCCGGGTAAAAATGGCGAAAACCAACAAGACCAGGCGGGAACGCTCTATTCAAAATTTACTCCTGAATTGCTAAGTGCCACCACTGCAGTTCCAATCATCTCCTTCCGCGAGCTGAAGTTTATAGAAGCCGAAGCGAATTTCAGGAAAGGTGACAAAGTCAAAGCATACGAAGCTTATCAGGCGGCTGTTACTGTTGCCTTAACCGACAATGGTATTTCCGCTGCCGACCGGAACACATTTCTGGCACAGCCTTCTGTTTCGCCGGGTAAAGATGCCCTCACGCTGGAGTTGATCATGAAACAGAAATACATCGCCATGTTCATGTTCCAGAGTATTGAAGCATGGACCGACTGGCGACGCACCGGTTTCCCTGCAATGCAGAATATATACGGCAATGTTCCTCGTCGTTTGCCTTATCCCGACAATGAGATAACAACCAACAGCGGCAATATTCCTGCGAATATCACCAATGCAAAAGGTGTTTGGTGGGACGATGGTACTGAAGATTAAAGAATACTAACTGAGAGGTTGATCACTAAAAAGATCAGCCTCTTTTTTTTTTACCCTTTATGATCGCGTTTCAATAAATTACCTAAATCTCTTCCGATTTTTTGTACCCGTTCGAATCCATGGCTTAGCGGCTCCGCATTGATGTCGCCATATTCGCTGAATTTGCTGTCGATGTGATGAACGCGCGGATAAATGATGATTTTGCTGTTGGCCGGAAAGTGTTTCTCCAGTTTTTCCTGAATGTGTTCCATGCAGTTATCATACGAAACCGAGGTGCGCCGGGCAGCCACATAAAACAGCATATCGTCGCTGACAACATTTTTTTGCAGCAGGTCAAGGTCTTCCAAATCGTATTCTTCAGAAAAAATGAATCCGCATTTTTGTTTACGTTGCCTGAAAAGATCGTGAATGGCAGTGTTGGTAACCGGGTTGCAATAGCAAAAAACATTCAGGCTAAGCTCTCTCGAAAGTGCGTGGATTTTGGGCAACCATATCTCGAATCCGGGTTCAAGCTCGGCGAGCGGCGGACAGACCAACACAATTTTGTTGTGGTTTACCAGCGGGAGTGCGAAATGGCAAATGTAAACCGCTTTACTGGTACGCGAAATGATGGAGGCTGTTTTTGTTTCGATGAAGCGTTCAATCAGCCCGGTTTTGCGTGGCCAGCCAATCATGATGGTGTCGGTCATTTCTTCCCGCGAGGCACGGATAATTCCTCCGGCTATATTGTGGTCGATGGTGGCAGTAATTTTTACCTTGGTTTCGTTGGCCGATGCCATTTTTACCAAAGGCAGCAGGTTCTTTTTGGCTTTTACCAGGTTTTTCTCGGCTTCCTCGTCGTTGGGCACTACCGACAAAATGGTAATCGGATTGATCGATTTCTTGTTTTTTACAAAAACTGCAAATTCGAGCAAAGTTTCCATGTTGTCCATATTCGCGATAGGAATCATGATATGCTCGCTGTTGTGAACCGGATATTCGATTACCGGTTCTTCTTTTTCTGAAGTGATGATACGTTTCGCAGCATTTTCAGTAACAATGCTTGCAACCAGGCAAGTAACCAGAATCAGCAAAATGGTACCGTTCAGTACATTTTCGTCGATAATTCCGGCCTGAAAGCCTACCAGAATAACTGCCAGAGTAGCCGCGGCATGAGAACTGCTCAATCCGAAAATCAGCTTTCGCTGGTCGGCCGAATACCTGAAAAGTGAAGCAGTCGTGCTTGAAGCCAACCATTTGCCGATAAGAGCTACCACCGATAGTGTTACAGCTATGATTACCGCAGACGGGCCATTCAGTAATACTTTGATATCGACCAGCATTCCGACACTTATCAGGAAAAATGGAATAAATATCGATTGTCCGATAAACTCTATGCGGTTCATCAGTGTGGATGAATAGGGGATGAGTTTGTTGAGTGAAAGTCCGGCCACAAAAGCACCGATAATGGGCTCAATACCTGCCAGTTCGGCAAGAAAAGCCGCAAAAAACACAACCGAAAGCACAAAAATATAGTGAGAGGTTTTTTCGCTTTCGAGCTTCTGGAAAAACCATGCGGTAATTTTTGGAATTACCCAGAACATGATTGCAGAAAATACGGACAGCGAAGCAATTAACTGTATCCAGAACGAAAGATTTAATCCGCCGTCGTTTGAACTCATTATAATGGCCAGCAATATTAGCACTGCGGTATCGGTAAGAATTGTTCCCCCAACAGTGATGGCTACCGCTTCGTTTTTCGAGATACCGAACTTACTCACAATCGGGTACGAAACCATGGTGTGCGTCGAGAACATGCTCGAAATGAGCAAGCTGGCAGTGAAGTCGTAATTAAGCAGGTAATAGCAAACCGGGAAACCAATGGTCAAAGGGATGATGAAGGTTAGAAAACCGAATACGAGACTTTTGTTTTTATTTCGCTGAAATTCTTTAAGGTCGAGTTCCAAACCCGCAATGAACATGATATAAAGCAAGCCAATGGTCGAAAAAAGGGTAACTGCCGAATTTTTTTCGAGCCAGTTAATGCCGTGTGGCCCAATAATTACCCCTGAAATAATCAGTCCGATAATTCCCGGAATTTTAAGTTTCCGCAGTACAATTGGTGATAGCAATATAATAAACAGTATTACTGCAAAAACCAATACAGGATTTTGAAATGGCCGCTCAAATTCGTGGGCTATATGATCAAAAAAACTACCTGTCATTATACAGTTATCATTAATCAAATTCCTTGCAAGATAGCTGAATTAAACAATTGTTGATATTTTGCCAATAAGAAAAATAATATTGGGAAGTTTGGATAAAAAACAATCATTATTTTCACGCGATTCAAAAAAAACTAATTTAATTACTAATCTTAAACTTAAAGGAGACCTGTAAATGGCAAGACGAATTATTGGTATTCACGAAAAACTTCCCATATTGGAAAGTTTACCGCTTAGTTTTCAACATTTAACGGCCATGTTTGGAGCTACTATTCTGGTTCCTATTCTTTTGGGCGTCGATCCGGCTATTGCATTGTTAATGAATGGTATCGGAACCCTGATTTATACCTGGGTTACCAAAGGCGGAATTCCGGCTTACCTGGGATCGAGTTTTGCGTTTATTGCTCCGGCAATGCTGGTGATAGGTTCTTATGGCGGATTCAGTCATGCACAATCAGGATTTATCTTTTTTGGTTTATTCTTCATTGCTATTTCGTTTGTTGTAAAATACTGGGGTATCCGGTGGATCGATATCGTGATGCCTCCGGCCGTAATGGGTGCTGTGGTGGCCATTATTGGGCTCGAACTTGCTCCGGTTGCTGCACAAATGTCGGGACTGGCTCCCTGGCCAACAGCCGTTGGTCAAACAGTTCAGCCTTTTATAATGTCACCCAATGTTGTAATCGTTTCGATGTTTACATTGATTGTTGGTATGATCGGCTCTGTGCTTTTTAAAGGATTTATGCAGGTAATTCCAATTCTTTTTGCAGTGATTGCCGGGTATGTGCTGGCTTTGTCGATGGGAATGGTAGATATTGCAAAAATCAGTAATGCCGAATGGTTTGCATTACCCAAATTCAGTACTCCTGTTTTCGATATCAATGCTATTTTTATTATAGCTCCTGCCTGTATCGTGGTTTTGGCCGAGCATATCAGCCATTTGATCGTTACCGGAAAAATTACTGAATCGGACCTGATGGCCAAACCCGGATTGCACCGCTCGTTACTTGGCGATGGTATCAGCAACGTGCTTTCGGGCTTTGCAGGTTCGCCCCCTAATACAACCTATGGCGAAAATATTGGAGTAATGGCCATTACCCGTGTTTATTCTGTTTGGGTGATTCGCGGAGCAGCTATTCTGGCCATTGCTTTCTCTTTAATCGGAAAAGTTTCGGCAGCCATTCAAACTATTCCTGATGCAGTAATGGGCGGAATCACGATGCTTTTGTACGGGGTAATTGCAGTTCAGGGGTTCCGTATGTTTGTTGAGCAAAAGGTCGATTTCAGCAAAAACAGCAACATGGTACTGGGCGCCATTACTTTTGTGGTTGGTGTAAGCGGTGCAAGCATCAATATTGGTTCAGTTCAGCTAAAAGGAATGGCATTTGCAGCTATCATCGGTGTGGTGTTATCGTTGCTTTTCTGGGGTTTCAGCAAACTCGGAATTATGAATAAAGAAGAGTAATCAAGTTTTTTAATATTTCCTGAAAATGGAACAGCAGGCGGGGAATTCAGCAATGGGTTCCCCGTTTTAATTGCAGGAAATTATTAAATTTAGCAAAAAAACTATTTCTATGTCAGCAAGTGCTTTTGGTGATAAAAATCAGATGCCCGATGAAGAAATCCTTGCTTCTGTTTTGGGCGAAACGAAAACATTTCTCAATCAGATTTGCCACTTTATTGAATCGGAAACCGGACA
>JAHEYU010000090.1 GCA_023251435.1 Bacteroidota bacterium
GCACGCTATTTTTTTGAAGGGTATATGAGACAATTAAAGATTACAAAATCGATTACCAACCGTGAGAGTGCTTCTTTAGACAAGTATTTGCAAGAAATTGGAAAAGAAGAACTTATTACTGTTGAGGAAGAAGTGGAGTTGGCGCAGCGGATTAAAAAAGGTGATCAGGCCGCATTGGAGAAATTAACAAGAGCAAATCTGCGTTTTGTCGTTTCTGTAGCTAAACAGTACCAAAATCAGGGATTAAGTTTACCCGACCTTATTAATGAAGGAAATCTTGGATTGATTAAAGCTGCCGAAAAATTTGATGAAACCAGAGGGTTCAAGTTTATCTCGTATGCCGTATGGTGGATTCGTCAGTCTATCTTACAGGCTTTGGCCGAGCAATCCAGAATTGTTCGTTTACCCTTGAATCAGGTTGGTTCGTTGAATAAAATCAACAAGGCATTCTCGAAGTTTGAGCAGGAAAATGAGCGGAAACCATCGCCTGAAGAACTTGCAGAATCTTTGGAGTTACCGGCAGAAAAGGTTGCAGATACGCTTCGTGTTTCAGGACGCCACATTTCGGTTGATGCTCCCTTTGTGGAAGGTGAGGACAACAGTCTTTTGGACGTTTTGATCAACAACGACTCGCCAAATGCCGACCGCGCCCTGATGATGGAATCACTGGCAAAAGAAATTGAACGTGCATTGGCAACTTTAACTGAACGCGAAAGCGACATTATCCGGATGTTCTTCGGAATCGGATGCCAGGAAATGACACTCGAAGAAATCGGAGAAAGATTTGGATTGACCCGCGAACGTGTTCGTCAGATTAAAGAAAAGGCGATACGACGCCTGCGTCACACTTCAAGAAGTAAATTACTGAAAACATACTTGGGATAAAGCCCATAAAAAAACCGCTCTCAAGGCGGTTTTTTTATGGGTAGAAATCTACTTCAGATCTTCATGTAATTTTCCGAAGTCGATCAACTGACCTTTTCAGACCCGTTCATTTCAGTAAATATTTTAAGAAAGAAGTGGGCACGTCGCCGGTGCAATATCGAAAAGCTTCTGTCCCAGACAAAAATTAAAACTTAAAATACGTTTCTCTGATCGGGCGGTTTAACAAAGCTGTTGCTGCATTGTCTCCAATTATCTCTTCTGATTCTGGATTCCATGTCAGTTTTGCGCCAGTCTGAACCGAAATCAGACCCAATTGGCACATCGAAATTGTCCGGTGAGCGGTTTCCAGCGGTTCGAGCGATGGTTTGTTGGCTTTTATGGCCAGCAGAAAATCATCTTTATCAATGGGCAAATCACGAATACGCAACTCATTTGGCCCGATTACAAAATCGAGGATAGCTTGCGAACTAGCCGTAATTTTGTCAGGATATTCAACTTCAATCCAGCCATCTGTCCCTTCGAAGCGGACATATGGCCGTTCGATTTTGAAGAAAACCTCCACCCCATCAGCAAAACCATATTTGATATCGAAACGATTCATCGTGTTCCATAGTCCTTTATCGAAATCGCCCGAACCTTCGATGGAAACCGGGCCTGTATATTCAGTATTGTGTCCCCATTGCGCAATTCCCATCAGGTGGGCACCCCAGTTGGAGATCATGCCGTTGCAATAGTCGCTCACGCGCATCCAGCCTGGGCGGCCATAGGCTTTTATGGCATGTACACGCTTTTCGGTGTAAGGCGCTTCCCAAGCCGGGCCCAGCCACATATCATAGTTTAATTCTGCAGGAACAGGCATCGTTGGTTGGGGTTTCAACGCAGAGCCATTCAGTTCGGCAGGAACTGCCACATAAATGCGCTGAAGTTTTCCAATCCGTCCATTCCTGACCAATTCAACAGCCCGCGAAAATTTGGGCAATGTGCGGAATTCGCTGTCGTTGCGCGTGATTACTTTGTATTTATTGATGGCCTCAACCAGTTTCCGGCCATGTTCAATGCAGGTAGAAATTGGTTTTTCCAACGAGATATGTTTTCCGGCGCGGGCTGCTTCGATGGCCATTGGCACATGCCAGTGGTCGGGCAACGAAATCATCACGGCATCAATCTCTTTGTTGCGCATCACATCCCTGTAGTCGGCGTAACCTTTGCATCCTGTGTAAACGGCGCCTTTCTGCTTCGAATATTCATTGTTCACCTGTTTCACTGCATTGTCCAGCCGCCAGGTATCCAGGTCACAAACGCCAACCAGATTTGCATTTGGCGAGGACAGCAATTGTGGAATGTTGGGCCCAACCGACTGGCGCCCACAACCTATTACTGCCACATTTATACGGTTAGATGGCGCTGAATTTCCAAAAACGTGAGATGGAATGATTGTCGGGATAATAAGTGTTCCGACAGTTCCCAAGGCTGTTTGTTTCAAAAATGTTCTTCTGGTCGAGTTCATGGTTTATTATTTAAGTTCTTTGATTTTTATATTTCGGTAATGAATGATGCTTCCGTGATCCTGCAATAAAATATGCCCTTCAGGCAAAGTTCCGAATCCGTCGACATCTTTAAATTTACTGGTGGCAATTTTGGCTTTAAAGTCAATACCGGTGCGGTCGTATTCCAATATTTTTGCGCCATTCAGCCAATGCTGCACCTGATTTCCATCGCAAACAATCATGCTTTCGTTCCATAAACCAAGCGGACTGGGTCGCTTATCGGGCGAAGCCGGGTAAATCTCGTATAACGAACCCAGTGTATGATAGTCGTTGGGTTTCATTTTTCCTTCTAGCATCCACGCATGGTATTTATCGTCGAGAAGTTGGTACTCCAGACCGTAACCGTAGCTTTTGTTGGTCCCGATTCCTTCCTGTACAAAATATTTCACTCCACTGTTCCCGCCTTTAGAGTGCATCTGCCAATCCCACTTCAGGATAAATTTACCATATTTCTTTTTGGTAATGATATCGCCACCAGCCCCTGATTCTGCACCCCCCTCAACACAGGCAATCAGGTTACCATTTTCCAGTTTCCATCCTGAAGATGGGAACGATTTCTTATTGATCCCCCTCCAGTTTTTTGTACTTTTTCCATCAAACAAAAGCTGCCAGCCCTCTTTTTTTTCCTGAACCGAAATCCGATTGATTGGGCTTGAATATTTCTGTTTAAACATACTCCAAGTCTCGCTGCTTTGTTTCAAGTACGGTTCAGGAGAACCTTTCAGATTGTAGCACTGTAAACCAATTGGCCCCTGAAAACCTTTATCGGCGAGCAATTCGACCAAGCGATAAACGTCGAACGTTCCTTTTCCCAGTGGCTGAATCAGGCGGTCCCAGCCCATATTTTTGGTATCGCCGCCATCGGCTCCACAAATGGAAACCGCAACCAATTTAGGAAAGGTAAGGTTAATTACTTTCTCCAGATTCTCTTCCGAATCTGTTTTCAGAAAATGACAAAGGTTAAAAACTGAACCTACATTTTCGCGATTGGCCTTTTGTGCCAGGCGGAACGAATCTTCCACTTTTTCAGCCTGCAAATCAACATGATGATAGATTGCCAGCCTTACGCCATAAGGTTTCGCAAAATCAGCCAGTTCCTGAAGAATGGGTACAATTCGAGCATCGGCATCCTCATCCGAAGGTTTGAACTTTTCCGAATGAATATGACACCAAAGAATAATTCCGGTTCCTTTCAGTTCAGGAATCACCTTTTTCCATTCCGGAAGGTAAGGTTCTTGCTGGTCGATGTCGATTTTTACATAGTCGGCATACATTTTCAGTCCCTGCTTTTCGAGGGCTTCTTTCAATTCCAGTATTCCCTGGGTTTCTCGGTGCTCTATTCCATCGAAACCGTACTTTTTCAGTAGTGCAGCCTGTTCTTCAAACGGGATAAAAGGAAGCCCCTGTTTGTTCAGCCCATTGTTGAAAACGAAGAAGGGATTTTTCAGGGTTCTTTCTTTTTCTCCGGCAAAGCTGTTCATGCAAAAAGCGAGCAGCAGAAAGATGATGAGTTTTGATGATTTCATAGTTGGTTTAATTAGTTGTTTAATCAATATTTACCATACTGCTGGAGCGTATCCCACATGGCCCAGAAGTTTTCAGGCGAAACATCGTCCTGAATATTGTGTACCGGGGCAAACACAAAACCGCCACCCGGGGACATGATGTCGATGATGCTTTTCACTTCGTCGGCCACCTGTTGCGGTTTGCCGTTGTTCAGGGTCGATTGGGTATCGACACCCCCTCCCCAAAAGGTGAGCACATCTCCAAAGTCTCGTTTCAGCTCTTTCAAATCCATTCCGGCCGCGGTAAACTGCACCGGATTAAGGATGTCGAGGCCAGCTTCAATCAAATCGGGCAGTATTTCGCGAATGGCGCCGCAACTGTGCATAAAGGTTTTCACGTGGGGCAAACGTTTTTTGACATGCATAAATATAGTCTTAAAACGAGGAATAACCATTTGCCGCAGCGTGTCAGGATCGATTATGGTTGTTGCCTGTGAACCCAAATCATCACACTCCGAAATGACCTGAATTTTATGCTCGTTCCCGGTTTCAATGGCCCAGTCGATAATCGCATCCCAGTACCGGAGTTTGTCGTCTACAATCCGGTCGAACAAGGATTCCACCCCATCGGGATCAATCATCGTGTCCATAAACCAGTTTTCATAACCACGGATGCGCAGGCTGTTTTCGGTAAGTCCGGCAGTGTTCCGGTCGGCTATTCCGCAGAAATCGCCGACTCTTCCAATCTGTTCGTTCAAATTACCACGAAGTATTTTGGTGTAGTTGTCCCAATCGGTTTGTGGCAATAAATGCAAACTGCCCGATAGCGAATCAGCTTTTTCGAGCGGCGAATCTATCATGTGAAAATAAATATCATGCCCGGTTTCGTACCGCCATTTGCACCCATAAAAGTCGGTCACCTCAATAATGTTTCCGTTCAGTCGTCTGGTATTGTGATAATTGAGAATACGCTGTGCCCCAATTCGCCGGGTGTCCGATTTCAGGAAAACCAGGTTTTCTTCTGCCGGAGTAACAATTTGTTGAATAGGATCAACCTCGTCATCGCCAATTTCGAGGGAAAGCCCGCGCATTTCCATGGCCCCTAAATAAGCATTTTTGGTAATTGCTGTTACGGTTGTTCCAGCCAAATCGTATGGAATCCGGTCGGCTTCCTTGTGCGCCAGTGCGGTTTGGATTCGTTCTCTGCTGTTCATTTTATAATCGCTTAAATATTGATCGTTTTAATTTTTGGCACTAACAAATGCACGATGAGCAATGCAATCAAGTATCCGCAGCCAGCCACCGCAAACGGTATAGCATAACCATCAACTCCAATATTCTGAAGGATTTTTCCTACCGAAAAGGCAACAATTGCACCGCCAATAGCTCCTGAAAAACCACCAAATCCGGCAACCGAGCCAACTGCCTTTTTAGGAAAAATATCCGACATCAGGCTGAACACATTGGCCGACCACCCGCAATGACCTCCTGCTGCAAGGGCAATAAGCCCCACGGCCAGCCACATATTTTCAGTGTGAGGGACCAAAACTACCGGTACTGCAAATAGCGCACAGGCCAGCAAACTGAATTTTCGTCCCTGATTCAGGCTGAAACCCATCCGCATAAATTTTGACGACAGCCAGCCCAGAAAAATTCCCAATCCCCATGATGCCAGGTAAATGGTAAAAAATGGCAGGCCTATTTCTTTCAGGTTCAGCCCGAATTTTTCATTCAGGAATTTTGCACCCCAGAACAGGTAGAACCACCAGATTGGGTCGGCCATGAACTTGGCCACCGCAATCGCCCATGTGCCGCGATGCGGAAGAATATCTTTCCATCCCACTTTTTCAACATTCTCGTTTTCGGCGCTGTCGGCATTGATGTATTGCAGTTCTTCAGCCGATACATTCGGGCTTTGTTCCGGTTTTCGAAAGTATTTAAGCCAAAGCAATACCCAAATGATACTGATGGGAAACGTCCATAGAAATCCTACCCGCCAGTCATTGAAACTTAATACCAATGGTGGAATAATCAGCGGGGAAAGAATGGTACCCATGTTTGAGCCGCCATTGAAAATGCCAACAGCCAATGCCCTGTCTTTTTTGGGAAACCACTCGGCAACCGCTTTAATGGCCGACGGGAAATTACCTGATTGCCCAACTGCAAGTCCAAAACGTGCCACGGCAAACCCAATCCATGACCTGGCCAGTGCATGACCTAGTGCTGCAATACTCCAAATACCAATGGAAATCAGATAGCCTTTTCGGGTACCAATTTTATCTATCAACGTGCCCATTATAATAAAACATACGGCATAAGCCATCATAAATACGCTGTTGATGATTCCATATTGTTCTTCGCTCCAACCAATGCTTTTCTGGAGTTCGGGCGCAAGTATTCCCAGCGCCGAGCGGTCGATATAAAGAATGGTAGTGGCTATAAAAAGTAGGCTCAGTATGATCCAGCGAAAGCGGGTTGGTCGTTTGTCCATTTCAATTTTAACTATCAAGTTTATTGGTCCTTTTGAAAAATTTAGCTTTATAATGAATTCCGGATGATCACTTCAGGCATAAATACTTCAGTTGTCGATTTCTGATTGCCAATAAATTTGGAAATGGATTGTCCCAATTTTACAAAATCAACACTTACCACAGTTATCCCGTTGCGGATAATCTCCTTCATAGGCGTTTCGTTATAGGAAAGAATTCCCAGCTCACTTCCCAGTTTCAGATGCATCTCTTCCCCCATTTTGATTAGCGAGATCAGATCACTGTCTTCGATCACCCAAAAGGCGGTTCCCTTTGAAATAAGTTCACGGGTTACTTTTTTCTCGATTTGCTGCTCATTCCCGCTTTCTGTGCAGAATTCGGTAAATGCAGTTTTGATTTCTTCGGGATGACCTTTTCGGAATGGAAAAATTAAAATGAACTTTTCGTACTTCGCCAATCGATCTTTTAGCTTTTCAAGCGACTTCTTCAGACCTGAATAAAAATCCTGGGTAATGGATGAAACACCCTCTAATACAGGTGGACGGATAATCTGCAACAGTTTTCTGGGAGGAATGCATTTTAAGGCTGAAATGACCTGCGGATCGTCAAAGCCAGTGGTGAGGTACAATCCATAAGAGCCCAGGTTCTCCAACAATACAGATTTAAAAATCCGGGGGTTACAGTGATGAAAATACAGATCGATGGTTATATCCTGTCCGGTGATACTTTCAACAATACTATTGTAAAGGGTTTCATGATAAGAATAAAAACCCGTCAGGAAGAGAAAAACTTTCAACTCGCGTTTGACATTGACGTCCCTGACATAGTAACCAACTTTGTCTTCAGAAACAATAATACCACGTTCTTTGAGGGTATTCAGTGCTTTAACCACTGTCATTCGGGCAACACCAAGCTTTTGAATCAGTTTATTGACCGAAGGAAGCGGGTCGTCTTTAGCTATGGCATTATTGGATATTGCATCCAAAATACCCTCAATAATCGCATCCTTTTTCGATCTGGAAGATTGGTCAAAATTAATGTATTCAAAAAGGTCAGCCATATTCTACTCTATTATACAGATCAAATATACAACTCACTGAATTAGCATATCTTAATAATAGAACAGAATAACAAAAGTAGAATAGAAATTTAGAACGATTCCAGATTATCTTTTTTCAACTTGATAGTTTCGTAACGAAAGAAATGAAGCGCATTTCAAAACCAGCAAAATGCAATTGTACAGAAAGTTGAAGGCAGTAACAGGCTTTATCCTGAATTTTGGTTCTGATTCCAAACTTTCCAGCTATTGAAAAACATCATCGGCATTGCATTAAATCAGCAAATGTTAATAAGAACTTTGCAGATGTCATTTCATAGATTTTTTTCAAACTTTGATAGTTCGTCGAGATGGAACTGTCTCCAGTCTTTTAGCAAAAATTACACAAAAAAAGCCGACCCTCTGGCCGGCTTTTCTTACCACATACAAGATCAACCATTTGAGAAGGTTGATAAAAACATAGCTACTTGCATAGCTAATCACGCATTTTTATAATTTTCGGTTTCCCTACTTTTTTGACCTGAACTATGCTGGAAAGAAACTATATTTTTCATTGTTTTTTTAATCACAATAATTTTTTGTGCAAAAATTAGTGTTTTCTTGAGGTTTTTTAACTTTCGGATTTTGTTGGAAATTATTTCGTCAGTTTGATTACTTCGCTACCAGCTAAAAGAAAAGCTCCGGTTCCATATACTTCCCAGCTTTCAGCAGTAAAATTCTTTTTCGGATCGGCGCCAATTGGCTGGCACCAACCAACATGCCCATCAGGTTGAATCAAAGTATTCATTCCTTTCCAGGCCTTTTGAACTACAGGAAGGAATTTGTCTTTGTTTAGCAATCCATTGTTAATACCCCAGGCCAAAGCATAAGTGTAAAATCCTGAACCACTGGCTTCACCTCCCGGATAGGATTCCGGATCCAGCAGGCTTGCTCTCCAAAGGCCATCGGCCTGTTGCAGGCTGGCGATTTTATCAGCCATCTCTTTATAAACTTTTTCATAGAACGGACGCTCTTTGTAATCTTTAGGAAGTTCGTTTAACAGCAATGCTAATCCACCCATTACCCATCCATTACCTCTCGACCAAAAAATCTTTTTGCCGTTTGCTTCGCGACGGTCTTTTTCATCACCTTTAATAACATACAACAGGTCGCGGGCAAAAAGGTGTTCTTCTTTGTCGTATAGCAAGTCGTAGCATTCATGAAAAAGCTCGTCACTTCTCTCCATATATTTTTTGTCACCGGTAGTCATCGATAATTTAACCAATGCCGGAGGAGCCATAAACAAGGCATCGCACCACCACCATGTAATTTGCTGTATTCCTTTTGTCTTATAGGGAGTTACCAGAAATTTATCCATTTGTTCTATAAAAGGATCAATCATTTTCTGATCTTTTTTGATGCGGTATACATCAATATAAGTTTGGCAAATGACATGATCATCAGCATGTTCGAGTCTTGGGCCTGGCTTCCATTCATTTTTATCGCCCATTTCTATCATGGCATTCAGAAGTTTTTTGTCGCCTGTGGTTTTATAGGCAGCCGAGATTCCGGCATAAAATGCTCCGTTGGTCCAGTCGTATAAAGCATGTTTTGGATTGGCTAACTGCCACATTGCTGCAGTTGTCATTGCCTTCTTTATTTCTTTAGGCTTGAAACATTTGTCCTGCTTGCCTTTTGAAAATACGGTCATGCCAATAAGCATGAATACTACTACCACTGAAAGTGCTTTTTTCATATTTATTTGATTTAAGTTTGGTTTTGCAATCGATTGTACAAACATACATATTCCTTTTAAATTAATAAATAGCCAACTTGATTATTGTATTTTTATCTACTTCGCATATTCGTAATGCCTTATTTTTAATATTAATAAAACGTAAAATTCAAAAAACTGTAAATAGATATCTTGTTTTGGTATCAATTTATAACTATACTTGCACTTCATAAAAAAAGAAATGAACAACTCAATTACACATTACGGCCATCATCATGTATTTCTATCAGCAGGTAGGCAGTAATTGTTTTGATGTTTTTTAGAAGATATTAACCCAATAAGAAGGCTTACCACAATGGTAAGCCTTCTTTGTTTTAAACAAATTTGAAAATGGAAGGACTTTTAAAAATTGCAATTCAAACCAAAGGAAGGTTGAATGAAGATTCGCTTAAACTAATAGATGAAGCAGGGGTAAAACTTCCGCTGAGCAGCCGTAAACTTATTTCAACGGCAAGTAACTTTCCGCTTGAAGCACTTTTTTTGCGCGATGACGACATTCCTCAGGCTGTGGCTATGGGTGTGGCTGACATTGGTATTGTGGGCGAAAACGAAATGCTCGAAAAGAAGGAAAATGTTGTGATTGCCAAGCGCCTTGGATTCAGCAAATGCCGCCTTTCTTTGGCTATCCCAAAAGACCATGAATATTCAGGAATTGAATATTTCAACGGAAAGAAAATTGCAACTTCCTATCCTGAAATCCTGAAAGATTATTTCATGAAGTATAAAATCACAGCAGATATTCATGTGATAACCGGCTCTGTAGAGATTGCGCCCGGAATTGGCCTGGCTGATGCTATTTTTGATATTGTTAGTTCAGGAAGTACTTTGGTGAGTAACCGGTTAAAAGAGGTTGAAGTGGTGGTAAAATCAGAAGCTGTTTTGATTGCCAACTCCCACCTTTCGGAAGTGAAACAAGCCATTCTGGACGAATTAATTTTCAGGATGGAATCGGTTCAACGCGCTGAAAAGAAGAAATACATTTTGCTGAATGCGCCCAATGAGAAGTTGGAAGAAATAGAATCATATTTGCCCGGGATGAAAAGCCCGACGGTGATGCCTTTGGCTGAAGAAGGCTGGAGTTCGGTTCATTCGGTAATTGAAGAAAAAGACTTCTGGGAAATCATTGGTAAGCTTAAAGCAGCCGGAGCCACCGGTATTTTGGTTATCCCGATTGAAAAGATGATTTTATAAATAGGCACATGAAAACTTATATCAATCCCCCAAAAAAATCGTGGACAGAATTGCTTAAACGCCCTTTATTTAGTGTTGCCGAACTTGAAAATCAGGTTCAGGCAATTTTAACTGATATTAAATTGAGCGGAGTACATGCTATTCGTAATTATACCGACAAATTTGACGGCGTTTTCATCCGTAATTTTGCGGTTCAGGAGCAGGAAATTGAGGATGCCATTTTGTTGGTTGATGAATCGCTAAAAAATGCGATACAGGTAGCCGCCGGGAATATTCAGAAATTTCATGAATCGCAGGTTCCGGCAATTAAAAAAATAGAAACGACTCCCGGAGTAATCTGCTGGCAAAAACCGGTGGCCATCGAGAAAGTTGGATTGTATGTTCCGGGAGGTTCCGCGCCTTTATTTTCAACCGTTTTGATGTTGGCTATTCCGGCAAAGATTGCAGGTTGTAAAGAAATTATTTTGTGTACTCCCCCAAATAAAGAAGGCAAAATCCATCCGGCGATTTTGTTTGCGGCGCAATTGGTTGGAGTGACGCAGATATTTAAACTTGGTGGAGTTCAGGCAATTGGGGCGATGGCGTATGGAGTTGATGTGGTTCCGAAAGTGGATAAAATATTCGGCCCTGGAAACCAGTACGTGATGGCAGCCAAACAGATAATCAGTCGGGGTGATGTGGCTATCGATATGCCTGCAGGTCCATCTGAAGTTGCTGTTATGGCCGATTCAACCGCCAATCCGGCTTTTGTTGCTGCCGATTTGTTGTCGCAGGCAGAACACGGTCCCGACAGTCAGGTTGTATTGGTGACCAACAACAAATCATTGGTTGAAAAAGTTGATCAGGAATTGGCAAGGCAGCTTAACGATCTGCCGCGCAAAGCTATTGCCGAAAAAGCTTTGGCGAACAGTCAGGCAATTGTGTTGGAAAATGTTCAGGAAATAATTGACCTGATTAATGGCTATGCACCTGAGCATTTGATTATTGCGATGGAAAACTATCTTCAGGTGGCTGAACTGATAACCAATGCTGGATCCGTTTTTCTCGGAAACTATACTCCTGAAAGTGCTGGCGATTATGCTTCGGGAACCAATCATACTTTGCCAACCAATGGCTGGTCCCGCTCTTTTAGCGGAGTGAATATCGATAGTTTTATCAAAAAAATTACTTTTCAGGAAATAACTTCGGAAGGGATGAAAAACCTCGGACCTGTGATCGAAACAATGGCTGCCGCCGAAGAATTGGACGGACACAAAAATGCGGTGACGCTGCGGTTGGATGAAATACGGAACAAGAAATAAGAAAATGGAAAAACGATTATCACTGCCGTTCTTTCTCCCCCTCTTTTGGAGGGGGCTGGGGGGAGGCTTTAAATAAGAAATATGAACTTAGACAAATTACTTCGGAACAACATAAAGTCATTGAAACCGTATTCTTCAGCTCGCGACGAATTTTCGGGTGTGGCTGATGTGTATTTGGATGCCAACGAAAACCCGTTCAATAAACCCTATAATCGCTATCCCGATCCGCTACAGTGGGCGGTAAAAGAGAAAATTGCGGCCATCAAAAACGTTGCTCCTGAAAATATTTTCCTGGGAAATGGCAGTGATGAGCCTATCGACATTATTTTTCGTGCTTTTTGCGAGCCGGGAGTCGATAACATGGTTTCGATCGACCCAACTTACGGCATGTATCAGGTGGCCGCCGACATCAATAATGTAGAGGTTCGCAAGGTGAAACTGAATGAAGATTTTGGATTTTCAGCACAGAAACTGTTGGATGCGACGAATCTTTATACAAAAGTTATCTTTGTGTGTTCACCCAACAACCCTACAGCCAATCTGTTAGATAAATCGGAAATAGTTAAATTGCTGACTGATTTTGATGGTTTGGTTGTTGTTGACGAGGCTTACATTGATTTTGCTCCGGAAAGCAGTTTGTTGCCGGAATTGGATCAATACGAGAACTTAATTGTTTTGCAAACATTCTCGAAAGCATGGGGAATGGCCGGTATTCGATTGGGAATGGCCTTTGCGCAACCGGAAATTATCCGGATTTTCAACAAGGTTAAATATCCGTACAACATCAATATTCTGACACAGAAGAAGGCATTGAAGTTGATGGACAAAATTCAGGAGAAAGACGAATGGGTAAAAACTATTCTTGAAGAGCGTGGCAAAATGGTGAAAA
This sequence comes from Bacteroidota bacterium, assembly GCA_023251435.1. Classification (GTDB taxonomy): domain Bacteria; phylum Bacteroidota; class Bacteroidia; order Bacteroidales; family Prolixibacteraceae; genus Aquipluma. Next base: position 12,639 of record JAHEYU010000090.1, read on the forward strand.
AGCTATTCAAATTACCATTTGTGCGGGTGGTTTATCCATCGGATGCCAATTTTATTTTGGTAAAAATGAACGATGCCAGAGGTATTTACGAATATCTGACCGAACAAAAAATTATTGTTCGCGACCGCTCAAAGATTACGCTTTGCGACGATTGTTTGAGAATAACCATTGGTTCGCCAAGAGAAAATAGAAAATTACGGAAAGCATTGAAAGCGTTGGTTTTAAAGAAAAAAATATCCAATATCGAATGTTGAATATCCAATAACCAATTAAAACTGGCAAATTATGGAAGCTAAAATTTATGATTTGGAAGATCGTTTAATTGAATTTGCAATAATGGTAAGTGATGTTATTGAGATACTTCCAAATACAAAGTTGGCGAATCATTTGGGAAATCAGGGAATCCGAAGTTGTACTGCTCCTGCGTTGCTTTACGGTGAGGCTCAATCAGGCGAATCGCAAAAAGATTTTATTCACAAAATTCAAATTCTTTTAAAGGAACTCCGTGAAACAAAGGTTTGCTTGAAAATATTTCGCAGAAAAAGACTTTTGAAAGAAGAAATTATAGCCGCGGTTCTTCAGGAAAATGAAGAACTGATTGCAATTTTTGCAAAAAGTGTAAAAACCGCGCAATCCAAGCTCTCCAAGTAATTGGATATTGGATATTGATTATTCATTATTGGAAATTTATTTTTTTATGAAAAAGGCTCTATTTATCGACCGGGACGGAACACTGATTGTGGAACCCAACGACGAACAAATTGATTCGCTCGAAAAGTTGGAATATCTTCCGAAGGTTTTCAGAAACATGCACTTTATTGCTAAAAACCTGTCGTACGAATTGGTGATGGTAACCAATCAGGACGGACTGGGAACTCCCAGTTATCCGGAAGATACTTTCTGGCCGGCGCACAACAAAATGCTAAAAGCATTTGAAAACGAAGGCGTGGTTTTCGACGATATTCTGATCGATCGTCATTTTCCGCACGATAATGCGCCAACCCGAAAACCTGGTACCGGTATGATGGGAAAATACATGGATGGCAATTACGATTTGGCCAACAGCTTTGTAATTGGTGACCGGCTGACTGATATTCAACTGGCTAAAAACCTTGGTTCGAAAGGGATACTGATTAACGATGGCTCGTTGGAAAACGAACTTCAGGAAAAAGGATTGGCCGAATTTTGTGCTTTGATTACTACTGAATGGGACGAAATATACGCAAAAGTTGCTTCTCCTGATCGCACGGCCACCGTTGCTCGCAATACCAAAGAAACCAAAATCAGGGTTGAACTGAATCTGGATGGAACCGGGAAGGGAGAAATTCATACCGGACTTGGATTTTTCGATCACATGCTCGACCAGATTGCCCGCCATTCTGGTGTAAATCTAACAGTTCAGGTTGACGGAGATTTGAATGTGGATGAACACCACACGATTGAAGATACTGGACTAGCCCTTGGCGAAGCATTTAAGCTAGCGTTGGGTGATAAACGTGGTGTTGAACGATATGGGTACTGTTTGCCAATGGATGATTGTCTGGCTCAGGTGGCCATCGATTTTGGCGGTCGTCCGTGGATTGTCTGGAAAGCTGATTTTCTGCGTGAAAAAGTAGGTGATATGCCAACCGAGATGTTCTTTCATTTTTTCAAATCGTTTTCCGATACTTCGCTTTCGAATCTGAATATTCAGGCCGAAGGAACCAATGAGCACCATAAAATTGAAGGCATTTTTAAAGCATTGGCCCGGGCAATTAAAATGGCCATCCGGAAGGATGTTTTTAACTTTGAACTTCCAACCACTAAAGGAACTTTATAAAAGACTGAAAATAACCCAATATGACTGTAGATAAAAGCAAATCGACTGCGATTCTGTTAATTCACTGCCCCGACAAACAGGGACTTTTGGCACTGGTAACCGAGTTTATCAATACCAATAACGGAAATATCTTGTACCTCGATCAGCATGTTGATCGCGAGGAAGGATTATTTTATATGCGTGTGGAATGGGACCTTGCCAATTTCAGTATTCCGAAGGAAAAAATTGCCGACTATTTTGCAACCCTAATTGGTCAGAAAAATCAAATGACCTTTGAACTCCATTTCTCGGAAGAAAAACCTCGAATGGCTATTTTTGTTTCAAAGATGTCGCATTGTCTGTTCGACCTTTTAGCCCGATATACTTCCGGAGAATGGAATGTGGAAATTCCAATGATCATTAGCAATCATCCCGACATGGCCGATGTGGCCCGCCGGTTTGACATTGAATACCATGTTTTTCCGTTGAATAAAGACAATAAACCTGAACTTGAAGCGCAAGAGATTGCTCTGCTTGAAAAGAACAAGATCGATTTTATTGTACTTGCGCGATATATGCAAATTATCAGTGACGATTTCATTACACATTATCCACACAGGATTATTAACATCCATCACTCGTTCCTTCCTGCATTTGTTGGTGCAAAACCTTATCATGCTGCCTACGAGCGCGGAGTCAAGATTATTGGTGCCACAAGCCATTACGTTACAACCGAACTCGATGCCGGGCCAATTATCAAACAGGAAGTTGCCCACGTTAGTCATAAAGACACCGTGAACGACCTGATTGCCAAAGGTCGTGATCTCGAGAAAATCGTTCTTTCGAAAGCTGTAAACAAACATATCGAACGAAAAATATTGGTTTACAACAACAGAACAGTAGTTTTTAGTTAAGTGCTTTCGATACTTTGGATATTGGATATTTGTTATTCAACATTGGACATTTAAATAATTATTTATGAAACACTTAACTATTGTTTTGGTACTTCTTACTTTCACAGTTCAGGCGCAAACTCCGGTAAAGGAGATTCCTGCAGATTACGGTTATATTGTAAAAATCGGGCAACAGGTTCCTGATTTCTTGATGGAATTAACCAATGGAAAAACGGTAGAAATGTCTGATTTGAAAGGCAAAGTGGTGATGCTGCAGTTCACTGCAAGCTGGTGCTCGGTTTGCCGGAAAGAGATGCCACACATCGAAGCCGACATCTGGAAGAAACACAAAAACAACAAAAATTTCGCTTTATATGGAATCGATCTGGATGAGCCGAAGGATATTGTTGAAAAATTTGCCAAGCAGATTCCGGTAACTTATCCGTTGGCTCTTGATCCTAAAGGTGGTATTTTCTATCGGTTTGCTGAAAAAGGTGCAGGCGTTACCCGAAATGTTATTATCGATAAAACCGGGAAAATCGTTTATATGACCCGACTTTATAAAGAAGAGGAATTTGCTGAAATGAAATCGGTGATTGCAGATTTGCTGAAATAGTAGTTGTAGCGCGTAGCAGAATCGAACTGCCATCTCCGGATTGAGAAACCGGTTTCCTAACCGTTAGAAGAACGCGCCAAATGCTATTAAAAACGAATAAAATTACAATAACTTAGCTTTCGTTGTCTCAGAAAAGCTTCGAAAAATTAGATTTTTCAATATGAATATCGTCATTATCAAATATAACGCCGGAAATATCGAATCGGTAAATAATGCCTTGCAGCGGTTAGGTGTGAATGCCGAAATTACCAGCGATCACGAAAAAATTAAAGCTGCCGATAAAGTTATTTTTCCCGGAGTGGGAGAGGCCAGCACAACGATGACTTACCTGAAAAAGGAAGGTTTGAATCAATTAATTCCAAAATTGACTCAGCCGGTTCTTGGAATTTGTCTTGGATTACAGCTCATGTGCAGCTATTCTGAAGAAAACGATACACCTTGCCTGGGTATTTTCGATGAACAGGTAAAACGATTCATTCCTGAACCAGGGATGGAGTTTGTAACTAAAGTTCCTCATATGGGCTGGAACAGTATCAGCCAATTAAAGAGTGGTATTTTTGATCCGTCACTCGACCAGCAATATGTCTATTTTGTGCATTCGTATTATGCCGCTGTTGGCGAACACACCGCGGCGGTTTGCCATTACATCAACGCGTTTAGCGCAGCCCTGCACCGAGATAATTTTTACGCCACCCAGTTTCATCCTGAAAAAAGTGGCACCGTTGGAGCCAGAATTTTGGAAAACTTTCTAAAGATTTAATCCTGATGATTACAATTATCCCCGCAATTGACCTTATTGACGCGAAATGCGTTCGTTTGTCACAAGGCGATTACTCCCAGAAAACGGTGTACAACGAGAATCCGCTTGAAGTGGCAAAAATGTTTGAAGATGCCGGAATCACCCGTTTGCATTTGGTCGATTTGGATGGCGCCAAAGCCAAACACATTGTCAACCACAAAGTATTGGAATTGATTGCCTCGAAAACCAGTTTGGTGATAGACTTTGGTGGCGGCCTGAAATCGGATGAAGATTTGCGCATTGCATTTGAGTGCGGCGCTCAAATGGTTACCGGCGGAAGCATTGCGGTAAAAGATCGTGAAACTTTCCTGTATTGGATAGAAACTTATGGAGCAGAGAAAATCATTCTCGGCGCCGATGCCAAAGACAAAATGATTGCCGTGAGCGGTTGGCAGGAAGTTTCTGAATTATCTATTCTCGATTTTATTGAAAGCTATACCAGCAAAGGCATCCGTCAGGTTATTTCTACAGACATTGCCCGCGATGGTATGTTAACTGGCCCAAGCATCGATTTGTACAAAGAAATCATGGAGAAGTTCCCAAATCTCGGACTGATTGCCAGCGGTGGAATCGCTTCGATGAAGGATATTTATGAACTCGATGAAATGGGCATTCCCGGAGTAATTACCGGAAAAGCGATTTATGAGAATAGGATATCTCTTAATGAAATAAGGAATTTTCACAAAATGTAATATAAACCATTTTGGGTTAATATTATAGGTATTAACTTATTTAGGTTGATTATTGCATTATTTACCGAATTAGGTTATTTTTGCAGAATGAATAAGCAAAACATAGTTGGTGTGATTACTGGTGACTTGATCAATTCGTCGGTGTTGACCAAAGATCAAAAAATCAATATGCAAACAGGATTGTCCTGCTTCCTTGAAAATAATCAGGATGTCTTGATGTCTGTCCAATTTTATCGTGGCGATAGTTTTCAACTCATGGTTAAAAAGGAGAAAGCCGCTATGATTTCCGTAATTATCGAAGCAATTATTTTGTCGACCACAGGAACCAGGGCTCGGATAAGCATTGGAATTGGCACTATTTCAAAAAACATTTCGGACAATGTTTTGCAATCAGAAGGAGAGGCCTTTCAGCTTTCGGGCCACCAGCTTGATAAAATGAAAGAAGAAGGTCGGCTGCTAAAGATAGCGGTTGATTCCCCGCTGTTTCAACCAATTCTGGCAGCAACGTTCCATTTGGCCGAAAGTATTATCTGGAGTTGGAAACCGGGGCAAGCGGCAGTCATTTCGATGATTCCAGCTTGCAAAACACAAAAAGAGATTGCTGAAAAACTAAATATTACTGGCGCAGCGGTGAGTAAAGCACTAAAATCGGGGAAATGGGCAGCCATTGAGGATTTTCTGAATGGATATGAAGAAACGTTAAAAATGATATAACATGAATGCACTTTTCTTTTCCATGCTTGCCGGTCATCTGGTAGCTGACTTTTGGCTACAGCCATCAAGTTGGGTTTCGCATAAAAAAGAAAATGGTTGGAAATCGAAAAAATTGATCCTTCATACAATAATTGCATCTGTTCTTCCGGTTGTATTCACTTTACAATTAACACTTTGGTGGTTTGTGCCGGTTATCTTTTTGACTCACTACCTGATTAATGTTGTAAAATCGAAAGTAAAACAAACGATATGGGTCTTTCTGGCCGATCAGTTGTTGCATATCGGCATACTTTGGATATTGGCCATTTTCTTTACCGAAATCATCCTTCCTGAAAGTTTTATTCACTTCTGGATATATGCAGGTGGATTTATCCTGATAACCAATCCTCTGGGAATTTTGACGGGAATGTTTTTAAAATCAGTCACCAAATCGGAAAGTAATGCGGTGCAATTGAACGCCTCTGCATGGATCGGAATATTTGAACGAATACTCATTGTAATATTTGTAACCACCGGACAAATCCAAGCCATTGGCTTTCTGGTGGCCGCCAAATCAGTTTTCCGCTTTAGCGAAATACAACATGAAGGAAATCAAAAAGCCGAGTACTTCTTATTGGGAACACTCGTGTCGTTTACTTTAGCGATTGTGGTTGGGTTGGGGATAAAATTATTGATAACAGACTGAAGTTGAACCTTGCGATCTTAACTTTTAACTTTAAACTCGGAACTTTAAACTGATTGTATGCTTGCAAAACGAATCATACCATGCCTGGATATTAAAGACGGTCAGACCGTGAAAGGCATCAACTTTGTAAATATTAAAAGCGTTGGCGACCCGGTTGAACTGGGTGCACTGTATGCTGAACAGGGAGCCGACGAACTGGTTTTCCTCGACATTACCGCTACGCACGAGGGCCGAAAGACCTTTGTCGAATTGGTAAAACGCATCGCCCGTGAAATAAATATCCCGTTTACCGTTGGTGGCGGAATCAGCGAACTGAAAGATGCAGACGCTTTGCTGAGCGCCGGTGCTGATAAAATCAGCATTAACTCGTCGGCTGTTCGCAACCCAAAACTTATTGATGATCTGGCGCTGAACTTCGGCAGCCAGTTTGTGGTTTTGGCCATCGATGCCCGAGGCGAAAACGATCATTGGACGGTGACTGTGAATGGCGGTCGCATTCCGACAGAAAAGGAACTTTTTTCGTGGGCCAAGGAAGGCGAAAGTCGCGGTGCAGGCGAAATTCTGTTTACCTCGATGAATCACGACGGAACCAAGGCCGGTTTTGCCAACAAGGAACTGGCTAAAATGTCGGATATGTTGCGGATTCCGATCATTG
>JAHEYU010000135.1 GCA_023251435.1 Bacteroidota bacterium
ATACTCCATTACTGATTCATACCAACACCAACGACGATGATGTGAATGTGCTGGAAGTTGAGCATTTGATAAAATCGCTGAAAGCTGAAGGCAAAAAGTTTGAATACGAGATTTTTCAGGAGATTCCCGGAGGTCATTCATTCGACCGGATTGACACAAAAGCAGCGCAGGAAATCAGATTTAAAATTCATCGTTTTATTGGTAAAGCGCTGAAACCCGAAAAACCTTTCAAGTCGCAGGAAGACATGCGCAAAGCTGCATACAGATTCTGATAATAAAGGGTGGCGGATGCCTAAAAGACTACTTTAAACCCTTCTTTTTCAATAGTTTTCCATGCGTCAATAAAACTATCTTCGTCTAAGATGAAGATCTTATTTTTGCGGAGAAGTTTTTTGATTGGTTTCTGATCTGTCTTGACAAATTTTGCAAGAAATGCACTTCTGTTTAATCTGACAGAGTTGTATCCTTTTTCCGGCGTATAGAAATAGAACTGATAATCAGTTGAGTACTCCATGTTTTTTAAAATTCCGTTTACATCGTGGTAAGGAGCTACTCCGTTCATATTTACTTTACGGTAGGCCAGAAGGTCGGTTTCGCCATCAGCAAGCACCTCAAAATATCGGTCGCCCTTCATGAAACCATCGAAATGTTGTTTTCGGAAGACACGCATTTTGTTGTTTTTATCAGCAAAAGAAAATCCGTTCAGACTTGCTTTATCGATCATTATTTGTGCTGAAATGGTCTTGTTGAAATAGATCAGTTCGTCTTTAAACGAGCTGTATTTCATATAAATACTATCCGCGATTTCTCCATCAGCAAATTCGATTTTTCCCGGAAGCCAGGAGTCGTTTAAAAACGGAGATCCATTATAAACAGCATCAGGCAGGGGGCGAACTCCTTTTATTTTCTGAGCTTCCCAATTTACGTTCTGAGTTTCCTGTGCGGTAACCAATGAGCCAAAACTCAATGCCAGAACGAGAAGCAAAATATGTTTTATCCGGTTGCTCATATTATTTTACCTCAAATTGTTTTTCTGAAAAAAACAGGGTTCCATCTTTCAATTTGCCCCTTACTATTATTTTATACAGTCCCTGAACAGATGATATACTGCATTTTACCGATATGTTTTCAGCTGGTTTTACCTTCGGATTCCAATAAACGACCTGCCTCAAATCCGGAATGTTTGGTTCGGGAATGTTTGTTTCGGCCAGACTTACCGTTTCCTGAATGGTTTCCAGTGTTAGACGGATCAGCTGGTCCGATTCGGAAAGCATCGGGTAATCTGATTTTGTGGTGTAAATAGCCACTACACCCGGAAACCGGAGGTCGCCATAAAAGCGTTCACTCCGGCAAATGTCCACCCGATCGATGTCTGAGGTTCCCATATCCTTTATCACATTCAAATCGCGAATCGGAATGCCATCGATCAGGAGCAACGGAGCCTCCTCAAAAAAATATCTCAACTGGCTGTTAAGTACCTGAAGTGTTGGTTCGTTGTTGTAATTCCTGAATTTCACACCGGGCAGCAATTCACGCGATATTTCAGTAAAATCGGGTAAATCGATAAAAAGCTGCGGATCAACTGTCTCAGTAGCTTTTCCGTAGTAAGGATATGTTTTTTGATTGGTTAAAACCGGCGCATTTAAAATGATTTGCTTTTGTGCAAATACTTTTTGAAAAGTAACTGCATCAATATTACGGACAGTATTGTTCCTGAAGGTTTCCTGAATGGGTTCCTGTCTGAATTCGGGCAATTCGCCTGCTGCGGCAAAGAGATCGTCCAGCGAAATTTTCAGGCGCTGATCGGGTGTGTTTCCGAAGCATTGAATAACCGCTTCTACCGATCCGTAATACTTGTCGAGCAGAAAATAAAACCGGCCATCTTTTTTAGTATTGTAATACTGAAACCCTGGGACTGTATCAGGGATAGTCAGATAAACCGTAATGTTAGTGGCTGCTTCGTTCGTTTTTTTGTCGGTAACAATTCCTGAAAGTATGATTCCTCTTTTTTCTGGCATTCCGTCATTACCGCTGTCTGATTGCAGCAAAAACGCGTCTGCAGCGAAAGATGGGTCGGTTTGTGCCACGCTAACAATCAGTTCTCCGTCAATTTCATTCAGGAACGTCGGGTTAATTTTGATGTTGCTGCCAAATGGTTGATTGATTTGGTATTGCTGCTCAATTCCTTCAATGCTGATTTGATTGCTTTCTTTTTCCTGAATTTTGTTCAGGTTCTCGACCCTGTTCATCTCAATGGTTTTCCCCGGTTCGTCGAAGCGGTTCGAAATCCATATTTCGCGCATTACCATTTGTTTCCCGGCATTGTGTTTTTGGTAAGTTCTAAGCAGGTAATTTCCTGTACTTAGCGAATCAGGCAAAATAAGGAATCCATCAGCCTGGCTGTTTCTTATTTCCAGCGGAACTCCGCTTATCCGGGTGCCATACCTGTTCACCAAATCGAGATAAATAATTCGCGACGAATTGGCTTCAGGAATATAAATTTTGGCCAGTAATGTTTCGCCGCTCACGTATATGTCGCGGTCGGTAAAGAGGCCGAATCCAGGAGTTTTCTGTGCATTTGCGGCGACAGAATATAAGATCAGGAACAATAATATGATGATGATTTTCTTCATTTACTAGTAGTTGTTTTCCCAGAAATAAGGGCGTGTACCTATTTCATAACCATCTTCTGGAATTTCAGGATAACGGTTTAAGCGGCGCTGAATTACCTGATTATCGGGACCGGAACCCAAATTCAGGTAATACCGGTATTGGCGGTACGAAGTCATGTCGAAAAAGCCAAGTACAATCTTCGATGCATCACTTTTACAATGAATATTGCCGTAAACCTGTGTCAGTACCGGATCGAACAAACTTCCTTCGGCTGCAAACTGTCTGTTTAGCTTTTCATGAAATTCGTGCGATTTTTGTGTAATGCCGTATTGATTGACGATTATAATCCAGCCATTGGGCGATTGTTCTGTTGAGTCGAGATAAGCTTTTGTGTTGTACGAAAGCGATAACACCGGATGTCTGCGCACGAAACCGGAAGTGCTGAATTCTTTTGGGCCTGCCAGATTGTAAAGCCCGCCATCGAACCTCGATTTCCAACCGTACAATGGCGGGGGTGGAGGTGCGTCGCCTATCGACGGAGGATGGTAGGTCCACAAAAGTACTGTCTGCCACCTGAAACGGTAATATTCGAGTTTGGCAGTGATTGGTGCATCTATGCATATTTCGCGTCCGGCAGATTCTACCAGCTCCGGATTTCCATAAGCATCTGTTCTGAAGATTGTTTCAATTTTATGCTTTGTGTATAGGGTGTCAATGTGTGGCAAAGGAGGCATCACCACCAGATCCGATAGGTAACTTTCTTTCTGGTAAGCAATTCGGAGCTGGTAAGTTTTGCCTGAAACGGGTATTTTCTGGAAAGTATAATATCCGGCATTACTTTCGACCGCTCTTGAGATAAGTCCTCCAATTTCGACCAGATCGACCTGAGCTCCGGATAGTTTCTCTGATGCCTCCGAACTGTAAAAATCGCGGGTCATCGAAAGTTTTACGAAATTCTGTGCCGGGTCGTTGGTCAGGCGCGATTCAACCACCAAAAGGCCGGCTGTTTCTTCTATTTCGGGGGTGTAATACTCTTCGCACGAAACCAAAAGCGATGCAATTAATGCCAGATAAATTAGTCCTTTTCGCATCAGAATTTAAAATTATAGGTAATCGAAGGTACGGGCACCCCAATCACCGAAAGTTTATAAATGGCATATTGATTTCTGTCGGTATGTTGAATGGATGGATCTTTCCGGTAAAAGACAGAATATGGATTTTTACGGCCATAAAGGTTATAAACCGAAAAAGTCCAGCTTCCTTTCCACATGCGTTTTGTTCGCAAATTTTCATCCATCGTTATGCTTACATCTATTCGGTGATAAGGCGGCATCCGGTATTTGTTCCGGTCCGAAAAATAAACCACCTGCTTGTCACCGAAGTTGTATTTCTGTTCAGGCAAAGTTATGGGACGCCCCGACGAAAGCACAAAATTGCCGGAGAACCGCCAGCGACGGCTGATCTTGTAATTCATTACAGTTGATAAGTCGTGAGGTTTGTCGTAAACCGACGGGTAATATTTTTTTGCATTGACGATCTCTTCAGGAAAATTGCTATCGGTTTTTCGCATTGTACGCGAGTAGGTATAGCTGATCCAGCCATTTAACCGGCCCAGATTCTTTTTTGCATACAGTTCCAATCCGTAGGCATAGCCATTGGCGTTGATAATGTCGGCTTCAACATGATGGTTCATCACGAGGATGGCTCCGTTTTTATACTCCGGAAGGTTTTGCAGCTTCTTGTAATACACTTCTGCAGATGTTTCGAACAATCCTTTTTTCGGTGTTTTGAAAAGTCCGACAGCAAACTGGTCGCTAACGAGCGGAAGTAAATGCGAATCACTCGATTTCCAGAAATCAGCGGGCGACATAACCGCAGTATTCGATATCTGGTTCATGTACTGATGGATACGCTGGTAGCTCATTCGAAATGATCCGCCACTGCGAAGATCGAATTTAAGCGCCAGCCGGGGCTCAATACCGTGATACATTTTTGCAGTTTCCCATGCCCCGAAAACGGCTGAATCAATTACCGAACCAGGGTTAATGGTTTGTTTAGGATCGTATTCTAAAACGGTTGTCGGTCCCATACTCATGAAACGGGCATAACGCAATCCGACGCTGAGCGCAGTGGTTGCTGAAAGTTCAATGTCGTCGTCTGCAAAAATGCCCATCTCTATCGACTGTTCATTCGCAACTTTTTCGTGCCTCACATTGCTTGGCTCTGTAACCGACACAATTTCGCCGGGGAAAATTTTATATCCGATGGTTTGAAATCCTGTATTGATGCGGTGTTTGTCGTTTGGCAAATACGAAAGAATATATTTCAGGCTACCGTATTCCAATCCGGTAATCAGCCGGTAATCGTCTTCCGGAAGGCTGGGGTCTTGTTGGTCGAGGTTAAAATTGTATTTGCTGTAAGCAAGGCTGAGGTTCGATATTGTGTGTTTCGAAAAGTTCATTTTCCAGTTGGCCGAACCAAGCACATTTCCGTAGGTATATAACGAATTCGAATTCAGATTAAACACATCATTGCTTACGTAGCCCATCAGTTTCAGATTGTTGTTTTCGCCCAGGGCCAGATTGATCGTGCCGTTTACATCGTAAAAATGTGCCACACTGTTCATAAATTGCGCGTTTTTCGATTGTTTCATTAACCAGTCCGAATAAGTTGACCGGCCGCCAATCAAAAAGGTACTCTTCTTTTTCCTGACGAAAGGACCTTCGAGCGTAAACCGGCTGTTTATCAGTCCTATTCCGCCATAAAATTTCAGAAATTCAGTATTTCCTTCTTTCATCTGAACGTCCATAATCGACGAAATGCGCTCGCCATAAGAAGCTGGAATTCCACCTTTAAAAAGAGTCACATCTTTCACTGCATCAGGGTTGAT
>JAHEYU010000091.1 GCA_023251435.1 Bacteroidota bacterium
TAAATTATCTCATCTTTCGCATCCTGTTGAACGGGTTTCGCAGTTATATATACATCCTTTCCAACATTAAATGCTGAAAAATGGACGTATCGTTTCGGATTGTTACGTATATCTTTTAATAACATATCCAGACTTCCGGTAAGGCTATTGAGATTTTGATATAAAACCGGGTCGTTAAGCAACAATCCGGCAGAACTCTCACTGGAATTGAGTTTTTGAACAATACTATTTATTCCGGCTACGGTCGTATTTATTTCATCGAACAACGGACTAATATTTAACATCGATAATGAATCGGAAAGAGCTGAAAGGTTTTTTACGATATTCCCAATGTTCCCCGAGTTTTGTTTAATGGCTCCGGTAATGCTGTCAAGATTCTCAACTATCGAATTGATTTTTCCGCTACCAATTATTCTATTTAACTCGGCCGATGATGATTCGATGTTGGCAACTGTCAGGTTTATATTTTCAAAACTTTCAGTTAAATTTTCGCGCGTACGTTTGTTAAAAACATAAGTAACAACAGTTATGGCAGAATCGAGCGAAGCAATTAATTCCTCCGCTTTTTTCTTTAATGGCAGTACCTGCATACTTACCTGTTCTTTAAGGTCACCTTCAGTAGCACCTGGTATTGTATCGTTTTCGTTGTAATATTCACCAGTATGAAGAATTTCGAGTTTTATTGATTTTGTTCCCATAATATCACTCGAAACTATTTTTGCGGTAGAGCCTTTTGCTATTTTATAATCTCCCTGAAGTGAAAGTGTAACAATGAGTCTTCCGGAGTAGTCGCTTAGAAATTCAATTTCTGAAACCTGTCCAACCTGATATCCATTGATTGTAACCTGACTGGATTCAACAAGGCCTTCGATTTTCTCATAAACCACGAAATAATTAGTGTTCTTTTGTAAGATATCGATTCCTTTTAAATAATTGATTCCCCAAATAAGAATCGTCATACAGGCCAAAACCAAGAAGCCCAGCTTGGTGTATTTTGAAATTTTTATCATCGTTTTATCTGTTTCTGTTTTCCTTATACAAAGCTATGCAGCATTCAGCATTAAACCAAACGGATTGTTTTCATTTTGGTTTTTATATGAACTTAATTTATTGGAACCCGCTTGCCATCAACAAAAGAGACAATAAAAGCCTGTGGAAATTTCTGTTTAATTTGCTGTAATACTGATGTCGCCTTTTCGAGTGAGCTCTCGTTGCCAACATAGTATCGGTAATATTTATCGGTTTTTTCTCGTCTCACATTCTTTACACCCTTAAAATTTGATGCAACCGGATCAACCGGCGATGTATTTGCCCCGATCTGAACACTAAAAAAGATATTGTTTTCCGGAGCTTTCTGTTTTAAAGTTGTGTCACCAATATTTTCATTTTTTGTTTCTTTCACTAATACTATTAAGTCTGTTGCTTTTTCACTTTCAGTCATTTGTTTTTCCTGAATAACTTCCTGTTTCGGCGTAACCAGTGGTTTATTTGCTTTGTCGGACGCAACTTCAGGCGTATTGTGCTGAACTGTTACTGAATTTTTATTTTTAAATCTCCTGAAAGCTTCAAAAATTGAAAGTGCTATTTGTTGCTGACCGGCTGCGCTATTAAGATGACTCGCTTCAATATTATTGCTTAAAAAACCAGCCTCTACCAGTACACTTGGCATCGATGATTGCCGGAGTACAAGAAAACCGGCCTGCTTAACTCCGCGGTTTGGCGATTCAATCCGCGATTGAAATTGTTGCTGAATCGCATCTGCTACAAATAAACTTAGATCCAGATAGGTATTCTGCATCAGTTCAAACATGATGTAAGATTCAGCCGAATTCGGATCAAATCCTTCATAGGTCTCCTTATAATCTTCCTCCAGTAATATTACTGAATTCTCTTTTTTTGCTATTTCGAGGTTGTCGTCTGATCTGGAAGGCCCTAAAAAGAATGTTTCCGTGCCTCTGGTGGCAGGTGTACCACAAGCATTTGCATGAAGCGAAATAAACAAATCGGCTTTATTCTTATTGGCAATTCTCGACCGTTCAATCAATGGAACAAAAATATCGGTACTACGGGTATAGACTACTTTTACTTCAGGATAATTCTCGTTGATATATTTTCCAAGTTTGAGTCCGATTCCTAAAACAATGTCTTTTTCACGAATAGATTTATTCACAGCGCCGGGATCTTTCCCTCCATGTCCGGGATCGATTACAACTACCAATGGTTTGCTATTATTGGTGCCAGGTTTATTCGAAAAAGAATAACTGTAAGAAAATAAACCCAGAATTATTGCAAAAATTATCTTCGAATTCTTTAGCATCTTCATAAAAACGTTGTATTTGCCCACAAAAGTATAAATATTAGAATTATTTTACTTTTGTTCACGTTTAGTTATAGGCCTTATTTATATTTTTGCACACCGAACAAGTGCACAAGCACTTTTCTTTATAAACTGTGGTTTTGATAAAAAATCTTCTTACAAATATATTATTTTTAGTTGCCTTTTCTGCCTTTGGTCAGCTAAATCAGGAATCAGATACTATTTCTGTTTCTACCTTACCATTACTTAATGACTCTACTGGGTTTTCAACGGATACAGCATTAAAAGATTCGGTTGCAAGACCTGTACTCGAATCAATTATTACCTATAGTGCTGAAGATTCGACAATTGCCGACTTTGAAAATCAGAAAGTTTACATGTACAAAGGGGGAGTAGTAAACTACCAAAATATTGAGCTTAAGGCCGATTATTTAATGCTCGATTTGGCTACAAAAGAAGTTTATGCCGAAGGGCTGCCGGATTCGACCGGAATGAAAGTTGGGACACCTGTTTTTAAGGACGGCGACGAGGAATTTGAATCTAAAACCTTGCGCTATAATTTCGAAACCCAGAAAGGTTTTATTACTGATGTGAAGACTTCGCAGGGCGATGGCTTTGTGCACAGCGAGTTAACAAAGAAGATAAGCGCCGAAGAGTTTGTTCTGAAAAGAGGAAAATATACGACTTGTGACGCAGATCATCCGCACTTTTACCTAAGAATGACCAAGGCAAAAGTAATTTCGAATAAGAAAATTATAACCGGCCCTGCATACATGGTACTTGAAGATTTTCCAATTTACTTTCCGATGATTCCGTTTGGATACTTTCCAAATTCTACAACTTATACATCGGGGATATTAATACCGACTTATGGCGAAGAGCAAAGCAGGGGTTTTTTCCTTCGTGAAGGAGGATATTACTGGGCCGCAAACGAGTATTTTGATTTATCGGTTAAAGGCGATATTTATTCAAAAGGATCATGGGCAACCAAATTGAATACCAATTATAAAGTCAGATACAGATACAGCGGCAGTTTCGATTTTAGCTACAACCTTAACAAATATTCGGAGGAACCATTGCCTGACGCCAAAACCACGAAGGGATTTAGCCTCACGTGGTCTCATTCGCAAGATTCGAAAGCAAATCCGAACAGAACATTTTCGGCCAATGTAAACCTATCGACAAGCTCATTCGATAAGGAAAATTCGCTCACGGTAAAGTCGTATTTGCAAACTCAAAAATCTTCCAGTATTTCCTATTCGAAGAAATTTGAGAATACACCATTTAATATGTCGATGAACCTGCGGCATTCCCAAAACTCGCGCGATACGACGATTTCGCTGAGCTTACCAGAAATGACTTTCAATATGTCGAAGGTTAACCCGTTCAAATTAAAAAAAAGAATAGGGGCGGTTAAATGGTACGAAAAGGTGAGTTTCAGTTATTCAGGAAATATGAAAAATTCGATTACATCGAGAGAAAAGGATCTTCTGGATAAATCGTTGGTTCGCGACTGGCAAAATGGCATCCGTCATTCAATCCCGATTTCGTTGCCTTCATTCAATCTGCTGAAATTCATTAATATGAGTCCAAGTTTCAATTACTCGGAACGATGGTACACAAACTATATCAATAAAAGATATGATCCTGATTACGTAAATCCAATACCCGGTGGAATACAGAATGTAATAGTTGATACCGTTTATTCTTTTCGGAGAAACTACGAATACTCATATAGCTTAAGTTCTTCTACCAATATTTACGGGATGTATATAATGCGTAACCCTAATTCGAAAATAAAAGCGATCAGGCATAAAATAACACCACAGGCAAGCTTTAGTTATACGCCCGATTTCGGCCAGAAAAAATTCGGATTTTGGGATACCTATATTGATGGGAAAGGTGTGACTCAATATTATTCACATTTCGAAAGAGGTGTTTACGGATATACCGGAAGAGGGGAAAGCGGAGCGATCAATTTCAATTTAAGTCAAAACCTGGAAGCCAAAGTTTTGGAAATACAGGATTCGACGACGAAAAAGGACGATAAACCGGTTTATAAAAAGGTGAAGATTATCGATAATTTAGGTATTACAGCTTCCTACAATATGATTGCCGACTCGATGAAACTTACGCCTATTTCTATTGCGGCACGCACAACCATTAAAGGTGTAAGTGTTAATATGGGTGCAAATATGAATCCCTACATGGTTGACGAAAATGGAAATATGTACGATGAATATGTATGGAATCATTTGAAAGGTATAAACAAACTGGGAAGATTAACAAATGCCAATCTTTCTTTCGGAATGAATTTTGAGTCGAAAAAGGGTAAAACGGAAGCTGAAGAAAACAAGAAAACCATTGATGAAGACAAAGCCCTTCCAGGTACATACGCCCAATATGTCGATTTTAATATTCCCTGGAGTTTCCGGTTTGACTACTCATTTTATTACAACAATTCATTCAGGCCTAATGACGAAAATGCTAAAAAGATAATGCAGAGTTTAAATTTTGGAGGTCGATTAAATTTCACCGAAAAATGGAACATGGATTTGAATACGAATTTCGATATCGAGGCAATGAAGTTCTCTTTTACTACAGTCAATATCAGCCGGACTCTGCATTGCTGGAGTATGTCGTTTAGCTTCGTACCTTTTGGCGACCGAAAAAGTTATAGCTTCAACCTTTCTGCAAGTTCAGCCATGTTGCGCGACCTGAAAATCTCTAAACAAAGTTCCTGGAGAGATAACTAAAGCATGATAATGAATGTATTTAGTTTTACCTGACTGTTATTTTTATTCACCATTCTGAAAATACCTTTTTGAAAATTTGATAAAGTAAAAATATTTTATTAAATTAACACAATTAAAATTCAGCATCTATTTATTCGTTTACCAAAAGTCGAAACTTTTTGATAATCATATTTGTTATATGTGGTTGTATAATAATATATTAAAACACAAATGAACCTTCAACAAAAGATACTTGTAATAGAAGATGATAAGGAACTGGGAAAAACAATCCAAAATATTCTCAATTTTCATGGCTTTGATGTTTGTTATGCAGATAATGGAGCTTCAGGGATCCAAAAGGCATTTGAATATAATCCTGATTTGATACTTTGCGATGTAAATATGTATCCTATAGATGGCTATCAGGTGTATCAAGTGTTTAAAGAGAGTTCTATGTTAGATCGAATTCCGTTTATTTTTTTAACAGCAAATTCAAATACAGAAGATATCAGGCACGGGATGGACCTTGGAGCCGATGATTATTTTACCAAACCTTTTGAAAGTGAAAATTTAGTAAAGTCAATAGAAACCCGGTTGCATAAATTCAAGTCAATAAGGGAGGCTGCAATTCATGAGTTTAATACATTGTTTCAACTTTCACCCAATGGAATAATTGTTTTTGACAAAAAGGTTATAAAAAAAGCCAATTCCGCAATTTTAAATACGCTAAAATTAGAAGAGAAGGATGTGTTAAACCTTGAATTGGATTCAATTTTTGAAAATTCCTCTCTGCAGAAAATCACAAGATGGATTAAACAATACTCAAATGGTGTGAATGATAGCTTTAACGACCAAATCATCATAACAGACAGTTCTGGCGAAAAAATTAAAACAAACCTGATTATTTCTGAATATGAGAAATATTCGGATTTTTACCTCTTTATCGGAATATTTTCACCCGAAGCACCTGTTAATAACCATTCGGTAAATGACGTTTTAGCAAAGGAAGTATGCAATTTATTAAAACGTGAGAGAATTACAATCACAGAATCATTAGGAGAAAAAATTACCGATATATTCAAACAAAGAACAGTAAATTATAATACACAGACTAATTCATTGTTCTCAAAAAGGGAAAATCAGGTACTTTGTTTATCGATGGAAGGTTTGCCAATTAAAGTTATTGCAGATAAACTTTCAATTTCGGATCGTACTGTTGAAAAACACAGAACGAGATTGATGGAGAAGACAGGTGCAAAGAATATTATTGAAGTAATTATTTATTCGCTTAAAAATAGACTGATCGAAATCTGAACTAAATCGAATATTTCAGGCATAACAACCTGATAAAATAATAAAGGCAACAATTAATTCTGTTGCCTTTATTATTTTTCTAAAATGGTAAATCATTACCCGAATCGTCAGCTGGTTCAGGAGGTATATTTTCTGATAAAAACTCTGGTGGATAGCTCTTAGATGCTGAGGCAGAACTGGCCGGTTCGATTTTCCATGCATTGATGTTATGAAACCACTTTCCATTAAAATCGCGTGATTCTACAGAGAAAAAGACTTCGACCTCGGATCCTTCAGTTATTCCGTTGAGCAATGAACTTTTATCGCCAAAAAGCGTGAAACATACTTTTTTGGGGAATTGCTCATTTGTTTCAATCACAAATTCCTGTTTCGTCCATTCTTTGCCAGCTTTGCTGACACCGTATTCAGGTTTTAAAATCTGAATGACAGTTCCTTTTACTTGAATACTCATTATTTTTTGTGTTTTAGCTTTTTAGTAAAAAAAAACACTCTTACAATTTGATATGCAAGAGTGTTTTTTATGATGCATAAATTGTTACTTTTTAACAATCTCGAGTAACTCAACCTCGAAAATAAGCGCTGAATTTGGTTTAATATCACCACCTGCGCCTCTTTCGCCATAAGCTAAAGCTGCAGGGATAAATAATTTCCATTTTGAACCAACTGGCATCAGTTGTAATGCTTCAGTCCAACCAGGAATAACCTGGCCTACAGGGAAAGTTGCAGGTTCGCCACGGTCAACAGAACTGTCAAATACTTTACCATCAATGGTAGTTCCGTGGTAGTGACAAATAACTTCATTTTCTGCTGTTGGTTTTGGTCCGGTTCCAGCTTTAATAATTTCATATTGCAATCCACTTGGAAGTGTTACTACTCCAGTTTTGCTTGCATTGGCAGCAAGAAATTCTTCACCTGCCTTAAGATTTTTAGCACCTTCAGCAACTGCAACTTCATTGAAGAAAGCCTGAATCATTCCATTGGCATTTTCGGCTTTAATCTGAACCGAGTCGCCTTTAAAAGATTTTGCCAAAGCTGCTACCAGAATTTCTTTGTTAAGCTGGTCAACACCGGGAGCATCCTTCATCTGTTGCTTGGTATTTTCGCCAATAAGTACTCCTAATGCATAACTAACCGAGTCGGTTTTGCTTGTCAGTTTTGTATCCCCTTTTGCTCCTGAATTCTGACATCCGGCAACTCCAACAGTAAATACTAGTGCCGAAGCATAAATTAATGATCTTAACTTCATGTTCTTTTTTTTTATGATTTTATAATTACAAAATTTCCAATAATTCCACATCAAAAATAAGGGTAACATTTGGTCCGATTAATCCACCAGCACCTTCACTGCCATACGCAAGATCCGAAGGTATAAAAAGCCTCCATTTGGCTCCAACCGGCATCATTTCGAGTGCTTCTGTCCATCCCTGAATAACCCCGTTCACAGGGAAAATTGCTGGTTGCCGGCGTTCGACCGAACTGTCGAATACAGTACCGTTAAGCAAAGTTCCATGATAATGACATTTTACTTCATCATCAATAGAAGGGTTGATACCATAGCCTGCTTTTATAACGATATATTGTAATCCTGATTCTGTTTCAATAACATCTTTGTTCTGAATATTCTGTGAAAGAAACATCAGTCCTTCCTCTAGATTTCTGGCAGCCTCTTCATCATTTTGGGCAGCCATAAACATCTGTAAAATTTGATTGGCTGTTTCAAAATTTATTTTTGGCTTATTCCCGGCAAAAGTATCCTGGAGTCCGGCCAGGAATTGCAGTGCGTCGATGTCTTTAACTCCCGACTGCATAAGGTTTGAAGAAATGGTTAAACCCAACGAGTAAGAAAACTCCTCTAAATCATTTTTGAACTGATAATCAGACATTACTTGGTTTTGAAATTCAGGTTACGAATATAGGGTAATTTTTATTACCATCGAATAGCTTAAAAAGTCTTTTTGCCACGTAAAATTTCTTTTTTTCCTGGAGGTCCCGGAATTCTTTCCATGATGAATCCTGCACCAGAAAGTGCCCTTCGAACTGTACCTTTTGCACAGTATGTAATCACTACACCGTCTTTTTTTACTGTTGCTGCAACTTTTTGAAGTATTTTATCTGTCCACATTTCTGGTTGCTTTCCGGGAGCGAAGGCATCGTAATATACCAAATCGAATTGCGGAATATCATCGAACTCAAAGGTTGCCAAGTCTGTTTTAATTTTTGTTAGCTTAAATTCTGAAGAAATCTCAATTATTTTACCCCATTCGGCCTGATGCAGCTGACTGAAAATTGGAGAATATTCAGGAAAGATTTCATCCGAATAATTGAGTGCCGAGTATTCATCTTCATTTAATGGAAATTTTTCGAGACCAAAGTAATGCAGCGATAAGTTTCGCTTCAATGCATAGCAATAGGTTAAATAAGCGTTCAGCCCGGTTCCAAAGCCAATTTCGAGAACTGAAAGCTCTTTTTTTTCTGTTTGCAGCAAACCTTGTTCAATATAAATGTGCAACGACTCCTGAATTGCTCCGTGTACCGAATGATAGTGTTCATCCATTTCAGGAAGATAAATAGTGTGCGAACCATCTTCAGTAATCATTAGCACTCGTTTCATAAACTACAGATTTTTTGAAAGAACGTGCCAAAATAACTAAATTTATGGCCGTAAGTAAAATTGGAGGTTTAAATGTTAGTGAAAATCTATCCTGAAAATCCTAATCCAAAGGAAATCAGGTTGGTGGTTGAAGTTTTAAAAAAAGGAGGAATTATTGTTTATCCAACAGATACTGTATATGGTCTGGGTTGTGATATTACAAATGCAAAAGCTGTTGAGAAAGTTTCGCGGTATAAAGGAGTGAAAGTTGAGAAATCGAATTTCTCATTTATTTGCAGCGATTTAAGTCAATTGGCAGAATTTTCAAAACCAGTATCCAATCCGATATTTAAACTTCTGAAGTATTACCTTCCGGGCCCATTTACATTTATTTTAAACGCAAACAGTAATGTTCCCAAATATTTCAAGGGAAAAAAGAAAACAGTAGGAGTGAGGATCCCTGACAATCAGATTATTTTGGAAATTGTGAGGGAACTTGGAAATCCTATTATGTCAACATCCATACACGATGACGACGAAATTCTGGAATATTCGACTGATCCGGAATTGATTCATGAAAAATTTAGCGAAATAGCTGATCTTATTATCGATGGTGGTTATGGTCAAAATGTTCCGTCAACGATTGTTGATTGTACCGAAGAAGTTCCGTTTATTATCAGGCAAGGGAAAGGAATTTTTGAAGATTGATTCTATTTTTTCCAAAAGGCGGGAGAAAACAATACCAAAACAGTAAATAACTCCAGACGACCAATTAGCATTAAGAAACTAAGAAACCATTTACCTGCCGGATGAAGGGCGTGGAAATTCGTTGCCGGTCCGAATATTCCCAGTCCCGGACCGATATTCCCCAATGAAGTGGCAACGGCACCCATCGCTGAAGCTAAATCAGGAACTACCAACATTAAAAGTATTGTACTGCCAAAAAATATCACGAAATAAAACATGAAAAATGCCAGTACATTATTTATTATTTGTTCAGAAACGGGTTTGTTATTAAACCTAACCGGTACAATTGCATTTGGATGAATAATACGTCGAAGCTCATAATAACTGTTTTTAAGGAGCAAAACGACTCTCATTATTTTTAAACCACCTCCGGTTGATCCGGCACTTCCACCAAAAAAGAATACTGCAAACAGAACAATTGTCAGGAATGGAGTCCATTGTAAATAATCAACTGTAGCATATCCTGTTGTTGTTAAAATTGTTACTACCTGAAACAGACTGTCCCGAAATGCCTGCTCAACACCAAGTTGGGTGGAAATTACCAATCCGGTAAAAATAATCAATGTGAAGAATGCTATAAAAAACAAGTAGTATTTAAATTCCTCGTTATCGAAGGCCTTTTTAAATTTTCCGGTAAGAACTAAATAGGAAATCGTAAAATTAGCACCTGCAATAATCATAAAGAAGGTAATCACGTATTGTATAAAGGGAGAAGGCCAATAGGCAATGCTGGCTTGTTTTGTAGAATACCCTCCGGTGGCCATGGTAGTAAATGAATGGTTGATGGCATCAAATAGTGTCATCCCACCAATCCACAATAAAACCGTTTCTAATAAAGTGAAAAACACATAAATATACCACAAGCTTTTTGCAGTTGAATTTATCCGTGGACTAAGTTTGTCTGCAACCGGACCGGGAACTTCGGCTGCAAAAAGCTGCATCCCACCAATTCCGAAAATGGGCAAAATGGCAAGGCTAAGTACAATAATACCCATCCCTCCAAGCCATTGGGTCATGCTCCTCCAAAAAAGAATACCATTGGGCAACGATTCAATATCATTTAAAATAGAAGCACCAGTTGTTGTAAAACCAGACATGGTTTCAAAAAAAGCATTGGTCAGATCAGGAATTGAATTGCTTAAAAGAAAAGGTAAGCTTCCAAAAAATGAAAATAAAATCCAAACAAGTGTTACAATTATGAATCCTTCACGTTTGCCAATTTCTTTTCTCGCATTTGTAGTTAGCGCCAATATGATTAACCCTGTTGCAGCGCAAATAAGGGTCGAAAGTGCAAGTGCTTTAATATCAGTTCCGTTATAAATAACTGCTACCAAAGTAGCAATAAGCATGGCAACGCTTTCAACAATCAAAAGAAATCCGAGAATTCGAATGATGAATTTGAAGTTTAACATTAATTATTTGTGTTGAATTTTATTTGAAAAACTTCTCTAACTTATTAATTGAGTTGGTCTTAGTTAGAACTACCACTAAATCGCCAACTTTAATTTGCGTATCGCCGGTTGCCACAAATCCACTATTGCCACGAATAATTCCCCCAATAATTATATCTGCAGGAAAGTCAAGTTCGCAAATCGGTTTTTGAGTAAGTTTAGATTCGGCTTTAATTCTAAATTCAAAAACTTCAGCATCCGAAGCTGTTAAACATTTTACATGCGAAACAGAAGTCCCGACTGTATATTTGTATATATAGCTGGCCGCGAGCAGTTTTTTGTTAATAATACTTCCAATTCCCATTCCTTCTGCCATTGTCAAAAAATCGGTATTCTCAATCTCGGCAACAGTACGACGAACTCCATACGATTTTGCGAGGTGACAGGCAAGAATATTAGTTTCAGAATTTCCGGTTACTGCAACAAAGGCGTCCATTTTTTCAAGCGATTCTTCTTTCAGTAATTCCAGATTCCGGCCATCCCCGTTTATAACCAGAGCGTTACCAAGTTTTCCGGCAACCTTAATGCTTCGCTCACGATCGGCTTCAATAATTTTTATATTATACTGATCTCCAAGCTTTTCTGCTGCTTTTTGTGCAATCCGGCTACCGCCAATAATCATGATATTTTTGACTTCAAATAATTCTTTTCCTGAAATTTCAAGTATCAGATTTTGATTGGATTTTGTGGTAATAAAAAATACAATGTCTTCGCTCAACACTGTATCTTTTCCGTGAGGTATTATCACATTTGGACCACGATTAATTGCAACAGCACGAATGTCAGGATTAATGTGCGAAATATCTTCAAGGGTTTTATTTACAATGGGAGCATTTTTGCGTATTTTGATTCCCATCAGAATAAGTTTGCCTCCTGAAAATTCAAACATTTCACGGGTGCCAACTTGCTTAATCGAATTTACAATTTCGCGTGCTGCTAAATTTTCGGGATAAATTATTTCATCAACTCCGAAGCGGGTAATGCGTTCCCGGTTTTTATCAGTCAGGAATTCGCCATTATTTACCCTAGCCACAGTTCTTTTTGCTCCCAAATCTTTTGCAATTATACAAGCAACTATATTTCTGTCTTCGAAAGGTGTAACTGCGATAAACAAATCAGCCTTTGCAACGCCGGCATCCTGTAAATCTCTGAAAGAATTTGCATAGCCTGTCATGGCCATTAAGTCTATCTGACTCGAAATACGTTGAAGGTTTTCAGCATTTTCGTCAATTAATACAATGTCGTGGTTCACCTTGGTTAACATCCTTGCTAAGTGTGTTCCAACTTCTCCTGCACCGGCTATTACAATTTTCATCTCCTGTAATTCATTCTTAAATTGAGTGGGCGAAATTACACTATTTTTATAAGTTCAAATCAAAAACTGATAGATTATAATCATGATTTAAAATTGAATTTAATTCAAGCTTAAAATCACAGCTTCCTTATATTTTGTTGCAAACGAAAACGCTTTTCTCCCGTTTGAATACGAATTATCGGTTTGCAGGGTTGTATTTGAAATTTTTTTATTCGTCAGGCTGTGATTGCTAATTATAAACCTCTCTAAATCATGATTGTGGATTGTAAATTCTAACCGGTTTGAAAAATAAATATGGCAGTTTAGAAACATTACAGACTGTTTATTTAAGTTCAAATCAGCTGTATGAAAATTGTCTATTCTCCTGCGCTCAATGAATTTTGGATTTTCAAGCTTTAAATGGTTTTTTACATTCTTTATTGTATTTATTTCCTGCTCGGTAAGCGGATTTTGGCTGTTCGATAAGATATAATTTGAACGTCCATTTATAAAATGAATCAAAGTGCTTTTAGAATTATATACATAAACAGCTTTTTGATTGAATAATTCAGATTTTACCCATAATGTATTGATCTGAATGCAGATAACCAGTGTAATTCCGAGAAACAGCCATGTTTTGTTTTTGGTGAAGCAGTAAACTACAAACGCTGCCATTAATCCATATAGAATCCATGTTTGGGTATGGCTGTAAACAATTCCTTCGCTAACGGCATAGGGTAACTCGCTCATCCACTTTAATAAATCCAACATCAAACTGGTTATAAACTGGATCAAATTGGCCAGTACGTTAGCTATTGCTGGAATAGGATGTAGAACAAAAAATCCAAGTGATAACCAAATTAGAATCGTTGTTCCGGGAATTACAAAATAATTACTTAGCCAGAACAAATTAGGAAATTGGTTGAAATACAATATTGAGAGTGGAAAAGTGATTAGCTGTGCAGCAATTGAAACAGTAAACATTGCCCAAAACCATTTCAAAATTTTGTTATTCAACTGAATCAGTTCCGCTATTGGTGGTTGCAGCAAAACTATTCCGAAAACGGCCAGATATGAAAGCTGAAATCCAATATCAAATAAAACATTTGGGTCGAGCAATATCAATACCAATGCTGAAGCCGATAACGAGTTGTAAATGTTTACAGGTCTTCGAAGTATGCTGCCAATAATCACAAACGTAAACATTACTGTAGATCTTTGAACAGATGGCGAAAAACCAGTAATAAATGCATAAATCCAAAGAAAAAGAATCATAATTACAGGATAAATAAAAGCTCCAACCTTGCCTCTGTTGATACCAGAAAGTAAAAAACTAAGAATAATGAAGATCAACGCTACATGAAGTCCCGATACCGAAAGTACATGTATCGTTCCGGTATTTACAAAATAATCCATGGTTTCGGGATCTAATTCAGTCCGATAACCAAGCGTTAAGGCTGAAATGACTGAACGTTCTTCCTTTTCTATTTTGGTGGCAGATAAAATTGTAATCAGTTTATCGCGCACTTTTTCTGCCATATAACTTATCCGTTTAATTTTATTGCCGGTTTTATGGTAGGCTTCCGGCGTTAAATAAAATGAATAGTAGATGCCTTTGTTTTGCATCATCGATCGGTAATCGAATTCAAACGGATTACCCATATTCTTAATCTCCTGCGGTTTACCACAAATAATTAACTGATCGCCTGCAATGATTGTAGAGTCAAAATTTACCTTACTGAAATAGGCGATTACTTTTTCGGGCTTTGGCAACAATTTGCTTTGTACAAGCAGTACGGATTGATAAGTATTGGTTTTTTCTACAGGTGTCTGACAAATTTCAGCAAGATAATAGTCTTTCTGATCAAAAGTTAGTGGTTGATTTCTATCCGCATTCTGTATGAAAAATATGCCTGAAAGTACGATGCTTATTGAAATCAGGATATTTTGAACCTTTATTGCAGTGAATTTGCTATTGTGCCAAAGGAATATAAGAATAGAAAGAAGAATGGTCAAAACAATTCCAATCAAACGTAAATCAATTGGGATGTATCGACTGATAAAGATACCAATCAAAAAAAGACTGGTAATGCGGATAAATGGTATTCGCTGGAAAAAACTTCTGGTAACCGGCATTTTAGTAGTTTTTCACCGATTACGTTAAATGATGTCATTTGGTTATAGTTGAGCAGAATTTTTTAAAGACGTTTATTTCCCCGGGATTTTTATCCGGTATTTTGGTATCACTTTCCCTTTTGAAATTGCAACCAGTTTACTTTTCAAGATTCTCTTTTTCAGTGGATTGAGGTAATCAACAAACATGATTCCTTCAAGGTGATCGTATTCATGCTGAATAACTCTTGCTGTAAAACCACTGAATGTCTCCTCGTGCTCAACAAAGTCATCGTCTTGGTATTTCATTCTGACAGACTCCGGACGAAGCACATCCTCCCTAATCTCCGGAACACTAAGGCATCCTTCATTCATGACCCATGAATCGCCAAATTTTTCAATGATTTCAGGATTAATAAATGCCCGTTTAATACCACCCGGCTCATCTTCTTCTTCTGCAGAAGTGGTATCCAAAACAAAAATACGTACCGATTGTCCAACCTGCGGAGCTGCCAATCCAACTCCATCCGAAGTGTACATTGTGTCGAACATATTTTCAACAAATCCTTTTAAATCGTTAAAATCTGTGGTAATTGGTTCTGCTACTTTGCGTAAAACAGGATCACCAAATACGGTCACCGGGTAAATCATCTGATATAATTTTGTCGCTCTAAATAACTCTGTAAAATAATTGTTGCACTCACTCCATCAATGGTTTCTTTGTTTTGCCGGTCTTTCTTTTTCAAACCGGCATCAATCATGGTTTGAAATGCCATTTTTGAGGTAAATCGCTCATCAACCTGTTCCAAAGGCATTTCAGGATAATCTTTCTGAAACTTTTTCAAAAACGGATTGATATACTTAACGGCTTCGGAGGGCTGATTGTTCATTTGCATTGGA
The DNA here is from genome assembly GCA_023251435.1 of Bacteroidota bacterium. Classification (GTDB taxonomy): domain Bacteria; phylum Bacteroidota; class Bacteroidia; order Bacteroidales; family Prolixibacteraceae; genus Aquipluma. The sequence goes on from JAHEYU010000091.1 coordinate 15,461, forward strand.
TATCCGACTATCACTTTTTCAACATTTTCTTTCGAAAAATAATCTTTCAAAAATGTCCATATCTCGTGACTGGCAACCGTTGTGAGCCGAGTAGCAATCATTTGCAACGGATCGGTAACTGCAATTCCAACCCTCTTTCTACCATAATCAATAGCCAATATTCGCCCCACTTTATTCTATTATATCGGGCAAAATTAACATTATTTTGAAAAATTCTACTTTGGCACAACCTTTGTTTTACGCTGATCAAATTACCGGTAAAGTTCTAAAAAATATTTTTCACACTTAAAACTTGAAGCCATGAAAACGATGAAAGCAATGAGGCAATATTTTCCGGTTCTGATTTTATCATTTGCCCTGATGGCTGTTTCTGTTGAAGGAAGCGCTCAAAATCACCGGAAAGACAATAAATCTGATAAGAAATACGACCGCAAAGAATACCGCACTGTTCGTTCAGCAAAGAATGATGAACGGAAATCAGGAAATGACTATCGCAACAGAGATGGGAAAGATTTTGAGAAACAGCATTTGGATAGAGATAACGGAAACTACGTATATAATCCACGCTATTCAAAAAAGCAGAATTATTCTCACAAAAACTATTCACACCATCCAAAGTATGGAAAGGTTTATCAAAGGTTCGATCATAATCCATTAGTTTTCAGACATTCCCACGGAAATTACTATTATTCAGGGAACAATTTTTACAGCTACCGTAAAGGCATTGGCTACTATGTAGTTGAACCTCCGCGACACACGTATTTCAGGGATTTACCTTTCAGATGCGAAAGAGTTTACGCTAACGAGCAAGTATATTTTAGGAACGGAGATTTATTTTTCAGCTATTCGCCCCGGGGATATGTAATTGTCCCTTCACCATTTCAGGTTAATTTTTCCGTAAGATTCTAGGAATTAAATCAATCAATCGGTTAAAAATAAAGAAGGCTGTCTCTTTTCAAATTGAGACAGCCTTCTCATTTTTATAAGCTTTTCAGGAATGAATTGATGTTCTTTTCAATTCGGTCCTGAATATTTTCCAATTCAGATTTGACAAATGAATCGCCGGTAATGCTCTCGAAAAGTTCGATGTATCTTTCGGAAACCGATTGAACAAACGGCTCGCTCATTTCAGGAACTACCTGACCTTCTTTTCCCTGAAATCCATTTTCGATCAGCCATTGACGCACAAATTCCTTGGAAAGTTGCTTTTGGTTTTCGCCTTTGGCCAGCCGTTCATCGTATCCTTCAGCATAAAAATAACGTGATGAGTCCGGAGTGTGAATTTCATCAATCAGGTAAATCTTTCCGTCTTTTTTACCAAACTCATATTTGGTATCAACCAGAATCAAACCCATTTCGGCAGCAATTACAGTACCGCGCCGAAATACTTCTCTTGTATATTTTTCAAGAGCTTCATAATCCTCCTTACTTACAATTCCTTGCTCGATAATCTCTTCCCGCGAAATATCTTCATCATGGCCTTCGTATGCCTTGGTAGTAGGGGTTAAAAGTGGTTCCGGAAATTTCTGGTTTTCAACCATTCCGTCGGGCATTGGCACTCCGCACAAAACCCGTTTACCGCTGCGGTATTCACGCCATGCGTGTCCGGTTAAATAACCACGAATGACCATTTCAACTTTAAATGGTTCGCAATGATGACCTACCGTTACATTTGGATCGGGGGTGGCGACTTTCCAGTTTGGAACAATGTCGCTCGTAGCATCCAAAAATTTGGCGGCTATCTGGTTCAATACTTGTCCTTTATAAGGAATTCCTTCAGGTAAAACAACATCGAAAGCCGAAATACGATCGGTAACAACCATTACCAGGTATTCGTCGTTGATGTTGTAAACATCTCTCACTTTTCCGTGATAAACGTTTTTCTGTCCGGCAAAATTAAAATCGGTACGTGTTAATGCTTTGCTCATTTTTCTTCGGTTTTATTTGTTTTGCTTTTATCTTTTTCCTTTTCCCGACGCGAAATTTCGTGTGCATGATGTTTTTCGTATGCTATCACGATATCGCGTACCAAGCGATGACGAACAATATCTTTTACTTCAAATTGAACAAACGAAATATTCGGAATGTTTTTCAATATTTTTTTTGCAAGTATCAATCCTGAAGGACTTTGAAATGGGAGGTCAATTTGTGTTTCGTCTCCCGTTACCACAAATTTTGTATTCAGACCCATACGCGTTAGGAACATTTTTAATTGAAGAACTGTGGTGTTTTGCGCCTCGTCGAGGATTACAAAAGCATTGCTAAGCGTCCGGCCACGCATAAAGGCCAGTGGAGCAATCTGAATGGTTCCATCCTTCATAAATTCGTCCAGTTTTTTCGCCGGAATCATATCCAATAACGCATCGTACAAAGGCTGTAAATACGGATCAATTTTTTCTTTCAGGTCGCCTGGCAGAAACCCAAGTCGCTCGCCCGCTTCAACGGCAGGCCGACTCAAAATAATCCGCTTAATTTCACGGTTTTTCAATGCTCTTACGGCAAGTGCAATGGCAGTATATGTTTTACCGGTTCCGGCCGGACCAATTGCAAAAATGAGATCGGAGGTTTTACAAGCGTCGACCAGAACCTTCTGATTTGGAGTTCTCGCTCTGATTGCCTTTCCGTTGATACCAAAAAGCAGCGCATCTTTTTCTTCCTCAAAAGTATCGGTTACACCATTTTCATCCATAAAAACCTGATTGATAATATTATCAGGTAATACATTAAATTGATTGTAATGATCAAGAATGAGTTGAAATTTATTTTGAAAACGCAGAATTTCTTCATCATCGCCCTTTACGATCACATCGTTGCCACGATACACTATAATTAATTTTGGAAAGAAGGATTTGATAAGGTTCATTTTTGCATTGTTCACACCGAAAAATTCCAGTGGATCAATTCCTTCCAGATGAATTAGTTTTTCAAACATAGATGTTAGAGGCATTTAATGCAATGCAAAAATAACCACTTTTGCCAGATTAATTCCTCTGTTTCGAACTTTTGTGTACATTTGTCGGCGAATAGGTTTCCGAATTTCGGAATGCAAAAGGGAAACAGGTGAATCCATCAAAAAAAGGATGATTCCTGTACAGTTCCCGCTGCTGTAAGTCCTGTAAACTTTTTAATAATTGAACCACTGTTTTGTCGGATGACGGGGCGGGAAGGTGTTAAAAAGGGGATGAGTCAGAAGACCTGCCTGTTCAAACCTGGATTTTGACGCTTTCGGCGAAAAAGCAAAAAACCGTATCCTTTTCATTTTTTCAATCCTGAAAAGCTGCAAAATCCATTCAAAAATCAAGTTTTTTGCAGAAGATGACATACTCTTTTTATAGCCACAAATTATTCATTACCGGCATTTTAATGTTGGTAATTATGAAGAGCCAGGGGCAGTTTGCTTCCGGAGTATTGGAATTTTTACCAGCTCCCGGACAATATACCAATGCCGATTTTATTGGTACACCGGCTGCTGCCAATTCGCTGATCGGAAATAATCGTGGTTTGGTAAGTCTCGGCGCTTATGGCGGGTCAATTACATTGCAGTTTGCTTCCGGAATAAAAAATGATCCCAATAATCCTTATGGTGTTGACTTTACTGTATTTGGAAATGCAACGCCTACCTGGTCGGAGCCTGGAATTGTACAGGTGATGAAAGATGAGAACAAAAATGGACTTCCGG
>JAHEYU010000028.1 GCA_023251435.1 Bacteroidota bacterium
CGGCAAAACACAGTCGATCCGTATTGAGGCATCGTCAGGCTTAAGCGATAGTGAAATTCAGCGGATGCGCGAAGAAGCCAAAGCCAACGAAGCATCTGACAAAGCTGCCCGTGAAAAAGTTGACAAACTGAACCAGGCTGACAGTCTGATCTTCCAGACCGAAAAACAGTTGAAAGAGTTTGGCGACAAATTACCAGCGGATAAAATAGCTCCGATTGAAGAAGCATTAGGCAAACTGAAAACAGCTCATGCATCACAGGATATTGCTGCTATTGATGCTGCAACAGCTGAACTTAACGCTGTATTCCAGGCTGCATCGCAGGAAATGTACAATGCCCAGGCCGGTGGCGCACAGGCTGATCCGAATGCCGGACAGCAAGCCAATGCAGGCGGAAGCAACAACAAACAAGACGGCGAAGTAACTGATGTTGACTTTGAAGAAGTAAAGTAAAAAAAGTTTGAAGACTGTAGTCGAAAGACCGTAGTACCAAATAGATATTTAAAGCCCTGCCGGATTCCCGGCGGGGCTTTTTGCACTCTGGCAGTGCAATTTTTGTAAAAATATGCACTCAATTAGTGCAAATACAAGGTATTGATCAAGCTTTTATCGTGAAAGATGACATTGAACTTGGATATTTGAACACTATACCACTCTGGCAATTTGGTTTAACCTACTGATTGTGAAAAGCGTCCTATCTTTACTTCCTGATTTAACCCCATTTCACTTCCTGATTTGGCAGCGTTTTACTTCCTGGTTTGGCAAATCTCACTTGTTTATTTCAACTCTTTCCGGTAACAAATGCTGTCTTCCATGCCAACATATTGCCCGTAGTTTTCGGTGAGCGAATAGCCGGCGCGCTCGTACAGGTGATGGGCTTCCACCTGGCGGCGGCCGGTTTCGAGCACCGAAGCTGTGAAACCTTCTTCAACTGCCCAATTCTCCAATTCCTGAAGCATTTGTGCAGCCAATTGTTTTCCGCGCATTTCAGGAAAAACAAACATGCGCTTGATTTCCACAGCGCTTTCGTTAAACTTCTTGAAACATCCGCAGCCAACGGGTTTGCCTTCAGCATAAATTACAACGGCATGTTTGATGTTGTCAATTTTATTGTATCGGTCGTATTGCCGCTGAACATCGCCGTTTCGTATATTTAGATCTGCGTCGAGCGCGTCGACAAGATTCCTGAAAACCGGATTATCGCTGTTGGTGCGAACAATTTCTATTGAATGAGCTTGCATATCATTTATTTTTTCGGGCTTAAAAATAGACATAAAAAGCTTCGCCGAAAGTGGAATTTCGAAATCCATTCCGGCCAAATAAATCTGTAACTTTGTGCTGAATAAATACAGAGAAGATATGCGTGTACTGGTGATTTATTTTTTGTTCCTGATTTCAGGAAATATTACGGCCCAAAATGCGATTAATCAAATGGATGCACAGGGGAGGAAACAGGGTTTCTGGACAAAAAAAGATACCGACGGAAAATTATTATATCAGGCAACTTTTAAAGACGATAAGCCGGTGGGCGAGATGAAGCGTTTTCACCCCAACGGAAAAATAAAAGCGGTACTGAATTTTATTGATGGCAGCGAACTTTCGGATGTCAGCCTGTACAACGAAAAAGGCCTTATAATTGCGCAGGGCAAATACATCGGGCAGTTAAAAACCGGAGAATGGAGCTACTTCCAGGATTCGAAAATTATATCGACTGAGACTTATTTAAGCGGTCAAAAAAGCGGAATTTCCAAACGATTCTACAAAACCGGCGAATTGCTCGAAGAGTCGAACTGGCAAAATGATCAATTGCACGGGGTTTACCGGTCTTATTTTCAGGATGGAAAGCCAAATCTGGAATGCAGTTATTCTGCAGGAAAACGGAACGGATCGTTTAAAACCTGGTTCCCCAATGGATCTCCTGAACTTGATGCATTTTATACTGACGATGTGCGCGATCTGGATTGGAAATATTTCGATGAGGCTGAAAAACTCCGTTATGTGCTGAAATACAAACTCGACGAGTTGCTAAATCCTGAAGTTCAGGATAGTATTGACAGGCAAAAGTCTGATATATTACAAATGAAAGACGAAAATATTCCTGATCCGGAAAAATTTATACAGGATCCGGCAGAATATATGCGCTTGATGAGAATCCGTTAAACGAATAGTTATGAAACGAGTGCTGCTACTTTTATTGGTTTTTGTGCTGGTCGGTTTTCAATCGTTTGCCCAAAGTACGCTCAAAAGTTACTATTGGGTGCAACTTACCGACAAAAAAGGAACACCCTACCAAATCAGCAGTCCTGAAGCATTTTTGTCGCAACGGGCCCTCGACAGGAGAGCCAGGCAGCACATTGCCATCGACGAAACCGATTTGCCTGTTTCTCCGGTTTATCTTGATAGCCTCAAAAAGCGCGGACTACAAATTTTACATACCTCAAGATGGTTAAACGGAGCAACTGTCGGAACAGCAGACACTGCCCTGATGCGAAAAATTGCAGGTTTGCCGTTTGTCTCATCGGTTCAGTTAACACGACCGGCAAGTGCATTGAAGTCGGCCACAAGTAAGTTCAGCAATGAAGAATTGAATGCTGAAATCGATCCTTCAACCTATGGAATTGCCATTACACAATTGACTCAGCTTAACGGACAATACCTGCACAATCAGGGTTTCAGGGGAAAAGGAATACAGGTAGCTGTTCTCGATGCCGGATTCTGGCATGTGAATCAAATTGTTGCTTTCGATAGTCTTCGTCTGACCAAAAGAATACTTGGAACCCGCGATTTTGTTGATCCTGGTTCAGATATTTATCAGCAACACACGCACGGTATGAGTGTTCTTTCGTGCATGGGCGGCAACCTTCCCGGAAAACTTATTGGCACGGCACCCGATGCTTCGTATTTTTTAATCCGTACAGAGAAAGATCCTACCGAATATCTGATTGAAGAAGATAACTGGGTGGCAGGAGCCGAATTGGCTGACAGCGTGGGTGTTGATGTTATAAATTCATCGCTGGGTTATGGTGAATTTGACGACCCCGCAATGGATCATTTGTACAGCGATTTGAATGGTAAAAAGACCCGGATAACCCAGGCTGCCAATATGGCTTTCAGTAAAGGCATTCTTGTTTTCAACAGCGCCGGGAACGAAGGAGCCGGAGGAATTAAAGCTCCGTCAGATGGCGAAAATGTGATTGCAGTGGCGGCAGTCGATAAAAATGGAGTTCGGGCCTCATTCAGTTCGGTGGGACCGGCTTATGGCGGAGCAGTAAAACCCAATGTGGCAGCGATGGGAGCTTCAACTTTTTTGGTGACCAGTGGTGGTGCATTGTGGTATTCAAGCGGAACCTCCTTTTCTTCGCCGGTTTTGGCAGGAATGGGAGCCTGTTTGCTGCAAGCCAATCCGTATGCAAATGTAAAGCAGGTAAAAATGGCCATAGAGCAAAGCGGGCATCAATACAGTAAACCCGATTCGCTGCTTGGTTACGGCATTCCCGATTTCGGAAAGGCTGATAAGTATCTGAAAGTAAATAGTATGCCGAATCATTCCACTCGTAATTCATGGTTTGTTTCGCCCAATCCGTTCAGCGATTATCTTCTCATTAAAAATATTAATCCGGGCTTTGTTGAAGATTGTCTGATCAGCATCTTCAATCTTCAGGGAATTCAGCTCTGGCAATCAACATTCAAAACTTCAGAACAAATTTTACTGAATAATCTTTCTATCTTGCCCAACGGTTTTCTAATCCTGACAATCCGTTCAGGAGGAAAGGAAGAGCGGTTTAAACTGATTAAAACGGCACAATGATGAGTGATCAGTCGCAGTTGGCAAATAAAATGATACGGGTTTCGCGTTACGAGTTGCGAAACTTTTAACCTGTAACCCGAAACCCGCAACTAAAAAAAAATGAACGACCAACAATTTTCACTATTCGAGCTTCAGCGACAGGTAAAAGGTAGTCTTGATGATACTTTTTCGATGCCAGTTTGGGTGAAAGCCGAAATCAGTGAAATGACCGTGAATCGCAGCGGGCATTGTTATCTCGATCTGGTAGAAACCGAAACAGGCACAGATAATGTAATTGCCCGTTGCCGCGCCACCATCTGGTCGTACACTTTCCGAATGCTCAAACCATATTTTGAAACTACTACCGGACAGGTTTTTACTGAAGGGTTGAAAGTATTGCTGCAAGCCAAAGTCGAATACCACGAGGTGTATGGTTTTAGCTTGAATATTCGTGACATCGATCCGGTTTATACGCTGGGCGATCTGGCCAGGCAACGGCGCGAAATCATCCGCAGACTGCAGGAAGATGGCGTTTTTGAAATGAACAAAGAGCTGGAATTGCCATTGGTTTCGCAACGGATAGCCATCATTTCATCGCCAACAGCTGCTGGCTTGCAGGATTTTTTAGATCAGTTGCACAACAACCCTCATCAGTTCGTTTTTTACACCAAACTTTTTCCGGCGGTGATGCAGGGCAACGAAGCTCCGAGAAGTATCACCAACGCGCTCGACCAGATTTACGAATACGAAGACTGGTTTGATGTAGTGGTAATTATTCGTGGTGGTGGCGCGCAAATCGATCTGGCCTGTTTCGATCAGTACGAACTGGCATTCAATGTGGCGCAATTCCCACTTCCGGTAGTTACCGGTATTGGCCATGATAAAGACGATACCGTAATTGATATGGTCGCACACACCCGCATGAAAACGCCCACCGCGGTAGCCGAATTCCTGATTTCGGGCGCCTTGCAATTTTCGCAGCAATTAAGCGAACTCGAAAAGCACTTTACCGAACTGATTACCGATCAGCTCGAAGAAAATAAAAATCGTTTGAACGATGCAGCCGACCAGTTGAGTTTGCTCATCAAACAAATGATTGCAAAACAAACAAACAGATTGGACATTGCCCGTATTCACCTGGCAAACCGGTCGGCAGCTTTCCTTAAAAGCCAGTTTTCGGAGTTGAAACAATTAACTTCCACCACAAAAAACCAGACCAACAGGTTTGTTGCCCGCCAAAACCAACTGCTTATCCAATCGGGTAATAAGTTGAATTACACCTTCAGGGAACAAGTGATAAACAACAAAAACCTGCTGAAACAATATCAGAAACTTATTAAAATACGAAGTCTCGAATCTATCCGGACAGAAAAGAAAAACTTAAACCTGATTCAGGAAAAGCTTCGGCTGATTGATCCTCAGAACATTTTGAAACGCGGATATTCGCTGACCTTAATGAATGGGAAGATTCTTAAATCGGTACAATTGATTAAAGAAGGCGATCGGCTCGAAACGCAGTTGCGCGATGGAAAGATTGAGAGCACAGTAGAAAAGACAATAAAAAGCGAATAAAAATTATGCACGGAAAACTTATCATATTTTCGGCACCTTCGGGTGCTGGTAAAACAACCATTGTACGGCACCTGCTCGACCGGGATTTGAATCTTGAATTCTCCATATCGGCCACAAGTCGCGGAATGCGGCACACCGAAACCAACGGGAAAGACTATTATTTCCTAACGCCGGAAGAATTCAGAAATAAAATTGACAACAATGAATTTCTGGAATGGGAAGAAGTTTATCAGGGAACTTACTACGGAACGTTGAAATCGGAAGTCGAACGAATTCGCTCTGCCGGGAAGAATGTTATTTTTGACGTGGATGTGGTTGGCGGATGCAACATCAAAAAATACTATGGCAACGAAGCTTTGGCTGTTTTCGTGCAACCTCCTTCGGTGGAGGAATTGCGCAACCGGCTGGTTTCACGCTCGACCGACGCGTTGGATGTGATTGAAAAACGGGTGGCAAAAGCCGAATACGAATTGACTTTTTCCAGTCAGTTTGACCGGATTATTGTAAATGAAGATCTTGCAAAAGCTTTTGAAGAAGCAGAAAAGTGCATTCGTGAGTTTATAGCAGTAAAATAGATAACTTGTCATGCTGAACTGGTTTCAGCATCTCTCTAATTATGGAGACCCTGAAACGAGTTCATGGTGACTTTAAAAACACAGGATAATGATTAAAACCGGACTCTACTTTGGCTCTTTCAACCCAATCCACGTCGGACACATGGCAATTGCCAATTTTATGGTCGAATACACCGATATCGATCAGCTTTGGTTTGTGGTGAGTCCGCAAAATCCATTAAAAAAGAAGAAGACACTGCTCGACGATTATCAGCGGTTGGAGCTTGTAAACCGCGCTATTGGCGACGATCTTCGATTCAGGGCCTCCAAAGTTGAGTTCAATCTGCCCAAGCCGTCTTATACAATCGACACGCTGGCTTACCTGACTGAAAAATATCCGACGCACCAGTTTTTTATCCTGATGGGTACCGACAATCTGGATAACATTCACAAATGGAAAAATGCCGATGTTCTGCTGGCAAATTACGATATCATTGTGTATCCGCGACCGGGATTCAAACCCGATACTGCCGTGAAGTATCCACGCGTGCAGGTTGCCAACGCCCCGCTCATGGAGATTTCGTCCACTTTTATCCGCGAATCGATCAAAGCAGGCAAGGATATTCGCCATTTTCTTCCGTATCGTGCCTGGGACTATTTGCAGCAAATGAATTTTTATAAAAAGTAAAAAGAGTTTCGAAGCATGAGTCTGGAATGGCGAATAAAAAGACAATCGCGAAGGTTATTCAACCATGTCATTTTTATCATTCATAACTCAAAATCCTGCTTACCAGTTGAACCTGTGAGAGATGCTTTCTGAGCTTGTCGAAGTAAGGTTACTAGGCTCATCGAAGTAACCGTCAGCTAATTACTGGCGGGGCAGTCTATAGAATGCTATTTAAATCTTGTCTTCCAATAATTGCCATTATTTCAACTGTACCATTCTCTATTCTGTAATATATACTGTCAACCCCACAAACACACCGTCGATATCCTTTTTTTATATAATCGACAGATTCAAACGAAAATGGTCGTTGAGCAATAATGTCAAAATAATCAAAAAAAGCATCGAAGTATTTATCAGCCAGGGTTATTCCAAACTTTTCAACTCCGTAATGATGAATTCTTATCAAGTCTTCCTTAGCTTCATTACTTAATCTATATTTGGCCATCAAGTAAAGACTTTGATTGTTTTAAAATTTGTTCTTTTGTTTCATTGGTAAATCCGTTAGCTTCCGATTTATTTAATTTCGCTCTAATCCAATCAGCTTGAGCTTGTTGGTTTCGAGCCTGTCTGATCAAATCATTGACAAGTTCACTTTTGCTGGAATATTCTTCGCTATTTACTTGTGCTTTTAACCATTCATCATTTGGTTTCGTTAATGATATACTTTGTCTTGCCATAATATTAAGTTTTGATGCAAATATACACCAAAATGAATCATCTGAAAATCCTTTTTCGAAACATTGTGTACCCTCTTTTTATACGAAATCTTCGTGAGGCTTGTAGCTCATCCAGATATTTCTATATTTGCATACGTATTAAAACTCCGAGTTTTAGAAGCTAAGTACCCAGTATATGTTTCTAAAACCGATGGGTTGAAAGCGGAAACGCTTCAGCCTCCCGATTTCTGCAGTAGCGGAAAGACTTTGGAAAGGAGCAGCAACTCACCTCTTTATTGGTTTGTCTGCAATGCTTTCTTCCCCCGATAAATTTTGAAAGGCATTAGCATGACTGAGATTTCGAAAAATATACTGCTTATTTCAGGCTCCGGACGGAACATCGGGAAAACGAGTTTCATTCGCCGGGTGATAGCACAAAATGCAGATAAAAAACCTGTTGCCATCAAAATTACTCCACATTTCCATGAACCTACCGACGGATTGGTTGCAGTTTCGATCAATGACGGTTTTCGGGTTTATCAGGAAACAAATAATTCGTCTGACAAAGACAGCTCCTTGTTTTTGCAGGCTGGTGCCGAAAAAGTATTTTACATTCAAACTTCTGATTTATACCTGAATGAGGCCTTCAGTTACATTGCAAATTTACTTTCAGCGCAACAACCAGTTATTGTAGAGTCAGCAGCTTTACGCAAATACATTGTTCCCGGGCTTTATATTTTCATTCAGAAAAAGGACGAAGACACTAAACAATCGGCCCTTGAAATGCAAAAACTGGCTGATAGGTCAATTGATTCTGAAAGCGGCCAATTCAGTATTGACCCGGCATTACTCACTTTTAATCAGACTTGGAAATTATGATAACATTAGAGCAAGCCATTGAAATTGCTTTTACTAACGCAGTGACTTTGGACATTGAAAAGGTTGATTTCATGCAGTCGGCCGGATGCATTCTGGCGCAGGATGTTTTTGCCGATGCCGATATGCCACCTTTCAACAAATCGGCAATGGACGGATATGCTTGTCGTAGTGCAGATTTGGCGCTGGAACTTTCAGTTGTTGAGGTGATTCCGGCAGGTTATTCTCCGACAAAAAAGATAGGACCAGGTGAATGTTCCAAAATTATGACCGGCGCACAGGTTCCCGAAGGTGCCGACAAGGTTTTTATGGTCGAATATTCAGTAGAAACCGCTCCGGGGAAAGTGCGTTTTTCAGGAGAAAAAACCAACCCGAATATCTGTCAGAAAGGCGAAGACCTGAAAGCAGGCGATCTGGTTTTAAGTTCAGGAATATGGCTTAAACCGCAGCACATTGCCATGCTGGCATCGGTTGGATGCGTTCGGCCAACAGTTTACAAAAAACCACAAATCGGAATTATTTCAACCGGTTCAGAACTTGTTAATCCGGAACAGAAACCGCAGTCATCGCAAATTCGCAATTCAAACGGGCCGCAGCTTTACACACAGGCAACAGCTGTCGGATTTCCGGCTAATTACTACGGAATTGTGCCAGACGATAAGCAACTGACCCGTGAAATCATCCTGAAATCGGTAGCCGAAAACGATGTGACCATACTTTCAGGCGGCGTTTCGGTGGGCGATTTTGATTTTGTGCCACAGATTATCAGCGACTTGGGTTTCGAAATACATTTCAATAAAATCAGTATCAAACCCGGGCAGCATACCACATTTGCATCGAAGGGGAAAAAATACATCGTCGGCTTGCCCGGAAACCCGGTTTCGTCATTCATTCAATTCGAGGTTTTTGTTTTGCCATTTCTCCGGAAGCTGATGAATTACACCCAACACGAAACCCGGATGGCATTGCCGATGAGTCATAAATTCAGCCGGAAGAAATCAGATCGGGAAGAATGTTTGCCAGTTCAGATAACAGAACAGGATGAGGTTCGAATGGTTGATTATCATGGATCAGCGCACATTCATGCCTATCATCAGGCATCTGGGTTTATTAATATTCCGGCAGGAAAAACGGAAATAAAAAAAGGAGAAATCGTTTATGTTCGACCGTTATAACCGGGTCATCAATTATTTGCGTATTTCGGTAACCGACCGCTGCAACCTTCGCTGTACCTATTGTATGCCCGAAGATGGCATTCAGTTACTCGATCATTCCGATATCCTGAGTTTTGAAGAAATCGCTGATTTTACACGGATGGCTGTGGCCAACGGAATTACCAAAGTACGGTTGACGGGTGGCGAACCGCTGGTACGAAAAAACATCGTCGAACTGGTTGCAATGCTTGCAGCAATCGACGGTTTAGAAGATTTGTCGATGACCACGAATGGAGTTCTTCTTTCGAAATTTGCCGTTGATCTTAAAAAAGCAGGACTCAACCGGATCAACATCAGTTTGGATACCGTTAATCCCGATAATTTTTGCCATATCACCCGAAACGGAGAACTGGCACAGGTTCTGGAAGGAATTGAGGCTGCCCGGAATGTTGGTTTGGAGCCAATAAAAATAAATTGTGTATTGCTTGGGCAGCCCGATGAAGAGACAAAAAAGCTAAAAGCCTATTGTGAGAATCGTGGTCTAAGTCTTCGGTTTATTCACCAGATGAATCTGAAAACCGGAGAGTTTTCGACTGTTGAAGGGGGCGAAGGGGGAAACTGCAAAAAATGCAACCGCGTCCGCTTGTTGGCCAATGGCGATATCAAACCCTGTTTGTTCAGCGATCTGGCCTATAATATTCGAAAACTGGGGCATCAGGAAGCGCTGAATCTTACTTTGGGCAATAAACCCCGAAGCGGGACTTACAACCAATCGGGGGAATTTTATAATATTGGAGGATAGCGACTTGCGACTAGCTTCTGGTAGCCAGCTGCTAGTTGCTAATTGCCAGCAGCTATAAACTAAAATAGAGACTATGAAAAAACTATCACATACCGACGAAAAAGGAAAGGCAAAAATGGTTGATGTCAGCCAAAAGCCTGATCAGGAAAGAGAAGCTGTTGCCTGCGGTTTTATTAAGCTTCAGGCTGAAACGATTGAATTAATCCGTCAGAACCAGATGAAAAAGGGCGATGTGCTCACTGTTGCCGAAATTGCGGGAATTCAGGGGGCGAAACGCACCGGGGAATTGATTCCACTCTGTCACCCGCTGCAACTCTGGAAAATAGATGTAAAATGCACCCTTCAGGAAAATGGAGTGCAGGCAGAATGCACAACGCTTTGCTTTGGCAAGACCGGTGTTGAAATGGAAGCGCTTACAGGGGTGAATGTTGCGCTGCTCACGGTTTACGACATGTGCAAAGCAGTCGATAAAGAAATGGTGATCGAAAATGTTCATCTGGTAACAAAAACGAAAAAGTAAACAATGGCAACAGAGAACCGACAACAAGACAACAAGACAACAAGACAACACAATTTCATAAAAGTCCTTTCCGTCAACGTTTCCGAAAAAAAAGGAACGTTTAAAAAACCGGTTGAATTTATCCAACTCACCGAAATTGGCGTAGTTGGTGATGCCCATTCAGGGAAATGGCACCGGCAGGTTAGTTTACTGGCATCCGAAAGTATTTCCAAATTTTCGGAAGAAGCGGGTCGTTCGATAAAATATGGCGAGTTTGCTGAAAACATTACCACCGAAGGACTTTTACTGCACGAATGTAAACCGCTCGACCGGTTTATGAATGATCATCTGGAATTGGAAGTCACACAGATCGGTAAAAAATGCCACGGCGACAACTGTTCTATTTTTCGTGAAGTAGGCAATTGTGTGATGCCCAAAGAAGGAATATTTGCCCGTGTAATCAGAGGTGGAAATCTCAAAGCTGGCGACCAGCTGGACTATCTTCGCAAAGTAATCAACATTCACATTATCACCCTTAGCGATCGTGCCAGCGCCGGAGAATACGCAGACAAAAGCGGTCCGCAAATCCGCAACCTTGCAGAAAAGTATCTTTCAGGAATCAATCGTCCGACAGAATTCACACACCATTTGATACCCGACAATCCTGAAAGACTTACATTGCTGATAAAAAATGCAATATTGGAGGGAGCCGACGTAATTTTCACTACCGGAGGTACCGGAATCGGACCCCGGGATATTACTCCGGAAACAGTTCGTCCCCTGCTCGAAAAAGAAATTCCGGGAATCATGGAACTGATCCGGGTAAAATACGGGATGGAAAAACCGGCTGCGCTTTTGAGTCGCGGCATTGCCGGTGTTTCAGGAAAGACGCTGATTTACTGCCTTCCTGGAAGTGTGAAAGCAGTAACCGAATATTGTAACGAAATTTTGCCCACCATCGAACACTCTATTTACATGATTGAAGGAATTGACAGCCATTAAAAATGGTTATTGTAAAGAATATATCTCAAAAATCGCAATCGCTGGTTTAGTGATGTACTTTTTATAAATTTGTAAAAACTGAAGGAAATGGGACACAATGCTATAAAACTTGAGTTAATTGAGTGGCTTACCAAACTTGAAAACAGTGATACGCTTGACTATCTCAAAATAGTTAAGGATTCAAATGAAATGGAACAAGACTGGTGGAACGAACTACCAGAATCAGTAAAAGCAGGTATTCAACGCGGCCTTGATGACGCTGCTGAAGGAAGAGTCGTTTCTCATAACGATGTAAAATTGAAATATGGCCTCTGAATTTAAATTTAATACTATGCAAAATCCTGAAAAGGTCAAATAAAAATAAACCCATGATCAACGCAATTATCCTTATCAACGCCGAGCGTACCAAAATCAATTCGGTAGCAGAACAACTGGTCAGCTTACAAGGAATTACTGATGTTTATTCGGTAAGTGGCCGTTTCGATTTAGTGGCAGTTATAAGACTTCCTCACGCCGACGATCTGGCCGATCTGATGACCGAAAAGGTGATCAAGGTTGAAGGGATCACCAAAACCGAATCAATGGTAGCCTTTAAAACTTTTTCGAAAACCGATATGGCCAGCATGTTCGAGCTGGGGGATTAGTTTTTATCTAAGGAAAATGCTGATTCCTGCATTTCCTCTATTAGTCATAGATATTTTTGATCGGCCTGATTCCTAAACAAATCAGATTTATAGCTGTTTATGTCTTCATTAAAGAAAATCATAAACAGTATAAATTTGAAAATCATGAAACAAAAGAATCTCGTTCTGACAGTTATTTTTACGCTGGCCATATTACCACTTTTTGCATCCGGCTCATCCGATAAATTACTATCGACCAAAGCCATCGACAGTGTTTTTCCTGAACTTCCTTATGCGTACAATGCGCTAGAACCAACTATCGACGCAAAAACGATGGAAATTCATTATTCGAAACACCACAAAGCATATTACAATAATTTTTTGGCTGCCATTAAGGAAACACCGGCTGCAAGTCTCGATCTAAAAAGCCTTTTTGCTGAAATAAGTAAACAACCGGCAGTAGTTCGTAACAATGGTGGTGGTTATTACAACCATAATTTATTCTGGGAAAACATGACTCCTGCTAAAACCGCTCTATCAGGCTCATTAAAAGCCGCCATCGAAAAGGATTTCGGATCGGTTGATAAATTCAAGGAAGAATTTGCCGGTGCAGCAAAAAAACAGTTTGGAAGTGGTTGGGCCTGGCTGGTACTAGGCAAAGACGGTAAATTATTTGTTTCATCAACGCCCAATCAGGACAATCCTTTAATGGATGTTGCTGATAAGAAAGGAACTCCACTTTTGTGCATCGATGTTTGGGAACATGCTTACTACCTCAAGTATCAAAATCTTAGGGCAGAGTATGTCGATAATTTCTGGAATGTGGTAAACTGGGATGTTGTAAGCAAACGTTTCGAAAAGAAGTAATTTTTATTGCAGAAAATATTTTAGTGAGCGGTTGACTTCAAGTCATCCGCTCACTTGCGTTTAGAGACTTTCTTTCAGTAGTTTTTTATACCTTTCCGAATCAAAAAATTAAAGCCATGATAGAAAATGTAGTTCTCATCGGAGCCGGAAACCTTGCTACACAGCTGGCTTTGGCTATGTTTGAAAAAGGAATTGTGATGAAACAGGTTTACAGCCGGAAAATTGAATCGGCCAAAGAATTGGCTGAAAAGGTGAATGCTGAATTTACAAACGATTTGTCACAACTTATTTCTGATGCTGATTTATATGTGATTGCAGTGAAAGATTCTGCCATTCAGGAGGTATTGGAAAACCTCAATCTGGAAGAAAACCTGCTGATTGTGCATACTGCCGGAAGTGTACCGATGAGTATTCTGGAAGGATTTTCTAACAATTACGGGGTTTTTTATCCATTACAAACGTTTTCAAAAAGCCGGAAAGTTAATTTTTCTGACATTCCGATTTGCCTTGAATCCAACCATCCTTCTACCTTCCTGAAATTAGAAAAACTGGCTGAAAGACTTTCTGGCTCCGTGAATCAAATAAATTCAGAAGAACGGAAATCGCTGCACCTGGCGGCTGTATTTGTGAACAACTTTGTAAATCACTTTTATAACATCGGGGCTGATATCCTTCATGACAAAAAACTGGATTTTGATCTTTTAAGACCACTAATCCGCGAAACTGCCGAAAAAATTGAAACAATGCATCCGTTTGATGCACAGACCGGTCCTGCTAAACGGAACGATCAGGCAATCATTCAGGCCCAATTAAAATTACTTCGCTACAAGCCTGAGTTTCAGAAAATCTATAGCTTTGCGACCGATAGTATTTTTCGGTTTCAACAAAAACACAACCCATGACCTTCTTTAAAGAACGATTAAAAAATATAAAAGCATTTATTTTCGATGTGGATGGAGTGCTTTCAAGCGATACTTCGCCGCTCGACGAAAATGGCGATCCGGTGCGAACTGCAAATGTCAAAGACGGATTTGCTATTCGGTATGCGCTTCAAAACGGGTTTCGGGTAGCAATTGTTACCGGGGCAAATACACAGCGCGTAAAACTTCGGTACAAAAAACTGGGCGTCGAGCACATTTACCTGAATTCTTTCAACAAAACCGAATGTCTGGACGATATCCTTGCAAAAACAGGTTTACAGAAAAGTGAAGTCCTTTATATGGGCGACGATTTGGTCGATCATCAAATAATGAAGGAGATTGGAATTCCAACTTGTCCGATTGATGCAGTACCTGAGATCAAAGCAATTTCGCTCTACATTTCAGATAAAAAAGGTGGCGAAGGTTGCGTTCGCGACGTGATTGAACAGGTAATGCGATCGCAGCAAAAGTGGTTCGGGCAGGAAATTAAAGGAATAAAGGCAGATTAGTGGTCAGTGTTCAGTGGCAGTTATAAAGTCATTGCTGATTATTTTGTTTCACATTACTAGTTTTATTGGCTTTGCAATGAATACAATTAAATGACCACAAATGACTTAATGACTATACTTGAATTTTGAAATATATAAATTGAATTTACCTTATGCTTTTGAAAAAACTGGAATCCTACGAAATCATCCTCGCATCCAAATCTCCACGCCGCCAGCAATTGCTTGCTGATTTGGGCCTGAAATTCAATGTTCAGTCGATGGATGTTCCTGAAGATTTCCCTGAAGGATTGGGAATGACTGAAGTTCCGGTTTATCTGGCCGAATTAAAAGCGGAAGCGTTCCGTCCGCTCCTGAAAGACAATCAACTGGTGATTACTGCTGATACAATTGTATGGCTCGACGGTCAGGTGATGAACAAACCGGTAGATTATGCCGACGGCTTCCGAATGCTGAAAGAATTATCAGGAAATAAACACCAGGTTTTAACCGGAGTCTGTTTGTTATCGACCCAAAAGAAAGTCTCTTTTTATGCTTTAACAGATGTTTGGTTCAAACAACTGAGCGACGAAGAAATTCACTACTACCTCGAAAATTATAGTCCGTACGACAAAGCCGGCGCTTATGGAATTCAGGAGTGGATTGGCTATATAGGCATTCATCGCATCGAGGGTTCGTTTTTTAATGTGATGGGACTGCCTATCCAGAGCCTATACGAGCACCTTAGAGCTTTCTGATAAACTCTAAAATCGTAATTCTAAATTCATTTAGTATCTTCATCCCCGGCTAAAATAAAAATACTATCCAATGAAAACCAAATCTATCGCTATCGTTTTAATTTTTCTGACTATCTCCGTTTTTACAGGCTGTCAGCCAAAACACCCGAAAATCGGGATTTTGATACACAGCTACGAAAACGAACGCTGGATTAAAGACAAAGATTATCTGGTTGAAAATCTAACGAAACTGGGGGCAGAAGTTTTGCTCGAAGAGGCTGGTAACGATCAGCAAAAACAGATTTCGCAGGCACAGGACATGATTAATAAAGGTGCAAAAGTTTTGATTGTAGTTCCGATCGATCAGGATGAAGCTGCAAAAATTGTGGAATTGGCGCAAAAAGCAGAGGTAAAAGTCATCGCCTACGACCGTTTGATTAACGGCTGTCCGCTCGATTATTACGTTTCGACTAACAGTGTGAATACAGGTGAAATTCAGGCGAAGTACCTGCTTTCACTTCAGCCAAAAGGAAATTATGCTTTGATTGGCGGCTCTAAATATGACAACAATTCTTCGCGTCTTTTTTTAGGACAGATGAATGTTTTTCAGCCGTTGATGGAAATTGGAGATGTGACTCTTTCTTACAGCGAATTTGGTGAAGCATGGTCTAAAGAAGACGGATACCGGCAGGCAAAAATCATTATGGAAAAATATTCGGAAGGACTGACCGGAATAATCTGCGGAAACGATAACCAGGCACTTGGAGCCATGATGGCGCTGAAAGAAGCCGGATTGGAAGGTAAAGTACTTCTTGCCAGTCAGGATGCTGAATTGGAGAACATTAGAGCAATTAAAGACGGTTTGCAAACCTGCACGATACTTAAACCATTACAGGAAACCGCATTAACTACCGCCGAGCTGGCTGTGGCTGTGGCAAATAATAAAAAAATAAACAAGCAATTTACTACTGAAAGTAACGGAAAAGTACTCGTTAAATCGATATTGGTTAATGCAACTGTGGTAACCAGAGACAACATTGAAACAACAGTTGTGGCTTCCGGATTTCATACTTTGGCCGAAATAAACCAATAAAGCAGTACTAATTTCTTCTTCTTTCATGATAAATTACCAAACCGGAATAGAAACAGATCATTATTTTTGTGGCTTTTAAAAGTTAACGAAAATGATCAGAAAAACCGGACTTCTCATTGGCACAATCCTGATTTCGCTGTCGGCAACATTTGCCAAAGAGGGAATTTGGATTCCTACACTACTCGAAAAATACAACATTGCAGAAATGCAGAAAATGGGTTTCAGGCTTACTGCTGAAGACATTTACAGTGTCAACAACGAAAGCATGAAAGATGCCGTGGTGCTTTTTGGCGGAGGATGTACCGGAGAACTTATTTCGAATGACGGATTGCTGATTACCAACCACCACTGCGGGTTTGATGCCATTCAGGATCATAGTTCGGTTGAACACGATTACCTTACCAATGGATTTTGGGCCAAAAGCCGACAGGAAGAACTCCCCAATCAACGGTTAAGTGTGCGGTTTCTGCATCGTATGGAAGATGTTTCAGGAAGTATTCTGGCCGGAACGGAAGGAAAAACAACCGATTCGGTGGCGGTAATCGTTGCCCGGAATACAAAAAAAATCGTTGCGCAGGCAATCGAAAAAGGCAAATTCGAAGCTTCGGTACAACCACTTTTCTACGGAAATCAATACTTTTTGTACGTTTATCAGGTATTCGAAGATGTGAGACTGGTTGGAGCGCCGCCATCGTCGATTGGGAAATTTGGCGGCGACACAGATAACTGGATGTGGCCGCGACATACCGGCGATTTCTCGTTGTTCCGCATTTATGCCGACAAAAACAATCAACCGGCCAAATATTCGGTCGACAATGTGCCTTTCAAACCTAAAAAATTCTTTACTATTTCGCTCAAAGGAGTCAAACCGCAGGATTTCACACTTGTGTTTGGGTTTCCCGGTCGCACACAGCAATTTTTACCTTCACAGGCTATCAGGCAAATTATGGAGCAGGGCGATCCCGACAAAATTAAAATCCGCGACACGAAACTTAGCCTGCTCGCAGCCGACATGAATAAAGATCCGAAAGTTCGCATTCAATATGCATCAAAATACCAAACAACCAGCAATGCCTGGAAAAAATGGCAGGGCGAGGTAAAAGGATTGAAACGGATGAATGCTGTTGCAGTAAAACAAGCCGGAGAGTCAGAATTTAAGAAATGGATAGATGCCAGTTCAGAGCGACAGAAACGCTACGACGAGGTGCTTCCGACTTTCGAAAAGTTGTACCGACAATTTGAACCATACACCAAAGCCAACGATTATTATACTGAAATCGTTTTCAGGGGAACTGATATTTTTAACATTATTTCGTTCTTCGACCCGATAGAGAAACGTTGGAACCAATTAACTTCAGGTGATCAAAGTAAACTTCAGGAGGCCGTAAAACCTAAACTGGAAGAGCATTTTAAAGACTATAACCGAGCAACCGACGAGAAAGTATTTGCCGGATTGCTTCGCATGTATTTCAATGATATCGATCCGCAGTTTTTGCCCGCAGATTTTAATGCGCTGATGAGCAAAACTTCTTCGGAAGAATTGATAAGCAATGTTTACCGTAAATCAATTTTTTCTGATTATTCTGAATTAATAGATGCAACCCACAACCTGACTGCAAAAAACCTTCAAAAACTTGTCAACGATCCGGTTTTCCAACTATACAGGAACCTGAAGAAACATTTTGAATTGAATGTTGAGCCTTATTTCACCACCATTCAGAAGCAAATTGATGAAAATCAGAAAATTTACGTGGCCGGTATTATGGAAATGAACCAGGGGAAACCAATTTGGGCCGATGCCAATAAAACACTGCGTGTTTCGTACGGGAAAGTGGAAGGCTACGAACCGATGGATGGCGTGGTTTACGATTATTATACTACCCTCGAAGGTATCATGCAAAAAGACAATCCTGAAATTTACGATTACAATGTACCGCAAGCCCTGCGCGATTTGTACGTGAATAAAGACTTCGGAAGATACGGCCGGAACGGAACGATGAATGTGTGTTTTACTGCATCAAACCACACAACGGGAGGCAATTCCGGGAGTCCGGTTCTCGATGCCGACGGAAAATTAATCGGCCTAAATTTCGACCGCTGCTGGGAAGGAACCATGAGCGACCTGTTATTCGATCCAGAACGCTGCCGCAATATTTCGCTCGATATCCGTTATGCACTTTTTATTATCGACAAACTGGCTGGAGCTGGCTATCTGCTGGAAGAAATGGAGATTGAAGAATGATTTAATCGCAAATCATACAAATGTCTTTTCGGGGATTAATGAGCATTACCGGTAAATTACCGGCTTTCTGCACGATTCGTTTCTCCGGAAGACCGATCATTAGATCAATTAATGTGATGGTGCTGCTTCCTGAAAAAATCATCACATCGCCTTTCAGCTTTTGTGCATTTTCAAGGGTTTCTTTACAAATACCCCAGCTCGACGATTTTCCTTCAACAAGTGAATGACGCACATTTAGGCTTGAAAGAAATTTTTGGAAGAATTTCACGTTGCGCATCAACCGGTTTTCGTCGTCGAGATTCGTTTCACGGGCATAAATTACATGAATCTGTGAACGGTTGAATCGTCCTAAATAGGAGGCCCAGAGCGAGGTTTCCTTCGACGCTTTTCGGTAATCAACCGGAACCAATACATTTTTGTATTGCAGAAATTCAGCAGAACTTCCCCTCACAAACAAAAATGGAATACTGCTTTCCCTGAAAGCCTTCATCGAATTTTTAATCTGCTCCTGATGTAAAACAACCAACACAGAATTGTAATCATTCACAAGTTTTTCGATGTTGTCGAGCAGCGAGTTCCGAAGAATTAAATTGGAGACCTGTAAATCAGGAAGCTGGGATTTGAGATTTCGTGACATCAGAATAAGCTTTTCCTGAACTTCAGTTTTTTGCGATTTAACTTTCCATAATGCAAACAGGCAAAGTTCTTTTTTTAGGATATCTGCCATTCGTGCGCCATGAACGATTACCTCGCTCATCCGTTCCGAAAAATCACAAACAACTATAACTTTTTGATCTGAATAGGTCATAAAACTGAATTTCGATGACAAACTTAACTGTTTTTTTTTGCGAATGCTGAACATCTGCGAAAAGCCGTAAAAAATCAGTTCCTTCTGAACTTGCTTTGCGTAAATTTGCTCACGAACTAAAATTCTGACAATGATTACCAAAGAATTGATTGCCCCCCGAAGCATAGTGGTTATTGGCGCTTCAAACAATATTTCGAAACCTGGAGGCAAGCTCCTTAAAAATCTGATCGATAATAATTTCAAAGGCGAACTTTGGGTAGTAAATCCGAATGAATCCGAAGTTCAGGGGGTTCGTTCTTTTTCAAGTCCACAAGATTTGCCGCAGGTTGATCTGGCTGTTTTGGCTATTCCGGCTGCCGCTTGTGTGAGTGTTGTCGAAATCCTGGCAACACAGAAAGGGACAAAAGGCTTCATCATCATTTCTGCAGGATTTAGCGAAGAAAGTGAAGAAGGCCGGATACTCGAACAGAAGATTGTGAAAATTATAGAAGAGAATAATGGCAGTCTGATCGGACCAAACTGTATTGGTATCATAACTTATGCGCATACGAGTGTTTTTACCACTCCTATTCCGAAGCTTGTGCAAATGAGCTGCGACCTCATTTCAAGTTCAGGAGCAACTGCTGTTTTTATTATGGAGTCGGGTATTCCCAAAGGACTTCATTTTGCCAGTGTATTTTCTGTTGGAAATTCGGCACAGAACGGCGTTGAAGAAGTACTGGAATTTATGGACGAAGTTTTTAATCCTGAAACGAGTACACGCGTAAAGCTGCTGTACATCGAAAGTATTAAAAATCCTGATAAACTATTGAAACATGCCTCATCGCTCATTCGCAAAGGCTGTAAAATTGCTGCTATAAAAGCCGGAAGCAGTCAGGCGGGGAGCCGGGCAGCTGCTTCGCACACAGGGGCAATGGCTAACTCCGATCTGGCAGTTGAGGCATTGTTCCGCAAGGCCGGAATTGTTCGTTGCTACGGTCGCGAGGAACTGACAACAGTTGCCAATGTTTTTCACTGTAAACCTATGAAAGGCAAACGGCTTGCAATCATCACTCATGCAGGAGGTCCGGCAGTAATGCTTACTGATTCGCTCGAAAGTGGCGGATTGCATATTCCACAGATTAAAGATTCGGAAGCGAGGCAAAGGCTGAAAAGTAAGCTTTTCCCCGGCTCATCGGTCGAGAATCCCATCGACTTTCTGGCCACCGGGAATGCCGAACAGTTGGCTGCAATAATTAATGCCTGCGAAAACGATTTTGATGAAATTGACGGGATGGCTGTCATATTCGGTAGCCCCGGATTAACCCCGGTGCGGGATGTTTATCAGGTAGTAAACGAGAAAATGCAAACCTGCAAAAAACCGATTTTCCCGATTTTACCTTCAGTAATTAATGTAAAAGAAGATGTTGCCTATTTCATTTCACAGGGAAATGTGAACTTTCCTGATGAAGTTTTACTTGGAAAGGCTTTGACATCCATTCTCAAAACTGCCCGTCCTTCCGAAGAAAAAATATTCCTTGACAAAATTGATATTCCTGAAATTCGCCGCATTATCGATCATGCTGAAGATGGTTTTCAGTCGCCCGAAACCATTCACCGTTTATTTGCCGCTGCCGGAATTCCAATGGTTCGGGAAATTACAGTGACAAATGCCGCTGATGCAATAGAAACAGCTCGTCAGCTTGGGTTTCCTTTGGTAATGAAAGTGGTGGGTCCGGTGCATAAAACAGATGTTGATGGCGTGGTTCTGAATATAAAGGACATGGAAACTGTACAACGTGAATTTCAGCGGTTGATAAAAATAAAAGACACCACTGCAGTACTGATGGCCGAAATGGCATCGGGAATTGAATTGTTTTTGGGTGCCAAATACGAAGACAAATTTGGACATGTGATACTTTGTGGAATGGGAGGAATTTTTGTTGAAGTGCTAAAAGATGTCACATCGGGACTTGCCCCGCTAACGATGTGCGAAGCTACTTCGATGATTAGAAGCCTGCGTTCGTACCAGATTATCAAAGGCTACCGGGGGAAAAATGGCGTGAGCGAGCGTAAATTTGCAGAAATAATGGTGCGTTTATCAACCATGTTGCGCTTTGCTGTCGAAATAAAAGAAATGGATATCAATCCGTTAATGGGCGATGGAGATAAACTGATGGCCGTGGATGTGCGAATCAGGATAGAGAAGTAATGTCTCCTCAACACTTCCGAATTAGGGGAACGGGACGGGGGCTTTTATACAAAAAATAAGGCTGATAAACTTTGGTGAAACACCTTGGTTTATCAGCCTTTATGTAGTTGTAAAAATTAGACTGGCTAATTATTACTTTAAGTGCAAATCAAATACGGATGGAATCCTAGTATTCTGATCTTCTGTTTCCACCACCAGTGCCACCGCCTCTGTTGAAGCCGCCACCGCCGCCAGAGCTTCCACCGCGTTCTCCGCCACGATAGCCACCGCCACCGCCGCTTCCACCACCGCTTCCACCACGGAATCCGCCGCCACCGCCAGAGTTACCTCCGCGGAAACCGCCACCGCCGCCGCTTCCACCACGGAAACCACCGCCACCTGGACGAGTACCTTCTTTTTTCTCTTCAGCTTTATTTACAACAATTGTCCGGCCTTCAATCTCAGCGTTGTTCAGTTCTTCAATTGCTTTTTTAGCTTCTTCTTCGTTTGTCATTTCCACAAAACCAAAACCTTTAGATCTTCCAGTAGCTCTGTCTGTGATAATTTTTACGGATGTTACTTCTCCGTATTCTTCAAAAATTTCCTGTAATTCGCTTTCCTCAATTTTAAAGGGAAGGCTGCCAACAAAAATGTTCATAATAACTGTTTAATTAATGGATGAATTAATTCTCCAAAAATAGTTATATTTTAATTCAAAATACATTTGACACAACAAATTATTTGCTGAAATAACTTTTTGTGATTTTTTTATTAGCCTAATGCCTAAATATTTACAGCAAACAGAAGCTAATTCGAAGTCTTTACAGGCTAAACAAACAAAAAATAAAAGGCTGAATGCATTAAAAGAGCTTCTTGTGAATTCTATTATTCAAACTCAATCTAAATTACAAATATTCATATTTTTCGAAAAATACCTGTAATTACTTATAATTGCTTTATTTTAATGCATTTCATGTGTTATAATGAAAGTATTATTGCCAAATTGCTTACAACTGTATCTTGCGCTCGTTTGTAGTATTGTTTAAATCTTCTACTTTTGGCTTTTTATCTGAAAAAGTTGGACTTACTCGTTTGTATTCCACCTCTTTCATCGTAAAATATAATTAAAAACCAAAGATCATAAAACAGGATTCCTTGCCGGAGTTTTAGTTTCTTGTGCTGCGTTGGTTCGTCCATCACACAACAACGATCAAAGAACTAAACATCAAATGAAAAAATTACTATCTGTACTTTTGCTTTTATGCTCGATTGCTGCGTTCAGCCAGGAAATTAAACCCAAAGAAACAACCCTTGAATTTTATGGATTTGTTCGCTACGAAGCATTTTGGGATACCTATAAAGGTCTGAATGCCGCCAACGAACAGTTTTTTGTGCTTCCGCTTTACGCCGGAGTTGATGCCAATGGAGAACACATCAACCAGACCCCAACGTACAATTTTTCATCCATGGCTACCCGTTTCGGTATCAGAATTTCCGGTCCTGAAATTTTTAAAGCCAAAACATCAGGAAACATCGAAACTGACTTTGCTGGTGACTTAGGCGCTAACCCCGCAATGTTTCGTGTGCGGCAAGCCAATGTGGTTTTTAGCTGGCCCGAATCATCGCTGTTGGTTGGTCAAACGTGGCACCCATTCTGGAGCGGAAAAGTTTTCCCAACCGTTGGCGGGTTAAACACAGGAGCTCCTTTCCAGCCTTTCAACCGCAGTCCCCAGTTGAGATTCGATTACAAGCCAAATAGTAAATTTATCCTTTCGGCGGCAATGGTTTCCGAATTCCAGTATAAGTCCTATGGTTTTACCAAGATTGATGCGATGAACCCAAAGTCAATGACCATTGATAAAACGGACGCTTTTACCCGCAACGCAGGTTTTCCTGAACTGATTGCAAATGTTGAAACAAACAATGGAGGATTTACACTCGGTGCCGGAGCCAGCTTAAAATACATTAAACCAACTCTTTATACAGTTGGCGCTGATAGCAAGAAATTTGTTTCGGATGATTTGGTTCAGGGACTTTCGTTTGTAGGATACACCCAATACGTAAAAAACATGTTTACCATTCGGGCAAAAGCCGTAATGGGGCAGAACATGAACCACCTGACTATTCCAGGAGGTTATGGGGTGAAGTCGGTTGATCAGGCCACAGGTGCCATGAACTATACTCCTTATAATACGCTCACCAGTTTTGCCAATGCTGTGTATGGAAAAAAATATCAGGTGGGACTGTTTGTCGGGTACCTGAAGAATATGGGCACAACTGACGCACTTTATAACTTTGGAACTTCAGCCGCAGATCCTGCTGCAGTTACTCCCGGAATGGTTCCCAATGTGGCGTCAATTTACAGGGTAGCGCCTCATTTTGCTATCAATGTGTCGAAACTTCGTCTGGTTTTCGAATATGAACTGACTTCAGCCGAATACGGAACAGGAAAAATTATCCTGAACGACGGGCTTTACAGCAGTTCTACTGATGTTACAAATCACCGCGGACAATTAATGTTGATGTATTCTTTCTAAACTGAACGACATGTATTGGGAAAACGAACTCGAAACCCTCGACCGAAAAAATTTAGAGCATCTTCAGGTTACACGCCTGAAAAAAACGATTCAGTCGGCAGTAAATTCACCTTACTATAGAAACCTTTACGGACAAATGGGTCTGTCAGCAGATTCGATCAGATCGGTTGCCGACATTCAAAAGTTACCATTTACCACCAAACAGAACTTACGGGATAATTTTCCTTATGGATTTTTAGGGCTACCTCAAAAAGAGCTGATCCGCTTGCATAGTTCGAGTGGAACTACAGGAAATCCGACTGTTATTTTTCACAACCGGCATGACATTGATTCATGGGCAAACCTGATGGCACGTTCGCTATTTTGTGCCGGAGTGCGCGATACCGATGTTTTTCAGAATATTTGCGGGTACGGTTTGTTTACAGGCGGATTGGGATTTCAGTATGGAATTGAACGTCTGGGCTGTTTGAGTATTCCCGCCGGAGCAGGAAACAGTCCGCGGCAAATCAAGCTGATGCAGGATTACGGGACAACTGTTGCCCATGCCATTCCGAGTTACCTGAACCGCTTGTTCGAAGTTTTTCAGGAAGAAGGTCTCGACCCACGAAAAGACACCAAACTACATACTTTTGTGATTGGCGCCGAACCTCACACCGAAGAACAACGCCAACGCATCGAAGAAATGTTCGGGGTAAAAGCGTACAACTCGTTCGGGCTTTCGGAAATGAATGGCCCTGGAGTAGCCTTCGAATGCACTTACCAGAACGGCTTGCACATTTGGGAAGATGCCTACATCATCGAAATCATTAATCCGGATACGCTTGAACCTGTGGCTGACGGAGAAGTTGGAGAACTGGTAATGACCACGCTTGACCGCGAAGCCATGCCGCTCATTCGCTACCGCACCCGCGATCTGACCCGAATTCTCCCCGGAAAATGTGCCTGCGGAAGAACTCATGTGCGCCTCGATCGCATCACCGGCCGCAGCGACGACATGTTCATTGTGAAAGGCTGTAATGTTTTCCCGATGCAGATTGAAGGTGTATTGATGAAAATTCCGGAAGTTGGTGCCGACTATTTAATTACCTTAGACACCATAAACGGATCAGATGAAATGATTATTGAAGTTGAAGTGAAAAAAGACTGGTTTAATGGCGACATTACCCGTCTCGATAAACTTTCCCGATTAATTTCAGGACAGATTCGTGACGAAGTGCTGGTTAAACCAATCGTAAAACTGGTTGAACCGGGTTCGCTTCCTAAATCAGAAGGTAAAGCAGTTCGGGTAAAAGAACTCCGGAAAGCGTTAAATTCCTGAAAAGAAAACGGCTAGCGGCTTGTAGCTGGCAACTATCAACAGGAAACTTGCTACTGGCACCCAAATAGTAAATTATAAATAGTCATTTGTAAATTCATTAATAAATAG
Organism: Bacteroidota bacterium; assembly: GCA_023251435.1. Taxonomy (GTDB): domain Bacteria; phylum Bacteroidota; class Bacteroidia; order Bacteroidales; family Prolixibacteraceae; genus Aquipluma. The sequence continues at coordinate 25,536 of JAHEYU010000028.1, forward strand.
CACAATGGCATACCAGGTTTCCATATTTCTCGAAAATAAAATCGGTCACCTTGAACGGGTTACGGCTGTGCTCAAAGCTGCACAAATCAACATCCTCACCATGAATCTGAACCACACTGCCAGCGGCTGGGGAATTCTGAATCTGGTAGTTTCGAACCCTATGCAAGCACATCACTTGCTGAACGAAAACGGATTATCTGCCGCCTTGCGCGAGATTGTGGTGATAGAAATGGCTGATCAGCCAGGTGGATTGGATGATTTGCTGAAAGAAGTTGTGAAAGCCGGAGTCAATTTCACCAATGCCTACGGAAGGTCGGCTTATGCCAACGAAAAAGCTTATTTTGTAATTGATACCGAAGATGTGGTTGATGCCCGTCATAAACTGCAACAGGCCCGACTAAACCTGCTTTCGGATGAAACAATTTATGGAATCTCATAAAATAACCCCAACAATATGATTTGGAACGAAAAAATAGAATGTGCGAGCCGCGACGAAATGCGCGACATTCAAGCTGAGCGACTGAAAGAAACAGTCAGAAGAATTTATCACAATGTGCCCAGCTATCGTCAAAAAATGCAGGAAGCTGGTCTGGTTCCCGGCGATATTCAATCGGTTGACGATTTGAGCAAACTGCCTTTTACCCTGAAAACCGATATGCGCGACAATTATCCCTTCGGATTATTTACTGTGCCGATGAGTGAAATTGTGCGTATCCATGCATCTTCGGGCACAACCGGAAAACCTACTGTGGTTGGTTACACCCGCAAGGATCTGAATAATTGGGCCGAAATGGTTACCCGCTCGCTTTGTATGGCTGGTGTTCATCGCGAAGACATCGTGCAGGTAGCTTATGGCTACGGACTTTTCACCGGTGGGTTGGGATTACACTACGGTTGCGAAAATTTGGGTGCCTCGGTTATCCCGATTTCAGGAGGAAATACCGACAAACAGCTCCAGTTAATGGAAGATTTTGGAACGACAGTAATCGCCTGTACTCCATCTTATTCACTCCATTTGGGCGAAGAATTAAAGGCTAAGGGAATTGACAAAAGCAAGCTTAAATTGCGCGTTGGAATTTTTGGCGCCGAACCCTGGACAGAAAACATGCGCAAAGAAATTGAAGCCAGTCTGGGCATTAAAGCCATCGATATTTACGGATTGAGCGAAATTATGGGACCTGGTGTTTCGTGCGAATGCGAGCATCAAGCCGGAATGCACATCATGGAAGACCATTTTATTCCTGAAATTATTGATCCGGAAACCCTTCAACCGCTGCCTGCAGGCGAAATCGGTGAGCTGGTGTTCACCACTATTACCAAAGAAGGAATTCCTTTGATTCGCTACCGTACCCGCGATCTTACCCGCCTGAACTACGAAAAATGTGCCTGCGGCCGCACACTGGTTCGCATGGAAAAATGCAAAGGACGTTCAGACGATATGTTGATCATCCGCGGGGTCAATGTATTCCCATCGCAAATTGAAACCGTTTTGCTCGAAATGAGCGAAACATCGCCACATTACCTGATCATCGTTGAACGGGAAGGGAACCTGGATTCGGTGAAACTGATGGTTGAAGTTCAGGAACAGTTCTTCTCCGACGAAATTAAACAGCTCGAAGCTTTACGCAAGAAGATTACGCATAAGCTTCAGAGCACACTTGGCATTTCGGTCGATGTAAAACTGGTTGAACCCAAAACCATTGAACGCACCGCTGGTAAAGCAAAACGAGTAATTGACAACCGTAACTTATAGGAGGAAATTAGCATGATTATCAAACAATTATCAGTATTTCTTGAAAATAAAACCGGACGGCTGAATGAAGTAACCCAGATTTTGGGTAATGCCGGAATCAATATGTCTGCCTTCAGCGTAGCCGATACATCCGAATTTGGTATTCTGAGAATGATCGTTTCTGAGCCTGAAAAGGCACTTTCAATTCTGAAGGATGCTGATTTTTCGGTCCGGTTGACCGATGTTATTTGCCTGAATAGCCCCAATGAACCAGGTGCACTGGCCCGGGCGCTGAATATTCTTTCCGGAGAAAATGTGTTTATCGAATATTTGTATGCCTATTCGATGGATGATAAAACTGCCAATATTGTATTGAAACCCGATAACATTCAGAAATGTATTGAAGTACTTCAGGAACACAAAATGGAACTGGTAAGGGCCAGCGAGATGTATAAGATATAAAATCCTTGACATTCAAAAAACTGAACTCCGGTTCGTTTGTTATCTTTGCAATTCAACATTCCGGAGATATATTAGGATATTTTACCTAAATTGTCCCGGCTTTGTCCGGGATTTTTAACATTAAAGAGAACGATGAAAAAAATAGCTATACAGGGAATTGCAGGTTCTTTCCATGAAGATGCCGCAAGAAGATATTTCGAGGATGAAATAAATGTGGTTGAATGTAAATCCTTTACAAGCGTTTGCAATTTAATTGATTCTGATGAGGTTAGTATTGCCGTTATGGCCATCGAAAATTCGATTGCCGGTAGCTTGCTGCAAAACTATGCGTTGATCCGCGATTATCATTTAAAGGTAATTGGTGAAATTTACATTCATATTCAAATGCATCTGATGGCCAATCCGGGTGTAACCAAAGAAGATATCAAAACAATATATTCGCATCCGATTGCCATTAAACAGTGCGCCGAATATCTCGAAAAACACTTCCCGAATGCTCATCTGATCGAAAATCAGGATACTGCGGCTTCCGGGAAATTAGTTAGTGACGAAAAATTAACAGATGCCGCAGCTATCGGGAATCATCGCACTTCAGAGCTTTATGGCCTGGATATTCTTGATTCGGGACTCGAAACGAACAGACAAAATTATACCCGTTTCCTTATTTTATCGAAACATGTTAAGCCCAACGAACAGGCAAACAAGGCTTCGTTGTGTTTCGAAGTTGGCCACTACTATGGCGCTTTGGCCAATGTGCTAAATACCTTTGCTGAAAACAAAATCAATCTCACCAAAATACAATCGGTACCAATTATCGGCAAACCCAACGAATACACCTTCCATGTTGATGTGGAATGGGATTCGGTTGATAATTACGAAAAAGCCCTTCATGCTATCCTGAAAAACGTATCAAGTCTTTCTGTATTAGGGGAGTATGTTCGTGGCGAATTAGCAATTCATAACCAGTAAAATAAATTATATGAGCAAAATTGGATTATTTTTCGGTCCGTTAAAAGGTTCTGTTCACCGCGTTGCTGAAAAAGTTAAAGCAGCTTTGGGCAAACAAAATGTAGATATGATTTCGGTTAACGATGCCAGCATTTCAGATTTGGAGAAGTACGATCTGATCATTTTTGGTATTTCTACCGTGGGAAAAGAAACCTGGGATTCGAACTATTCAAATACCGACTGGAGCAAATTTTTCCCGAACATCAGTAAAGTTGATTTTTCAGGTAAAACGGTTGCTATTTTCGGATTAGGCGATCACATTACTTATTCCAGCTATTTCGTAAATGCAATTGGAGTGTTGGCCAAAGATCTCCTGAAAAACGGGGCAAATTTAGTTGGAAAAGTAGATACTTCAGGTTACGATTTCGATGAATCGGAAGCTGTGATAGACGGTAAGTTCATCGGTCTGCCGATTGACGAAGATTTTGAACCGGAACTGACCGACGAGCGCGTTTCCAATTGGGTAAACTCCATAAAACCGGCTTTCGGAATCTAAATTTCCAAAACATGACAAAATACAGGTTCATCTTTTAGCCTGCATTTCTGTTAATTCAAAACAAGAACGGGTTGCCTGCTTTCAATTTTCAATTCGGGAACAGTCTGTGTTTCCGAATTGCCAAACCTGCTTAGCAATACCCCGAATTCATTTGATTTATCGCAAATACTTTGCTTATTTTTACTCAAAATTTCTGAATCTTCAGATGAACAATACACCAGTAAATCAAGAAATTGTAAAAAAATACATTTCCCAGCTTCGGATTAGTGATCCGGGGAAAGCCTCCATCCGCGAAATTGTTGCTTTAATAAACCTCGTTGAGGAAGAAAGCAAAATTAAATTCGTTCGCATGGAAATGGGCGTTCCCGGACTGCCAGCCGCCCAGGTGGGTGTTGATGCTGAGATCAAAGCACTTCAGTCAGGTGTGGCTTCGGTATATCCGATGATGGACGGCATTAAACCACTTAAATACGAAGCTTCGCGTTTCATCAAAACATTCATGAATGTTGACGTTGAACCTGCCAGCTGTATTCCAACTTCAGGAGCCATGCAGGGAACTTTTGCTGCTCTTTTGGTGGCTGGAAACATGGATGCAAAAAAAGATACAACACTCTTTCTCGATCCCGGATTTCCGGTACAGAAACAGCAAATGACTGTGATGGGTCACAAGTACTTGTCGTTTGATGTGTTTGATTTTCGCGGTGAAAAACTTCGCGCCAAAATCGAATCATATTTGGCTGAAGGGAACATCAATTCGATGGTTTATTCCAATCCGAATAACCCAAGCTGGATTTGTTTTACTGAAGAAGAATTACAGATTATAGGCGAGTTGGCAACCAAATACGATGTGATTGTGATGGAAGATCTGGCCTATTTTGGAATGGACTTCAGGAAAGATTTATACACTCCGGGAAAGCCACCGTACCAGCCAACCGTTGCCAAATACACCGATCATTACGTGTTGTTTATTTCCGGATCGAAGATTTTCTCGTATGCAGGTCAGCGTGGTGCCATCATGGCCATTTCGAATGCCTTGTGGAGCCGCCAGTACGACAATCTGGAAAAACGTTTCGGCAGCAAACCTTTCGGTTTTACCATCGTGATGCAGGTTTTGTATGCACTTTCTTCAGGGATAACACATTCAACCCAGCACGCTTTGACAGCCATGTTTAAGGCGGCCAGCGACGGTGAATTTAATTTTATTGAAGAAGTAAAAGAATATGGCCGTAAAGCCAAAATCATGAAAGATTTATTCGTCGCCAACGGATTTCAGATTGTATATGAAAAAGACGGCGATGAACCGGTTGCTGATGGGTTTTATTTCACCATCGGGTATCCGGGAATGACAGGCGGACAGTTGCTTGAAAATCTTCTTTATTATGGAGTTAGCGCCATTACCCTGAAAAATACGGGAAGCGAAAAAGAAGGATTACGTGCGTGTGTTTCGCATGTAAAACGTGAACAATTTGACGATTTAGAAAAACGGCTAAAGCAATTCAACGAAGATTTTCCCTTGTAAATTAACTTTGGAAACTTTCATGCTTTTTTAAATATCTGAGACATCTAAAATAGTAGAGAATTACAATATGTCCCTAAAGTTTCCAAAGTTTGGAACGTAAAATTATAAGAAATGGCAAAAGTTATTGGAGCAGTAGTGGTTGACAACGAAGAATGCAAAGGCTGCGGGCTTTGCGTGGTGGCTTGTCCACAAGATGTGCTGAGTCAAAACAAACAGGTTAACAGCCGTGGATATCATTATTCGTTTATGAAGAATCCGGAAGCCTGTATCGGCTGTTCCAACTGCGCAACAGTTTGTCCAGATACCTGCATTACGGTTTATCGTGTAAAAATCTAGAAATTGAAAATTAGACCATTGACTATTTACTATTTGTTGGAACGAATGAGGTAAATAGTAAATCGTAAATAATCAAATAGTAAATAAATAAAATGGGTGAATTAAGATTAATGAAGGGAAATGAGGTAATTGCCGAAGCAGCTATTCGCTGTGGATGCGACGGCTATTTCGGATACCCGATTACTCCCCAGTCGGAGGTAATGGAAACCCTGATGGACCGCGAGCCCTGGAACGAAACCGGAATGGTGGTTCTTCAGGCTGAAAGCGAAATTGCTTCCATTCACATGATTTACGGAGCAGCCGCTTCCGGCAAAAAAGTAATTACCTCTTCCTCCAGTCCCGGTATTAGCTTAATGGCTGAAGGGATTTCATACATCGCAGGAGCCGAATTGCCTTGCGTCATCGTTAATGTTCAGCGTGGTGGACCGGGTTTGGGAACCATTCAGCCCTCGCAGGCCGATTATTTTCAGAGCACCAAAGGGGGAGGACACGGCGATTATCGCCTGATTGTGCTGGCACCATCCTCTGTTCAGGAAATGAACGACTTTGTTGAACTTGGGTTCCAACTGGCATTTAAATACCGCAATCCTGCAATGATTTTGACCGATGGTGTAATTGGCCAAATGATGGAAAAAGTGGTGTTGGCCGACTATATTCCACGATTGACAGACGAAGAAATCAACGAAAAATATGGTTCATGGGCAACCAACGGGCGCAAAGCAAACCGTCAGCGCAACATTATTACTTCGCTGGAAATGGACTCCGGAAGAATGGAAAAAAACAATATCCGCCTTCAGGAGAAATATACCAAAATGGAAGAAGAGGAAGTGCTGTTTGAAGAATTCCGTTGCGAAGATGCCGAATACCTTTTGGTAGCTTTCGGATCATCGTCGCGTATTTGCCAGAAAGCGGTCGATCTGGCCCGCGAAAAAGGCATTAAAGTCGGACTTTTACGCCCGATTACACTCTTCCCATTTCCGAAGAAACCTATTGCAGCCCTGGCCAAACAGGTAAAAGGCATGTTGGTGGTTGAAATGAATGCTGGACAAATGGTTGAAGACGTTCAACTTGCGGCCGGATGTGCTATTCCGGTTAAACATTTCGGACGAATGGGTGGTATCATCCCAAGTCCGGGTGAAGTGGTTGAGGCTTTGGAACAAAAACTGATAGGAGGATAGTTTATGGAACTGAAAGATATTATCAACCCAAATAACCTGGTTTACGAAAAACCAAAATTGCTGACCGAAAACACGATGCATTACTGCCCCGGCTGTAGTCATGGTGTAGTACATCGCATTTTGGCTGAAGTCATTGAAGACATGGATATTCAGGATAAAACGATTGGCGTATCGCCTGTTGGATGTGCCGTTTTTGCTTACAATTATATTGAAATAGACTGGCAGGAAGCCGCCCACGGAAGAGCACCCGCAGTGGCAACCGGAATCGCACGTACCAATCCGGATAAAGTGGTTTTCACCTATCAGGGTGATGGCGATTTGGCATCGATTGGTACTGCGGAAATTTTGCACGCTTGTAACCGTGGCGAAAACATGGTCGTTATTTTTGTGAATAATGGAATTTACGGCATGACCGGCGGACAAATGGCTCCTACGACTTTGATTGGTCAGGTTACCGCCACAACACCCAATGGACGCGACGTCGGACGAAACGGTTATCCGCTTAAAATTACCGAATTGATTGCCCAATTGCCCGGAACATCTTATGTGACCCGTCAATCGGTCCATACGCCGGCAACTATTCGTAAATGTAAAAAAGCCATTGCGAAAGCTTTTCAGGCCGCGATCGATAAAAAAGGAACTTCGTTTGTGGAAGTGGTTTCCACCTGCAATATGAACTGGAAAATGACACCGGTAAAAGCCAACGAATGGATGGTCGAAAACATGTTCCCATTCTACGTACCCGGCGATTTGAAAGACGGTTCGAAAACTGATCCTGAAAGTTACACACCACTTAAAAACTGAAAATCATGACCGAAGAAATCATTATAGCCGGATTTGGCGGACAGGGCGTACTTTCGATGGGAAAAATTTTAGCCTATTCGGGCGTGATGGCCGATCAGGAAGTCTCGTGGTTTCCGTCGTACGGCCCCGAAATGCGTGGCGGAACTGCCAATGTAACCGTGATCCTGAGCGAAAGCCGCATCAGTTCACCGGTTTTGAACGAATACGATACCGCAATTATCCTGAATCAGCAGTCGATGGACAAATTTGAGCACATGGTAAAACCCGGAGGCGTATTAATCTACGACCCCAACGGAATCATCCATCCGCCCAAACGCGCCGACATTAACATTTATAAAATTGAAGGAACACTGATTGCTGCCGAATTGGGCAATGTAAAAACCTTTAATATGGTGGTTTTAGGCGCTTACCTGAAGGCCAAACCAGTTGTTAAAATGGAAAGTGTTGAGAAAGGTTTGCAGAAATCGCTGCCAACCCGCCACCACTACCTGATTCCGATGAACCTCGAAGCCGTACAAAAAGGTTTCGAAAGCCTGGAATTGGTGCAGGCTGTTTAATCCTGAAAATTTTACCTGAAACGACCATGCCACTGGAATAGTTTAAATTGAGGCTGAGCAAAAAGGAATGAATTGGAACGAAGTGTAAATTTACTGGCATGGAGTTCCATCCGAACGTTTAATAATCAAATAATTAATAACTTTATTTTCGGATGAAATAAAAATACCCGTCGGAGATAATCTGGCGGGTATTTTTTGTATTTGTATCTAAATTGGTAATGTGGCAAAAATATGGAAACAGTAACCAATTAATTGTATGCCACATTAAAATTTGAAAGATGAAGCATAGCTCTTTTCAAACTGTCGGAACGCTTCATCGCACGATTGACACTCCAATGTTTCATGACAAATTCACCTAATCGTCCGTTATAGTTTGGACCTACTGATGCAAATTCATTTTTAGGCAAAATATCTTCCTTTATTTTTCTGATCCTACAACGTTTCACTAATTGAAGAAGTTCTGCCTTGGGATCTGCAATTTCTTCAGAATTATCCCGAAAATTAGCTTCTGATAAGCCTATGTATTTTGAAAAACCCTCGACGTCTGCTAGTAACCATGCTTCCACTTCACGCACCGCAATCCGGAAGATTAAATTTGGATGGGCGGATTTTCCAAGCCAACTATCTATTAAGGTTAGTGGGCATTCAACAGTATCTAAATCTGTCAATACAAAAAATGGGCATCCTTTTGCCGCTTCATTAAAACCGCCAATATTCTTTTTTATATAACCAAAACCACCTTCAGAATAAGAGTTTGCGATAAAATATTTCTTTGACTCTTCAGCAAGTTTTACCATAACCATCTCGCTGATTTCATCTTCAAATACCAGATTTAATGGAATTGGATTCATACTAAAATTCCAGCGTAAGTTGGTTAATATCTTTGGGTTTTAGACGCGGAAGGATTGCAGAAGCCGGTGTCATACCACCTTTAAGCATATTCTTCACTTCTTCAATATCAGATGCCACACAAGCTTTAGTCCCTTCATTGGCTGGCTCAAGGACAACGACTTCATTTAAAGAAATACCTCTGTCGTTTAATAAATCGGAGCTATGCGTTGAAATGATCACTTGGCGTTTTCTGGGCTTTTGCAAGCGGTGAATTAAAGCGGCAAGTTTTGATACAATAGCCCCATTCAACGAAAGTTCCGGTTCTTCAAGAAGCAAAAGAGAATCACCCTCCTGTAAAGCCCAAAGCAGACCAATTAACCTCAATGTCCCATCACTGAACTGGTCTTCTTTCTGTTTTCCTGCTCCTGGACGCCAATGTTTATATATGGCTTCAATATGAGGATATCCATTCTCAGTTGCAAATTCAAGATGTTCAAGTTGCGGAACAGCAAGCTTTAAAGCCTGTTCAATTTTGCGAAGGAATGACTTCCGTGTTTTTTCATTTACCTTAGCGACTCGCTCTAAAAATCCCTTTCCAAAAGGGTCTCCAGGCAAATCAGGCCCGGTGAAGGCGGACGGATACTTTAATAATTGGGGAACGAGATGAAGGTATAAGGTATTTTCAAAAAAACGTACCACTTCTCTGAAATCCTTGTTGGTATTGATTTGTTCCAGATAAGTCTGAGTTAATCGTACAATATCCTTCTTGTCCTCTTCTTCTGGTCGGTTGACAATTAACTGATCACCTTCCCAAACTTTCTCATACGATAAATATGGTAAACGATAACCCCTTGGTTCTTGAACAATTCCAATTCCATATTTCCATAGTACCACATCTGAACCAAACTCCGAAAGGTGAATTTCAATTTCAACATTGGGATTTTTTCGTGCGGCAAGAGAACGAATTTTTGTGATTCCACCCCGGTCAATTACGGCCTTTTGCAAGCCACCACCAGGCTTGGCGATATCTCGCAGAAACTTAAAAACATCCAAAAGATTAGACTTTCCTGATGCATTGGCACCAACAAGAATGACTCTTTCCTGAAGTTTGACATCCAGTTCTTTGAAGTTTTTCCAATTTCGTAGGATTAATCTTGATATGATCATCTTGAAATTTTTTACAATTTTACGGTTTTAAATGATTGATCGTTGTAATATATCTTTTTATCTTATTTCCCTTTTTCGTGTATTTATACTCCCGGAATGTTAATTCCCTTTATTTTTCGATATAAATCGAGCGCGTATAAGTCGGTCATTCCCGAAACAAAATCAACGACTGCCTGCACTTTTTCGTAGGTCGAAGCATGGGTTCCGCGGTACTGATCGGGTAAGAGCATCAGCATCTTTTTCGAGATTCCCTCTTTCGGATTCAAAATAGCTTCAACAAAAACTTCTAGCAAAGTTCCGATAATCTGGTAGCCCGATATTTCGATTTCAATAACTGAACGGTCGTTGTAAATATTTCGGATACTTACATCTTTGATTGTTTTCATTGCCTGCAGCGAAGTTGGATGAACATGATCAATCAGAGCTTTTTGGAAACTTCCGGATAAAATATCGTCTTGTTTTTCGCTGAAAACATCGATGCACTGCTTTACCAGTTTTCCGATGACAGTGGCCCGCAGGTAGGCGATCTGTTCGTTTTTGTCGGCCACTACATCAAGCGTTTCGTTCATTCTGCCAATCTGCCGGGCTTCTGTTTGCGGATCAAAGAATCCCATCAGAAGCGACCGCGTCTGGTCGAAGGAATGAATTTTCAATTTGTGTGCATCTTCCAAATCCATTAGCTGATAGCAAATGTCGTCGGCGGCTTCGACCAGAAACACCAGTGGATGCCGGACGAATTTTGCCGGATTTCCTGATAATTGCAACAATCCCAATTCATTGGCAATGCGCTCAAAAATAGCTTTCTCCGACTGAAAAAAACCGAACTTGGGTTTGTCGGTCAGCATCGATTCGAACGGATATTTTACAATAGATGCCAGTGTGGTGTAGGTCAGCGCAAAACCGCCATCGCGCCGTCCGTTAAACTGGTGGCTCAACAGCCTGAAGGCATTTGCATTTCCATCGAATTGGGTAAAATCTTTCCGTTGCGTGTCCGAAAGTTCAGCCTGCAAGCGAGGCTCACTGCTTTTCTTGAAAAACTGCGCAATGGCATCTTCTCCGGAATGTCCAAACGGCGGATTTCCCATGTCGTGAGCCAGGCATGCAGCCGAAACCACCGATCCGATCTCCTGAAAAAGCGGGTTTTCGATTTCCATTCTGTCGTTTTCTGCTTTTTCAACGAACATGCTTCCCAGCGAACGGCCTACGCTGGCAACTTCGAGACTATGTGTTAGCCTGTTGTGTACAAATACGCTTCCTGGCAGTGGAAAAACCTGTGTTTTATTCTGCATCCTCCGGAAAGGCGACGAGAAAATAATTCGGTCGTAATCGCGCTGAAACTGCGTACGGCTATGTTTATTATCTTTTTTCACAAGCTGTTCCTGCCCAAGACGGGTAGTCGATATTATTTGATTCCAATTCATTCGGAGGGGATTTTTAGAAAGTTTGTGTCCGGTAGTTGTTCATTTCTTTGTCGGCTTTGCGGGCGTTAGGGTAGCAGTGTTCCAGGAGCGACCAGAATTTATTCCCGTGGTTTTTCTCAACAGTGTGTGCCAATTCGTGCAAAAGTACATAATCAATCAGATGTTCGGGTACACGCATAAGGTGAAGGTTGAGGTTGATATTATTTACCGACGAACAGCTTCCCCAACGTGTTTTTGTATTTTTTATGCTTACATCCTGATATTTAAAGCCATGTTTACCGGCCAGTTCTTTTAACCGTTTTGGAAGATATATTTTAGCTTCCCAGCGCATTACATCAATCAGTGTTTTTTTTATAAACTCCTGAACTTTTGGCAATTCGTGGTTCACTTTTTCTGGAATAAAAATCTGAATAACCCCGTTCCCAACCCTGTTGTAAACCCGGTCGGTATTTCCTTTTGTGATTGCCAGCTGATGAAACCTGGTTTTAAAACAGCTTTCAGGAGCAAATAAAGTTAAACCAGCTTGTAATTTGGTTTGTTGTTTAATAATCCAGTCAGCTTTTGATTCGACAAATCGAATAGCGTCGCGGTACAGCGCCGAAGGTGGCATTGAAACAACAATTTCAGCATCCGACTTCACGCTTAAGCGAATTCTTCTGGATCGCTCATTAATTATGAACGAAACTTGTCCAACTTGTTCGATATTTACGTATTTTGTAGTCATTCAATCAAACCGAATAATTTGCTAAAGTAATCAAACCAAAAAAACTAATGATATGGAACAGAACAAACGATTTGAAGTTTTTGGAACCTTAACAAAAACAGAAACAGTTTTTACAATCGATCAGAAAATTCTTCCCGGCACTTTGGTATTTGAAGCATTAAAACCTTTCCCTGGTTATTATTACGACACGCCTATGGGTTCGAAGCCTGTTTATCTTTATTTGGCGCTCGAAGAACAATATACACTCGAAGATATTTTGCGGGCTTCACAAAAAGTTCAGCACGAGTTTGTTGCACCTTTTGATGCGGGAAAAGGGTTTTTGCATATTTATGACACTACGTACAATGTGTTGCGCGTAAGACACTTAAAAAATTACGACTTACTCGAAAAACTGCAGCAATCGTTTGTCGATAATGGAATCAATTTTTTGCAAAAATCGAAAAAATTCAAAGACGAGTTTGTAAAGATCAGGATTATCAAATTCTTTTCGCTCGAAGAAATTGCGGAAAGTATCTTTCTGGATAAACGTGAAAAAAATCACGCCTACATTGAAATACCACGTCATTTGAAATGGGAGGAATTTGATTCTATTACCAATAAAGTTAAACACAATTGGGTGGACAGTAAATTTGATGCCGCAATGGCTTCTTTTTATTACGACGGCAGTTTGCACGAAGTTGTTCGCGTTTATTCCGGGAAAATTGATATTGAATATTTACAGGAATTACGGAAATTGTATCTGGATAAAATGAAATAGGAGGATGTTTTCAGACAAATATAAAAAGGCGGCTTATTTGAATTCAGAAATAAGCCGCCTTTTTTTGCTAACGAACACAAAAAATCAGCACAGTACAGGATTGTGGTTTCAACCTTAAAACTTATCTTTATGGAATCTTAATCATCGACAAATAAATCAAATATTATAACCTAAATTTCACTAAATGAATAAATTAGTAATTATTGCCTTGTTGCTGGCACTATTCCATAAGGAAACAAATGCCCAGCAAAAACTTTTTAAAGAAACCGAAGAACAGAAAAAAGAACGGATGGCCTGGTGGGTTAACGACCGCTTCGGAATGTTTATTCACTGGGGATTGTACGCTTTACCTGCCCGACACGAATGGGTGAAAAATCAGGAACGGATTACCGACGAAAACTACCAGAAGTACTTCGATAATTTCAACCCGGATCTTTATAACCCACGCGAATGGGCAAAAATGGCCAAAGCCGCCGGAATGAAATATGCCGTAATTACCACCAAACATCATGAAGGTTTCTGTTTGTTCGATTCGAAATTTACCGATTACAAAGCAACTAAAACGCAGTACGGCAAAGACCTCCTGAAAGAATGGGTGGATGCTTTTCGTGCCGAAGGCTTGAAAATTGGTTTTTATTACAGCCTGATAGACTGGCATCATCCTGATTTTATTGTTGACCGCGTTCATCCGCAGCGAACCGACGATAAAGCGAAACTTGCTGAACTTAACAAGAACCGCGACATGGGTAAATACCGTGAATACCTGCACAATCAGGTGCGCGAGTTGCTTACCAACTATGGAAAAGTGGATATGCTTTGGCTCGATTATTCGTATCCAGGTGAAAATGGGAAAGACAATAAAGATTGGGATTCCGAGAAGCTTATTAAAATGGTTCGTCAGTTACAGCCTGCCATTTTGGTGAACGACCGCCTCGATCTGAAAGACTTTGAAGATGGTTGGGATTTTACGACTCCCGAACAATACAAAGTTTCGAAATGGCCTGAAGTGAACGGCAAAAAAGTGTATTGGGAAACCTGCCAGACTTTCAGCGGATCGTGGGGTTATTACCGCGACGAACATACCTGGAAAGATACCAAACAACTGCTGGTTTTACTGATCGAATCGGTTAGTAAAGGCGGAAATGTACTTTTAAATGTTGGACCGACAGCACGTGGAACATTTGACGAGCGGGCTCAAACCGCGCTGGCAAATATGGGCAGTTGGATGAAGTATAACAATCGCTCGGTTTATGGTTGCACGGCGGCTCCCGATGAATTCAAGATTCCTGAAAACTGTCTGCTTACTTTCAACCCAGCCACCAACCGTTTGTACATTCACTTGCTCGATTACCCATTGCAGAACTTTAACTTACCTGGATACGCCGGAAAAATTAAATATGCCCAATTCCTGCATGATGCTTCAGAAATTAAAATAACTGCCAGATATGGTCATGGCATGAAAGAAGGTGAAAACCCAACCGACCTGAATCTTAGCCTGCCGGTTACAAAACCAAATGTTGAAATTCCGGTAATTGAATTAATATTGAAATAACCAGAAGTTATTCTGATATACAAAAGCGGTTCTGATTAAGTTCTGAACCGCTTTTTTATACTATAAATTTTGTATTTTCGCGCCGTGCTTTCTGTGAAGGCCGTGTACTTGGTAACCACGTAAAAAACAAGAAATAATGAAAAGAGAAGTATCTGTATTGTTTATGCTTGCCGGCATTTTATTTGCCACCTGTTTGTTGATTTCCAATATTCTAGCCACAAAAATTTTGATGATTGGTCCCTGGGCAGCTCCTGCCGGAGTGTTGATTTTCCCAATCGCTTACATCCTGAACGATGTGATTACCGAAGTGTGGGGATTTGGCAAAGCGCGCCTGATTATCTGGACAGGTTTTGCCGTGAATATTCTGGCAGTCCTGTTTTTTACCATGGCAATTGTCATTCCAGGCGCTCCATTCTGGCAAAATCAGGAATCGTTTGCAACCGTTTTGGGCAATACTCCCCGAATAGTTGTTGCCAGTTTGAGCGCCTATTTAATCGGGTCGTTCCTGAATGCTTTTGTAATGAGCCGCATGAAAGTGCTGACCAAAGGCAAAGGGTTCTCCGGAAGGGCAATTCTGTCAACATTGGTTGGGGAAAGCGCTGATTCATTGATTTTTATCGTAATCGCATTTGCAGGTGTTTTCCCGTTGGGAGTGCTTGTCACAATGATTTTTACACAGGCCATGCTAAAAACCGTTTACGAAATTCTGATTCTGCCCGTAACCATTTGGGTGGTCAAATTTGTAAAACGTGTGGAAGGAGTCGATGCTTTTGACACTAATTTATCGTACAATCTGTTCAGGGTAAAGGAAATTTAATCATGAGTAAAGCATTGGTCGTTTTTTCCGGAGGGCAGGACTCTACTACCTGCTTGTTCTGGGCATTGAAAGAATTTGACGAGGTGGAAACCCTTTGTTTCGACTACGGACAGCGCCACAGCATCGAGCTGGAGGCTGCCCGCGCCATTGCTCAAAATGCCGGAGTGCCATTCACTTTGCTGAATCTTGATTTGCTCAAACAAATTACCCACAATTCGTTAACAGATCAGGCAATGGATGTGGAAGAAAACAAACCGGATAATCGTCCGCCAAACACATTGGTTGAAGGACGAAATATGCTGTTCCTGACGTTTGCGGCCATTTTCGCCAAAGGGAAAGATATTCCAAATCTGGTAACAGGCGTTGGGCAGGCCGATTACAGCGGTTATCCCGATTGTCGCGACGAATTTGTGCGTTCTCTGAACCAAACTCTCAACCTGTCGATGGATTATAATTTCACGATTCATACTCCGCTGATGTGGAAGTCGAAGCAGGAAATCTGGGCTCTGTCCGACGAACTGGGAGTGTTCGATTTGGTGCGCACTCAAACAGTAACCTGCTACAATGGAATAAAAGGAGCTGGTTGTGGCCATTGTCCTGCCTGCCAGCTTCGGGGGAAAGGACTGGAAGACTATTTAAAAAAAGCCCCCTAAATCCCCCAAAAAGGGGACTTTAAGAAAGCATTGGAAATCAGTGAGAGCTTCACTCAAAGTGAAACCCTCACTTTAAAAATAGAACTACTATGAGCGAATTAAAAAATCTTGGAAACGAAAGCAAATACCTGTTCGAATATTCTTCGGAAATGCTGGAAAGCTTCGACAATAAACACCCCGAAAACGATACGATGGTGAAATTCAATTGTCCGGAATTTACCAGTTTGTGCCCTATTACCGGCCAGCCCGATTTTGCAACCATTTACTTAAGCTACATTCCCGGCCAGAAAATGGTTGAAAGCAAAAGTTTGAAGCTATACCTGTTTAGTTTCCGCAACCACGGAGCCTTTCACGAAGATTGTATGAACATCATCATGAAAGACCTGATTGCTCTGATGGATCCAAAATACATCGAAGTTTGGGGAAAATTTCTGCCACGCGGAGGACTTAGCATCGACCCGTATTGCAATTACGGAAAGCCAGGTACCAAATACGGGCAAATGGCCGAATATAGAATGATGAACCACGATTTGTATCCTGAAAGAATTGATAACAGATAACTGAATTCTTTCGTTACCGGTTCAGTCATTTTTACGTATTTAAATGCGCAACCTTTTTTTTCATCGGAACGTCTATGTGATATCAATGTTCAAAAAACTGATCCTATGAGAAAATTTTTACTTTTTGCGCTGATGTTATCGGGTTTGATGACCACCGCACAAACAATTATCACAAATGGCAACTGCAAGGCGGCATTTAAATATGTGGTAAACGATTCCGTAAAAACACTTGTTCCGGCAACAGCCATTAATTTTCACGATCGCTCTGAGGGCAATGGGATTCGTTGGTTTTGGGATTTTGGCGATGGAAATACCAGCAACAAACAAAATCCAATGTACGTTTTTGTTCACCCTGTGGGAGGTCCGAATGTGAAAATTAGCCCTTATCGCACAGTCAGCCTGACTATTCTGACTGCTGACAACTGCAAAAGTTTCTATTCAGAAATGATTAATATACTTGATGGAACTACTTATCAGGATCCATCGTGTAGTGCGAGATTTAAGTATTACCAGACTGCCTATGATTCGATTGGCAAAACTGCTTCGTTTCAGCTTACCAATCTTTCAGTAGGAGATTCTCTTCAGTATTTATGGCAATTCGATAATGGTAAAGTTAGCACCGAAAGGGAGCCTGTCGTGACTTTTGACCTTTCGCGACCCGACCGGAAAGTTTGCCTGACAGTTACCGGAGCCAACAAATGTGCCGACACTTTCTGCGATGCGGTTTATATTGTCGATCCGAATATACCTGTGATTGATCCGGCCTACTGCGAAACAAATTTCGGATTCACTGTCAATCACAAAGTCCAGACATTCGCACCGGCATTGGTTCTCGATTTTTACTCGAAAGCATGGCCCGAACCAGTTGAATGGAAGTGGGATTTTGGCGACGGAAGAACCAGCGATGAACCAAATCCGATGCACATTTTCAATTTTCCAATTCTGAAAGACAGTACGGTTAGCTTCCCAAATCCATTCAGGACTGTTACTTTAACTGTTAAAACAGCCACTGGCTGTGTCGCAACAGCGAGCCAGACCATCAATATTTATATGGAACAAATGCCGGTTGATACAGTTTACGATAAGCCGGCTCGTTATTATACCATGAAAATTGAATCATTTTTTCCTGTCCAAATGTCGTCGTGCGCAGGATGGGCAAAGGCTCATGTTTACATGAAAGATTCGCTCATAGAGGCTAACAATTACAAATGGTCGGATGGAACCGAGGGGCCTGAGGTCAAAGGCCTTTGCCCGACAAATACTTATTCTGTAAAGGCAATAGCTCCAGATGGAACTCATATTTCAACTACGTTTATTTTCAATTCAAATGGAACAATTACCGAGATTCCGATGAACTGGAAAGTTAGTGGCAGTCGCGATAATCTAATTGTTCAGGTTGAAAAACTTTACCCCGATTATACCGTTGAATGGCGACTTTGTGATGGATCGGTTGCAAAAGGCGATTCAATAGCTCTCTCGCTGATCAATTGCGGTTCAATCGCATCGAATCTGATTTTGAAAGATGCTTCGGGCAAAGAGGTTTATTCAGAAAACATTTCGATGAAAACCATTGCTACAAAGTTGAATCCTGAAATAGAACTGCCTGTTGTGAAACTGTTCCCGAACCCTGTCCGCGATGTGCTCAACATTCAATATTCAGGAAAGCGACTGAACGAAATGCAGGTTGAAATCAGCGATCTGTCAGGAAGAAGGGTTTCACTTCAGAATTTCTTTGATGTTGAATCAGGACAACAGATAAGCCTGAATGTAAATGACCTGCAAAAAGGACTCTACTTCTGCAAATTAATTTCGGCGAACAAAGTTATCGGGGTTGAAAAGTTCAGCAAGTAAACCTTGAGCTTACTCCTGATAATCAGTCATCTGGGTTTTGGCAGCAAGCCACTACTATAATGTCAATTCAGAAAAAACGCTGTCGGGAGTTCAAAATTCTGACAGCGTTTTTTTTAGTAATCCTGAAAACCTATTCTCCGTACTTAAGCAGAAATTCAGGATTTATTGCCTTGAAGCTTATACGGCTCATGTTGAAATCCTGGTACATCCCGGGTGCAGTCTTTTTTTCTGTCTGGTTCCTGATCACGATTCCTTCGGCCCAAACATCCTGGCACATTTTGCTTTTGACTGTTGCCCGACTGATGATGGCACCTATGTCAGCCTCAAGCTCATAGTCGGTCTCAATAATTGGTACAGTTGGCAATTCAAGCTGGTTCATCAACCCGGTAAACTGTTCAAAATTCAGGTATTCGTACCGATCGATGTCGAATGCGTTGAAAAACCGCATTGTCTGGCCGCGAAGTCTGAGTTTATTATCCTGAATTCCTTCACCGATCAGTTCACCCTGGACGGCTATATTTTTGTTTAACGACCGCAATTTGTTTTCTAAGTCCAGTTGACGGGCAACTTTCCAGAAGCTGTTTTCTTCGTCTTCGAGTAATTCGAGGTTTCGGCTGCAAACCCCAAATTCTCCCCTGTTAAGAAAGTAAGTACCCGAACTTCCGTCCAGCTTTTCAGTAATATAGCATTTAGTCCCTTTAAATACATCGATCAATTCCTGAAGAACCTGAACCCTTGTTTCATCTGTTTTCGGAATGAACGAGGGAAATGGACCTTTTGCGATTCCACTAAGGCAGGCAGGCATTGGTGGTTCGTACTTTTCGACTCCGAGTGTTTCGGTGCAATCCATCCCTTCGGCAATTTCGAATCCGGGAGGTAAAACTGATAGCTGGAAGCAAATACCTTGCGAAATCTGTCCGCGAAGCCTGATCGTCCTGATCCTCATGCCCCGTGGTTTTAAAAATTCAAATTCGGGTCTGTCGGGCAATAAGCTGTCAATTTCGCAATACACTATCAGGTCGTCCACTTTAAATTCCCCCTTTTTTACCACCAGTTGCCAACCCAAAACAGTGGCTTTTTCAATTGCATCGGCATTTTCGATAGGTTCCAACGCTTTAATCCGCTGAATACTTGCAAGGTTCCGCATGGCTAAATTTGTGAAAGTTGAAGATCTAAATTACGAATTATCCGTTCATCTTTCCGTTTTCCGGACACAAAATGCTAACTTGTGCTTTGAACAGGTTCACCTTTCAATATATTGAGCCATGAACAAGTTTATCGTCACAATCATATTCATTGCCCTTTTCATTGATTCGTCAAATGCCCAATTGCGATGGAGTTTTGAGCTGCATGGCGGTCAGGTTTTCAATGTTCCTATGCCGTTAAAAATCAGACAGGAAGGATTTCAGGATATTAAACTATGGGCGATATTCGATGCCGAGCCGTTCATTTTGCCGGTTTACTGGGATTGGCGTTTCACTCGCTGGCAAGACGAAAAGGCCTGGGAATTTGAAGTAATTCACCACAAACTTTATTTGAGCAATACAACTCCCGAAATTCAGAAATACAATATTTCTCACGGGTTTAATATGCTCATGTTCAATCGAGTTGTTCAGAAGAAATTTGTACGTATCAGAGCCGGGGCTGGTGTTATTCTTGCGCATCCCGAATCGAAAATCAGGGGGAAGGAATTTGGCGATACCGGCAATGATATGGATATGGGTTATTTTATTTCGGGGCCGGTTATGAATTTCGCCGTGAGCAAACCATTCTACCTGGGAAGCAGGTTTTATATAAATGCTGAAGCTAAAACCACCTTTGCTTATTCGTCGATTAAAATTGCGAATGGAAATTCGGACGTTTACAATTTGGCTTTTCACCTAAATCTGGGGCCGGGTGTGGTTTTTCTGAAAAAATAGCAACTTATTTTAACCGGTACATTTTTCCGGGCAGGCTAATCACCATTCCTTTAAATTCGAGGCCGAGCAGCGTTGCAGAAACTTTGCTCATTGGCAATTGTGTTTCAATTGTTATTTCATCAACAAACCGATCGCCACCCTTTAAAAGGTCGATCAGTTTTTGCTCTTCAGGGCTTAGTTCAACAAACAACGAAGTTTGCACTATTCTGGCTGATGGAGCTTTCACGTCCCAATTCATCGCTTTCTCAATGTCAGCCAAATTTTCAATTAACACCGCTTCGTTTAGTTTAATCAGTTTGTTACAGCCCTTCGAGAAAGGGTCGTTGCTGCGACCTGGAAACGCAAACACGTCGCGGTTGTATGAATTGGCAATGTCGGCAGTTACCAGCGCTCCACCTTTTTCAGCACTTTCAACTATAATTGTAGCGTCGGCCAGGCCGGCAATAATGCGGTTGCGTCTCAGAAAATTCTGCCGGTCGATTTTGGTGTTGCTGATGAAATCGGTAATCAATCCACCCTTTTCAAGCATTTTGGCAGCAATGGGAGCATGGAGCGCCGGGTAGATCGTATCAAGGCCATGAGCAAACACGCCAACCGTAGGAATATCGTACTTGAGGCAGGCTTTGTGGGCATGAACATCAATTCCGTAGGCAAGTCCAGAAACTACCAGCAGCGGGTAATTGCGTTGCGAAATATTGCTGATCAGCTCATCGCACAGCTCTTTCCCATAGGCGGTGGCATTACGCGTGCCTACAACCGAAATAATCCGCCGCTCATTCAAATTGGCATTTCCTTTATAAAACAGAATGATGGGAGCATCACTACAGTTTTTCAGTCGGGCAGGGTAGTTGTCGTCCAGATAAAAGTAAGTGGTTATTTTGTTTTTCAGTATAAATTCAACTTCTCGCCTGGCACGATCGAGCACATCCTGCCTTACGACTCTTTGCGCATTCACCTCGCCAACTCCGGGTATTTTTAGTAGGTTTTTCTCTTTCTCCTGAAACACGCCTTCCACACTGCCAACATAGGCAATCAGGTTACGGGCAGTAATTGCTCCGATTCCGGGAATTAATGAAATAGCTATTTTGTAGGCAAGATTGTCTGGTGAATCCATTTGTTGTGATTTACCATAAAATTAAGCAATTTGTAACTCAATTTAAATACCTTTTCGGTTATTTTTCCTGATTTCTGATAAAGCCATGCTGATCTGTTCAATTTCGTCTTTGGTCATGGCTGCAAGACTGATGGACGGATATTCTGCAATTCCGCGTTTTGTTTTAATTGCGATGGAGAGATCGGCAAATCCCATCGACTTTTCAATCTGGAAATTAACCAGTGCCTGATGTGCGAATTCAATCGACTCGTATTCTTTTTTCAGCAAAGAAATAATCGGATAATACCTGATGAGAATTTTTCCGTTGTTCGTGCTGAAAGAAACGTAACAAAGATTGGCAAACTGCGAAATTCCAACATAGATCGCGAACACGCCTGCAGTTATCAAGACCGCGGTATCCTGCTTCAACCATAGCAATGCAAGGCCCAACAGAACGATTGTGATTCCGATAATATTAAATGCCCGTTTAATTCTTTTGCTTCTTTTTTGATTCGAAATTTCCATGATTGCTGGTAAAATTGTAAATATTCAGGCCTTTTTGCTGACGAATTCTAAGCTTTGTTAACTTTGCCGATGTTTTAATTTTCGTTTTTATGACTGACTCAAAAGTACACTCAAATATTGTCTTTTCACAACAGATTGAAGCCGAACTTCAGAAAATCATTCAAAAGTATCCCTCCGGAAAGGTGTTTTTGCTCACCGAACAAAACGCTGCCGGATTTTGCCTGCCATTGATTCAGAGGGTTATTGATCAGTTCCCGATCAGGCAATTGGCAATTCCTTCAGGAGAAGAAAACAAAAATATACAATCGGTTGGGCTGGTTTGGGATTTTCTGAGCAACAACGGAGCCGACCGCAAATCGCTGCTGATCAATATTGGCGGAGGAATGCTCACCGATTTGGGCGGATTTGCAGCTTCAACTTTCAAACGCGGATTGGATTTCGTGAACATTCCTACAACACTTTTAGCACAGGTTGATGCCTCAATCGGGGGAAAAACCGGGTTCAATTTCAATGGCCTGAAGAATGAAATTGGTGTATTCATGGAACCCAATTCGGTGATCATCAACACTAACTTTCTGAAAACGATTGACCGTGAAAACTTTCTTTCGGGTTATGCTGAAATGCTGAAACATGGCCTGATTAAAAGCCGCACGCATTGGGACGAATTGTTGACATTTGATATGGACAACGTCGATTACGATGCGCTTCAGAAAATAATCGCGCATTCGGTTGCTATTAAAGAATGGCACGTTCTGAACGATCTGACAGAACAAAATATTCGGAAAGCATTGAATTTCGGTCATACCGTTGGCCACGCTTTCGAAAGTTATGCAATGAAAACCGGTCGCCCGATTTTGCATGGCTATGCGGTGGTTTATGGAATGATTGCAGAACTTTATTTGTCGGCCAAACAATGCGGACTGGGAATCGATGAACTTAATCATATTTCATCATGGCTAATTGCTAATTATGGAAAATTTGAAATACAGGAAAGCGATTTCGAAGCTTTGTACCAACTCATGACACACGATAAAAAGAACGAAGGCAAACGCATCAATTTCACTTTAATTCCTGAAATCGGGAAGGTAGAAATCAATGTCGATTGTTCTAAAGAATTGATTTTTGAAGCACTGGAATATTATAAAAGTTGCGGGTTACGGGATACGAGTTCCGAGTTAAATTTACCCGAAACACGAAACTCGTTACCCGAAACAATTAAAAAATGAAATACCTCGTTTCCAAATCCGATAAAACCCTGAAAGGAAGCATCGTTCTTCCGGCCTCAAAAAGTATTGCGAACCGTGCGCTGATTATTCATGCGCTGAGTTACAGCCCGTACCCGATTGAAAATCTTTCGGACAGCGACGATACGCGGGTGATGGAAAAAGTTTTCAGTTCGAACACCAATCATTTTGACATTGGCCATGCCGGAACTGCCATGCGTTTCCTGACAGCTTTTCTGTCGCAAATTGTGGGAGAATGGACTTTGACCGGTTCCGACCGTATGAAACAGCGGCCAATTGGCATTTTGGTAGATGCCTTGAATAAGCTCGGTGCAAAAATCGAATACCTCGAAAATGACGGTTTCCCTCCGCTGAAAATTTATGGTTCGCATCTGAAAGGTTGCATTTTTGAATTGGACGGCAGCGTTAGCAGCCAGTATATTTCGGCTTTGCTGATGATTGCCCCGACTGTTGAAGGTGGCATGACATTGCGCCTGAAAAATAAAATCATGTCGCGTCCGTACATAGAAATGACGCTGAAACTGATGGAGCAATTCGGGGTTCATAATGTATGGAAAGGCAACGAAATTCGCATTGCAGAACAACCATACAAAGCCCGTCCGTTCTCGGTTGAGGCAGATTGGTCGGGAGCATCGTACTGGTACGAAATGGCTGTTTTGGCTGATGAAGTTGATCTTGAACTGACCGGATTGACCACCGAAAGTTTACAGGGCGATGCTCAAATTGCCAAGTGGTTCGAACAACTGGGAATTGATACTATTGCAACTGAAAAAGGATCACGGTTGGTAAAGAATGGCAAGCCCCTACCCAAAAATTTGAATCTCAATTTTATCGAAAACCCCGATGTGGCGCAGACTTTCGCTGTTTTGTGCGTGATGAAACAAATCCCTTTTCATTTTACCGGATTGGAAACCCTGAAAATAAAGGAAACCAACCGCATTGCTGCCCTTCAGGATGAACTGGCGAAATTTGGCGCGCAGCTTACCGAACCAGCACACGGAGAACTGAAATGGGACGGAACTTTTCCGCTCGAAAAACAGGCGGTTCCCGAAATCGAAACCTATCACGATCACCGCATGGCTTTGGCATTTGCTCTTGCCTGCCAGACTTATGGCCAAGTTGCAATCCTCGATCCGATGGTAATCACCAAATCCTATCCGGGCTATTGGGATGATTTGAAAAGGGTGGGGTTTGTTATCGAAACCGTTGCCTAAAGGCAAACAGCCTGCCCCGATGAAAATCGGGGGCAAAGGATAATTCGGTATGATCATCAAAGCAACTATCCTTTGCCGTTCCGCTTTAGCGAACGGACATCAAGGCTGTTTCTTACCTTTTCCCCTGAAAAAAATCCTTCATTAATTGTGCACATTCGTTTTCCAGAACACCGTAAACAACTTCGGTTTTGGGATGTAGCGCTTCCGGGGCAAATTTGCGGAATCCCCGTTTTTCGTCGGAAGCACCATAAACCACTTTGCCAATCTGCGACCAGCCCAAAGCCCCGGCACACATCACGCAAGGTTCTATGGTAACGTACAAAGTACATTCATTCAGGTACTTTCCGCCCAATAAGTTGGCCGCCGCGGTAATAGCCTGCATTT
This sequence comes from Bacteroidota bacterium, assembly GCA_023251435.1. Taxonomy (GTDB): domain Bacteria; phylum Bacteroidota; class Bacteroidia; order Bacteroidales; family Prolixibacteraceae; genus Aquipluma. The sequence goes on from JAHEYU010000028.1 coordinate 50,340, forward strand.
CGGCGTGAGCGGTCACATCGGTCAGTGTTTCGGTGAGGTTATGGGCACGGGCAATAATGCGATTTTGCGAAACCACCACCGCACCCACCGGAATTTCTCCTTCTGCAAAAGCCTGTTGTGCTTCCTGAAGCGCCCGCTGCATAAAATATTCGTCGTTAAAAAGTTCCATTTGTTCCAGGAAAGATGAAGAACAAAAATAGGCATTCGCCAGTTAATACGAAACACTAACTGATTAAGGCTGCTTTTCTTTCATCACCAATTTGGCTTTGTCGTTACTTACAATACTGGCATAAAATTCAACGACCGCCTTATAATTTTCTTGAGGCCAAAACCCGAGGTTAATTTTAACCTCCCGAACATAAGTAGCCCTGTCATTTTGAACAGTAATCTTTGAAGTATATTCACCATATTCGGTAGTAATAGTTTTATCACGCGGAATAGTTTCCACCTGATATCCTTTTGGTAACTGGAAAACAATGGAGTCTTTGTCGTGAAATGCATATTTCTGCACAACGGGCATCTTTCGGTTATCAACCTTTGTTGGATTGCTCATACGCTGGTTCAGCATGTTCATCGGGATAAAAAGGCGCATCCCTGTTTTGGTCGCGTAATTTGGTGATGTCATGGTCAACGACTCCAATGCTTTCGGAATTTTTTCTTTCCTGACTTCGTAGCCTAACGAATTAATGACCAGCCCGGGAATGGCAATGACTTCCAAAAGTTCCTTTTTCTGGTCTTCTTTACTTTTTTCAAATCGCGATGATACGTTGTCGTATTGATAGCCGGAATACGCTGTTTTTACAGCAGATTGCATTGCCCCATCGGGACTGATTTGCACTTCGGCAGAACGAAACTGCAAATTTTGCGCTGAAGTCAGCAAAGGCGTTCTGCACAGTTTTCCACCATCAGGAGTAATAAGTAAAACCTGGCGTCCCTCCACAAATTTTCCGAGGTAGCCGCAAGGTTGAGTTTGACTGGTACATTCGAGCCAGATGGTATCTTTTTGCATAGGCACGCAAAGTATGGCATGGTTATTTTGGTTGATGGTAGGGAAGTCGGTCATGGTAATACCCAAATTTGGACCTGCCCCTGCAAGTACATATAACGATGGAATGCCTACGCAATTCAGCAGCGCTTTCATGTAGTTGGATAGCGCTTTGCAGTCGCCGTATCCAAGCCGGTCGACCGTTTCGGCTGGGAATGGCTGAAAACCTCCCAATCCGAGTTGAATACCCACATAACGTGTTCGCTTCTGCATGTACTGGTAAAGAAGTTGAACTGTTTGAGCGGTGTCCTTTACTTCTCCGGCAATACTTTTAATTTCCGCTTTTCGGGCTTCCGGAAGCCGATCGAGTCCCATGTTTAGTCCGGACACCCATTTCCCGAATTCCTGCCATGAACTCATGTTGCCCGAAGATCCGTCGTAAGTGAAATTGGTCGGTGCACAGCTTACTCGCGGGGTTTGTGCCGACAATCCGGGCGACATAGGTTCTTCTTTCCAGGCCTGAAGCGAATCGACTTTCCAAACGATGGTGCGTTTCCTAGCTTCGTTCGTTTGGGTTCGGCATCCTTCGGGCAGGTTAAACTCCCGATACCTGATCTCAAGATTTTCGGGCCAGGTAATACTGAATGACGATTCTTCAACTGCCAATCGGTAATTGTCCAAAGGTCGCCATTCGGGGTAGCCAATTAAGCCGCTGTGTTCAATTTCATATTCATATTCAACGGTGTATGGATAGCTGTTGGTTTTAAATTCGGCCACCTTCAGGCGCAGATCGTCGTAAATCTGACCGGCAGAGGTATAGTTTACATCCTGTATGGCGCTGTTTTTAAGCTTGTCATCGGGCAATCCGATCTGGTTGTAACTTCGGCCTGAAATGGTTTTTATTTTTTTCTGTTTGTCGTAGGGCAGAAATAGTTTACTGAAGTGATTCCCGTTTTCTTCGAGTACCGTAATTACCAGATGCACTTTTTCCAGGGCTTTCCCGTATTCGATCACTTCAAATTCGTGGTGGTACTGTCGGCAGATGGCGTAAGCATCTTTTTTTAAGGCCGGAGAAATGTCTTCGACCGGGAAATTGGACTGATTTTTTTCTTTGCCCGAAGCAGAAAAAAACATGAAGAAAAGGAATCCGGCTGTTAAAACAAGGATTTGTTTCATTGGGCGCTGATTTTCTTTAAAACAATTTGTTCTGATTCTTTGGCTACCACCATATCGAAAAAATCTTTAAGGTTGGTATATTCTGCGGGCAAGAACATGGGTTTATCGATAGAAAAGCGCATGTTCACAACAATCCGTTTGTCCATTTGACCAATGGCATAACTGAATTTTCCATTTTTATCGCCAAGAACAATGCTCGCGCCTTTTGGGAGTTCTTCCACCTGGTAACCTTCAGGAATGGTTAAGTTGAGACGGTAGGTCTCGGAAAACGGAGCGCCAAAATCTACTGGGTACTCGCGGGATGGAGACGAAAACGGATTTTTTTGCAGTTTGCCGCTCACTATCGGGTTGATGTATAGAATAGAAGCCTCATCCTCCGATCCGCCATCCAAAATAACATTGTATTTTTTCTCAACCGGTAAGTAAAGGCTTTCGAGGCAGTTGTAGGTATAGTTGGTGTATTCTATTCCGTCTGAATTATTTTTAACGGTTTCGAATTGGGCCTGCGGTCCGCCGGCTTTTTTCACTTCCTGACGAAAGTTGTAGGCATTTAACCCGGATATGCGTGATATAATTTCTCCTGAAAGGTTTCCTTCTTTCATTTCGAGTGATACTGATGTGTTGATTGTTGAAGTGGGATTGGTAGTTGCCACGTGTTCAGTACCATCTTTTCTCAGCAGGATACCATTCCCGTTCAGGCAGCGGAAAGGAAGTTGTCCGGCCGGAAGTAACGGATCGGTGACATCCATTAATACAGGTTTATCGTCGATCATTGCTTTTACGATCAGGTAGTTGCAGTCGCTCAGCGAAGCATGTACAGGCGATATTAATCCGTGGTCGCGTGTACTCAGGATAACCGGATCGGCCGCAATCCCGGCTTTTTGGAGCATGACCGCCAGCAACATGTTTAGATCGGCCGAATTGCCCGATTTGTCGCTGTAAGTTTTCCGCAGCGATTTGGCTGGCATGTATGATTTTATATTGTCCCATTTTACGGCCGACTGAATATGGCTGTAAACAGCAACAGCTTTTTCCATTGGTGTCGGTTTTCCTGAAATCAGATTTTTCACATCTTCTTCCGTGAAATTTCCACTTCTGAGTTGTCCGCCAAAATCTTCATCGCTCAATAAATCATTGCCAATGATGTTCCACGAGTTGGTATAGTTTTTATATTCTCCGCCTATCCTCGAAAAATCTGTACTGGCCAATTCAAACTTCATGCGGGTTGTATAGTTTTCAAGTGTGGTAAGGTAAGGCTCAACTTTCATAGCAGGTACTTCTTTCGCGGTATAGTTATACCTGTGAGCCAGGTAAGTAATGGTTTGAATTACTTTTTCCCGCTGGCCACCTCCCGAAATTACTCTGCCCGAAGTTTCGTAAGTTGCGGTGTAATTGATGTTTTCGTTTTGCGTGGTATGATCTTGCGAGTTTAAGGTATGATAGCCCAGCGATGAATGGTTGTATCTAAAATATTCGGGATAAACAACATCGTATTGGCTCCATTTTACCGGGATGGAATATTGAAACTTCCAGGTCCGTAAATTCCATAGCAAGGGCGAGCTAATGCTATATTTCAGATCAATTACCGATCCAACTTTTACCGATGGCATTGATAGCCTTGCTGCTTCCCAGTATTTGTTCTCCCTTTCTTTAAATATGGATTCTTTTTTCAGGTCAGTTTTTTGGATTTTCTCCCCTTCAAGATTAAAAGTTACGCCAACTACCGAACTGAGGTCTTCCCGCGACAGTCCTGAAGAATATAGCGGAATAGTAAAGTTGCCCCATTCAGTAGCGCTTTGTTTCAATATTTTCACCCGCAGAAACCGTTCAAAAGTCAGCATAAATCGCTTCGCTCCAACATCGTACTTTACCAGCGACTGGCCATCGTCGAACAGTATTACCGCAGCGGCAGCGGTGTCGGGCTCGTAAACGGTCATCCGGAGTTCTTCGTCGGTAACTTTGCCAAATTTTACTTTTGGGGCTTCTTGTGCCGAAATGCGGGAAACAGATAAACAAGATAAAAGAGCGAAAATGAAAAATTTGAGGCATGTTTTCATGGCAGGTCGAATAGTTATGGTTGATTTTTGTCAGAGGTTTTTTGCTTATGCAAGGTATAAACAAAAAATGATTATGTATATACAAAGGATTGTTTTTTTGCTGGAAAAATTATGATGGGTCAGGAGTGGGTGAATATCTTTATTAATTGCGAGCATTCGTTTTCAAGAACCCCAGAAACAATCACGGTTTTGTGGGCACGGGCAATAATCCGGTTTTGTGAAATTACCATAGCTCCAATTGGGATTTAGCCTTCCCTGAAAGCCTTTTTATCTTCCTGAATTGCCTGCCGCATAAAATATTCGTCGTTAAAAAGTTTTATCGGTTGAAGGTAAAAAGTTGAAAGGCGAAAGTAAGAAGAAATGGGGAAAAAGTAGTCTTGCAAGAAATTGTGGAAATCAGACATTCAAATCTGTTGAGAAACATAAATATCACAAATGCGAAAAACATACATTTGATAAACAAAAACCAACACAATGCAAACATTCATTAAAACCCTTCTAATCCTAACTTTTATCTTCTTAGTAACAACCTCTGGAACTCCAGTCAAACAGAATCCGATATACGGAACGTGGAAAATTACTTCGGGAAAGCATGATGGAACCAAAGCTCCGCAATATATGATGGATCGGATCCAGTTATTCAATAGCGACAATACTTTTAAATCATTGATTAATAGAGCTGATGGGAAACAGAGTTTGTCTAATTGGGGAAATTTTTATCTGATAAACGATTCGACTATGGTAACCTACCATAAAGATTACAACGGGAAATTGGATAACATCGCCAATACCTATCATTTTCATGTAAGGAATGATTCCCTGCATTTTTATGGATTTTATTTACGACAAATGCCGGGAAATCCTTCGGTACGTGTTAAAGTGTTTATTGACGAGTGGTGGGTAAAAGCAAACAAAAAATAGTCTTTCCTTTTGATTACTTTTTTCTGAAGGTGTTAACAATACTCATCTTTCCATCTGGGCTTGTCCGGGTTAAAACAAGTAGTTCGTTCTTCATTTCGTAAATGTAATCAACATCAATAGGCTGACCATTAATTTTCAGGGTTATGATTAACTTATTTTCGGTAAGTTTCCAGGTTCCTTCGTAGGTATCCAAAGTCCCCGAGCCCGACATGTTGCTGGTCTGCTTGAATTTCCCGTCGTTCGCAAAATAAAAATCGGTAACAGCACTTCCGTTTTTAATTTCAGCTTCCATAACCTTTTGTGTTCCATCGGGGGTAAGATACGTTAGATCAACTATTCCCCATGTGCCTTCGAGGTTTATTCCCTGTTCATTTTCTTTTGAACAGCAAATAGAGAAACCCATTGCAACAATACAAATCAGGAGAAGTGTTTTCATGATTATATGATTTAAGGTTTAATGGCTATACGAGTTTTCAAGTGAAGAGTTGACTATTCTTTTTCAATTTAACCGAAGTGCACATAGGATTTTTTTTACATTTGGGAGTGCATTGTTCAAAAAGGTTTTTGAGGGGAATATACCATTCTATGCATGGCTTGCAAACAATAATTTTACGCGAAATGTAAATCTTTAAAAAAGTAAACATGATTAGAATATTTCTACTAATTGGATTCAGCTTTATTTTTTTTGTTTCTTGTAAAGCAAGGAATAATCCAAGGGTATTTATTTTCACAGATATTAATATTGATGCCGGAGATCCAGATGATCGTCAATCATTGGTTCATTTGTTATGGTACTCTAATGAATTACAAATAGAAGGAATTGTTGCTGATCGATGGAATGCTAGAAGTGTAGAGGCTTGCAAACTTGCAATTGGTGCCTATGGCGATGATTATCAAAAATTATCGTTTATCAAACAAAAATATCCGACCCCGGAAAATCTTGTTAAACTCGTTGCAAATAATACAGATGAATCTTTTAAATTATTCGCTAACGCAGTATCAGATAAAAGTAGTCCCTTAAATGTTCTTGTTTGGGGAAATATGGAGAGCCTAAGTAAAATATTATTGGCACACCCAGAATATTCCAATAATATAAGACTAATTACCATCGGAACCGGATTAATGCTTGAGGATGATATAAAAGATATGCCCAAAGATTGGGAAAAATCAAAACCTTGTGAGCAACTTAATTGGAATGGATTTGGAAGAAATGCTATTTATTACAATCCTCAATTCAATAAAATGTGGTGGCTCGAAATCAACTGGACATATTCAGGAATGTTTATTGGAGATGAACCTAAAGTAATGTTTAACGAGCTTTCTAAGTATGGTAATATGGGGAAGCATATCAAGGATGTAGTGAAATATGAAGACTGGGCGCAGTATTTTAGAGTTGGAGACACCCCCTCTGTGTTGTATCTGTTAGACCCTAATCATGAATTAGATGATCCTACACAAAGCAGTTGGGCAGGAAAATTTGTAAAACCATTTCCTAATCTAAAACCCAATTATTATACTGACTACAGTGGTTCACAAGAATGGGATTATTTAAACCCTTGTAATACCTGGGAAAATCATAAATTTGTCAGAGATGAAGCGACAAAGACACTTTTAAATAGAAGATCGGAGATGTACCATGCATTAATTGAAAAGCTTAATTTGATTTACCCGAATAACTAAAGCCCAATATATAACAAAAACTATATATCAATTACGGGTTCGATGCCCATAACAAAGTCCTCAGCCCTTAATAGCATCGAAGCATGTCAAAGGTTTTTAATCTTCCTGATCTGACATTTCCCAGCCAATTATTCCAAAAAATCACTAATTTTTGCAGCAAATATATGTTATTACTTTAGTTCACTACATTTGCTCAATGTCAATGGTTTTAGTTAAAAATGTTTGAACATGGATGCAAATATCATTAAAGTTGGCAATAGCCGCGGCATTATACTTCCTGTTGCTTTGCTGAAAGAGTTGAAGCTCTCGACATAGTCAACCGTTCGCAATGAGGTCGAAAAAGGGGCAATCGAGATCCGTCCGGGTGCAAGGCAGGGATGGGAAGAGGCAGCATTAAGAATGCATCAAAACGGTGACGATAAGCAGTTGATCCCTGAAGTCTTCGAGGACGAAACTATGGAGTGTTTCAGGAATGATCAGGATTGATCACTCAACAATGATCCTGAAGTATAATTACTATTCTCTGTATCTTTCTATGCTTATCTGACTTTTCCCCGCCAATTATTCCAAAAACTGCTTATTTTTGCAGCAAATAAAACAGATACAAATATGTACAGAACACATACATGCGGCGAAATCCGCATCAATCATCAGGGTTCGGAAGTAACCCTTGCAGGCTGGGTTCAGCGCGTTCGTAACCTGGGTGGAATGACTTTTATTGATCTTCGCGACCGTTATGGCATTACACAATTGGTTTTCGATGAAAAAACCGAGCAAGCTGTGGCTGAATTAGGTAACCAACTTGGGCGCGAGTATGTGGTTCAGGCTACCGGAACCGTTCGCGAACGCAGCAGCAAAAACAAAAATATCCCCACCGGCGAAGTCGAACTGGCTGTAACAGCATTAAATATCCTGAATAGCTCGGAAACTCCACCGTTTACCATTGAAGACGAAAGCGATGGCGGCGACGAAATCCGTATGAAATACCGTTACCTCGATTTGCGCCGTGCCCCTGTTCGCGATACGCTTATTTTGCGTTCGAAAATGGCATTCGCAACCCGCACCTATCTCGATGGTCAAAATTTCATTGAAACCGAAACTCCGGTTCTGATTAAATCGACTCCGGAAGGCGCACGCGATTTTGTGGTTCCATCGCGCATGAATCCTGGTGAATTTTACGCTTTGCCACAATCGCCGCAACAATTAAAACAATTGCTGATGGTGGCAGGTTTCGACCGCTATTACCAGATTGTGAAATGTTTCCGCGACGAAGATTTGCGTGCCGACCGTCAACCCGAATTTACCCAGATCGACTGCGAAATGTCGTTCGTAGAGCAGGAAGATGTGTTGAACATGTTCGAAGGTTTGACCAAATATTTGTTCAAGCAAATTAAAGGAATTGATATTACTGAATTTCCGCGCATGGCCTACTCCGAAGCGATGGAAAGCTACGGCTCGGACAAACCTGATATTCGTTTCGGAATGAAGATAAAAAACCTGACCGATTTGGTAAAAGGCAAAGGATTTCCGGTATTCGACGATGCCGAATTTATCGGTGGAATTTGTGCCGAAGGTTGCTCTGAATATACCCGTAAACAGACTGATGCCCTGACCGAATGGGTAAAACGTCCGCAGATTGGCGCCAAAGGTTTGGTTTACGTGAAAGTGAATACCGATGGTACAATCAAATCTTCAGTCGATAAATTTTATTCTTTGGAAGAGCTTCAGAAATGGGTTGAGGTGTTCGGAGCAAAACCGGGCGACTTGCTGTTAATACTTTCAGGAGCAAAAGAAAAAATGCTGAAAGCCATTGGCGACATGCGTCTGGAAATGGCTAATCAATTGGGATTACGCGACAAAAACGTGTTCCAGCCATTGTGGGTGGTTGATTTTCCTTTGCTCGAATGGGACGAAGATACAGCCCGTTTTTATGCGATGCACCATCCGTTTACCGCTCCAAAACCTGAAGATATTCCGTTGCTCGATACCAATCCGGGAGCAGTTCGTGCCAATGCCTACGATTTGGTTATTAATGGTGTAGAAATTGGAGGTGGTTCGGTTCGTATTTTCGACAAAGCACTTCAGGCAAGAATGTTTGGTTTACTTGGGTTTTCGCCTGAACAGGCCGAATACCAATTTGGCTTCCTGATGAATGCCTTCAAATTTGGAGCGCCACCACATGCCGGAATTGCCTTCGGATTCGACCGTTTGACCTCCATGTTTGCCGGACTGGACAGTATCCGCGACACCATTGCTTTCCCGAAGAACAACTCAGGCAGAGATGTGATGATGGACAGTCCATCAACCATTTCTCCGGAACAATTGGACGAATTAAATTTGCTGGTGAATTTGAAAGAAAAAAAATAATACCACCTTTTTGATGGGTATCATTCTAAAACATATCTGGATGGTCAGCATTTGGGCAATTGTCCCATTTGCTAACCCGCCAGATTTTTTTTTGATGATTGGACCGACGAATGGGTTCAATGAAAATTACCTCTTTGCTCTTGTAATTCTTGTTGCAGTTCTTGTTTTCGTTGCTCTTTACCTTGCTTTTTTATTAAGAAAATCATGGAAAGCAGAAAAGAAGATCAGCGCTCAGACAGAACGGATACTTGACCAGAAAATTAAGCTGGACACCTCTGTAAAACAACTTAACAGTGTTATTTCGAATCTTGAAAGTGCCAATTACCGGCTTAAAGAAACAAATCTAGGTTTAGTGGAGGCCAGAACAAAGGCAGAGGAATCAGACAAACTTAAGTCGGTATTTCTGGCGAATGTTTCGAATGAAATACGCACCCCCCTGAATTCAATTGTTGGATTTTCGTCGTTATTGAATGATCCGGAAATTGATAATCCGGAGAAGAAAATGTACATCGATTTAATTGAATCAAATACCGAATCGCTTCTGGTTCTGATTGATGAGATACTTGATCTTTCGAAGATTGAAGCGCAACAAATTATACTAAAAAAACAGGAGTTTAGCCTTGATATCCTTTTTTCTGAATTGTTTCAGGTGTTTAGTCACGGCAACATCAATTCGCGGGCTGAACTTATAATTGGAAATAAAATTCAAGGCAAAGCGCTTTATATAAATTCAGACCGGGGTCGGGTGAAACAAATATTGATCAATTTGCTGTCGAATGCCTTCAAGTTTACCGATTCGGGAACCATCCAGATGGGCTACCTGTCTTCAAAAACCCGCGAAGTTGTTGTTTATGTGAAGGATACAGGCGTTGGGATCAAAAAGGAACAGCATGAAGAAGTTTTTCGCCGTTTCATGAAATTAAGTGAAATATCAGCGCGCAGCTACCGGGGTGCCGGACTGGGTCTGGCTATTACGAAAAAACTCGTCGAACTTTTGGGAGGAAAAATCTGGGTTGAATCAGAACCCGGCAAAGGCTCAACTTTCTTTTTTACACTTCAGGGCTGTACCCTGAAAGACCTTCCAGACTAGAAAAAACCAAGTTCCAAACGGGCTTCCTCGCTCATCATCGATTTGTCCCACGGCGGTTCGAAGGTGAGTTCAACATCGGCTTCAGTAATGCTATCAACAGCCAAAGCCGCCTGCCGTACATCTTCCACCAGTATATCAGCAACCGGACAGCCGGGAGCAGTCAGTGTCATTATGATGTTGGCTTTGTTTGAATCATCAACGTCCACATTATAAATAAGACCCAAATCGTAAATGTTTACCGGTATTTCGGGATCAAATACGTCCTTCAGCCTTTCTATTATCAGGTCTATCCTTGCATCCATTATTCGTTCTCCTTTTCTGAAATTCTGTTATATGCAACAGCATAGAGTTTAATTTGTTTGATCATCGCCAGCAAACCATTCGACCGGGTGGGCGAAAGGTGTTGTTTCAGTCCAATTTCGTCAACAAAGTAAAGTTCGTTGTTAATGATTTCCTTTGGAGTTTGGTTCGAGACAACGCGCAACAATAATGCAACCATTCCTTTCACTATAACGGCATCACTTTCTCCCCGAAAAATGATTTTTCCATCCACAAAATCAGAAACCAACCATACACGCGACTGACAGCCTTTGATGATGTATTGATCGATTTTGTCTTTTGGATCCAAATCTTTCAACTCGTTTCCCAGTTCAATCAGGTAACTGTATTTATCCATCCAGTCTTCGAAAGCCGAAAACTCTTCTATTATCTCCTGCTGTATTTCGTTTATTGTCATCAACTAAAGCTTAAAGGATGCAAATGTCGTTATTTTTTTTTATATCCGTCAACAAAAATCAGTCTTCATCAGGTAAACAAATTGCTAAATCTTTTATGAGCTGCATTTGGGCTTGTATTTTCCTGAAGATTCATTCGCTTTCGCTTACTCTGTCTAATTTTGAATGATTATAAATTGCAAATAGCGAATAATCTGGCGGGTCAAAATTGTAACTTTAAAGACTAGTTAAGTTAAAATAATCGAATATTAATAAAATCATTTAAACATGGAATCATTAGCAGGATCAAGAACTGAACAAAATCTGTTGAAAGCGTTTGCAGGCGAATCGCAAGCCCGCAACCGGTATGAGTTTGCAGCAAAAGTTGCACAAAAAGAAGGATTGGAGCAAATTGCTGCCCTCTTTTTGGAAACTGCAGAAAACGAACGGTCACATGCCAAACAGTTTTTCAAACAATTGGAAGGCCGTATGGTTGAAATTACAGCCACCTATCCGGCCGGAAAGATTGGTACAACACTCGAAAACCTGAAAGCTGCCGCTGACGGCGAACAAGAAGAATGGACTGAATTGTATCCTGAATTTGCCCGTATTGCCGACGAAGAAGGATTCAAGCGCGTTGCCTTATTGTTCCGCTCGATTGCGAAAATTGAAAAAGCACACGAGGAACGCTACCGTAAATTGTATCAGAACCTCGAAGAAGGAAAAGTATTTGAGCGCGAAGGAAAAGTAGTATGGAAATGCCGTGTTTGCGGATTCCTGCACGAATCGGCCAAGCCACCATTGAAATGTCCTGTATGCGAACATTCACAAGCATATTTCGAAATCGAAGCCGATAATTTTTAGGCGATATCGGTTTGAATAGAATTTGGAGATTGGAGTTCGCAATTTGCGCCTTCCATATTTTTTAACCTTGCAATTCCATTTTGGAATATCAAGTTAGGGAGAACGAGAATATTGAGCTTGTATTTAATTACCTTGATGAGCTGATCACCAAACAGGAAGAAGTTAAGCCCCGAAAGCGAATAGGATATAAAAATCAGGACTGATTTTTATAGGCAAAAATTAACCACGGATTTCACGAATTCACACAAATTTTAATCTGTGTAAAACCATGAAATCCGTGGTTTAGCACTTTTATTTCAGATTTTTAATCCGCTCCATTGCTTCCAACACATTATCGCGGTCGGCAAACGCCGAAAAGCGGAAATAGCCTTCGCCCGATGGCCCGAATCCTGAACCGGGAGTTCCAACCACATTGGCTACATTCAGTAATTTATCAAAGAATTCCCATGATTTCATGTTGTCCGGAGTTTTCACCCAAACGTAAGGCGCATTCACTCCGCCAAATACCGTAAAGCCGGTTTCTTTCAGGCTTTCGCGCATGATACGGGCATTTTCCAGATAATAAGCGATTACTTCTTTCACCTGTTTTTTACCTTCTTCAGTATAAATAGCAGCAGCGGCTTTCTGCACCGGATACGAAACTCCGTTGAATTTGGTGGTGTGACGGCGGTTCCACAATGGTTTTACCGGATGTGCAGTACCTTCGCTGTCGTAGGCTTTCAGTTCTTTTGGAATTACGGTGAAAGCACAGCGCGTTCCGGTGAAGCCTGCCGTTTTCGAAAAGCTCCGGAATTCGAGCGCAACTTCTTTGGCACCTTCAATTTCGAAAATCGAATGAGGAATGCTATCGTCGGTAATAAATGCTTCGTAAGCGGCATCGTACAGGATGATGCATTTATTCTCGCGGGCATAATTTACCCATTTGGTCAGTTCTTCTTTCGAAGCAACAGTTCCGGTCGGGTTATTCGGAAAGCAAAGGAAAATCAGATCAGGACGCTCGGTGGGCAATTCTGGAATAAAACCGTTGGCTTCGTTGCAGGGCATGTAAATAATTCCTTCGAAATAGCCGTTCGGCTGAATTTCGCCTGTTTTTCCCGACATCACTGTGGTATCGGCATACACTGGGTAAACCGGATCGCATATCGCAATTTTATTTCCGGCACCAAATACTTCCTGAATGTTTCCGGTATCGCATTTCGAACCATCTGACACGAAAATATCGTCGGCGGAAATATCCACTCCTCTACTTTTGTAGTCGTTTAGTGCGATGGCTTCGCGCAGAAAATCGTAGCCTTGTTCGGGGCCGTAGCCTTTAAACGACGAGGCGCTGGCCATTTCATCAACTCCTTCGTGGAAAGCCTTCACAACCGCCGGAACCAGCGGTTGGGTAACATCGCCAATTCCCATTCTGATTACTTTTTTATTGGGATTGGCTTCTGCAAATTCGCGCACTCTGCGTCCAATTTCGGGGAACAAATACCCGGCCTGAAGTTTCAGGTAATTTTCGTTAATCAATGCCATGATATGATGTTTTAAGTGATAATTTTTCAAATTTCGAGCCTTCAAAGTTATAATATTTTATTTTGAGGCCTTTTTAGTTTCGATTTTTGTATTCAGAAAATCGCAAATATTTTACAGAGACGTCATTCTTGTACCACTGCAAATGGGTCGGCGTTGCTTTGCTCTGGAGCACACTCAAGCAGATTACTCCCCCATAGAAGTAAACAATACATTTGCATTAAGTTATTTAGAATGCTTATAAATTGCCCCCCCCCTCTAATAATATTTTGATAAAAGGGGTTACCTTTGGCTCAATCTTGGAATAAATAAACAACATATATATTATAAAAGGGAAAAACCCGGCCCTTTAAAAAGAAACCGGGTTATCACTATTTGTTTTTACCCGAAAAGGGCAGCAGCAACTGCCCTTTTCAAAACATTTCAAAAGTATGAAAAAATTAATGTTTATGGCAGTAATTGCTACGGTTTTAACAGTATTTAATGCTTGTACGAAAGACGAGCTAAAGACAAGCCCGGATGAGGCGATCGCAAAAACAGGAAATCCGGATGTTTATCTGGAGAACGATTATCTGGCATTCAAAAACATGAATGCCGTTGACAGTGTGATGAATGTTTTGAATAGCATGAGCCGTCAGGAAAAAGAGGCCTGGGATCAAAACATGGGATTAAAAAGTGCCAGAGCTGAATTTGATAAACTCTACGATGAGTACGAAAAACTAACGTCAAAAGAAGAGTTTTTGAAATTTAAATCGAAGTATGCCGGCCAACTAAAGTTTAATGAAATGGATGAAACAGATTGCTCTATTGATTATCCTTACATTGAAACTTCGTTTACTCCGATATTAAATAACCATGGCGTTTTCAAAGTAGGATTGAGTATTCTTTGTTATACAAATGAAAGTCAAATAATTATACTTGATGGGGATTTAAATAAATTGAACAATCTTAATGCTTATATTGATGATAAAAATGTACTGATTACAAGGCAGTTGAAAAGTACTACTGAATCCCAGAACACATTGATTAGTGATTTTGGAAGCTACAATCCATTTCCAGGACAATCAGGCCAAAGGTGGTGGACAAGTGGTGATCGCAGATTGTTGAATGAATTAAGGTATGAAAAATGGGCTATTTGGGTGAGTGAAGACAGCTTTAATTACATATATAACGTTGGGCACAAGTATTATATGAGACAATTAGGTCAAAAGAAAACATGGCTAGGCTGGAACAATTATAATACTATTTATGAAATAAACTCTCCTCGTAGAAAAGTTGAAAATAATCCAACTGTCAATGTTCCCCTTAATATTGATATTTCCCCTGAAGTTTATGGTGAATACCCTTGGATTCTATTCTCCGATGAAAGGTTAGTTTATATTTCAAAATTCAATTATAGTGGACCTAGTGCAATTGAGTACATCTCTCAAATCCCATTTAGCTTTGATTCTTATGTAACATTCAGAGGGTTCAATGGGACTCTTTACTATCTAAAATACAATGACGCTGCTCACCCAGTTTTTCCATAAATAATGATAAAATAAAGGGAAGGGTTTTAACTTCCCTTTATTTTAAAAGAAATCATGTATGCATAAACTAATAATCATCCAGATTTACCTAATTATTGTTCTTCTATTTTCTTCCTGTGAAAAAGTACTTGAAACGAATATAGCAGGTACACCCTTACTCTGTTTCAATTGCATTTTAAATCCCGACTCAACCGTTAAGGCACACTTAAGTTTTAGCCGATCAATCTCAGGAGTTGATGAATTTCAAAAAATTGATGGAGCAATTATTGAACTAAGAAAAGATGGCAAGTTGCTGGATTACTTAAAGAATGAGAGTGAAGGAATATATACCTGCGATGAAAAACCGATGGAAGGTGGGTTATATGAAGTCAACGTACAAGCCAAAGGCTATAAATCATTGAATGCCTCAACCCGTATCCCAAATAAACCCAAGGTAACTTTTGATAAAAGCGCCCCAATATTAGAACCAGGACATGGACTCGCAGAGGTCTATACTTATTCAGTAACATATTCGATTTCAGACAGACTCTCAATTAACCGTTACTGGCATTACAAAATTTCGAAATTTGCAGGTATCTGGCATTTTTATGGAGGATATGGAGGAATTGATTCTCCATTTTTCGACAATTTCAATAAAGTGATTGATTCAACCTACAAGAATGGTTATTTTTATGAGTACTATCTTCGGATAAATGACTCTGGCTTTGAAAATCAATCTTTTAGTTTTCATGATACACATTACTCAAGTCATAGTATTGTGTCTTTTTTCATGGACACCGACGAGCATTACGACAAGTACCTGAAATCGACCATTAAGCAAAAAATGAATGATGGTGATAATCTGCTTTTTAACGAACCGGTACAGATCTATTCGAATATAGAAAATGGCTTAGGCATTTTTGGCTCAGCAGCTATTACAAGTTTCAAACTATGAGACATTTACTATTCCTGCTTTTTATACTTCCAATTCTGGTATTCGCCCAGAACAATGTAACTGTTAGTGGAACAATTTCGGATATGAATTCGGGCGAACGTTTGGTTGGCGCCACCATCTATTCCCCGGAAGCAAAACTTGGTGTTTCGGCCAATGCCTATGGTTTCTTCAGCATTAAACTTCCAAAAGGTTTAACTACCGTTCAGGCCAGTTATGTTGGCTATCAAACTTCATCGGCCAGAATCAACTTACAAAAAGATACTGTACTAAACTTTAACATCAAAACCTCTTTAAATCTTGAAGAAGTTACCGTAAAAGGCAATCAAAACCGCACTGCCCATCCGTATTTTTCGGGTCTGAACATGATGAAACTCGACATGGTAAAAATGGGCGATATTCCGGTCATTTTGGGTGAACGCGATTTGTTAAAATCCATTCAGTATTTGCCCGGAATTAAAGGTGGAGCCGAAAATACTGCCGGTTACAATGTTCGGGGCGGAAGCAGCGATCAAAATCTCATTTTACTCGATGGAGTGCCTGTTTACAACGTGTATCATTTGATGGGTTTCTTTTCAGTATTCAACGGCGAAGCGATAAAAAACGCGGAGCTTTACAAAGGTGGAATTCCTGCGCGGTATGGCGGTCATTTGTCTTCGGTTTTGGATGTAAGCATGAAAGAAGGTAACCTGAAAAAAAAGGAAGGCACTTTTACAATCAGTCCGGTTGCCGGAAACTTAACTTTCGAAGGCCCGATTAAAAAAGATACTGCCTCGTACATTATTTCCGTCCGGAGAACATTTATTGACGGCCCTTTGATGCTTATTCAGAAACTAGCTGACCAGCCCTATATTGGCGGATACTTTTTCTACGACATCAATGCGAAGTCGAATTGGATCTTAAACCCACAAAACCGTATTTTCCTTAGTGTTTACAGCGGGCTGGACCGGAATTTTTATAACGGGAACGACCGGAATATAAAACAAAGCTACCATTATCAATGGGGCAACACAACGGCAGTCCTTCGCTGGAACAGTACCCTGAATTCAAAATTATTTGCCAACACTTCGCTGTATTTCAGTAGCTTCAGCAATACACAACGAACCAAATCGGAAGAGGACAAATCGGTTAATTTGTTCCTTACATCTTCGAAACTGAACGATTGGAGCCTGAAAACAGACTTCGATTATTATTTCAAGTCCGGTCATGTCGCACGTTTAGGGGGTAAAGTTTCACAGATGTCGTTTAGTCCGGATATTCTCCAGCAACGAAACGACGAAACCGAAACCAGTTTTTCACAGGAAAACAGGAAACAGGCG
>JAHEYU010000092.1 GCA_023251435.1 Bacteroidota bacterium
GGTTAAATTTGGCGGCAACCGCCTTCACAACTTTCATGGCCTGTTCGATTATTTCAGGTCCGATCCCGTCGCCGGGAAGAATGGCTAATTTGAGTTTCATATTTTTGGTTTTTCTTATATTTTATCAACATTGAACCCCATCCGGGGTTCTTTCGTCATTTTGCTTATTTGTCCTCCGGGTTCACCGGAGGTTATTTATATTTAACCCTTTCAGGGTTTTCAGAATCCATTCAGAAAACAGTCATTATTCAGAAAACAAAATATCCAATAATGAATTAACAATATTCAATTTCCAAACCATATCACACCGCGACCGAAACTTGGAACTCGAAACTTGCTACTTCTCCAGAATATTCAGCATCCTGAAAGTTGCTTTAATGGCTGCTGCTGTTTGATCTAAATCGAGTCCGCGAGTTTTAAATTCGCGATCCAGTTCCCAGGTAATGAGCGTTTCGACCAAAGCGTCGGTTTTGCCGCCCGGAGGAATGGAAACCGAATAATCAACCAATTTAGGAAGCGTTTTGCCCACTTCCTTGTAAATGGATTTGATGGCGTTCATAAATGCGTCGTACTGCCCATCGCCGGCGGCTGTTGCCTGAAACTGACTGTCGTTTACAATGATACTCACTGTCGCTGTAGGCTTTAAACCCATTGCATGTGACAAAGAATAGTTGACCAGCTTAATTTTCGACACTGTATTTTCTTCGTTCAGCACATCGGCAACAATATACGGAAGATCCTGAATAGTGACGGTTTCTTTGCGGTCGCTCAGTTCAATGATGCGATCTGTCACCAATTTCAGGGACGCGGGATCAAGCTCAATTCCGAGTTCTTCCAAATTGTTCTTAATATTTGCTTTTCCTGAAGTTTTACCAAGGGCATAAACACGGGTACGGCCAAAGCGTTCGGGAAGCAGGTCGTTGAAATACAGATTATTCTTACTGTCGCCATCGGCATGGATTCCGCTGCATTGAGTGAATACAAATTCGCCAATCAGCGGTTTATTGCTTGGAATGCGGATTCCGGAGAAAGACTCGACCAAACGTGATACTTTGTTCAGCATCGATTCGTTGACAGATGTTTCCATTTTCAGGTGATCCTTTACAGTTGCGATAACGCTCGAAAGTGGCGCATTTCCGGCACGTTCTCCAAGACCATTCACGGTGGTGTGTACGCAACGGATACCCGATTTTATGGCATGATATACATTACCAACAGCCAGATCGTAGTCGTTGTGTGCATGAAAATCAAAACGTGCTTCAGGAAAAGTTTCGATCATTTCTTTGCAGAAATCGTAGGTTTCATCCGGATCGAGAATTCCAAGCGTATCGGGCAACATGATGCGGTCGATATTCAGTTTCAGCAGTTCGCTTACCATAAAATGCACGTAATCTTTCGAGTTTCGCATTCCGTTTGACCAGTCTTCCAGATAAACATTCACCCGGATTCCAAGCTCATCGGCATACGCGATTGATTTTTTGATGTCCTCGATGTGCTGTTCCGGAGTTTTGCGCAATTGCTGGGTTACATGTTTGTATGAACCTTTGCAAAGGAGGTTGAGCACCTTTCCTCCGGCTGAATTGATCCAGTCGAGCGAAATTTTTCCGTCAACAAAACCAAGAATTTCCACCTGGTGCAAACGTCCCTTTTCTTTGGCCCACTCCATCACCCTTTTGGCAGCAGCAAATTCTCCTTCCGAAACTCTGGCCGATGCAATTTCGATACGATCAACTTTTACATCTTCCAACAGAATTCTTGCAACGCTAAGTTTCTCCTTGTCGGTGAAAGATACTCCCGAGGTTTGTTCGCCATCCCTCAACGTAGTATCCATTATACTAAGCATCTGATCTTTTACTTCTACTACTTTTCCTGTCATAATAAGGTTTTATTTTGCTTCGAACGCGGCAATCTCTTCTTTCATATTAACCAGATAATCAATATCATCCAGTCCGTGAGTAAGACAATGTTTTTTATATGGATTGATGGTAAAATCAGCCGATTCGCCTGTTGCACAGATGGTAAATTTCTGGTTCTGAAGGTCAACTTCGAATTGCGAATTATTATCAGCTTCTATGGCTGTAAATATTTTCTCCAGAAATTCAGGAGAAACCACCACCGGAAGGATTCCGTTATTCAGCGCATTTCCCTGGAAAATATCGGCAAAAAAGCTTGAAACCACCACACGGAAACCATAATCGTAAATGGCCCAGGCAGCATGTTCGCGGCTTGAACCACTTCCGAAGTTTTTACCTCCAACCAGAATTTTTCCTGAATATTTCGCCTTGTTCAGTGGAAAATCTGCAATCGGCTGGTTGTTTTTATCGTACCGCCAGTCACGGAAAAGATTATCGCCAAAACCTTTGCGCTCGACCGCTTTCAGGAAGCGAGCCGGAATAATCTGGTCAGTATCAATATTTTCGATTGGCAGCGGAACTGCCGGCGATGTAAGGGTTGTAAATTTATCGTAACTCATGAATTTTATTATTTGTGATTTATGCTCGTTTGAGAAACTGTTGTAATCTATATTGAACCCGCTTTGGGGTTCCAAAATTGTCTCGTCATTGCTTTTCCACCGGTTTTAACGGCGGTTATTCAGATTCAAGTCCTTCGGACTTTTGCTTCGTAAAAATCCTGAAAGGATTTAATTTGAATAACCGCCCCGATTTATCGGGACGGAAAACGGAACCAAAGTATCAACAACCCTGAAGGGGTTGAACCAACGTAATGTTTTTACCAGAGACTCTACAAAAACTCCCTCGGATCGGTAATCCTCCCTGTTACGGCAGCAGCGGCGGCGGTTAGCGGACTGGCGAGCAGTGTGCGTGCGCCGGGTCCCTGACGGCCTTCGAAGTTGCGGTTCGAGGTTGAAACTGAATATTTGCCTTCCGGAATTTTATCGTCATTCATTGCCAGACAAGCTGAACATCCGGGCTGACGCAGTTCAAAACCTGCTTCATTCAGAATTTCCACCAATCCTTCGGCAATGATTTGTTTTTCAACGGCACGCGATCCGGGAACAATCCAGGCAGTCACGTTGGCTGCTTTTTTCTTTCCATTTACAAATGCCGCAAATGCACGAAAATCCTCTATCCGACCATTGGTGCAACTTCCAACGAAAACATAATCTATTTGTTTGCCTACCATTTTATCGCCCTGATCGTAACCCATGTATTTCAGCGACTTTTCGTAAGTCAGTTTATCGTTTCCTGTCAGTTTATCGCTGTTTGGAACGTATTGCGAAATGCCAATTCCCATTCCGGGATTGGTACCAAAAGTGATCATCGGTTCAATATTCGCTGCATCAAATTCATATAATGTATCGAAAACCGCATCAGCATCCGATTTCAGGGTTTTCCAGTAAGCCAGCGCATTGTCCCATTCTTCTCCCTTAGGAGCAAACTGACGACCTTTCACATAGTCGAAAGTAGTTTGGTCCGGAGCAATCATTCCGCCACGTGCGCCACATTCGATGCTCATGTTGCAAAGTGTCATTCGACCTTCCATCGATAAACTTTCGATGGCCGAGCCTGCAAATTCCACAAAATGGCCGGTTCCTCCGGAAGTTGAAATCTGGGCAATCACATAAAGTGCAATGTCTTTTGCGGTTACGCCTTTGTTTAGTTTGCCGTTCACCGAAATCAGCATTTTCTTTGGTTTGGGCTGCATAATACACTGACTTGCCAAAACCATTTCAACTTCGCTGGTACCAATTCCGAAGGCAATCGCACCGAAAGCGCCGTGTGTTGATGTGTGGCTGTCGCCGCAAACGATGGTCATTCCGGGTTTAGTCAAACCCATTTCAGGACCGATAATGTGAACTACACCATGACCGTCGCTCCCTAATCCATGATGGACAATACCATGCTTTTCACAATTTCTCTTCAGCATTTCAACCTGATGACGCGATAATTCGTCTTTAATACTCAAATGCTGATTGATGGTTGGCACATTGTGGTCGGGAGTGGCAACGGTTTTCTCCGGACGAAGCACTTTTAGTCCACGACTTTCAAGTCCAAGAAATGCAACCGGACTGGTAACCTCGTGAATTAAATGCTGGTCGATGTATAAAACACTTGGACCGCCTTCCACCTCTTTCACTACGTGCGCATCCCAAATTTTGTCGAATAAAGTTTTTGCTTTCATTATTGTTGTTTAGAGCCTCACCCCCAACCCCTCTCCGAGGAGAAGGGAGTTGGCGCAGCCGGTATTAATTATTATAATTTTTATAACATGTCCGTCAGTTGAAACTGACGGCAAAGGATAAAACGCTTCGTTTCAACTGTACCTGTTTCTTTCTCCCCTCCTTCGGAGGGGCTGGGGGAGGCTTTATTGGCTTTTGGCTTTGGTTGCTCCCGGTATTTTGTTGATCGCATCCAGGAAGGCTTCGACCGATGCGGTGATGATGTCGGTATTGGCACCAAATCCGTGAAAAATGTTGTCTTCAAATTTCACTTGCATGTGTACTTTTCCCAAATCGTCGCTTCCATGGGTAATTGCCTGAATCAGGAATTCTTCCAGCACAACTTTCCGGTGAATGATTTTCTTCACTGCTTTCAGCGCTGCGTCAACCGGGCCATTACCTGAAGCTGTTGCATCCAGAATTTCACCTGCAATATTCAGGCGGACATTCGCAATCGGCACCAATCCTTTTCCGGTAACCACCTGAAGGAAATCAAGTTTCACGCGGCGTTCTTTCTGTGTTACATCACCCAACAAAGCTGCCACATCGTCGTCTTTGATGTCCTTTTTCTTATCAGCCAGTTTCAGGAATTTTTCATAGACTTCATCCAGTTTTTCCTTATCAAGCTCGAAACCCATCAATTCCAGACGGTGGCGCAAAGCAGCGCGACCGCTGCGGGCAGTCAGCACGATGCTCGATTCGTTGATACCCACATCGGCAGGATCCATGATTTCGTAATTTTCGCGGTTCTTCAACACTCCATCCTGATGAATTCCGGAGGAGTGCGCGAAAGCGTTGCGACCTACAATGGCCTTGTTAGGCTGAACCGGCATGTTCATTAGGTTCGAAACCAAACGGCTGGTTTTGTAAATATTTTTGGTGTTGACATTGGTATCGATATTTAAAATCGCATAACGGCTTTTCAGTATCATCACCACTTCTTCCAAAGAGGTATTTCCGGCGCGTTCGCCAATTCCATTGATGGTAACTTCGGCCTGACGCGCTCCGTTCATGATTCCGGCGATGGTATTGGCAGTTGCCATTCCCAAATCGTTGTGGCAGTGAGTCGATAAAATTGCTTTGTGCACGTTTGGCACGTTATCGACCAGGTATTTAATTTTGGCGCCAAACTCGTGCGGCATACAGTAACCGGTTGTATCCGGAATATTCACTACCGTTGCACCAGCTTTGATCACCGCTTCAACCACACGGGCAAGGTATTCATTTTCTGTACGACCGGCATCTTCCGCATAAAATTCTACATCCTCGACATACTTCTTGGCATATTTAACGGCGGCAATGGCACGTTCAATAATTTCATCCTGATTCGAATTCAGTTTGTAGTGAATGTGATAGAATGAAGTTCCGATACCGGTATGGATACGGCCTTTTTTTGCAAATTTGAGTGCCTCGGCAGCAACATCAATATCTTTTTCAACTGCGCGGGTGAGGGCACATATCGTTGGCCATGTAACCGCTTTTGATATTTCAACTACCGAATTGAAATCTCCGGGGCTCGAAATCGGGAATCCGGCCTCGATTACGTCTACGCCCAATTCTTCCAAAGCACGCGCAACTTCAATTTTCTCAACGGTGTTCAACTGACATCCGGGAACCTGCTCGCCGTCGCGCAAAGTCGTGTCAAAAATGTACAATCTGTCGCTCATTTGATTCTATATTTGTAATTGTTACTACTATCAGGTATTTCATGTTTATAAAAAAAGGCCATCCCCTGATTTGAGAATGGCCTTTAAAAGCTCTTTATAGTTTTACCCATACCATTCTCAATCGTGCATCCAAATTAGGAGAATACCGATAATGAGACCTAGAAGGGAAATGTTATTAAAACCTGTCATTTTCTGATTAATTTGATGCAAATATGAACATTATTTTTTAAAATGAAAATAAAACAGACTTTTTTATTCGGATTACTAATATAAAGATAATACAGTCTTTTATTTTCTTCGTTATATTTTATTACGGTCAGGATTAAATAACAAGATTTTGAGGAGATTGTTTAACCGATAAAAGACAAGAATACCAGATTTATTCCCAGTTTGATGATCTCTTCAACCGGCCAGCGATCTTCGGCAGATGCCCTCGACTGCTCCGTGATCTGATTGTTAATGATTCCGACGGAAGGATAATTGCTACCCATGATTCGGTTAACCTTAAATTTGGATAGTTGCAAACAAAATCTTTAAATGGTCTTAGCCTATGTAAAAATATTAGAATCATAAATCAGGATAGAGCTATCATAAAGATATGATGTACCCGATGGAAAAATTAAAATAGGAGGTATTATCCAGCTTTTCATCTGTTACAATCGATCTCGGGAAATTAATATTATAACCCACCTCAATGTCGAAATTTAGGTAACTAACCGATATCGGTAATTTCAATTCAGTATTCATCCATCCAAATTTTTCCTTTTCAATTTCGGTTAAAGTATATCGTTTTGGAAGAACTCCGGGTACAACGCCAATTTGAGTGATAATTGTCCTATCGCTTCCGGCATAAAAAGAAATAACCGGGTCAAATTTAATGTGGTCGAATTTACCCATTTTCAATATCAGAAAATCGCCATACAAATCCCATGAAAACTGTGATCCGACCACTTTGCCTATAAGTAGGGAATAATCGACGCGAGTGCCGATGATCTTTTTATCGATGGAAATTCCAATATTGGCGGAACTATTAAAACTACTTGCCGATAGTGAATCGCTTTTAGCAAAAAAATACCTGTCATAAGAGATACGAAAACGATAATCAGGTGATTTTGTGAAAAGTCCATTATATCCAAGAGTAATAAGAGACGAGTTTATTCGTGGTTCCAAATCGCGGTAATAAACGGCAGCAGCCCCAATACTGAAACCGCTCGAATGGAAATATACGATTTGACCTGTTGCATTAAATTGGTTGAAGCCAATATCCCTTCCGGCAAAATAGGTTTTTGTATCGTAATTAAATCTTGAGTACAGAAAATGAAAGCTTTTTGATGTGATTAACATATCTAAAAGATCATCATCTTCAAATATTACCTCATTTAGCAGCGAATCAATCTGGTCATTCTGAGAATAAACAAGAGGCTGAAAGGAACATAAAAATACAAAAATCAAAAAGAGACCTTTTTGCACAATGATAATTATTAAAATTACTAAGGCAAGAATAACGAAAAAAAATAGCAACCAAAAATCATCTGGTTGCTATCATTTAATTAATTAAAATTCTGCTAATTACCACTTCTTTTTTGCTTTCTTTTATCAAGTTCGGATTTTCTTTTATCAAGTTCAGCCTTCCTTTTTTCCAGTTCGGCTTTTCGCTTTTCGATGACTGTCTTCATTTCTTCCTTCTGGGCATCAGTCATATTTTCCACCCTTTCTTTGCGCTTTTCATTCGCTTCTTTCATTTTTGCTTTTTGTTCATCAGTTAAGGTAGTCTTCATGCCATCACGCAATTGACCTTTGGTCGCTTTATCCGATTCCACAATAGCCTGTTGTGCTTCTGAAAGAGTTGCTTTTAGGGCCTCACGTTTTGCCTCTACTGTCAGTTCTTTATTTTTAAGAATCACTTTCTGTTCTTCGGTCAAACTTGCCTTAAATGCTTCACGTGCTGCTTTACGATCGGCCGGAGATTGTTGGATGATTGCATTTTTGACTTTCACTTTGGTTGGAACAGTTGCAGGATCACTGGGTGATTTTACTTTGGTTGGGGCGGTTACTGGAGTAGTCGGTACATTTACTTTCGTCGGGGCGGTTGACGGACCAGCAGGTACCTTTTCTTTGGTCGGAACAGTTGCAGGATCACTGGGCGATTTTACTTTGGCTGGGGCTGTTGCCGGATCAGCAGCAGGTACTTTTTCTTTGGTTGGAACGGTTAGAGGAGCAGCGGGGGCTTTTTCTTTGGTTGGAACGGTTAGAGGAGCAGCAGGAACATTTACTTTGGTCGGAGCGGTTGCCGGAGCAGCAGGAACTTTTACTTTATCCTGGCCTGAAGCAATTCCTGCTGAAATCACCATGGCAAATGCCACTATTACAAAGAATTTAATTGGTTTTTTCATGATGAAAAATTAAAATGTTTTTACTCGTTTGCTAAAATCTAAGTTGTAAAGTATAACTTAGATACTCTTACCAGTAAAAAGTTAAAGCACTTTCCACAAAAATAGCATTTTTTTAAAAAATTTGATTAATTTGGATATTTAAGCGGTTCTATTTCGCCAGTGGCAACTCGGAGTGCATTCGAAGCAAGCGCCTCCAGTTCATCTTCGCCGGGGTAAACAAATACGCCGGCAATAAATTCAACTTTCGAAGTAATATATTTTGTGAGGTATTTATTGTATGCCAATCCGCCGGTAAGTAAAATGGCGTCCACATATCCGTTTAGAACCACAGCCATTTCGCCAATAGCCTTCGCTACCTGATATCCAAGCGCATCCTGAACCTTAGCGGCCATTTCGTCTCCGTTTTCTGCCCGCTCTTCCACTTCCTTCGCGTCATTGGTTCCCAGATAAGCCACATATCCACCTTCGCCAATAACCATTCGGCGTATTTCGTCTTTCTGGTATTTTTTACTGAAACAAAGTTCGATTATCTGGCCAACAGGCAATGTTCCGCTACGTTCGGGACTGAAAGGACCTTCGCCGTCAAGTGCGTTGTTTACATCAATCACTCTTCCTTTTTGGTGTGCACCAACCGAAATTCCTCCACCCAGATGAACCACAATCAGGTTCAGCTTTTCGTAACTCCGCCCAATTTTTCGGGCATGAATACGGGCAGTAGCTTTCTGGTTCAACGCATGAAAAATTGACCGGCGCTCAAATTCAGGATGACCGGAAAATCTGGCAATCTCGTCCAGCTCGTCAACAACCACCGGATCGGCAATAAAGGCACGAGCTCCGGGAATCTGAAGGGCAATATAATCGGCAATAAGTGGCCCGAGGTTGCTGGCATGCTGACCGTAAATTCCGGCACGTGCATGTTCGAGCATCCGGTTATCGACCAGATAAACACCTGATCTCAAAGGATAAGTCAATCCCCCGCGTCCGATAATGTATTTGATTTTATCAACATCAAATCCTTCTTCAACCAACGAATCAATGATTAGTCCTTTCCTGAATTCAAACTGGTCGATGATGTTGTCGTAAAGCGAAAGATCTTCGATTGAATGACGCAACGTTTTTTTCAGTTTGCACTCGCTTCCGAAATAAACGGCAAACTTAGTAGAGGTAGAGCCGGGATTGATCGCCAGTATTCGAATATCGCTCATGAAATTTTTTATTTGCTTAACAGCGCAGCAAGCGCTATCGAGTTCAGTTTTGTTTGTTTACTGTCGCCCCTCGACGACAAAACCACCGGAACATTCGCTCCCATCACAATTGCAGCCTGATCGGCACCACACAATTTGGTATTTACCTTGTAAAATACATTTCCGGCGTCGATATTTGGAAAAAGCAGGCAATCGGCGTCGCCTGCCACTTCAGAATTAATGTTTTTTATTTGTGCCGATTCCGCATCGAGCGCCACATCCAAAGCCATTGGCCCGAAAACAATTGCAGGCTGAAATTGCCCGTTTTCTGCCGCGTTCATAATTTCGACCGCATCGGTACAGGAAACCAACGATGGCAGGATTTGTTCGGTCGGTGTTATAATGGCAATTTTGGGTCTGGAAATTCCCAGATTTACAGCCATTTCCTTCAGATAATGAGTCATGGCTATTTTCTGCGGAATGGTTGGAACCGGAATAATAGCCACATCGCTAACAATCAGCAATTTGTGATAATTCGGATTATCGATCACCGAAACATGACTCAAAACCCCTCCTGCCGGCAACAGCCCCACTTCCTTGTTTAGGATGGCACGCATATATTTATCAGTACTTATCAATCCCTTCATTAAAATACTTCCTGAAATTGATTTGGCCAGCTTTACTGCCTGCATGGCAGCATCTTCTTCAGTACCGGCCTCAACAATCTGAAATAAATGAGAATCAATACCATGAGCTTCACATTGATGCAGGATTTTTTGGCTGTCGCCGGTAACAATTGCAGTTACAATACCGGCTTTTACCGCTTCGGCAATGGCTTCAAGGCTGTGCCCGTCAACAGCATTTACGGCAATCAATGTCTTTTTATCCAGCGACTTAACCAAATCAAAAAGATCAACCAACCTTTTCACTTTCATATTTCAGTTTTTTCAGGAACGTAAAATTACTATTTCATTACCGATAAATACCCATTAAACATCAACATCAAAAATGTTTTTAAACCATTGAAAAACAAAACGTCCGATGTTATTCAACACCGGACGTTTCAATACGTTCACGTAAAAAGCAATTTGCTTTCGGATTATAGAAAACCGACTAAAATATACTTACGATTTAGTGCGGTTAAAAACGATCTCTTCGGTATCAAGAGCGATCATCAATTCCTCATCGGTAGGAACAACAATGATTTTCACTTTCGATTCAGGAGTACTAATCAAGCCTTCGCTGCGGAAACTTTTGTTTTTTTCGTAATCCAGAGAAATTCCAAGGAAATCCAGATCACACAACACACCTTCGCGGGTAGTACCTGCATTTTCACCAATTCCACCGGTCATAATCAGGATATCCAAACCGCCCATTGCTGCAATATAGGAACCAATGTACTTCTTTACCTTATAATTGTAAATATCGAGAGCCAATGCTGCTCTTTCGTTGCCGCTGGCTTTGGCCTGTTCAATTTCGCGCATATCAGACGAAACTCCCGAAATACCTAACATTCCGGCATGTTTATTAAATAAGGTGCTGGCCGATCGTAAGCCGATTTCTTCTTTTTCCATGATGTAATGAACAACGCCTACATCCAGATCGCCGCAACGGGTACCCATCACCAACCCTTCAATAGGCGTAAATCCCATCGAAGTATCAAACGATTTTCCGTTTTTAATGGCTGCAACCGACGCACCATTTCCCAAATGACAGGAAATTATTTTTTGTGTATTGTAATCAACATCCAATAGTTCGCAGGCACGTTTCGTAACGTAACGATGACTCGTACCGTGAAATCCGTATCGGCGGATGCCATATTTTTTATACAAGGCATAAGGAATTCCGTACATGTAAGCTTTGGGTTCCATTGTTTGATGGAAAGCAGTGTCGAAAACCCCTACCTGCGGAATTCCAGGAATGAGTTCCTCCATTGCCCTGATACCTTTCAGGTTTGGCGGGTTATGAAGAGGCGCAATGTCAATGCATTTGGTAATTTCTTCAAGAATTTCTTCGGTTAAAAGGGCACTTGAATTAAAGTGCTCACCTCCATGAACAACACGGTGGCCAACAGCATCCAACTCTTCGAGTCCTTTCATACAACCATGCTTTTCGCTGGTCAATATGCCAAGAATATATTCAACACCAACTTTATGATCGAGGATTTCACCTTCAAAAACTACTACCTGACCATCCTGACGAACATGTTTCAGAAAACTACCTTTCATGCCCAGCTTTTCGATTCCACCCTTGGCTACAACCGTACGGCTCGTCATGGTAAAAAGCTGATATTTAATGGAACTGCTTCCGCAGTTTAAAACCAGAATCTTCATTCTATTTCTTTTTATTTAATTATCTGACTGATCGAAAATCAGCATCTTTGATTATTCTGAACGATTCGTTTTCCGTTTTCGTCGTATTTATAGAATCCATCGCCAGCTTCCATTCCCAGATGTTTGGCACGAACCAACTTCCGGAGATATGGGTTTGGTTTATAGCGGATATCGCCAAATTCGTTGTAAATGTTGTCCATCCAACGGAGAATTTTATCCAAGCCCATTTTATCAGCCAATTCGAACGGTCCGAGGCGCATTCCGAATCCGATTTTCATCGTTTGGTCAATATCTTCGATATTCGAAATTCCTTCCATCAGTATTTCGCAAGCCTCGTTCAGCAGCACCACAAAAATACGGACGCTAACCAACCCGGCCGATTCCTGAACAGGAACGATCTTCCGGTTGATCAGGGTTACGAATTTACATACTTTCTGGTACGACTCTTCGGTGGTATATAAACCTCTGACTACCTCCACAATACGCGCTTCCTGCGAATTCACAAAGAAATGCAGGCTGACACAACGGTCGCGATACTTCAGATCTGATGAAAGTTCGGTAATCACAATCGTGGTTGAATGAGTGGCAATAATACAATCAGGTTCAACCACCTCTTCTATCTTGTGCAAAATTTCTTTGCGTTCCTTGATTTTTCCTCCGCGGTCAACAGCACGAATTGCTTCAATCACGAAATCACATCCAACAAGGTCTTTGTAATCAAGAGTTCCCTTTATTCTTGATAAGATTGCACGTTTTTCGCCCTGAGTAATCCCCCAATGTTCGATACGCTCATCCAATACTTTTTCAATATTTTTATAAGCATCGCGAATCTTATCCTCGCTCACCTCAATAAAAACAACTTCTATTCCGTAGAAACTGGCAACACGGGCAATATTCTGACCAACAAGGCCGCACCCGATTACTCCAATTTTCGAAAAAAGTGTTTTACTTTTATTTTTCTCAACTAAACCGAATTGTTCTATCGGTTCGTAAATTACTTCACTCGGCATGTTTTATCAATTGAATTTGTATTAATCGAAAAGGGCAGCAGCCTGATTGGCTGTAATGGCTACCATATTTACAATGTCGCTCACCGAGCAGCCTCTCGAAAGATCGTTGATTGGAGCGGCCATTCCTTGAAGGACCGGCCCGACAGCTTCTGCTTTTGCGAGGCGCTGTACAAGTTTATAACCAATATTGGCAGCTTCAAGGCTTGGAAATACAAGAATATTCGCGCGGCCTGCCACTTCGCTGTTTGGTGCTTTTAGCCGTCCAACTTCAGGAATCAGCGCTGCATCAAGCTGCATTTCACCATCTATTTTCAGTTCAGGATCTAACTCGCGGGCAATACGGGTAGCATTTACTACTTTGTCAACCAACGGATGCTGCGCACTTCCCATGGTCGAAAAACTTAGCATGGCAACCCGCGGATCCATTCCGACAATTGCTTTGGCTGTTTTGGCTGTAGTAACAGCAATTTCAGCCAGTTGGCGTTCGTCAGGATCGGGCATTACTGCGCAATCGGCAAAAACCAAAATACCATCGTGACCAAAATGCGGATCGTTTACAAACATCAGAAATGCCCCGGATACGACACTTACGCCGGGCAAGGTTTTAATATACTGGAGTGCCGGACGAAGCACATCGCCGGTCGCATTGATCGCTCCAGCCAATTCGCCATCGGCATCGCCATTTTTGATCATCAGCGGTGCAAAATAAAGCGGATCGTTTAGCAAATCGAGTGCTTCTTCTTTTTTCAGACCTTTGCTTTTCCTTATTTCAACCATAATTTCGGAGTACAATTCTCTTCTCGGATCAGTCTTTGGATCAACAATCGTTGCTCCCTCAATATTTACTCCGGTTTCATTGGCTGTCTTTGCAATTTCTTCAGGATTACCCAATAGAATGATTTGCGCCAGTTTCTGGTTTAATATTATTTCGACAGCACGTAATGTTCTTGGTTCAGCTCCTTCGGGTAATACAATCCTTTTTTGGTATTTTTGAGCGTTTTGAAAGACACGTTTTAAGATTTCCATCGTTGATCTAAAGTTTAAACTTTCAGGTAAAAAAATCGAAGCAAAAGTACTTAAAATATACTGAGCTGTACCCTGAGTATGGAAATATTATTGTACAAACTGACAAAACTCATACATAGAATGACGTAAAAAAGTGCTTTAGGGATTGAAAAAACAATCGATTGTACAAAACTTTTAAGAACCGGTAATTTGTATATTTTTGGAAAACTCTAGTTATGAAAGCGACCGATCCCTTTTTCGTGCTTAAAGAATCACTCGATGGAGATGTGTTTACCGATCAGGTGCAGAAAGTGATTTATGCCACCGATGCTTCGTCGTACCGTGAAATTCCGAAGGCAGTCACGCGTCCGAAAAACAAGGAAGATATCCGTAAGATCATCGCTTTTGCACGTCAAACGGGCACTTCGGTTATTCCGCGTGCCGGTGGAACTTCGCTTGCCGGACAGGTGGTGGGTGCAGGAATTGTGGTTGATATTTCGAAATACCTGAATAAAATTGGTGAATTAAATATTGAACAACGCTGGATTGAAGTGGAACCCGGAGTGGTTCTGGCTGAACTGAACCAATATCTCACAAAACACGGTTTGCAGTTTGCGCCTGAAACCTCCACTGCCAACCGCTGCTGCATTGGCGGAATGCTCGGAAACAATTCGTGCGGACTTCATTCGCTTATTTATGGCAGCACTCGCGAACATATTCTGGAAGTGGAAGGGATTCTCCCCGATGGATCGGATGTGATTTTTAAAGCGCTCTCAAAAGAAGAGTTTCTGGCAAAATGCGCCGGAAATGAGGAATTACTTGAAACCAGAATCTATCAGAATATACAGGAAACTCTTTGCAATGAATTCAATCAACTACAAATAAGAAACGAATTTCCTGACCCGAAAGTAACCCGAAGAAACAATGGATACGCGCTGGATGTATTACTCGAAACTGATCCTTTTACCAGTAATGGCAAACCGTTTAATTTCTGCAAACTGCTTGCCGGATCGGAAGGAACGCTGGTATTTGTAACTAAAATCAGGCTGAATCTAATCTCGCTTCCTCCCAAATTTCAGGGTTTGGTTTGCGCACATTTTGGTACGCTTGAAGATGCATACTACGGAAATATTGTGGTGCTTCGGCACCATCCGGATGCCATTGAACTGACCGACAATATCATTCTGAACTGTACACTCGAAAACATTGAGCAACGTAAAAACCGCTTTTTCATTGAAGGAAATCCAAAAGCAATCCTGACTATCGAATTCTCTTCTGATTCGGAAGAAGAAATTCAGGGAAAAGCCCAAAAGCTGGAAGCCGATCTCCGGAAAGAAGGATTCGGTTATCATTTTCCGCTGTTCACCGACAAGGAAAGCATCCGGAAAATATGGGAACTCCGGAAGGCCGGGCTGGGTTTGCTTTCGAATATTCCGGGCGACAAACGAAATGTGACTGTTATTGAAGACACGGCAGTTACACCCGGTGTTTTGCCAGAATACATCCGTGAATTTGATCAGATTATTGCACGTTACGGATTGACCTGTGTTTATTACGGACACATTGCCACCGGCGAACTGCACCTTCGTCCACTCCTGAATTTGAAGGATCCGGATGATGTCAAAATCTATCATTCACTGGCAAAAGAAGTTGCCCAATTGGTGAAAAAATTCCGTGGTTCGCTGAGCGGTGAGCATGGCGATGGCAGGTTGCGCGGTGAATTTATTCCGCTGATGCTTGGTCAGCACAATTACGAACTGATCAGAAAACTGAAATACACGTGGGATCCGCAAAACATTCTGAATACGGGCAAAATTGTAGATACGCCTCCAATCACAAAAGACCTGCGAATTTTGATGGGGCAGCCGTATTTTAAAGCCGGCACGTTGTTCGATTATGCGCCACACGGTGATTTGCTGCGCTCGGTTGAAATGTGCAACGGTTCGGGTGACTGCCGGAAAAGCAACCTGATTGGCGGATCGATGTGCCCATCGTACATGGCTACCCGCGACGAAGATAAAACCACCCGCGCCCGCGCCAACATATTGCGCGAATACCTGACACGACCGCAAAAAGAGAATGTATTTGATTCGGAAGAAGTGCTTCAGGTATTGGATCTGTGCCTGTCGTGCAAAGCCTGCAAATCGGAATGCCCGTCGAACATCGACATGGCAAAATTTAAGGCTGAATTTTTACAGCAATATTACGACCAGCATGGATTTCCGATGCGGTCGCTGCTGATTGCCTATCTGCCGCGAATCAATAAACTTGGTATGGCTTTCCGCACGATTACCAACCTGATAACCTCAACAAAACTCTTCAAAAAAGCCATTGGTTTTGCTCCGGAAAGAAAAATTCTGGAACTATCGAAACTAAGCTTGAGAAAATGGTACCGCAAACCAATCTTATTGGGGAAAGAAAAAATTGGGAAAGTGTATTTGTTTGCCGACGAGTTTACGAATTTCAACGAAAGCCACATCGGGATTAAAACCATATTACTGCTGAATAAATTGGGCTATGAAGTGGTGATTCCGAAACATCTGGAAAGTGGGCGAACCTTCCTATCGAAAGGATTGTTGCGCAAAGCCAAACAAATCGCCAATCTTAACGTTAGTCAACTCTCCGGAACGATTTCAGAAGAAACTCCACTGATTGGAATTGAACCTTCAACTATCCTGACTTTCAGGGATGAATATCCTGAACTTGTTGACCAACCACTTCAGGAAAAAGCAAAATCAC
This sequence comes from Bacteroidota bacterium, assembly GCA_023251435.1. Classification (GTDB taxonomy): domain Bacteria; phylum Bacteroidota; class Bacteroidia; order Bacteroidales; family Prolixibacteraceae; genus Aquipluma. The sequence continues at coordinate 16,512 of JAHEYU010000092.1, forward strand.
TGGCAAAAAATGCACTGATGCTGGAGGAATTCATTGTCCGCGAAATGGCCAAAGGAAACATCCGGAGCGAGCAGTTTTGTACCGACACAAAAGTCATAAAACTTCACGGGCATTGCCAGCAAAAAGCGGTAGCTTCTACCCTACCCACGCGCAAAATGCTTGAATTACCCGTCAATTATTCCGTTCAGGAAATTAAAAGTGGCTGCTGCGGAATGGCCGGTTCGTTTGGCTACGAAAAAGAACATTATGAATTGAGTATGCAAATCGGTGAACTGGATTTATTTCCGGCTGTACGAAAATCAACTTCCGAAGAAATCGTTGCCGCACCCGGAACCTCGTGCCGCCACCACATTGAGGATGGAACTCGCAGGAAAGTTTTGCATCCGGTGGAGGTATTGTGGGAAGCGGTGGTGAAATAGTAAGTAGAGACGCGATTAATCGCGTCTCTACAAAAAAGTCCTTTTCTTACTTCGAAATTCCTTCCAGCTTAAATAAGAATGCGTAATTTAATGCCACGTCTTTCAGGTAATCAAATCGTCCGCTGGCACCGCCATGTCCAAATTCCATATTGGTTTTAAGCAACAACAAATTGTTATCGGTTTTCATTTCACGAAGTTTGGCCACCCATTTGGCTGGTTCGAAATATTGTACCTGACTATCGTGCAACCCGGTTGTAACAAGCATATTCGGATAGTCTTTCTTTTCAATATTTTCGTAAGGGCTGTAACTTTTCATGTAGAAATAGGCATCCTTGTCTTTTGGATTTCCCCATTCATCAAACTCGTTGGTGGTAAGCGGAATACTTTCGTCCAACATGGTATTCACCACATCAACAAACGGAACCTGCGCAACAATGCCATTCCACATTTCAGGAGCCATATTTATTATTGCACCCATTAACAAGCCACCGGCGCTTCCGCCCATTGCATAAAGATGTTTGTTTGATGTATATTTTTCGGAAACCAGATATTTACCGCAATCGATGAAGTCGTTAAACGTATTGATTTTTTTCATCAGTTTACCGTCTTCGTACCACTGGCGGCCCATTTCCTGACCTCCACGTATGTGTGCAATTGCAAATACGAAACCTCTGTCGAGCAAACTTAAACGGGTGCTGCTAAAACTGGCATCCATACTTGCACCATAACTTCCGTAACCATAGAGCAACAAAGGCGCATTGCCATCTTTTTTAAACCCATTTTTGTACACCAGCGAAATAGGAACCGTTGTACCATCTTTTGCAGTTGCATTCAATCTTTCGGTAGTGTAGTCGGCCGGATTGTATCCACCCAGTACTTCCTGCTGTTTTTTCAGGGTTTTTACTTTTGAAAACATGTCGTAATCGTATGTCGATGATGGCGTAGTCAACGAAGTATAGCCATACCGTAAGTTGGTACTGTTGTACTCCGGATTTGCACCAAAATTGGCTGCATAGGTTGGTTCGCCGAAATCGAGGTAATGCTCGGCATTGTCATTCAGACTTCTGATTCTCAATTTCACCAGTCCATCTTTCCTCTCGTTGATTACGATAAAATCTTGAAATTCTTCGACACTCTGCAACAATACATCGGTGCGAACGGGAATCACTTCTTTCCAGTTCGAAGCATCTGTTTGATTTAGCGGGCATTCCATCAGCTTGAAATTCTTGGCATCGTCTTTATTGGTTCTAATCAGGAATTTATCTGACAGAGGGGTAATATCGTACAAAACATCTTTCATTCGCGGCTGGAAAACTTTGAAATCATCGTCGGGTCTGGCGGCCTCAATCATCCTCCATTCCGACGCCATGGTTGCCTGCGAAAAGATGAAAATATACTGGTTGTTTTTGCTTTTCCCAACCCCAATATAATTGCTTTTGTCTTTTTCTTCATACACCATCACATCCTCTGCTGCATCAGTTCCAAGCTTATGCCGCATAATTTTTTCAGATAAAAGTGTTACCGGATTTTTTGAGGTGTAAAAAATCGTTTTATTGTCGGCAGCCCAACATGGATCGCCTTCAGTATTTTGAACAGCATCTTTCAGGATTTCGCCGGTCTCAAGGTTTTTTATATAAATTGTGTATTGCCTCCGACTCACCAAATCGACTCCGTAAGCCAATAATTTATTGTCATTACTGATATCAAACCCTGAAGCCGAGAAGTAGGAATGTCCTTCGGCCATCTGATCGACATCCAGCAAAATTTCTTCAGGAGCATCCAACGATTCCTTTTTCCGGCAATATTTATAGTATTGCTTTCCATCTTCGGTTCGGGTATAATAGAAATAGCCGTTTTTAAAAACCGGCACACTTTCGTCTTTCTCCTTAATGCGCGCTTTCATTTCAGTAAATA
>JAHEYU010000029.1:0-17016 GCA_023251435.1 Bacteroidota bacterium
AAGTCCGTTTACTGACGGATGCCAATAAAAATCTACAGGGCAGTAGTGACACACAATGAATGATTTTTCAGATTGGGAAGTAATCGACACTTACAGCACCAAACAGGCTGTTGAAGATGGTTTTTTGGTACTTGTCGACAGAAAAGTTTCGAAAGAGGCCGGTATCAAGTATCCGGTTTACCTGACCCGTGCGGTATGGGACAAATACGTGGAGATACCCGATGTACCTAATGCTGGACAATCCATAGACGGACGGCTATGGGACGTATTGTACATGTTCATGTTTGCCGCCAGAGCTTGTTCGGGGCAGACACTGAACTATCAGCTGAACGTGGTTCTTGCCGACAAAGGCGACTGGGAACCGAATGAGAAATTAGATCCGGATCTGGATGGAAACCGGGAAATGCGGCTGGTCACCTTAAAATCGGTTATCCAGGCTCGCGATTTTGACGACCCGTCACCTGCCATTTTTATCATGAAACCTTCGGAGGATTGACCAATGACACGGATCATCAAACTTCAACCAAATTACAGACAAGGCAAATACGCAAGTATGCCCAAAGTCGTTCCCAAGCTTACACTGACCGGAAACTGGCTTCAGGAAGCTGGGTTCCATCCTTCAAAACTCATACAGGTTGCTGTTTCCAACGGCAAACTTGTAATTACTTCAGTAGAATAAAAAAATTAACCGGGTGTGCCAGATACCCTTACAAGACCCAAAGGCATGGGCATTTTACCTATGCTTGAACTTGATATACAAACCATCGACCGGCTTCTGAATGGAATGCTCTGGACACTTGGCCCTTATCTGGACGAAAGAGGGGCAATCATGGATCGTCCGTGGTTGTTCGAACTGGCCGAAAGCTACAACGAAATTGTAGCAATGCTTCCAGCTCATTGGAAATTAGAACATCATCAGTTTTTACATTACGATTAATCATCTTAAATAAAAGTATCATGGATATTACACTTAACCAAAGTTGGATCAGTGGGAAATACAGTTGTGGAGTAATAAATACTTCACTCGGAACCGTTGAAGTTTTCGACGCGGAAGAAGGGTTCTTCGCACAAGATGAACATGCCTGGGAAATCATTTCCGAAATACACCGGATATGGGTAAACGGAGATTTGACCACTGAACAGGCTTTTCAGCAATGGATTTCATCAAACATTTAATAATAATTCAATCAAACACTTTAAATATAAGTATCATGGATTATTTAGTCTTGGGGTCAAACGGTTTTGCCCAGATGGGCAATTCCGCTTTTTACACGAAAATGAAAGTGGAAGTGAAGGTTTTGCTGGATTATTTTAACCAGCATTTTCCAATTCCGCAGAAATTCAAAACATGGGCGTACTACTCTTCAAAAACATTCCATCACGATTTTGGCGATTACCAGGAAATAGTTTTGTGGTATGATCGTGACTATCTGGAATCTTTGGAAGAATCTGAAATTGAATCTGACAACGATTCTTTTGATCTGTTCTGGAGCTGGTTCCGGGTCATCGAATCTGCCGATCTGGAATCGGATGAACTAACCGATCAAATCAAAGCGGCTTACCTCAAATCAATTGATGTTTCAAAGGGAGAACATTTATCGGTATTAATTGCATCCTAAAAAATGGGGGATTAGAAAATCCCCTTTTTTAGTCGCTGCGCTTCTCAATCAAGTTGTCCTTTCCCTGCCAGACCACTTTGCCCAAATTTGATCCACATTCATTATTAAACTCAAAAACTTATCACCATGAGAAAATTTCTTTCAGTAATGATTTTGATGATCGGGTTGCTCTTTACCGTTTCACAGGGCAATCACGTAAAGGCTTCTTCCGTACCCGATCAAACTTCCATCACAGCAGATAACCCCGAAATCGCAACTTCAGGCTTGGTGCAGGAGGAAGGAGGTGATCTGGTTACCCCGGAACAAACCAATGTGGAGCAACCTGCTGGAAACTTTTTAACTGATCATTGGGGAGCATTGCTTTTGGGACTGCTTGGGTTCTTTGACCTGATTGCCCGATTAACCCCCACAGAAAAGGACAATTCGATTGTGAACTTCCTTCTGACAATCTTCAATGCCATCATTCCAAACTTTAGAAAAGGAGGTGGCAGCTTTAGGCTGCGAAGTAAATAAGTTGGATTTTTTGTGATTTACTAAATAAATATTGACCCAATTTTGACCCATGATTGACAAACAATTATGGGTCTTTTATTGGCCTGTAAAGCAGTAAATAAATAAATGTGGTATGAAATGTGGTATGAATAAATTGAAAAAGCCTTGCAATCGTTTGATAACAAGGCTTTTATTTTTCCTAATCGTGACCCAGCTAGGATTCGAACCCAATCATCAGCTATATGCTGATGTATAAATAAATTGATTATTTGTACGCTTTGTTTTTTATATCTTCGTCCATGATTCTCAATCAGTCATGAGCTTTTATATGCAAAATAAAGTAATAAGGACCTGACGTGGTAAGAAATATGGCAAGAATAGAAATGAAATAACATCGTATATATTTGTATTACTGCATTTTGTAATTTCCTATATGTATTCCTTTCAGGACGTGTATTGTTCGGTTAATCATCATTTCGAATTTAAACTAACTCTTTCTCTTTGGATTCTCCTCCGCTTGCTTAAACGTTTCCAGGTTTTCCTTTTTCCTGATAATGTGTGTTTTTCCTTCCATATCAATCAATACCACGTTGGGACGATAAGTAATAAATTGCATCGATTGTGTGATGTTGTAGGCTCCAACCCGTTCAATCACCAGCTGTTCACCGGTTTTAACCTGTGGAAATACAATGGCATCGCGGACTACATCGATATTCATACACAGCGGGCCATAAATCGTAGATTCCTCTGCATGTCCCAACTCGCGGGTTGGATAAACACCCAAATTATACCAGAAGGATGTAAACAGCAAATTGACTCCGGCATCGATGACCATCGAACGTCTTCCGTTGTTTAGCCTTTTGTTCGCAATTACCGTGGTGAGTAAATACCCGGCATCGTCGATTAAAGCGCGTCCGGTTTCAAGGAAAAGTATCGGTAGATTTTCGTGCGGAATTTCCGAAGAAATCAGCGCGTTTGAAATCGCCTCAGCATACTCGTCGAACGATGGGCATGTTTCGGAACCGGGCATGTAAGCGCCTTTGAGTGTATTTTTCGAAGCAAATCCGCCACCCAGATCGATGTATTTTAACCAGTAATCAAATTTCCGGTGAATGGCTATGTAAAGGTTGGCCAGTTTGGACGCGGCAATCGCATAAGCTGTCTGTGCCATAATATAGGTTCCGATGTGGGTATGCAACCCAATCAGTTCAAGGCTTTCGGCCAGCATAATCCGGTTAATTGCGTTCCATGCGTCGCCATTTTCGTAATTAAAACCAAAGCGGTCCCAAATTGGATAGATTCCGGCATCCAGATTTACCCGGATGGCCACCCTGGCTTTTTTCTGCAATTTGCGACTTGTTTCAATCAGCAAATAAAGTTCGTCGAAATGGTCGATGTGAATACAGGCATTGTTTTCGATGGCCATGATTAAATCTGCTTCCGATTTGTCGGGCCCGTTAAACAGAATTTGCGAACCGTTCACTCCATTTGAAAGGGCTTTTTCGAATTCGAAGCCTGAAACGACCTCGGCCCACGAACCTTCGTCGTGGTAAATACTGCAAACGGCATCGAGGTAATTGGTTTTGTACGACCATGCAAATTGTACTTTTGGATACCGGGTTTCAAAGGCGCGTTTCGCTTCTGCAAACACTTCCCGAATGGTATTTTCAGAAATAACAAAAAGTGGCGACCCGTATTCTTCAATTAATGCAGAGACTTTAATCCCTTCGATTTCAGAAATGATTTTTTGCTTTACAGGTAACCCAAATTTGCTTGGCATTCCGGCATTAATCTTACTGATAGACGGTTTGTCGTATTTTAATTTGTCCATGATTTGTAACTGTTTTATATTTCTCCGTTCATTGCAATTGTTTCAAATTTTTCCAGATCAACAATAATATCATACGAATATCGAACAAACATTTTTCCAGAAGCATACGATTCCATTGGCGCAACTTCATGCCCCAAAGCCAGTTTTACCAATGCTTCCGGAATATTTTGCCCTGCGCCAACTGCCAGATAGACCCATGCCGGAATCCGCGGATTGATTTCGATGAGGTAATATTCGTCTTTAACAGTTTTGATCAGTTCGAGTTCCATTCCGCCTTTCCATTTGGTTTTACGGATGAGGCTTCGGGTAATTTCCAGCATTTTATCGTCCGACAAAGTGATTCCGCCCCAGGCTTTTCCCTTGTCGGTAATATATTGTTTTCGCATCGGTACAGCAGCAATGGTATTTCCCTGTCCATCGCCAAGTGCAATTACGTTCACTTCAGTTCCCCTTACAAATTCCTGAATAATCACAGGCAGGCCCCATTTGGACGAAATCTTGTTAAAAGCCTGTTTAACCTGCTCCGGATTATAAGCCATGTAAGCATCATAAAACTTTCCTTTGACCATCACGGGGTATTCAAATTTCTCTTTGATTTCCGAAATCTGGTTCTGGCTACCCAGGTTTAAACTAGCCGGGACTTTTATGTCGTATTTCTCGCCATAATCCGGAAGTTTGTCCTTATCTCTTTCCTGAAACTGTTTGAATGTTGGTAAAAAAGTATGGATTCCACTTCTTAACAGACGGTCTTCATTTTTCATAAATGAAAACAATTCGGCATCAAAATTTGGGATTAACACATCAATTGGTTCACGCCGGTGTATTTCCTCAATGCGGTCGATCAATTCGTCTGAACCTGTTGATGGATAAGGAATCTGAAATATTTTATCGCACAAACCTTCCATATAAATACCCGGTTCGAGCGTTTCGTAAACCAGCCCGATAATCCGGAGATCGAATTCCGGAGATGCTTTTAACGACCGGATTACCGGTACTCCAGGTCCCGGATTATCCGTGTTGTTAAGCCCGGTTACAGCTATTGTAAGTTTTAACTTCGACATGGTTGTTGATTTATTTAAAGTCGAGTGGATCTTCCTGCGAGGTTATCTGGTGGTATTTGATCAGGGCGCAAAATTCGTAAAAGTCCTTTTCAAAGGTCAGATCGTCCAATTCATATTTTTCCAGAAATATGTTCTTGATCGTGTCAAAATCATGACCCAGGGCAATCAGTTTTGTTAGCTCCAGTCCGGTAGGATTTACATTAAACGAATCGCCGGTTTTTGAATTAAATACAAATCCGTTGTCGCTAATTCTTACTTCGTCTGTTATTTTCATCTTGTTGTTTTGTATGAATCAAAAATACAACAACCTGAAATTTACATGATGCAGAATTTGGTAAATGATTTATATTTAAAGGTAAAAGCGACAGCTTCAGTACAATTTGTCTATCGGCTTTTTGAAGGCAGCAGGATCTTTTTTATAGTCGGAAAGTGAAATTCCGGTAATCAATTTAAACTGGCTGGAAAGGTGGTGAGGACTGCTGTAATCCATCATCCATGCAATTTCGCTCAACGAAATTTTATCTTCCATGGCCAGTTCTTTAACCCGCTCAATTTTTTGCAGGATGATGTATTTCTCGAGGGTAATGGGTTCAACTTTCGAAAACAGCTTGGACAAAGTCTGGTAGCTTCGCCCCATTTTTTCGACCAGATATTCCGATTTCCGGACGATTGAATCCACATTGTTCATGTAGTGGACAAGCTCGATGATTGTTTGTTTGATTTGTTCAACCAGTATTTCATCTCTGTTGCTTATCAGCCCCATCCCCAATTCCTGTAAAACTTCGTTTATCTGATTATTACTGATTTTTTCAGGATTAAAACAGATGGTCGCTTCACCCAGTTTAACTTCGAGTACTGCAACACCAAGTTTGGTCAGGTCTTCTTTCACCACACGGATGCAGCTGGAACACATCATATTCCTGATAAAAATTCGCTGCGTGATTTGATTTCCTTCCTGATGCATCATCCTTAAAGAGCCATTCTGTACTTGAACTTTTTTTCCAGAGTGAGCACTAAAATAAATAAAATCCAAAGACTATTGGTAGTTGGGTCAAGTATTTCATGGTAGAACACTTGCTGCCAATCGAATAGTCAATGGATTTTAACATTAAATCAAATCAATTCAGCAATATTAAATACCCGGATACTGGTTTTACAAGGTTATTCCACGGACTTTCAGGTTCCAGGTGAATGCTTTCAGGTGGGCTCCCGATCCTTTCAATAAATTGCCATAGACAGTTTTAACAGAGGAGTTCTCAACTGTCAACAATTCTTTCTGAAGATCGGCAATGTCAGATTGTTCAATCAGAACTCCAACCTTCAATGCATCGACAGCAGAGATATTTCCCATTTCAATCAATTTTTTGTATAGTTCTGAGATATGAGTGTTGGTAAATTCGCCTGCATTGTTGCTGCTGTTATCGGTAATTTTAAATCCAGCAATCAATCTAAGAACTGCCGACATGTGTGCATTTTCGCTTTTTGTGATATTTTTAAATACCGGCAATTTGTATTTTTCGTACAGGTAAGCGTAAACATCGCGGGCCATCTTTTCTTCTTCGCGCATAAAAAGTAAACCTGCCGCTTCAGTTTCAGTAACCGTACCTGTGATTGTACAACCCGGAATTGGAACATCGGCGATGGTTCCGGTTAAGATACAAGGAGCGGTGGCAGTTGCACTTTTTAATTCAGTTGTTTCTTCTTCAGTTCCTGCAACTCCTTCAGAGCATGAGCTAAATAATGCAAATGAACTCATGATGATCAATGACGATAAAAAAATCTTTGCTTTCATGATTATACAGTTTTAATTGTTGAACGTTAATTGGTTGTACTACTTTTTTGTACGGGCTTCGTAAGTGTCGCAAATCCCATTGCTGTTGGTGTCAACAAAGTTTTTGCCTTTCCCTTTGCCCTGTCCTTGTCCATTGCCGGAGCCATCCCTTTTCCCTTTTTGTGGGGCTGATTTAACGGTTCCGGCGTTATCGCAAACTCCATCTTTGTTGCTGTCAACAAAGGCAACACCTTTGCAGGTTCCGTTGCAATTCCCATTTCCTCTTCCATTTCCACCACATGGACTTTGTGCGCTTGCAAAAGTTGTTAATGCCACAATTGCCAATCCTGTTAAAAAAATCTGTGCTTTCATCTTTTTTGTTTTTAATTGTTTAACATCTATTATATTAAAAAATTGAATTTACATTTGGTGTCTGTTTCCATTTCCTCTGCCTTTGCCGGAGCCGTTACCATTTCCGTGGCCACTTCCTTTACCCATTCCTTGCTTTTCACCCTGATGATTTTGAATGCCCCCATTGGTTTGAAATTGAAGGAATTGCTTTTGCTGATCGGCGCTCAAGACAGATGTTACCGCATTTCTATGTGTTTCAGCTTGTTTCTCTATTCGTTTTTTGACCTCTTCTTTCTGAGTCTTTTCCGTTGCCGAACGCCTTTTTTTCTGAAGGTCATTTATAACAGTTTGATTTTGAGATTCCATTGAAGTAATCCGCTGTTTTTGATACTCGCTTAGTCCTGAAATTGAATTGATGCAGGTTTGCTGTGCCATGCCATTATTTTTCCCTTTTCCATCCGGATTATTACCTGAAATTGCTGCGCCGGAAGATAAAGTTAGAGCAATAAGTATCCCTGCAACCCGGTTAAAACGACTTGTTTTCATAATTGAAATCTATAAATGATTGTTTATTTGTTACGCCATCGGCCTCCCTTATTTCCCGGTTGGGGAAGGTTTACCTGACTTTCTTTATTCAGCATCGACTGAAATATTTCATGCAGTTTTGCTTGTTGTTCTGCAGTACATATTTTTTTCATATTCAGGTAAAAAGTACTTGTTACCTGTTTGAGTTCGCGATGATTTTCACCGATTTCGACAGCTATCCGGGCAAGTTGTGCACTATCGGAATTTTGGGTTCCCAGTTCCTTGATCATATCCTCCCGCAATTGGGCCAAATTCATTTCAATGCCTCTGGCTGTGCGGTTGAAAGTCCGGTTTATTTCCCTGAACTGATCAATCTGGGCAGTATCAAGTTTCAATTCGTCCCTGAAAAAGCGGGTGCGTTGTTCTCCCGGAATATTCGTCTGTTCGTTCTGTTCCACTTTTACCGATTCCAATTCGGTAATGCGGTGATAATAGAAAGACGCGATCGTCGAAAGATTCGTGGCTACCAGGATAACAATGATCCAGATGAACGAGCGGTATTTATTTGTTGGGTTCATAATTCGTCAAGTAAAAATGATTCAATAGGTTCCGCTTCAAAGTCGTTCATTAATTGAATGGTGCTGGCAGGTTCTTGATTAATTATTCCTGAAGAAGCATTGCTGCCTAAACGAAGTCCCCCATAAATTCCGGCAATCAGCAACATTGAAAAGAATGCAGGTTGAGCCAAACGAATCCACAACCCTTGCGGCATGAATTCCGGACGTTCATCCAACCGGGCGTATAGCCGTGCAAAAAAGTAAGGTGAAGCTTCCGGATTCTTTTCTTTTTCAATAATCTGCATTTCTTCCTTTATAAAGACTAAAAAACTGCGGCAGTCGGCACATCCCTCCAAATGGTTTTCAATGGCAGTCCTTTTTTCTTCCGGCAATTCGTTGTCGAGGTAAAAGATCAGGTCTTTATGGATGCTTTCGTGTTTCATTTTGTTGCTTTTAATGTAAGACACCATTCGTTTTAAAAACTTGCGTTCAGACACACTTTTTTTTGTAACAATCTAAAAGTTGTTCCTGAAGGTTCTTCTTCGCCCGGTGAATCAGCGACTCAACCGATGCCAAAGAGATTTCCATGATTTCAGCAATCTGCTGGTAGGGCAGATCTTCGTATTTATTCAGGGTAAAGGCGATTCGCTGTTTTTCTGGTAGCTGATCGATGGCCCGATGCAGCAAATCTTTTCGCTGACTGTCAGTAATATTATGGTCGGGCTGATCGCTGCGGTTTTCAGAAATTTCGCTGTTCCGGTTTTTTCCACCGGTAAAAGTTTCTTCCAGCGACTGAAAAAATCCTTTCCGCTTTTTATTACGGACGAAATTCAGCGACCGGTTGGTGGCAATCCGGTACAACCAGGTTGAAATTTTGGAATCTCCCCTGAAATTTCCGGCAGTCCTGAATATCTCTAAAAATACATCCTGAGCCAGATCTTCCGCGTCAGCCATACTGTGAACAATTCCGAAACAGGTATTCACAACCATTCGCTGGTAGGTTTCTACCAGTAGCCGGAAGGCCTTGCGGTCGCCTTGCTGAATACCTTTTATTAGTTCGGATTCGTCCATTGAGTCTTGTCAAACGTGAATTTAGTGTATTTGACACCCGAATTTCATAAAACTTGCACAATTGTCCGGAAAATCAATGTTCTCTAATACAAAAGGCCTTTCAACTTAATGAAAGGCCTTTAATATTAGGTGTTTTGTTGTTCTTAATAATCGCGAATTAATCGAACGGATGATCGTCGCAAGGGGATTCTTTTCCGCATTCGCATTCGCAGCCAAGTCCTTTTTCGTACTGTGTTAAGGCGCGCAGGCTCATACCCATCGAAGAGAAACCTCCATCGTGGAAAAGGTTTTGCATGGTCACTTTTTTGGTCAGATCGGAGAAGAGCGTAATACAGTAGTCGGCACATTCGTCACCGGTGGCATTGCCCAGTGGCGACATGCGTTCAGAGAAATCGAGCAGCTGGCCAATTCCTTTTACTCCAGCTCCGGCGGTAGTTAAGGTTGGTGACTGCGAAATGGTATTGATACGCACATTGCGTTCGCGACCATAAATATATCCAAAACTGCGGGCGATCGACTCAAGCAATGCTTTGGCATCGGCCATGTCGTTGTATCCGTAGAAAGTACGCTGTGCTGCCACATACGACAACGCAACAACCGAACCCCACTGGTTCATCGCGTCGAGTTTACGGGCAACCTGCAAAACTTTGTGGAACGATACCGCTGAAATATCAAGCGTCTTAGTAAGGTAGTTGTAGTCTAAATCGCTGTAATGCCTGCCTTTGCGTACGTTTGGCGACATCCCGATTGAGTGAAGTACAAAGTCGATTTTTCCTCCAAGCACTTCCATGGATTGTTTGAAAAGATTTTCAAGATCTTCAACGCTGGTAGCATCGGCTTCGATAGCAACTGTGTTGCACGATTCTGCCAGTTTAGCTGTATCGCCCATGCGCATTGCTACTCCGGTGTTTGAAAGTGTAAATATTGCACCCTCTTCAAATGCTCTCTGAGCAACTTTCCACGCAATTGAATCGGCATTCAGGGCACCAAAAATGATCCCTTTTTTGCCTTTCAGTAAATTATAAGCCATAGTTAAAAATTTATGAATAGATAACAACCAATACGTAAAATGGTTGGCAATGTGCCGCAAAATAAAACAAAATGCCAGCCTGATCATAAAAACAGACTGGCATTTCAATCAATAATGATGATTTCTTAAATTCTTTCGATCGATTCGGTCAGTAGCCATCCTTTGTTTCCATCGGCCAATCTGATCTCAAGCCAATCGCCCAGCTGGTCGGTAATCTTTACTTTTAAGCCTTCGTGAACTACGAATAAATTGGTTCCTTTTTCAGAAGGCGAACTTTTAACGGTTACTGTTGGCTGCATTACAATGGCAAAGGAATGATTGACCATCCGGCCTTTTTGACGGGCGGCAAACGACCAGCTGAACAGTGTAATAGTAATTAAAAAGCAGGCCGACCAAAAGGATATCCGCCTGATGTCGGCGGTTCTGGAAAAGAAGTACAATCCGGCCAGCGTTAAAAACAGGATGAAACTGATGAGACTGATAATCGCCCATGCATCTGTTGTTTGACTGTTAACAAGCGAATCCCACCATCTCACAATAAATACTCCGGGCAATTCCTGTATGGAGTCAACAACATGCTGGTTGGCAACCTGGAGGTTGAAATCGATGTCTTCGTCGTCTGGTGAAAGCAGTTTCGCCCTTTCATAATTCAGGATCGACAGGGTGTATTGACCGGTTTTGTAATAAGCGTTTCCAAGGTTGAAATAAACTTCAGGAGACTCAAGGTTAGTCATCAATAGTTGATTGTACACATCAATGGCTTGTTTAAACTCATCTTTAGCGTAAAGTTCATTTCCTTTTTGCAGCAGGTCGGTTTGTGCAAAAAGTGTTACAGAAACCAAAATTGCCAGTATTGTATTTAATAATCGTTTCATCTGAAAATTGTTTACTTGATTTGCTTTTCAAAAATACCCATCACTCGTGCAGCGCCATCGTATATTTCGTTCATTGTTCCTGAAAATGCGGCAGGTGCATAGCGGGCAAATTCACAATCGTCAATAATTTTCATCAATTCATTTACTGTATTCTGATCGATGCTTTTTTCGAGCAGCGTGGCAGAAGCCTTTTCGCGGTTGAGATCGGCCACCGGAATTGAAAGTTTATCGCTCAGATAGCCCCAAAGTGCCTTTATAACCGATTCGTAGAATTGCTCGGCCTGGTTGTTCTTAAGGAAACGGGCTGCGTCTTTCAGGCGTTTAAGTGCTACTTTATTGGCACGTTTGTTTCGCACCAGCGCAAGGTTCGCACTTTCTTTTATTTTTTTGCGGTTGAGCACAAATACAATGGCGAAGGCAATAAAACTCAAAACATAAATCGCGTAAAACTCAAAGGTTCCGAAAAACGAACTTCCTTTAGGTTTGAGTTTTGATTTGTTTTGCTTGATAAACCGGATGTCTTTCCCGATCATCTTTACATCTTGTTTCGAATAGGAGCTCATTACCGAAGCATTCTGGTCGTCGTTACCTTTCGTAACGGTCATTTGGTAAGCTTCAGTCGAGCGGGTTTCGTATTGCCGGGTGTTGGGATTGAAAAAGACAAACTCGACCGCCGGAATTGTGAAATTACCTGCAAACCGCGGAATAAAAAGATATTCGAACGAGACAGTTCCACTTAGTCCGTTGTCGTTGGCAACAGTTCTGTCGCTGGTTTTGGGTTCGTAGGCTTCAAAATCCTGGGGCAAATCAATTTTTGGTGCATTAATGAGCGATAGGTTTCCACTTCCTGAAACAGTAAGTTTGAGAGTAACTGCCTCGTTTGATGCGACATTGGTTTTGTCTATCGCGCCAGCAAAACTAAAGTTCCCAACTGCTCCGGTGAATTTTTCAGGAGGACTTGGCAAATCTTTAACGTTTACTGTAATAGGGTCGCTTACAACTTTTGCTTTTACAACAGTGTAATTATCGAAGAAATCGTCGAAAAAACCTTGTTGTGGGCGTATTCTCTGGCGAACCAGGCAAGTAATTTCGAATGGCTCGATACGAATACTGCCGGTTTGCTGCGGAAAAAGAATGGTTTTTTTAAGAATTCCAGACTGGTAGATTTTTCCGTTATATACTTCGCGGGTAAAATTAACTTGTTGCGGAACCTCAATTTCTTTGGTCCAGAATCCTTCGTAGGTAGGCAGTTTCACTTCGTCGAATCCGTTGAGCGGCACATTCTGGCTGATGTATAATTTGATGGTTGCCATAATTTGCTCGCCTTTCGAAACATTCGTTTTATCGAGTATTACCCGCACAAACAGGTTGTCTTTACTTATATTTCCGGCGGGAGCAGCCTCTTTTTCCTGATCGTTTTGTTGTGCTGATCCTGCTTGTTGCTGTGGCTGACCTTTTACAACCTGAATGTCGAGAGGGTTCGATTCGTACGTTTTCCCATCAACTTTGATGGACGCGGGACGGACGGTAAATTTGCCTTCCTTCTTGGCGCGGAGAACAAACATGTAGGAAAAACTTACCGACTGAGTTGTCTTTCCGTTTATCATCTGGAAACTAGAGCTCTGCGAGGTTGATGGCCCCATCAGAACATCAAAGTTCGACAGATCGGGCAGCTGAAGATCGGTGCCTTTGTCGTTCAATGTAAAACCGAGCCTGAACTGTTCTCCCATGGCGACAACTTCAGGGCCTTCCATGACGAACCGAACATTGTCGGCCAATGCTGCATAACTTACAAATGTCAATATCAGCAGTATTTTAAGTTTTTTGATCATAGTTTATTCAAGGTTTTTTCAAAAACATTCAAAAGTACAGTTCAAAGTTCAATCTTCCAAGTAGTAGTATCGTTTCCCGTCGCCCAATCGCCAAGTCTCCTCGTCGCCCTGTCTCCCAATCGCCCCGTCGCCTTTTCCCTACCAGTCTTTTTCAACTTGCTTCGATTTTGCCTGAAGCGCTTTTTCTTTTTTTACTTTTTCCTGCGTTTTCTTTTCGCTGTTTTCAAGCGCCTGCAACATCTGTTCAGCATTTTGCTTCGATATTTTATTTTGTGGCTGTTGCTGTTGCTGCTGCTGATCTTTCTTTTGCTGATCCTTGTTCTGGTCTTTATTCTTATCCTTGTCTTTATTCTCGTCTTTGTTCTGATCTTTGTTTTTCTCCTGATCTTTCTTCTGCTGCTCTTCTTGCTTTTTCTTCAAATTCATGGCATACAGAAGGTTGTACTTGGTTTCAAGATCAGCCGGATTGTTTCGCAGAGCTTGTTTGTAAGCCTCAATACTTTCATCGAGTTTGTTGTTCATGAGCAGCGAATTGCCCAGGTTGTGGAGTGCCCGGCTTTTATCCATGTTATCCGAAGTTTTGTCGGATATTTCCTTAAATTTCTCTGCCGATTCTTCAAACTTCATTTGCTTGTAAAGGGCATTAGACAGATTGAAATTCCATTTCGGATCATCAGGCTTTTTCTCAAGGGCTTTCCGGTATTCAATTTCGGCTTTATTGAACTGAATGGTATCGAGTTTTGTCGAATCCTTTATAGCTGCCCCGTAATATTTATTTCCCTGCCGCACAAATTTCCGTTCGTTTTGAGCATGGCCCGAAAGTACCAAAGCCAACAGAAAAATGATCAGTAAACTTGCTCGTCTCATATCGTTTTATTTTCTATCGCTAAATAGTTTGAAATTCTTAAAGTATTTATTCTTCCGCTCAAGTATCAGATAGTTCAGGAAGATCAGGAACAGTCCGAGTCCGATGAAATACTGAAATTTATCGTCGTAATCGGCATAAATTTGTGATTCCATCTCCGTCTTTTCCATTTTATTTACTTCGTCGAAAAGAGTATTCAATCCAACCTGAGTATTGTTCGCTCTGATATAAACTCCTTTTCCTGCTTCTGCAATTTTTTGAAGCATTGGTTCGTCTAGTTTGGTCACTACCGTATTCCCCTGATTGTCTTTTCTGTAAGTTTTTTGCCCGTTCGAATTAACCGGAATAAGTGCGCCTTGCGGCAACCCCATTCCAATGGTATGCACTACAATTCCCTCTTTGGCAGCATTGGAGGCAGAACCTACAGCATCATCTTCATGGTTTTCTCCGTCGGTAATTACAATTATCACTTTGCTGCCTGCAAATTGTGGCGAGAATGATTTCATTCCAAGGTCGATTGCTGCACCTATGGCAGTTCCCTGTGTCGGAACTATTTGCGGACTAATTGAATTCAGGAATAATTTGGCCGAAACATAGTCGGTCGTAATGGGTAATTGGGTGAATGCTTCGCCGGCAAAAACGATCAATCCGATTTTGTCGTCGCTCAGTTTATCCACGAGTTGCGAGATGGCTCTTTTCGACCGCTCCAGTCGGTTTGGCTGGATATCTTCGGCCATCATGCTGTTCGAAACGTCGAGCGCAATAATGAGTTCGATTCCCTCTCGTTTTACGGTTTTAAGTTTTGAACCAAACTGCGGACGGGCAATTGCTATAATAATGCTGGCAAGAGCCAGTAATAAGACTATGAATTTAATTACAGGACGCGCCGCACTCACGTTGGGCATCAAAACCGACATGATTTCCTTTTGACCGAATTTTGCCAAAGCCTTTCTCCTTTGAATTCTGGAATACCAGAAAAAGACTATCAATGCCGGTATCAGCAGCAGTGCATATAAATATTCCGGGTTTGCTAATCTAAACATGCTCTATAAGTTCAAAGTTCAAAGTTTCAAGTTCAAAGTTCCAAGTTCGCTTTCATTATTGGATATTCGATATTGGAAATTTTATATTTCTTATTCAATATTCATGATTGGTTATTCCATTCATAAATTATCATTCAGGCTATGGTATATTCCTGAAAATAGTGGTTTTCAGAAATATGGCAGCCAATATTAGTAAAGCGCCGAATAGGGCGTATTTCAGGTAGCCTTCTTCTTTTTTGCTGAATTCTTTTACATCGATTTTCGATTTTTCCAGCTTGTCGATTTCCTGATAGATTTCGGCCAGTTTGTTGTTGTTGGTCGCTCTGAAATATTTTCCATCGGTTGTTGCGGCAATTTTCTGCAGCGTTTCTTCGTCAATTTTAACTTCCACATCGCGCACCTGCACGCCAAACGGAGTTTGAATCGGGTAGGGAGCCATTCCGATTGTTCCGACTCCAACAGTGTAAACCCGGATACCGAAAGTTTTTGCCAGTTCGGCAGCAGTTACCGGTGCAATTTCGCCGCGATTGTTTTCTCCGTCGGTCAGCAATATCACAACCTTGCTAATGGCATCGCTGTCTTTTAACCTCGAAACGGCAGTTGCCAGCCCGTTTCCGATGGCAGTTCCGTCTTCAATCATGCCGCTTTCAAGTCCTTTAAACAGGTTGATAACAGCTGCGCGATCGGTTGTCAGCGGACATTGGGTAAAGCTTTCCCCGGCAAAAACCACCAGTCCAATGCGGTCGTTCGTACGACCCGAAATAAACTGGGTTGCAACATCTTTGGCAGCTTCTATGCGGTTTGGCTTGAAATCCATGGCGAGCATTGAGCTGGAAATATCGAGGGCAATCACAATGTCGATCCCTTCGGTGGTAACATTCGACCAGTTGTTCTGCGATTGGGGTCTTGCCAGCGCCACAATCAGCATCGAAAGGCTTAAAATCTGCAACACAAACACACTGTGCCTGAAATAGTATTTCCAGCTTTTCGGAATCCGGGCAAATCCCATGTCAGACGAAAACTGAATACTGGCTCCTGCTTTTTTCTGCTTCCATAAATACCATGCAATCATGGGCAGTAAAAGAAGAAGCAAATAAAAAAACTCTGGATTGTTATAACTTATTCCGTTCATTTTAAATCGCTTTTTATACGGCTACTTCCTCTGCGTCAGACTCTGTTTCCGGTTTTTCCGGCGCTTTAACTTCTTCCTTTTTTGTTTGGTTCACAAAGAAATAAGCATTCATTAGCGTCAGGTTATTGTCGTCAACCAAAGGGGTGTATTTTGCAAACTTAACAAGGTCGGCAAGGCTCAGGATATGCTGCACCTGATTGAGCGAGGTCGCATCAATTAAATCTTTGCGTTGTTTGAAAACCCCGATTGTTTCGGTCGAAGTTTGTTCCATTGCCGGAATGTCGAACCTTCGCTCTACGTAAGCACGGATGGTGTCTGCCACTTCGCTGTAATACTGTTTTATTTTTTCCTGCTGCCAAAGTTTTTGTGCTTTTATCCGGTCAAGTTCGCGCAAGGCCACAATGTGAGCCGGTTCTGCGGGTTTCTCTGGTTTGCTGAAAAGTGGTACATTCTTTTTCTTCCATTTCATGTAATAGAAAATGAAAAAGATAATGGCAGCTATCAGGATGATTCCCAGTATATAAGGAGTAACTTCTTTTAGTGTAACCGGTGCTGCATAAGGAAGTTTAATATCGACCGGGCCTTTGGCCGTGTCAATTTTCATGGTAAGCACCTGAAACATCAACGCTTTTGTGGCGATTGAATCTTTCAGCTTATTGTACTTCAGTTTAAAATAAAATGAAGGAATCTGGTGCATACCACTATCAAACGAGGTTATCAGAAAGCTTTGCGACAGTTTTTCAAGCTCTTCATTATCGAGCTTAATGGTATCAACTGGCAGTCTTTTTACCACTTCGATGTTCGAGCCAAAAGTGTCGGGTACAAGTGGAAACTGAACATCCCAGTCTTTTGGCTTTTCAACTTCCAGCACAAGCTTCAGCTGATCACCAATGAGTATATGGGTTGAGTCGATACTGGCCTTAACGGTTACCTGCTGTGCTCTCAGAAGCTGTAAACTTCC
>JAHEYU010000029.1:17026-66274 GCA_023251435.1 Bacteroidota bacterium
TTCCTGAAAGCAGAACAAACAGTACGACAATAAATTTTGCTGATTTCATAACAAAAAAGTTTTATCCTCTTTTTTTAAACAGACTGATCAATGCTCTTACATAGTCGTGATTGGTACTGATATTCACGTAATCGACTCCGCTTTTCCTGAAATTGTTATCGAGCTGAGTCGATAATTCGTTCCACCACGAGCGGTAAATCTGCCTGGCTCTGCGGTCTGAACTGTCAACCCAGGTGTAATTTCCGGTTTCGGCATCTTTCAGTTTAATCATTCCGATATCGGGTAACTCGGTTTCACGTTCGTCGTAAATTCGCAAGGCCACCACATCGTGCCGGTTATTGGCAATAGATAGTGCGTTTTCGAGCGAATTTTCTTTTTGTATAAAATCGGAAATGACAAAAGCAGTACAACGTTTTTTAATTGCATTGGTCATATAGCGGATGGCACCGGAGATATCTGTTCCGCGTTCTTTTGGTTCAAAATCAATCAGTTCGCTAATGATTCGAAGGATGTGGCTTCGTCCTTTTTTCGGCGGGATAAATTTTTCGATTTTTTCGGAAAAGAAAATTACCCCGATTTTATCGTTGTTCTGAATGGCCGAAAATGCAAGGATGGCAGCGATTTCGGTAATAAGGTTCTTTTTGAGTTTGTCTGTCGAACCGAACTCGCGCGATCCGCTCATGTCTATCAGCAACATTACCGTTAACTCGCGTTCTTCTTCGTAAATCTTCACGAATGGCTTGTTGTAGCGGGCGGTTACATTCCAGTCGATGTTGCGGATATCGTCGCCAAACTGGTATTCACGAACTTCGCTGAAAGCCATACCCCGACCCTTAAACGCACTGTGATACTCGCCTGCAAAAATGTTGCGGCTCAGCCCACGGGTTTTGATCTCAATCTTCCTGACTCGTTTTATTAGTTCGCTTGTTTCCATCTAATTTTCATGTTCCGGGTTGCGGGTTTCGGGTTTACACTCAACCCGTAACTCGTAACCCGTATCGTTTTACTAAGGAACTTCAACGGTATTCAGAATTTCAGCAATAATTTCTTCGGAAGTAATGTTGTTTGCTTCGGCTTCGTAACTCAATCCGATACGGTGGCGCATCACGTCCGGGCAAACGGCACGAACATCTTCAGGAATAACATAGCCGCGACGTTTAATAAATGCGAATGCTTTGGCTGCCTGTGCCAGACTGATACTTGCGCGGGGGGAACCTCCGTAAGTAATCATTTCGACATATTTATCGAGTTTGTAGGCTTTCGGATCGCGGGTCGCAAACACGATGTCAACAATGTATTTCTGTATTTTTTCGTCCATGTAAACATCTTTCACCACTTCCCTGGCTTTCAGAATATCCTCGGGGCGGATAACTTTTGTTGCAACAGGGAACTGCTTCAGAAGATTTTGCTGAATGATCAGTTTTTCTTCTTCTTTCGTCGGATAATTGATCACTACTTTCAGCATAAAACGGTCAACCTGGGCTTCGGGCAGCGGATAAGTTCCTTCCTGTTCGATGGGGTTTTGCGTTGCCATTACAAGGAATGGTTCCTGAAGTTTGTAGGTATTTTCGCCAATCGTAATCTGACGTTCCTGCATGGCTTCGAGCAAGGCCGATTGTACCTTTGCGGGAGCACGGTTTATTTCGTCGGCCAGTACGAAATTGGTGAAGATTGGCCCTTTTTTAACCACGAATTCTTCTTTTTTCTGACTGTAAATCATGGTACCCAGAAGGTCGGCAGGCAAAAGATCGGGTGTAAACTGAATACGTGCAAATTTTGCATCGATACTTGTTGCAAGCGTGTTAATTGCCAGTGTTTTCGCCAATCCGGGAACTCCTTCAAGCAAAATATGACCACCCGATAAAAGTCCAACCAGAAGGCTTTCGATCAGATGTTTTTGCCCGACAATTACTTTGTTCATCTCCATGCTGATGATGTCAACAAACGAACTTTCTCTTTGAATTCTTTCGTTTAATTCGCGGATATCAACTGTTTGATCCATGTTTTTTTCAGATAAATGATTTATTTTTTTTGTTTTTTTTTGCGAACACGAAAATAAACTATCCATGCTTGAAAAAGGATAAATTTTCGTTAAATTTTGTTAAGCTATTTAGGCTTAGATTCTACTTTAACACAATTGAAAAATCAACCTTTTTTACCCTGAATCCCTAAAGGGAAAAGATTGATTTTTCAGCTTTCTCCCTTTAGGGGCGGGGTGAAAAAGCTGAAAAATCATTCTCTGAATAGAATCTGTTAAAGTAGAATTGAAAGGCCGTGAAATTAATAAAAACGACGATCTTTAACAGAATATGGATTCACTTTTTTATTTTTGCCAAAAATCAAACAATTGACACAAAGGTATTTCATAGAACTAGCATACAAGGGCACCCGGTTTCATGGCTGGCAGGTGCAACCCAACGCTGTAACTGTTCAGGAATGTATTGAAAATGCGCTAAGTACCATCACCCGCGAGAGGGTAGAGGTTACTGGTGCCGGGCGGACAGATACAGGTGTTCATGCAAGCTATTTTGTAGCGCATTTCGATTCTTCGAAACCCGATCTGGATCATCCGGATTTTACCCATAAACTGAATAGTTTCCTGAAAGACGACCTTTCGATTTTTCACATTAGCAAAGTTCAGCCTGATGCACATGCACGTTTTGATGCGGTTTCGCGAACCTACCAATACCACCTGAATTTGCAAAAAGATCCTTTTACGGTTGAAACTTCGTGGTATTTTTTCAAACAGCCTGATTTGGTATTAATGAACGAAGCATGTCTGATTTTATTTGAATACATTGATTTTACCAGTTTTAGTAAATTGCATACCGATGTAAAAACCAACAATTGCAAAATCATTCAGGCTGAATGGACACAGCATGGCAGCAATTTGATTTTTACGGTTAAAGCCGACCGTTTTTTGCGGAATATGGTTCGTGCTGTGGTTGGTACTCTGCTCGAAGTGGGGCTAGGTAAAATGGATCTTGCAGGTTTCAGAAAAGTAATTGAGCAAAAAGACCGTGGTGCCGCGGGTTTATCAGTTCCGGCGCATGGGCTGTTTCTGACTGATATTGAATACCCGAAGCATATTTTTGTGAAGAAGTAATAGCTTTTATTTCGGAATTGCCCAATCAGGAAATTCACCAATATTAATATCGAAGACGAAAGTTCCCAGCAGATAAGTCATCAATGTGATAATTACTGCTCCAACCAGATTTAGAAATAAGCCAGCTTTGGCCATTTGCATTATTGTTACCCGGTTTGTACCGAAAATAATGGCATTTGGAGGTGTTGCAACCGGCAACATAAAAGCCATGGAAGCAGAAAGAGTGGCCGGCAACATTAGAAGCAACGGATTGATTTCTGAACTGATGGCGATTCCGGCCAGAATTGGAAGAATCATCTCGGTGGTGGCAGTGTTTGAAGTTAATTCAGTAAGGAAAGTAATTAACAGAGCGACTGACAGGATCACCACAATTGGATTAAAATCGGCAACGAAAATAAGCTGTTCGCCAAACCAGGTCGAAAGTCCTGATTCTTTAATTCCTGAAGCCAATGCGAAACCACCCCCGAAAAGCAAAATGATATGCCACGGTATTTTAGTGGCACCTTCCCAATCCATAATCCTTTTAAAAACTGGTGATTTTGATGGAAGTATGAAAAGTACAATTGCGACAAAAATAGCGACTGTTCCATCATCAAGAAAAGAGCTTTTAGGAAAAATACCCGACCAGCCGGGAATTTTGATCCAGCCTAAATCAAGATCCAATCTGAAAATCCAAAGAAGTGCAACCGAAATGAAAGCAATGAGAACAACTTTTTCTTCGTATCGCATTGGACCCATTTCGTGAAGCTGATCGCGAAATGTATGTTTGCTGACGCTTGTCCAGTTTTGTCTTTTCTGCCTGTAGGCATAGTATAAATAAACCCAGGCGCTTATAAATAGCATAACACTTATCGGAAGGGCAAATAGCATCCAGGCGGCAAATGAAATTTCAGGAGCATTGGGGAAATAGATTTCAAAAATTCTCACAAATGACAGGTTAGGCGGAGTCCCCACCAAAGTAGCGATTCCACCGATTGAAGCACTGTAAGCAACGCCAAGCAGCAAGCCAACTGAATAGCCTTTTATTTCATGTTTACCGATGGATTCCTCAAGTTTATCGATGACCGAAATTAAAATGGGCATCATCATCATGGCGGTGGCAGTGTTCGACATCCACATCGATAGAAATGCGGTAGCCAGCATAAATCCCAATAAAATTCTACCGGGACTTACACCTGTAATCAGTAAAATTTTAAGTGCTATCCGCCGGTGAAGATCCCATCGCTGCATGGCCAATGCAATTACAAAGCCGCCCATGAACAGAAAAATGACATTATTGAAATAGGTGGATGACACATTTTTTGCATCCATAATACCAAAAAGCGGGAAAAGTGCAACCGGCAACAGTGATGTAACTGCCAATGGTACAGCTTCGGTTATCCACCAAACGGCCATCAGCAAGGCAACCGCCAGAGTATTGGTAACAGCTGGTTCTCCATGTTTAAGATCGCCGAAAAGGATAATTGCCAACGAGATGATTGGTGCAATGATAAAACTGATCAGGTGTTTTATTTTCATATCCTACGTCAGATTAAGTTGTTGCAATGTAAAAATAATGGAGCAGCAAATTCAATTTGGGAATGGAAATTTTGAATACAATACAATCAACTGACCATTGTTTGAAAAGTATTTGGCTTTTCAATGTTTTTAAAATAGTTGTAAAACATTAACACCTTTTGATATTGTATAACAGGTTAGCTTTTTTGCTTGTGTTTTGATTTGTAGTTTTATAAAATAATAATCGATCTAAAAAAGTAATATATCCCGAATTAATAATCTCCACTATGAAAGATTTTTTAAGCAATTATCTGGCTCAGGCCGGGAAAGTAAGTGGCCGGAAATCGCAACATCCCGGCCCTGTTGTTACTATTTCGCGCGAGTGTGGATGCTCAGCCAACCGCATTGCTACCAAGTTGTCAAAAATTTTGACCGGTTACAATTACCTTTCGGAGACAAAAACAGATGTTGAATGGAAATGGGTTAGCAAGGAAGTAATTGAGCTGACTGCCGGTGAGTTGGAAATGCACCCCGAACGTGTTAAAAATGTTTTTTTGGGTGAAGTAAAAAAGAGTATTCACGATGTCACTACAGCATTTTCCACTTCAAAAGTGTATGATGCCGACGACCAGCAGGTGATCGACACAATGAAGAGTGTTATCCGGAGTATTTCTGAAGAAGGTCATTACATTATTGTTGGCCGTGCAGCGAGTGTAATTGCTCACGATATTCCGAAACGGTTAAGCGTTAAACTTCAGGCTCCGCTTGATTGGCGTATCAATCGCATCATGCAAATCAGCAACCTTTCATGGGCCGATGCGCAGGAATATGTACTCGAAGTTGACCGCCAGCGTAACTTGTTTGTTGAACATGTAGCCGGACGGGAACTCGATAACAATGATTTTGACCTGATTTTCAATTACTCGACCATGCTCGACGATCATATTGTAGATGTGATTGTGAATGTGCTGAAAAACAAGAAGATAATTGCAACTTCAGAAGAAGATTAGTTTTTAGTTTTATGTCATATACATTGCAAACAGGCAGCTATGCCCCCGATTTCAGCCTGAAGGCGACCGACGGGAAAACTTATCAATTGGCTGATTTTAAGGATGCTCCGATTTTAGTAGTATTTTTTACCTGCAATCATTGTCCGTATGTGCTTGGTAGCGAAGAGGTAACCCGGAAAACAGCCGAACGGTTTTATCCTGAAGGAGTTCGCTTTGTGGCAATTAATTCGAACAGTCCGAACACTTACGAGGAAGACAGTTTCGAAAATATGGTCATTCGGATAAATGAAAACCGGTTCCCATGGGTTTATCTGCACGACGAAACGCAGCAGGTTGCATTGGCTTACGGAGCGCTTAAAACTCCGCATTTTTTTGTGTTCGATCAATCCCGGAAATTGGTTTATACAGGCCGGGCAGTCGATCGGCCGCGGGATGCATCAAAAATTACAGTAAATGATCTCGATCGGGCGCTTTCAGAAATAATTGCCCGACAGCCGGTTTCAATTCCAGTAACCAACCCGATTGGCTGCAATATTAAGTGGGAAGGCAAAGACAAGCATTGGATGCCTCCCGAAGCCTGCGATTTGGTCTGAGCCTACCAGAAATAGTTGATAGTAGGGTTGGTGATTATAAACCTAATTCGAACCCTTGTCCAATTCCCGTTCAATATGTGTACCTGGTAGAATAAAAGACTGAGCAGTGTAAAATCAGTTCCGACTATATATTTTGCTTTTTCGACTGAATATAAATGAGTTGTTGGATATTATTTTCTATATTTGAATCATCAGATGTAATTTTATCATGATATATTAGCAATTATTGAAATGTATATCCGCAAATTATCGTTAAAGGATGAAAATAATGACAGTGTCTTTTTATGGGGGGCACGCCAGGTAGGTAAAACAACTTTGCTCGAGCAAATCTATCCGCAGGCAAGATATTATGATTTATTACAGGCAAAAGAATTTGAGCGGTTCCTGCGCAGGCCTTCGTTGTTGAGTGAGGAATTGGAATCGATGAATGAAGGTGATTTGGTGATTATTGATGAGATACAAAAAGTGCCTCAGCTTTTGGATGAAATACATGCATTGATTCACAAGAAAAAGATTCGATTTATTTTGAGTGGATCGAGCCCTCGCAAATTAATCAGAAGTGGTGCTAATTTATTGGGAGGTAGAGCTTTGAGGAAAATTCTATTTCCGTTAGTCAGCTCCGAAATTCCGGATTTTGATCTGTTTAAAGCAGTAAATAATGGTCTGATCCCCAGGCATTATATGGTTAGTAACCCTTGGGAACGTTTTCGCGCCT
Organism: Bacteroidota bacterium; assembly: GCA_023251435.1. Taxonomy (GTDB): domain Bacteria; phylum Bacteroidota; class Bacteroidia; order Bacteroidales; family Prolixibacteraceae; genus Aquipluma. Next base: position 23,948 of record JAHEYU010000029.1, read on the forward strand.
ATATTGGAGTGTATTTGAATGAGGAGATTAGGGAAGAAGCTTTGTCCAGAAATTTAAAATCTTTTTCCCGTTTTCTGGAAGTTGCTGCAATGAGTAATGGCGAAATGATTGTTTATAAGAACATAGCACAGGATTGCGGCATCGATCATCGGACAGTCAAAGATTATTTTGAAATTTTGAAGGATACTTTGATAGGGTATCTCATTCCCGGCTTTACTGCTACTGTAAAACGCAGGGCAATTCTGGCGCCCAAGTTTTACTTTTTCGATGTTGGTATTGCCAATTATTTGCTGAATCGTAAAAATATATTACCTGGGACAGAAATTTTTGGTCATTCATTCGAGCATTTAATTATTCAGGAATTAATTGCCTATTTAGGTTACACACAGTCAGTTGAAAATATTACCTATTGGAGAACAAGTTCAGGATACGAGGTGGATACGATTATTGGTAACGGACGAATTGCTATTGAAATAAAATCAACGGACGAAGTGAAATCGCGTCATCTAAAGGGATTAAAAGCATTTAAGGAAGATTTTCCGCAAGCCAGAGCCATTGTTGTTTCTTTAGATAAATATTCAAGAATGATAAATGGTGTCGAGATTATTCCGGCAGAGCAGTTTCTGAAAGCATTGTGGAATTCGGAGATTATTTAATCGGTTCAATGGAGTTCTTGTTTTGCCTTTAACCTTGTCCAATTTTCGTTCTGTTTATGTCTAATTAACTAACAAGTAGAAATTTAGCTACTTGTCACTTCATGGATCCAATGAAATGTAAATGGGTTTGTCGTTAATACCAACTCGCTTTCCGCATGGCCATCAGGTTTTCTGGCGAAGTACCCACTGTTATTTCACATCCTGCTGAAAGAATGAAACGTTCATGACCGTGTTGGGTAACCAATTCGCGGGATAAGCGCTCAACTTCTTCAGGATTGGCGTTTTGAATTAACACAGGTTCTATGTTACCGCACAAAATAGTTTTTTCTCCCACCACAGAACGGGCATGGGCAATGTCAACATCATAATCAAGATCGAGTATATCGGTTCCCAAATCTTTGAGCGATGGCAATAAATGAGTAATATCGCCGCAAATATGCAGTTTGGTTCGGGCACCGTTGGCATGTATAAAAGCAATGATTTCGCGGTGGCGTTCTTTTACAAAAGTATCATAGGTAAACGGATCGATCTGCGAACAAATCGCATCGCCTATTCCAATCACATCGCATCCCGCTTCAATTTGTGCTTTTGCGAAATCTTTGGCGGTATCCGTACATTTATCGAGCAGCAGATTGCAGAAATCCGGATCCATCATCAGGTTCATCATCATCTGGCTCACTCCTGCCAAATCGCAGGCTTCGGCCAGTGGCCCTTCAATCCAGCCAATTACCGGAACAGTTCCCTGTAATTTTTTCTGAAAAAGTCCGGCGCCTTTAATGCGGTCGAGGGTACGTGTACATTTGCATACATCAGGGCGCTGCAGGTTGTGGATGTCGTCCCATGATTTTACGATCAGTTTTTCGCAGCGCGGAACAGCTTCAGAAATAAAAGTTACCGGTGCACCGAATGCCGAAGTTTCGCGGTAAGGATCAGAAATCAAACCGACCATGTCGGTATCAAAATGTTCCATTGCCCGGATATTGCAATCGACCAGTACTTTATATTCAGAAGCAAATTCTCCGTAAGTTTTGCCATTAAACCGGGCTGCAAAGTGCATCAGGATTGGGCGGAATAGGGTATGTGAAATGGCATTTCCATCGGCAAGTGAATCGAAAAGTTGTTTTTTGTTCATGGCTTGGTTGGTTTTGTGTTAGAACAAAAATACAACGATTCTGCTATAATCGTGTCACAATTTGTAGGTTTTGTCAGGAAGCGATATTCAGTTTTTTCCACTGATTGACCAGGAAAAACATAACAATTATCGCAGAACAGAAATCAGAAATCGGCATCGACATCCAAATTCCATTCAGCCCAAAATGATTGGGAAGGATGAACAGGAGAGGGATCAGAATAATTACCTGCCGTAACAAAGTGAGCAAAACTGCTATTTTTGCATTTCCCATCGATTGGAAGAAGTTACCTGCAACCACTTGGAATCCAACAAATGGCAATGCGAGTAATCCCAGCTGAAGTCCATTGCGCCCAAATTCGAGAAGTCCTTCGTCAGTCGAGTTGAAAAGTTTTACGATTGTTCCGGGAATTGTTTCGACCATTATAAATGCTGCAACTGAAATAATTGTGGCCGAGATCATCCCAATTCGTAAAGTTTCTTTTACCCTTGAAAATGATTTGGCTCCATAGTTAAAACTAATTATTGGCTGTGTTGCCATGTTGATGGCTACAATTGCCATTACAATCATGGTTGCCACACTGTTTACGATTCCCATTGCACCCACAGCCAGATCGCCTCCAAAAGCTATCAGTTTGGTATTGATTAAACCCTGAACAAAACTATTGGCAATTTGCATAACAAAAGGCGCCATTCCAATGGCCAGAATCTCGAAAAGTATTTTTGTGTCGAAGCGGATGTGTTCAGCTTTTAATTTAACCACCGCTTTCCGCCCCCTAAAATGAAGCAAAACCCAAACTGTAAGCACCATCATAGAGATAACAGTTGCATAAGCAGCCCCTTTTACTCCCATTCCGAAACCGAAAATAAAAATCGGATCGAGTACCAGGTTCGTACCTGCACTGATAATCATTGAGAACATTGCTATTCGTGCATTTCCTTCGGCTCTGATGATGTTGTTGAGCGAAAATCCGACGACCTGAAAAACGGTTCCGGCCAGAATAATATTCAGGTAATCGTTGGCATACTGTATAGTTTCGGGCGTAGCACCAAACGAACGTAGCATTGGGCCTTTAATCGAAAATCCGATGACTGTGATGACTGCCGAAACTAAAATCATTAGTAGAAAGCTGCTTCCCAGAATTTTTTCGGCCTTATCCATGTCGCGTTTTCCCATGCTGATGGAAACCAGAACGCCCGCGCCAATACCGATCAACATGCCAAATCCCATCACAATGAGCATGACCGGAAAAATGACAGAAATGCCGCTAAGCGCCAGAGAACCAACACCTTGTCCGATAAATACACGATCGACAATGTTGTATAAGGCATTGACAAACACACCAATAAACGCCGGAATAAAAAATTTCAGCATTAGTTTGGCTATTTTAAGTTCGGCAAGTTCCCGGGTCTTTTCGTTCATTATAAGCAATTATTAAAGGCGGGCAAAGTTATAACTATGACTGATTTTCAGTTTCATTATTTCATTTTTCAGGAATTCGGAAGACAATCTTCACTTTCAGTTTACCAATGAAACAACCATCCCGATTAAAAGTCACAACCTATCTTCAAATTATTAAATTTGCAAAACATTTAGAATGAAATAAAATGACAACCGAACATACAGATCACGATCATAAAAATGTACTAAAAGGCTTACAGTCAGCCGACTCAATTAAGGTAATTGAGACCATCGAAGAATTGCGGGTGGCCGGAAAAGCATCAGATATTCCGATCTTGCTTGAAATGCTTCACCTGAGTCAAAATGCAGAGATTAAATCAAGAATTATCGCACTGTTCTCTAATTTAAAGGAAAGCGATGCAATTCCTTTGATTGTCGAAGCCATTCAAAATCAGAAGTATGCGCCCGAAATGAAAGAGTTGGTTTCGTGTTGCTGGGAAAACGGACTCGATTACAGTAAATACCTGGCGCTTTTTGTTGATTTGCTTATCGAAAACGATTTTCTGGTCGCATTTGAAGCCTACACTGTAATCACCAACATGACCACAACCATCGATCAGGCAATCATTGATCAGGAGATTGAAAAACTTGACCAGGCTATGCGAACAACAAGCGAAGAAAAGAAAGCGCTGATGCTTGATGTCGTGGATTTTTTGCCTTCGATCGGGTTTTAATTTTAATGGATATCCGGAATATTACCCAATGTCATAAAAGTCATTCAATTGTCATTTGGTAGTCATTAAGTTGCCAGGAAATGACGACAGAATGACAATAAATGACCACAAATGACTGACGCAAAATGCCAAATAGGTATGCGAACGGACAATCATATTAATTTTTAATGTCCTGAAAAGTACTTCATAAACTGGGCACGTTCGTATAATAATGGGTCTGGAATGTTTTTGTATGATAAACGTCCACGAAAATCTTCTATCTTTTTGAAATTTTTCTTTCTCATAAAATCATTCAAATCGCTTATCATTCCGGCAATAATTTGCGAACCGTTGATGTAAACACTCGAACATACCTGCACTACCTGTGCACCCGCGAGCAATTGTTTAATCACAGCTTCTCCATCGTGAATCCCCGTACCTGCGGCAATTTCAACTTTTGGCAATTGCGACGAAATAAGTCCAATCCATCGCAAAGAGCGACGGATATCGGCCGGCGAACTGAAAATTTCGGAAGTTGTAATTTCCATTTTTTCGATATTGATGTCGGGCTCGTAAAACCGGTTGAACAAGACCAGAGCCGAAGCTCCGTTGGCTACCAGCCTGTCGGCCATCGATATAAGGTTGGTGTAATAGTATCCGATTTTTACCGAAACCGGAATTTTTACCTGTTTTTTTACATCCGAAACCACTTTTAGGTAAAGCTGCTCAATCTCTTCCGAGCTTTTTAAACGATTGGTTGGCACAAAAAACAGGTTTAATTCAAGCGCGTCGGCACCTGCATTTTCAAAATCTTTTGCAAATACAGTCCACTCCGATGCCGACATACAGTTAATACTTGCAATAATTGGTATTTCAACTTCTTTTTTTGCTTCGCTTAACAGGTTTAGATGCCTGGTAATAGAATTGTTACGCGTGTAATTCCAGATATAATCTTCGGCTTCAGGATACAAATTTTGCGGATCGCGGTTAATGAGGTGACTTACCTCGTTGTTGATTTGTTCCTCAAAAATTGATTTCAGAACAATTGCACCGGCGCCTGCATTTTCAAGGTCTTTAATTTTTTCAACCGAGTTAGTCAGCCCCGAACTTGCAACGATGATGGGATTTTTAAGTTTTAATCCCATGTATTGAGTTTCTAAATTTGTCATATCAATCAGTTTTTAAGGTAATTTAATCTTTCGCGACCTGTTAAATTTATATTTTGAAGTCATAATTCCGTTCACCAAAAATAGTACTTCCAATCCGAACCATTGTACTTCCTTCCTCAATTGCTATCAGGTAATCGCCCGACATACCCATCGAGATTGTATTAAATAATTCATTATCAGAAAAATAATCTGATTTTAGTTTCCTGAAATATGTTTTTAAGCAAGCAAATTCTTTTCTCACCTGATTTTCATCGTCGGTAAAAGTTGCCATTCCCATCACCCCCGAAATCTGAACATTCTTCAGCATTTTAGTTTCGGATGAATTCAAAATCTCTTCCGCCTCCTGCATTGAAAGTCCAAATTTTGTTTCCTCTTCTGCAATATGAAACTGGAGAAGGCAAGCGATTATTCGCCCTGCTTTTTTTGCTTCAGAATCGATGGTTTTCAGTAGTTTAAACGAATCGACTCCATGAATCAGGTGAACAAACGGTGCGATATATTTTACTTTGTTGGTCTGCAAATGCCCGATATAATGCCATTCAATGTCTTTGGGCAAAGTTTCGTATTTCCACACCATTTCCTGAACCTTGTTTTCGCCAAAAGCGCGCTGGCCATGGTTATAAGCTTCTATCAGGAGCTCGGCCGGTTTGGTTTTCGAAACGGCTACCAAACTGACATTCAAAGGCAAATTTGCTTTTATCCGGTCAATATTTTCAGCTATACTCATAATTCAAAAATAACACTAATAGTCATTCAATGGTCATTTTATTGTCATTTAATAGTCATTCAATTGTCATTGATGGTCTGATTGTAACAATTTGAAATGATTGGCAATTCAATGACGTGAAACTAACGACGTTTCTCTATCACGACTGAGAACTGCGACTGAACACTAAACACTTTTTCCCTATCTTTGGCACCCGTTATGGAATCGCAAAAGCAAAGTACAATAGCACAAATGAATGAATTGGGGGCGAAAGGCGAACCTTTTGTCTTTATCGTCGATTTCGACTTCGAAAAACCAATGATTTTTGATTTTGGCGACTGCAAAAGTTTGCTTTGGAAAACCCCTTTCTCCGCTAATTTTATTCCTGAAAATTCTACTGCTGAATTAGCGGATTGGGACATTTACCCCATTGCGTTTCAGGCTTATGAAAAGGCTTTTGAACTGGTTCAGAAACACATACACAACGGCGATACCTATTTGCTAAACCTAACCATGCCGACCAAAGTTTCTACAAATCTTAGTCCTGAAGAAATCTTCCGTTTAAGCGATGCGCCGTATAAAATCTGGCTCAAAAACCGGTTTGTATGTTTTTCTCCTGAAATTTTTGTGCGGATAAGCGATGGCATAATTTCGTCGTACCCGATGAAAGGAACCATTGATGCCGCCATTGATAATGCTGAACAACTGCTGATTAATGACGAAAAGGAAGTTGCCGAGCACCACACCATTGTTGATTTAATCCGTAACGATCTTAGCATGGTGGCCAGCGATGTAAAAGTGGAGCGGTTCAGGTATATCGACAGGATTTCGACCAATCAGGGTGAATTGCTGCAAATGAGTTCCGAAATTTCGGGCAAGCTTCCGGAGAATTACCGGCAATCGATCGGAACTATAATAGCACAAATGCTGCCTGCCGGTTCTATTTGTGGCGCTCCAAAACCCAAAACTGTCGAAATTATTAAGGCTGCCGAACTTTATAACCGTGGTTACTACACCGGGATTTTTGGTGTTTTCGACGGGCAAAACCTCGATAGTTGCGTGCTGATTCGCTATCTGGAAGAAGACGGCGACCAGCTGATTTTTAAAAGCGGGGGAGGAATCACCTTTTTAAGTGACTGTAAAACAGAGTACAACGAACTAATTCAGAAAGTATATGTTCCCATTGCTTGAATCGCTTAAACTGAAAGACGGAATGATTCAGAACCTGAAATATCATCGGGAGCGGTTGAATCGTTCAGTAAATGAGCTGTTTCCGGGTGCAGAACAAATTGATTTGAATAAGGAAATTTCAGTTCCAGAGAATTGCCTTTCAGGAATTTATAAGGTGAGGGTTTTATATGGCTCAACCATCGGTAAAATTGAAATTGCGCCCTACAATTTTCGTTCTGTGCAAAGCCTTAAAGTGGTTCATCACGAAAGCATCGATTATCATTTAAAATATACCGACCGGCAAATTCTTGACGAATTGTTTGCGCAGCGCGGAAATTGCGACGACATCATCATCGTAAAAAGCGGACTGGTAACCGATTCTTTTGCAGCCAATTTGCTGTTTTTCGACGGAAACCGTTGGTTTACTCCGGCTTGCCCGCTTCTGAAAGGCACCAAACGGCAATTGCTGCTCGATCGGGGAATTATTTCTGAAAAGGAGATCAGCGAGAAAGATATTCGCATTTTTCAAAAAGTTGGACTAATCAATGCGATGATTGACTTTGACGAAATGCCTGTTGTGCCTGTTGAGAGGGTTTTCTGATGCAATATGAGAAAGGAATTTTTGTTTTATAGCAGTGTTTGCTGAAAGAATCTCTCCTGAATAAAACGTGTCACAGGTCCGCATTTGCCATTTCCAACCGGGTTTTCATTCATTTGCACAACCGGTGTAACTTCGCTGCCGGTTCCAATAATCATCATTTCGTCCATATTAGCCAGTTCCGAAGCCGGAATTCCTTCTTCGATAACCTGAATATTGTGATCTCTGCAAATTTCAAAGACCACTTTTCTGGTGATGCCCGGCAAAATCAGGTTCGAGTTCGGATGTGTGTAAATGACCCCATTTTTCACGGCCATAAAGCTCGAATGCGATCCTTCAGTAACCACACCGTTCCGGATAAAAATGGCTTCCACGGCATCCTGTTCGTGCGCTTTTTGAGCAGCCAACACGTTGGGCAGCAGCGAAACCGACTTAATATCGCAGCGCAGCCAGCGAATATCTTCGGTGGTAATTACTTTTACTCCATTTTTAAGCTGATCCCATTTGGATGCAAACGGAAAAACTGTGGCATAAACTGTTGGCAATATAGTATCCGGGAAACGGTGGATTCGGGTTTGGCTTCCGCGGGTAATTTGCAGGTAAATACCGGCTTCCTGTGCGGCTATCCCATTTTTATCCAATAATTCCTGAAAAACAGATTCAAGCTGATCGGTATCCCTGTATTCGATTTGAACTTCTTTCAGACTCCTTTTCAGCCGTTCCAAATGATCGGCATATCTGTAAGGCTTTCCGCCATAGTATTTGATGACTTCATAAATGCCATCAGCAAAGTTAAATCCCCGATCTTCGGGAGAGATAAATGCTTCGCTTTTAGGAAAGAATTTTCCGTTCAGGTAAACAGTTTCGCTCATAATTCAAAGGTTCTATAATGTTCGGTATGGGTAAAATGAAACACACATTTTTTAGGTGCAGAGCACCGTTGATATTTGTAGCATCATGATTCAACAAAAACCAGAGGTGCAGAGCACCGAAATATAGACACATATTTGCTTTTTATCTTATTGCGGTGCGCTGCACCTTACCTGCTTTCTCTCCTTTTTTACTACAAATATTTTGCAGCTCTGCTGCATTTGATTGCTAACGATCCGACGGCCAACGGACTTATTTAGTTTAGTAAGAGATTGGTCATTTCTGACAATTCAAAATAAACAAAACGTTAAAATACATTATAAATCAATTCAAATTTTAATTATACATCCAATATCCTTTCAGTTGGCCTTTGGAATTGAGTTCCAGCGCAGGAAACGGCAATTTAATAAAAGTCATGCCCTGAAAAACAATTTTCATCACTTTTGACTGGGTTTTTATTTTTGTCCAGTCCACATCGAGAGAAAAAAGGTATTGGCGATAACGCTCGGTTGATGGAATGGGTACGCCGTTGTATTCGGTAATATTTTCGAATTCGCCATACATACCGTTGGCTCCGTAGCCCACCGCCACGTTAAGCCACGAAGGGATTTTCCGGTGCGAGATCAGTTTATTGACCGGCATCGACAACCAGTAAGTATGTCCGTTATAATCTTTCAGCAGGCGGTCGAACGAAGTTTTTCCGAGGTAGCCGCTGGCATTGCGCGAATAGCTTGACTCCCAATAGCTGAATTTGTACTTGATTAGTTGCTCGTTAAAAAGCAGTTCGTTGCCGATGACCAGCGCAGAACCAAATGCGTTGGCGGCCATGTCGCCCCACGAAAAGCCCCAGCCTTCGTGCGTACCGTCCATAATTTCGATCGGGGTTTGCAAAATAAAGCCCAATGTACCACCAAAAATCAGGGCATTGGTTTTCCCAACGCCAATGCTTTTGAGCCAGTGGTAGCCAATATAACTTTGGGCGTATGCGCCAAAAGCATGACCGAACTTGTCCACCTGCAAATAGCCTTTGTTGTCGTTGAAAAAATGGAACGGCACCTTCGCTTTATCCTTGTACCAAACAGTGTTCAAAACGGCCAGGCTACCCGCGTAATAAGCGCTTTCAATCGCAATGGCTTTGTAAAGTCCCCGTTTGTTAATTGGGGTAGAGTCATTTCCGGCAACAAAATTATTCGCCCAACCCGAATGAATCAGGAGGAAGGATAAAATGAAAGCGAATGAAACTGATTTTGAAGCCTGAAATTTCATCTGTTTATAATTTGTTTTTTAATTGTCAGATGGAACTCGCCAATAATCATCCTTCTGTGTGAGAAGTAATTCTCTCTAGGCTCGTTTCATGGGTTACATTTTTACCGCTACTTATTTGGTGTGGTTCACAGTAATTACCACATTCCCGGTTTTCTGGCCGGTTTCCACATATTTGGCGGCTTCCACCATTTGCTCCAGCGGATAGGTACGGTCAATCACGGGTTTGAATTGCCCGCTTTCGACCAGCTCTTTCAGGAAAATAACATCTTGCTTGCTGATGGTTGGAATCGGAAACAGCAGCTTTTTACCGCCCAGAATTGGGGTAATCAGCGCCAGAAAAGGGTTTTGTCCACCTTTACCCAGTTCGGTGGAAATGTAGATTCCGTTGCTTTTCAGGATGGGTTTGCATTTGCCAAACGAACTTTTGCCCACGGCATCGAACACAAAATCGAACTGGTCGCCCATTTTTGTAAAATCTTCTTTGGTGTAATCGATCACTGTTTTTGCACCCAATGAGCTCACCAGTTCAAGGTGGGGAGTGGCGCAAACAGCCGTGACTTCGGCACCAAAATACCGGCACAATTGCACGGCAGCCGAACCAATGGCTCCGGTGGCGCCGTTCACCAGTACTTTTTGTCCGGGAGAAACTTTTGCAGCCCTGATGTCACACAACGCGTAATGTCCGCCTTCGGTAATTGGAGCCGCTTCTTCGTAAGTCGAATGGACGGGCATGTTGGTAATCGGGCCATCTTCGGCCATAACCAGGTATTCGGCTTGTGCGCCAAAAGTGATGTCGTTATAGCCAAATACTTTATCGCCCGGCTGAAACGATTTGACGTCTTTGCCAACCGCTTCAATTTCCCCGGCAAACTCATTCCCGAGAATTTGGTTTTTAGGTCGGAACAATCCGCTAAAAAACCGCGATATAAAATACTCGGCGCTCCGGAACCCGCAATCGGTGCGGTTTACGGTCGTAGCGTGTACTTTAACCAGTACTTCATTTTCTTTTGGTGTTGGTTTCGGTACCTCTGCCAGTTGCAGCACTTCCGGTGGACCGTATCGGGTATGGATGATGGCTTTCATAAATGGTTGTATTTTAAGATTAACCACAAAGGAGTCATAAAGGATTTTTCGGAATTCTGTTGAGGTTTCCTTATTTCCTTTTTTGCTCATCGGATTCCTGATTATTTCAATAATTTCCGGGTTTCAACTTCCTGCAAAATTTTCATTTATTGAATGACTATCTGGTTCAGTTTAAAGTTCCCCCATATTTTCCCTTCCTTACTAAGATTCCAATGGCATCGGTTTTTTCATCCATTCAGAGGCACTAAGTACAAAACCTGGCATGCCTGCCTGCATTTTAAAGTGGTCAGATTCCACCACTTTAAAATTTGGATTATTAATCTGCTCCCAAACACTCAAGAATTCAATTGCATATCTTGTTCTGAGCCAATTCTTGATTATATCCGCAGCCCTACTTTCACTTTCTTTGGCGTTAGCCATATCTGTCAGTGAAATGTAATCCTTCTCTTCGATAGATAAGACAGTAATTTCTGTATTCTCTACTTTGATTTTTGCCATTTCTCCAAAATTTTAATTCTAAACCCATCGAATTCGATGGGTTTAGAATCTATAATTATTCAACAACCGTTTTTTCTTCTTCAATTACAGTTTCTACAAATTCAACGCCCCAAACATCGGCGAATATTTTCCTGATTTTCTTTTCAGCTTCGGTTTTCATTTTGCGTTTCACAATTTATCAAAATCTCTTGAACTTGTCGAATTTTTCAAGTAGTTCCGGGTACATCACTATTGCACTTTCTTTGCGAACTGTTTCCATTTTGGAAACAACTGGATTTCCTTTTGCGATAAAACTATCGTACGATAAATTTGACTTCACGCTACTTGTTACCGATTGCTCTCAAATAAGAGGCAGTGCACTTTGTAAACCAAGTGATGAAAATTCACGTGGGAGCGTTAGGTTCAGGGGCGTTAGCCCTGTGTTCATCGTAGTAATTATTACCCAACCGCGAATAAGGGGCGTTAGCCCTGTTATCTAAACATCGTCATACCATTCAAAAAGGTATTTTGGGTCATATTCTATGTCAAATTTATTCAGAAACGACAAATATTCCTCTTTAAATGTTTTCTTTTTGTGATGTTCAGGTTGATTCAAAATATATTTCACCACCTTGTCTATATGCGATTTGGAGTAAGTAAATGCGCCGTATCCATCCTGCCAGCAAAACTTCCCTTTAACGTATTTTTTGCTGTTCAACCAATTGGATGAACCTGATTTTATTTGTTCAATCAATTTAGAAACCGATATTGTCGGATGCATTCCAACAAAAACATGGGTATGGTCTGGGTTGCAATAAATGGCATAGGTTTTTGATTTATGATTGGTTACAATGCCACACATCACCTTTTCAAGTTCATCTCTGAATTTTTCGTTTATAAGGTTTTCTTTTCCCTTGACTGTAAAAACGAATTGCACATAAAGTTGAGTGTATGTATTTGCCATTTTCATAGATTTCAGGGCTAACGCCCCTGTGATTAACTATTCATGTTCTTTCTACGAAGATATTAGGGCTAACGCCCCTTTGTTAATTATTCATGTCGTTTCTACGAACATTTCAGTGCAATGCCTATGTGGTTGTTCATTGTTTTGTGGTTTTAGGGGCGTTAGCCCTGTGTTCTTCGTAGAAAACGGATTTCTTGCGAAAATCAAAGGGGCGTAGCCCTGTAATCTTTTTTCGTTTCTGCAATATTCATTTTTATTAGATATCAGGGCTAACGCCCCTATAATTAACTATTCATGTTTTTTCTACGAAGATATTAGGGCTAACGCCCCTTTGATTAACTATTCATGTTCTCTCTTTGGGACTAGGTTTCGGTACCTCTGCCAGTTGCAGCACTTCCGGCGGTCCGTATCGGGTATGGATGATGGCTTTCATAGTAGTTTTTCCGTTTATATCATTATTGCTTTTTCTTTGCGAACTGTTTCCAAAATGGAAATAGTTTTGAGCCAGTTATTTCCAAAATGGAAATAACTTTAAGTTTTACCTCTTCATTGGGAGTGGCATATAGAACAAATTTTTGGCTGATTGCAATTCGTTACCTATCATGTTTTTTTTGTTAATTATTGGGTTTAAGATACATGTCACAGAGGTAAAACTAGCAATCCTTCGTTTCTGCAGACGCTCAAAATAGGGTCAGAATGGTATTGCCTTAAGTACTAGGTGACTTCAATATACCATGAGGTCTTATAATAAGTTTCCCATTTCCCATTATATTTCACATTGTATGAAGTCCACATGTCAACTTTTTGCAAATTTCCCCAAGCATCTGTTTGATTTCCATATTTTGCCCAATCTAAAAGGTTTTCATAGACAATTGCTGAAATTCCTATGTAATAGGGCTTAGAGCATTCATCACTTATTATTACAGATTTATTTATGGAATTACCAATCCAGATTAAGTCTTTAGTATTGTTATCACCTCCGATGCCGACTTTAGCACATAATGTTTTTCCATGATCAAGACCAATTCCAAAATTGACAGCTGAATATTTTTCGAGGAGTGTATTAATTCCACTTTCTTCATTTGCTATCATATAACGAATTTGCATTGCAGCCATTACAACATTACTCAATGAATGTTTTGTTGTTCCTTGGAAAAACGTTAAAACACTGTCGCCATTAAAACTTCTAACTTCTCCTCCAAGAGATGTAGCAATTTTTACGGTTGTATACAAATACGCTTTATGAATTTTTGCTATTGTCGGTTTATTATGCATATTCAAAACTTCCGTTGAATCTCGCATGTCAATATATAATGCCGTTGCTTCAAATTTTAGTCCAGTGCTATTAAATGTCAGTTTTGGATTTGAAATTTCAGGGACGTAGCTTACCTCTTCAAATGTAAAATTAGTATCTAATATCTTCTTTACATTATCAAAAATATCTTTTTTAAGTGACATAATTATTTATCATGATTTAAGAACAGTCTATAAATAAGTAAACTTAAAGGTGTTAGAATTCCAGCAAAAGTAAAACCTATTGCGATGTTAAAAAGTGAAAATTTTCTACATGCTATTTGACTAGTAATTATTGCTTGTTTTGCTAAATCTTTTTCGTAATTTGGATTAGAACCTTCACATCCATATTGTTGTTTTAGTTTCTCAATCAGTTCTTCTTGTGTCATTTGTGCTAATGTTGCATAAAACAAAAGATTATCACTACGATGTAATGCAATATTATTTGTTGTATGTTTTATTTTTGCCACTAATGAGGAGAAACAAATAAATATGGAAATTGTACACATCCCTATCGTGAATAATAGGTACCAATACAAAAAGACAAAAGTAGTGTCATTTGCTAATTTTGTCATGCCAACTATTATAGCACCATTAAAAGCAATTAAAGCAGTATTTTTAGTTTCGCCAAACTTTACCATGTCAAACGCATGATTATACTGTTTTTCTAAAAAATCTATTGTTGTCATATGGTTATACAATTGAATTTGGTTGTCTGGCCGATAATCATCAGGCGATTATTTTTGCTAAATATAAAAACTCTTCCCCGAAATGTCTCGATTTCAGAGAAGAGTTTTTCATAAAAATATCAACTTGTAAGCAGTTGGTTATTCTGGGATTTTCTTCTAAAGGCGGTTCAAGGCATTGCGCTACGGTGGTTTGTCCTGTCAGTTTGCGTTTGCCTTATTCGAAGAGAGTGCGTGGGCCGTCAAAACGCCCGGCGGAGGGTTCGTTTTGACAAGATTTTTGCTTCCTTTTCATCGAATGGAAAAGGAAGAGCCAGTCCGGCTTGAGGACAAAAAGTTTGAATACAAATCGATCATCTTTTTCTTCTCGCAAGAATATGAAGCGATCCATTCTTTCTTATTTATTTCAGTGCAAAAAGTTCGTCAAATTGATTCCTGGAAGTGTTGAATGCTTTTGTGCTCATCTCTTTCAAGGGCAGCGATGCCAGTTCTTCCGAAATAATTTCTACTCCCCAGGGACCAGTGTAACCCATACTCATCACGCAATTGATAAAACCTTTGATGTCGTATTCCCCTTCTCCACAGAATGTCCTATTGGAAGGATCATGATTTTCGCTTCCGGGCAGGGTTCCGTCGTTCAGTTCAACATTGGTCAGATATTTTAAAGGTATGCTCCGTAATTCGTCATAAGTCATTCCAAGATTGGCAACCTGATAAATATCGATAATTAAACCACCGTTATTCGCTCCTGCTGTTTCAACCATGGTTACTGCATCTTTGATCGTATCGATCATGGCACAACCCATAATTTCAAAACCGATTGTCGCCCCGAATTTCTCCGCTTCGGCACACAATGCCGAAAATGACTCAATAACCCGATCCATCGGACAAGTGGATTTATAAAAGTCGCCTACTTTTACGTGTTTTGCCTGTAGAATTTGGGAGGCTTCAAACAGCCTTTTCCTGCGACTATCCGATTCAGCTTTCCTTGCGCCATCAAGAAACCAGTCGGCAAGAAACTCCAGTTCGATGTATTTTATGTCGTTGTCATCAAGAATACTTTTCATTTCGTGAAGCGATCTGTGATGAAGAATATGTTCCAGGTCCGTATGCCATAGACCAATACCTTTAAAGCCAGCTTCAGCGGAAGCTTTTACCCTGTCCGCGAAATCGAACCGGCTTATTTCACCCTGACCAGGAACTATTCCGGCAGTTGTCCAGTATAAATTCATCAATTCTACCTTGTTCATAAGGGTATTCCGTTAATTATTTTCGAAGGGTTAAAAAGAGGCCGCAACCGAATTGTAATTATGTATTTTCTGCTAAATATAAAAACTCTTGCCTTGAATGACTCAATTTCAGAGAAGAGTTTTTCATAAAAATATCAACTAGCAAATAGTTGGTTTGTAGATGGCCTGAAACTATTAAATGAACCTTTCGGCATCCTTGTTAAAGAATTCATTTGCAAAAGAAAGCTGCCGAAGCGTGCCTTGTTTTTTATTTTGGTGAGCCTCCATTCGTCGAAGAATATTTAAAAGTGTTGTTATGGCTTCCAATATATATGGGCCTTTATTGAGCATTACACATTCGGCTCTTACCGACATGGAAGCATCTGTAATTTCGGCCCGGGTAGCCAAACCTGTTTGTGCAAGATTTTCGAGTATTTGTGTAGCCCAAATTACAGGAACATGGGCTGCTTCGCAAACCCACAGTATTTGTTCCTGTACTTCCGAAATGCGCTCAACGCCAAGTTCAACCGCTAAGTCACCACGGGCAATCATCACTCCAATGTTCGACCATTTCATGGCGGTAAGCAATAAATCGGACAAATTATTAAACGATTCTTTGTTCTCGATTTTCAGCACCATTCCAATATCTGTGCGGTTCAGCTTCGAAAGGGCATCTATCAGCTGCGTTACATCATTCGCGGTTCTTACAAACGAATAGCCAACAATATCGGCATGTTTTGCAATAAAGGACAAATTACTGACATCTTCTTCTGTCAGCGAAGGAAGTTGCAAATATGTGTCGGGGAGGTTTATACCTTTCTCTTCCTTTAATTTTGTTCCTTTTGAACTGGCTTTGGTTATAATAACTGTTGCATTTTTGAAAGATATATCCTCAATAACACCTCCAATTTTACCATCGTCAAACCAAATATGATGTCCAACTGTAAGGCTTTCAACAACATTCGGAATGCTCATTGAAACAAAGGCAGCATAAGTTTTTGATGGCTCTTTTTTCTCAATAGCTTCATTCAGCTCGGCTTCGGTGGAGTATAATTTGATTCGATCGCCGATATGCAATATGACCTGACTTTTTTTCTTTTTCTTCTTTTTGAGTTGATGTATTTTCTCTGACCGAATTTTTGGTCCGGACAAGTCCATGTATATTTTACAATGTTTTCCGGTTTGGGTTTCGGCCATGCGTATGGCATCAATCATGCTTTCCCAAACCTCATGATTGTCGTGACTGCAATTAATTCGGGCTATTTCCATACCTTTCATCAACAAGTCGACTATGTATCTGGCATCGCCTGCTGCTTCTGATGGCAGGGTAACCATTATTCGGGTGCTGATTTGGTTGTTGCTTTCTCCAAACAGCCTGTTTGTATTTTGGTCAAGTAAATCAAGCGTGGTGACAAAGTTCCAGGTACTTTTTTCCGGATTTAACAATCCTTCAACACTCTCTCCCTGAATAGTTTTAAGATGGTATAAAATATTGTCGATGTTTGTAAGAACATATCTTTCCGAATTTGAGAATGAAGACAAGCCTAAAAAAGATAGGTTCCCTTGTTTGATGCGAATGTCGAAAGTCCTTAGCGAGAGATAGTCAATCAAATTTTTAGCGGCATAGGTGTAGTTTGGGTGTACAGGGAATGATTCAGTATGAAAGCGTTCTCTGTTGTGAATGATACATGCCCTGATTTCCTGAATTTTATCGATTAGTTCTATAGTGCTTATCTTTCTCATTATCAAATGTCGATATATTTTCGATAAATATAAAAACTCTTCCCCAAAGCACTTTGATTCCGGGAAAGAGTTTTCATAAAAATATCAATTTGCAAACAGTTGGTTTGTAAATGACTTAAAAACAAGTGAGGGCTTCACTTTTGGAGTGAAACCCTGACTGATCTGTTGCTGCAATAAAATGCTTTATTTCGCTTCGGCAGGTGCTAGCTGAACAGTTGAAACATCGACTGTAATTTCACCTAAGCGGGTGGCAACTTCAGGTTTCATGCTTTCCTGGAATCGTCCGCCAAGGTGTTTGGCCAAAAACTTTTCGGCTGATGCCAGCATGGCCATATTGTTTACCGGACGTGCAAAGCCATGACCTTCGTCGGGGGCAACAATGTATTCCACCGGAAAACCTCTTTCGCGCAGGGCAATTACAATCTGATCCGATTCTGCTTTATTCACACGCGGGTCGTTTGCTCCTTGAACAACAAGCAATGCGGACTTGATTTTATCGGCTGAATTTAAAGGCGATTGTCTTTCGAGCTGTGCTTTTCCTTCAGGAGTATTTGGGTCGCCCATGCGTATATGGAAAACTACACGACCGGCTTCCCAGTATGGTGGAATAGAATTCAGCAAAGTAATCAGGTTCGACGGACCAACAATCGATACACCACAGGCATACACATCAGGAGTAAAAGCCACTCCGGCCAGTGTTGCATATCCGCCATACGATCCGCCCATAATTCCGATCCTGGTCGAGTCCGCAATTCCTTCTTTAATCAGGTATTTAACTCCCCAGGTTATATCGTCCTGCATCTTTTCGCCCCATTGGTTGTTTCCTGCATTCAGGAATTTCTTGCCATATCCGGTTGATGATCTGAAATTTGGAGCCAGAACGGCGTAACCGCGGTTGGCAAGAAACTGCGCGTATGAATTATATCCCCATCCGTCGCGTGCCCATGGGCCACCATGAGGAAATACAACGACCGGCAGATTTTTCGGTTCAAGACCTTTGGGTAAGGTCAAAAATGCCGGAATTTCCAGTCCATCAGACGATTTATAGCTGATAGCCTTCATTTCAGACAGATCGGCCACCGGAATATTTGGCCGCGGACGATACTGAAAAGTGAGCTTTTTGGTGGTGCGGTCAAACAAATAAGTAGAGCCCGGATCGACATCGGCTGAAGCGCTTAGCATCCAGTAGTTTTCGTCGGTGGTTGATGAGGAAAAATAAACATCTGTGTTAGGCAATTCTTTCTTAATCAGGTTATAATCTTCTTCAAAGCTTTTATCCTTCCAGTAAATCCGGTTGCGCTCATCTTCATACGAAGTATAAATAATCTCTTTGCTTTTATCCGAGATAAACACATTTCCGAGGTCCACTCTTTTTAACGGGTCGCTTTCCACCACTTCTTCCTGAAGTGTTTCCGGATCAAAAAGAATCAACTGCGAAAGATCAATATTGTCGCCTTTATTGGTTTGCATGTAAACCCGCTTATTTTCTTTGTCGAAAGCCAATGGATAAGCTTCTTCAAAAACGTTCGAAGTATAAATTTTAACCAGTTCTTTGGCATCCACTCTTAAAATATCATTGCTGCCATCGGAATTGGCTCGGTTGGCCAGTCGTAGCTGATCGTTCCAGTCGAATACCCAACCGGTAATCCGGTCGGTGGCCGAGTTTTGGCGAATCAGCGTTCTTTCGCCTGTTGAAATTTTCATTTTATAAAGGTCGTGCCAGGCCTTGTCGCGGTCGTTCAGTCCAATATAGATTGCATCCGGATCGGTGTAAGGAATCGCATAAATAAATACCCTGACACCTTTTAAATTGGTCAGGTCTCTGTTCACCGGAATGTCACTTCCTGCAGCAGGCGCTTCCAGCGGGTCAACAGCATAAATGTTGAAATTTTCGTCGCCGCCTTTGTCTTGCGAATAGAGAATGTATTTTCCGTCGCGTGTCCAGAAATAGGAGCGTATTGGTCGGATGGTGTCGGCTGTAATTGGCTTTGCGGCGGTAAAATCCTCTTCAAGTTTCTTAATCCAGATATTCTGTGTCCCTTTGTAAGGTTTAATGAATGAAATAAATTTCCCGTCAGGAGAGATTTGTCCTCCGGCGATTTCAGGAGCGTCGAAAAGCAGTTCACGGTCGATGAGAGGTGGTTGCTCAACTTTTGGAGCTGGAGACTGGCATGCTGCTGCCGTAATTAGCAACACGAAGCTGAAAAACTTTGTAGGTTTCATTGGCGAACAATTTAAGTGATTGGTAAATAACTATTTCGATAAATAACAGCAACTTGATTCATTTTGTTTATGGTTATACCAAATGCATTCTTCAATTGCTGTTAAGTATAAATTCTGCGGACTATTGCCCCGGAAAAATCGTTCATAAGCTTCTTTACCTGTGCAGGTTTCGCATCCTTTGACTGGCTTTGCGACTTACCTGCAATTTTCTCCAGTACCTGAATCAAATGATCGACATCGCTTTCGCTGTTTCCGATACCCAGACTTACTCTTGCTACTCCGGGCAGAGATAATTTGGGGAAGAAAGTCACAATTAGTTTCTGAAATTTTTCCAGACCAGGTCCAACATGAAGAATGTGCTTAACAATGATATGCGCGCAATGGCAACCGGTCCGGACTCCAATTCCACCATAGAGGGCGAGCTCTTTACCTACCAGAGTTGCCATTTTACTCTTTGATGCGAATGAAATCACACCCACTTTATTTGAGAATCCTGATGATTCAGGATCTTTAATTCCATAAATTTCCAGACCTTCAATTTGTGACATGCCCCGTAAAGCCATAGCGGTCAAAGCCTGTTCATCCTCCTGAATGACGTCCATTCCAATTCGTTGCATCAGTACAAGTGCCTTTCCCAGAGCAGCAATACCACCCGCATTTTCTTCTCCGGAAGTTCTGATTAAATCGAGTTCTTCGGTATTAAATTTCAGCAGTCCTTTTCGTGCTACCAGCATTCCGCTGCCGAATGGTGCATATACTTTATGGGCCGAAAAGGCCAGATAATCAATGCCACACTGTTCCATGTTAACCTTTCGGTGGGCGACCAGCTGTGCGGCATCAACCAGCAGTCGCGCACCATGCTGATGTACCATCCGGCTGATTTCCTCCAGATTGTTGCAAACGCCCAGAACATTCGATGCTCCATTCACAGCCACCAGCCTGATGCGTTTTGCTCCGAACAAAGCTTTCTGATTGTACGCTGTCAGAAGCTTTTCGAGCTCGTTTAAATCCGCAAAGCCTCGATCGTTCACCGCAAGTGTGACCAGCGAACAATTGGGTATTATTCGCCAGGGCAGATCATTCGACGAATGTTCAGAAAGTGTGTTGACGACAACAGTCTCTGTCGTGTCATCCGCTTCCCGGCTCAAACTTTCTGATACCAGGTTAATGGCTTCGGTGGCGTTGGAAGTAAAGATCATATCATATTCTGCCAGAGGTGCTCCCAGAAATCCGGAGCAAATGGATTTAACCTCCTGAATGATTTCTTGCTTTATTTGTTCGGGTTGGCGATATGCCTGTTGAAACGCTTTCCAAACTGCGGTAAAGGTTGGAGTGCTTGCACTGTTGTCAAGATTAATGAATGTTCGCAGACCTTCAGTTGTTGGAACCTGCACACCCCGACCAATAAGGGTTTTCCGAAGTTCGTCCAGCAGTTTCCTGCCAGAGAATTTTTCGAGTTCGTCGTGGTAAAGTATTTCGGAAGCTGTCAGCTTTTCAGCTGGTGTATTCTGGAAGATGTCTTTTCCGGAAAACTTTATCATTTGCAGTGCCTTGGCAAATGCAATGATGTTAATAATGGCAGGCGTACCTGCTTCGAATTTGTCGGGCGATCTGGCCCATATTATCCAATCTTTGGATATGAGTCTGGCAGTTCCTCCACCAGCATGAAACGGAATACCTTTGGGCAACTTGTTCCGTTTTACTGCCAATGCGGTAACGCCCAATGAAAGTCCGAAATCCTGACTCGATATCGTTCGATAGCTTTCGGACTGAAGTTGCTGAATGAATACTTTTGCTCTTCGGGGCGACAAAAAGATGACCACATAGTTGCCTTTATTCAGCCCCAGGTATTCCAAAACAATTTCCCTGGCCTGCTCAAATAATTGCGTGGTAACCATCGAGAAATGCCCACTTCCCCGGTGAACATTGGAATAGGTCTCTAATGCTGAAAATATTCCACACTCAAGCTCTGTAAATGCATCAGTTATTTTACTATCCAAAGGAACTGGTTTTTCAACTTCATTGAGCTGAAGGACATCCGATGTTCCGAATTCTGTGGAAAAAACCTCGTTCATATGTTTATATTTTGATTTTTAATTGCCAATTGGAACCCACCATCCGCCAACTGGCGGGCCATACTCCTGTGTGAGTAGTATTTCTCATGGCTCGTTTCATTTTGTTTGAATCCATTTTAATTATTCCGCTTCAAACCTCTCAATCACCAGTCCAACCCGCTCTTTGATTTCTTCAGGAGTAGGGTTTAATTCTTTGGCCGAAGTGAATTTATGTTCCAATCGCTTTGAAGGACAACAGGTATTTAGTTAGAAGTGCGACTGTGCCAAAAACGAGAAAAAGATCCAGATAAACAGCAAGTTTAAGCACTCCAAAAATTCCATAAAATAAGCCAAATATAATCAAGGTCAAAGTGATAGGATGAGATCCGAATCCATTGTACAGCAATACAAATCCTATCAAAATTGAAAGTGTTGGGCAAGGAATTAATCCAACAGGTGATGCATACAAGTATTTAAAGACCGAATTGGCTTCAGTGAAATGCGGATAAATTAGTCCAAATACGATCATCAGTATGCCGGTTACAACAAAAGGCATTTGTGAAATATTTACTTTTTGGCTTGAAGCTTGTACTCCAAAAAACAAAATCAAAATTGCTAAAATGGAGAAAAGTGTTCCATTAAAAGGATTTCCGGATAACCAGGCGAAAACTGCAACTGAAAGAACAGGTGCGCTGATGAATAGGATAAATAATTCATTGGAAGGTTTCCATTTGGCAATTAATGCAATTATTAAGACATAAAAAACTACATGCCAGATAATGGAGTACATTGAATATTCATTGACAATCGCTTGCAGTCCACTTATAATTTCCTGTGATTTTAGCATAACATTTAAGTTTTAGAAATTATTGTTAAACGATATCATTGCTGTTTGCCAATAGAATAAAAAAAAGCTTCAGCATTATTCGGCCTCAAACCGCTCAATCACTTGTCCAACCCTTTCTTTGATTTCCTGCCAGGTGGGATTTAATTCTTTGGAAGTGAAGGTTCCGTTATCGATGTCGATGCGCTCAAAAACCATAAGGTAAAGCGCAAAAATGATTTCGAGGCTCAACTGACCGCGGGGCTCAACTAATGGCCTGATTTCCTGAATCATTTCGTAGGTTTTCAGACGGTAAAAATCGGCCACTTCGTACAAATCACGAATCAGGCTGCGGAAACCGTCGGTTATTTGTCCGCCTTTGGCCATAAACAACAATTGCTGGCGGTTCATGCCGTATTTGGCAATCAAATCGTCCGGAAAATAATTCAGGTTGTTGAGGTGATCTTTCTGGAAATCGCGGATAATGTGCACGAGGTAACTAAAAATGGCGCAAGGTGTTGCAACCCTTTTAACATCGAAAACCGGTGGCAGATATTGACCGTCTTTCCGGGTCAGTCCGCACAAATGCACAAATATGGAAGCCGGAGCCACCGAAGCGCCACCTGCATAATCGATAAACCCCTGAAGTGTCGGGAATCCGTCGTGGTAAATATCGTAAATCATCGATTTGGCAAAGGCTTCGAGTGGCCAGAACGGAATGCTAAACCGATCAACCGTTTCAATGAGTTCAGCCTGAAGCGGATTGTTCTGCGAGGCTTCGGCAATCGTATTAATCCAGCGGTAAACATCGGCTTCGAACTGCGCCTGATTTTCAGGAGCAATGGTGACGTGCTCTGTTTTGTAATCGTCGATCAGATCGTCGATGGCCCGCATAAATTTGTAGCAGTTTTTTGCAGCCTGATAGCGTTCCTTGTCCCAGAAATGGGCAGCAATCAGTATATTGGGGTGATCGACAATTTTCTCAAAATCGATGGAATCGAAAATTTGATAGTACAGATCGGTTTGGGTTAGAACTGTTGTTTCCATGTTAATATTTACGATTGGACGATTTACTATTTACAATTTTGTTGAGACCTGCATTTTTGCATCATTTAAAATGCGTTCTGTGGTTAATTTCGCTCCCAAAAGCACCAACGGGACACCGTTTCCGGGATGCGTACTTCCTCCGGCGAAATACAAATTTCGATATTTTTTGTGTTGGTTGTGCGGACGAAAATACCCCATTTGAAAAATGGTATGTCCAAGGCTTCCAAACACAGAACCATGCGTCACATTGCAGGTTTTTTTCCAGGTTTTTGGCAGGTAGCAGACTTCGAATTTAAGGTGTTCTTCAATGTCATCCAGTCCGGCTTCTTTCAGTCGGCTGATCACTCCGGCACGCGCAGTTTGCTTCAGTTTTTTCCAGTCCTGATCGTAATTCGCATCCAGGTGTGCCACGGGAACAATCACCGACAGGGTGTCGTGATTTTCAGGAGCAGCCGATTGGTCGCTTCGAACCGGCGCATGAATGTAAAAACTCGGGTTGTCGGACAGTGATTTTTCCTTGAAAATTTTGTTCAGCCCGTCTTTGTACGGATCGTTCAGGAAAACGCTGTGATGATCGAGTTGCGGATAAACTTTATCGAGTCCCCAGTGAAACACGATGGCCGAGCACGAATATTTTCGCTTTTTCAATCGGTCGGCGGCTTCCTTGTCGGGCAGCAATTCCTTGTAAACGTAGGGCAAATCGGCGTTGGCAATCACCAGATCGGCATCGATCCTTGTTCCGTCTTCCAGCAAAATCCCTTCGGCTTTTGTGCCGTTCAAAATGATTTTTTCGATCGGTGATTTGTAATGAAACTGCACACCCAAACTGATGGCTTTCTCAAGCAACTTTTCAACAATCCGGTGCATCCCGCCTTTCGGGAACAGCGCTCCCTCGGCAATTTCGGCTCCGGGCAGCATTGAAAAAAATGCAGGTGCCTGATACGGATTCTGGCCTACGTAAATGTTCTGAAATGTAAACGCCATTCGAAGGTGCGGATCTTTAAAAAAACGCTTGATGTAGTCGGTGTGAAATATCCAGACTTTCAGTTTCAGGAGCAATCTCATGCTTTTTAGATTGACAAACTGGAACAAATGATCGAAATTTTTGCCCAGTAAATCGTTCATCGACAGCTTGAAAAACCCGTAACCTTCCTTCACATATTCCTGAAATTTCGGGAAACTGCCCGGTTCGATGGCTTCCAGTTGAGCTTTCATTTTTTCAGGATTGCGGGTAAACGCAAAATCGCTTCCGTCGCTGAAAAACAGTTTGTAAACCGGTTCGAGCGAGGTAGTTTCCAAATCCTTTTCCAGATCGATTCCCAGTTCCGACAAAACCTGCTTGTAAAGCGACGGCATCAGTAAAATGGTGGCACCCAAGTCGAAACGGTGTCCGTCCTGAATCATTTGTCCGCAGCGGCCTCCTGGATTGGCATTTTTTTCATAAACTTCAACGTCATACCCGTTTTGGGCAAGAAAGGCAGCGGTGGCAATTCCGCCAACTCCCGCTCCGATGATTACCGCTTTTTTCTGTGTTTGCATGGTTTGTGTTTCTGTCGTCTGATTTTTTATGCAATTGCGTCGGAAACAAGATTCTTACCTTGATTAAAATTTTGCGCCGACGCCAAAAATTATTCTCCTATTTTACCCCGGCTTGAAAGCCGGGGCTACAAATATGCCGTCCCGAAGGGACTATCACTTTTTATACCCCAAATTCAGGCGGGAAAACCACCATTCCTGAAACGCCGGACAAAGCATTTTCGGTGAGTTCAACAGCCATAAATACATCGTCTGAAGGCAATGGTATCAGGGTTTTTATTCCCCAGGTTGAAGCTTTTTTGTAACCAAATCGCGGATAATATTCCGGATGCCCGATCAGGATAACCGATTGAAATCCCAAATCCCTGGCTTTTTGATGCCCGGCAACGATTAACTGCCCGCCAATACCCTGTTTTTGAAATTCAGGAAGAACGGAAACCGGCCCGAGTACCAGCGACTTAAATTGCTGCTGGCCATTATCAATTACCATAGGAGTAAACAAAATGTGTCCGACTAGCTGATTATCGAGTTCGGCAACCAGCGATAGTTCTGGGATAAAAGTGGGCGCTTTACGCAGCCTGTCAACCAGTTTATCTTCGTCGCCTTCGCTGAAAGGCATGGTTTCGAACGCTTTGGCTGTCAATGCAATCACTGCATCGTAATCGGAAGGTACTTCCTGCCGTATTTTTAGTGTTGATGTCATTATTTTCTGAATGATTTTACCATTTCGTGAATTCCTTGCTGATAGCTGGTTACCTCGAAATCGGGAAACTGTTTTTTGAATTTCTCAAACGATAGGATGTATTCCGTGTCGTACTGGTAGAGCATTTCACCCAAGTCTTTAAAGATTGGGATAAAAACTGATAGTATTTTGCGCAGGACAGGCGGCATGAAGCTTGTTTTGAAACTCGTTCCCAATTCCTGGTTGAAAAGTTCGGTTAATTCTTCGATGGTAATAGGCTTTCCAACAGGCAGGTGCCATATCTGACCAAAAGTTTCTGGCGCTAAAGCCAGCGAAACCAGCGCCTTTGCATTATCGACAGTGTTGGCATAGGTGTGTTTTATGCCCGGTTTTACCAGCGATTGTGGTGCTTTGCCTTTCAGCATGTTTTGCAGAAACGAAACGTAAAACTGGCTGTTTACCGAGTTTGGTCCATAAAAATCGGCTGACCGGCCAATCACTCCATTCACTTTTTTGTTTTCAAAAGCGTCGAGCAGCAGACCGGCAGTGTGCTTGCGAGCCACGCCTTTTTTTGAAATGGGTTGTTGTGGGTGATTCTCGTCGAATGGAACTGCAAGTGGTGCAGGGCCATACATGTAAACATTGTCCAGGAAAATCAGGTTTGCTTTTGCCTGGCTACAGGCATTAATCACGTTTTCCATCATCAGGGGCCAGTGTTTTGCCCAAAGCTTTGCATTGTAAGGAACAGCTGCACAAAGATAAACATGCGACGACCCCTCAATGGCCCGCAAAGTTTCCTGTGGGTTAAGCAAATCGGCATTGATTGTTTCAATTTCGGATTTTTTCCCAGAACGTAGCACGGCTCTGACATTTAAATTTCTCTTCTGAAGTTCCTGAACCACCGCCATGCCCGAGGCTCCGGAAGCACCCAAAACGGTATGTAACTGATTTCTCATTTTGTATCGATTGTTTGGTAAATCTTTTCCCAAGTTCAGAAAAACTGACGTTGAGTAATTACCGTACAAAAGTAATTTTCGCCGATTTTAAGCTGATATTAAAATGTATGAGTGGCCAGTTTTTACCGATGAAAGGGCTGATTGTAGGGTTTAAAACAAACTCTACTCACAGGTTAAATTTCTTCAAATAACTGATAATTGCATTTTCCAGATCAGGCTTATTTTCCAGAAACGGCATGTTCAACTTGTTTTTACCCTGAAACTGAAGGAAACAAGTTGATTTTTCAGCTTTATACCTTCAGTGTGAGGTGAAAAAGCTGAAAAATCATCAATTGTCAAAGTAGAATTAAATTGGTCTGTTGCCGAGGTTGCTGAAACCACCAAACAACAGCGCTGTTTTGGAATGAGGTTGTATTTCGCCCAAAATTTCTGTTTCCAATATGAGTTGCATTTTTTCAGGCTCTTCAAAGAATGGACTGTGTGCCGATTGCTCAAACGTGTAGAACCTTTTTACAGGTGCCTGAAGCTTTTCGAAATAGTCTTTGGCCAAATCGTAGTTGGTCGTGTAATCGTGTATGCCATGAAAAAAATAAACTGGTATTTTCAGGCTTGTAACCACTTTGGCCAGGTCGGTGGCAATCATGTTTTTCCATAACGGATGGACACCTGAAGTCGCTTTTCCACGCCATAAGTTGAATTTCTCGCCCAATGTGTATTCAGGGTTTTTCAACGATTCAAGAAAAATACCACTAAATACCGATCGCATCTCATGGGTAGTTCCTATGCCGAGCCCGTGCATTGCTTCGTCGCGCAGGGCAAGATATTTATCCGGAATACCTGTACTTTTGCTGAAAGAAGTTCTTTCAAGCTTTTTAGCCATTCTGCTGTCGCCATTCTTTCGGAACTCGCCGAGCATATATTCGTAGGCAAGTTGTTCGGATAGGAACTGATCTGTCATTTGCGACACCCCAATGTAGGCGTGATACAACTCCGGATTTTGGGCCGCGGCCTGAATGCCGATGAATGTTCCGCCGGAATGTCCCATGAGGTAAATCTTTTGCTGCCCGAAACGATTGCGCAGGTAATTGGTGACCTCCCTTGTGTCGGCCAGAATTTGCTCCAGAGTAATCGTTTCCTTTCCAATTTTTGGAGAGAAGGAAAGTCCCGATCCACGCTGATCCCACCAGCATACCACAAAGTAATCTTCCACATTGGAGGGATAGCGTTCCGTCAAAAAGTAGAAAGGCAAGCCACCGTGAAGGAAAAGCAATACCGGCTTTGTTCTGTCTTTTCCTTTGATGAACATGCCCTGCTCAACACCATTGATGGTAATGTGGATTTTTTCTGAAATGCTACCTGGCAGAGGATTTCCACTTTTAGCTGTAAACGGTTTTGGTTTCCCGGAACTGCGCAACCAAAGGGTTCCCGTCAATAAGAGTGAGGAAATAATTATCACAGAAAGTAAAATCATAATTATCAGAACTCCTTTCCTAATGTATGAGTGAATATAAAATTGCTTCATTTTATTATTTGAATTATCTTATCGAAATAACATTGCCTTATCCTGATATTTTTTATGAATGCTCACCTATTCCAAGAATTACTTCTAAATTCTTTAAATCAAATTCAATATCACCGTTTGTATTAATCACTAACTTAGGTAAAGCATACTTTTCAATTTCATTGTTGATGTATTCGGAGAATAAAGAATCACGCTCAAGAAGATTCCGGATGGCATTATTACCATTAGCTTCTCCAAGCATAACCTGGACATAATCTCTTCTGAAATACCTTTCTTTTACAAAATCATCATCAATAAACAAATAGCAAACCCTAATCTCATGGTTTTTCTTAAAATCATCAATAAACTTTGGCAGAAGAATTGACCCTTCAAGTATTGATACATTCATTTTTGACTTATTTATAGCTCTAAGCAATGAAGGCAGCATTTCCTCGTAAGTTCTTACATACTCGCAAAAAAGCTCATGGGGTTCTTTTTGCAGCAACTCAATCAAATTCATGCTCTTCCATTTATACAAGTTGGGATTGTTCGCTGTAGAATTATTAATACATTCTTGAGTAAATTCATCCAAATGGTTTACCCCAATATGATACTTCTCGCCTAATTTACGGGCAAGTGTTGTTTTGCCAGAACAAGGTCTTCCTCCTATTAAGAATAACTTCATTTTTCTGCTTTGTAAATTGTCAAATCGTTTAACTCATCGAAAAAATTGTCAATACATTATTTGTTTGGAAATGTTGCAATTTCAGGCAGAAACAAGCTCTTAAAACTTAAGCCGCCGCGAAAAGCAAAAACAAAATATAGGATGATAAACAATCCGTCGATAATTCCGGTGAACCAAAAGGTGGAGGGAAAATCAGGAATGAACGCCATAGCTGTATATAACTGTACCACATAAAATAAGCGGCCAAAAATAAGGCAACCCACATTAAAAGCATATCGTTGAATGTTGTAAGCGGATAAAAACTGCAAATAGGCAAAACACAAGAAGAAAGATCCTAAAAAAATCGCGAAAAATGGATCGATTAGCGGCTTGTTGATTGTTCGTCCGATTCCAATGACAAACAGGTACTGATAAGCGGCAATGGAATCCCAAATGCCGCTTAAAAAGAAGGTCACCGCCAGTGGTTTTAAGTTGTTATTTCTCATTGCTGCATTGTCGTGTGAGTTGTTTTAATCAGCTGTTTTTATACCGTTTAGCGAATCTTTAAATTCAGTAATTAAATTCTCCAGTGGAAATCCTTTTCCCAGAAAAGCAGCTTCCATGTTTTCCTGCGCATAAATATTCTTAAAGGCTTCAATGCCAATTTTACCGATGATAAACTTTGTGAAAGTTCCCGAGATGGCATAGAGCGGGGGCAATGAGTAAAACCGGTGGTTCTCGCCAATAATCGTCTCTTTTTTAAGCAGATCAAGATGAGTTCGCGTCGCTTCCAAATCCTTGAGATAGTTGTTGTTTTCAAAAGAATATCCGGTATAAACAGCAAAACCCTCGCTAAAAAAACTGTTTAATTGAACTCCGATTTTACGACCAATAATGGTGTGTGCCGTTTCGTGTTTAAATACCGACATGTCGAACGACGAAAGATGGTTAAATCGTCCGATTGACTTCCCGTAAATGGTCATTTGCGGCGACATGGACAAGAATTTCTGTAAATCGTCCATGTTTTTATAAACGTAGGTCGTCATCCGTTCCAGACCGCTTGTGTCGGTATGAAGCGTTGCGCACAATGTCTCCAGAAATACATCGGCTTCTGCTGAAATCACCTGGCTTATCGAATCCGAAGGAAGACTTTTTGCCAGTTCGAAATCGAAATACGTTGTTTTTACTGGTTTAAAATAGGCTTTCCGCATTTCAGTAATGCGATTGAGCTCTGACTGGCCTGTTTTGTTTGAGCATTTGCCACTTAAATAAAGGTCGTCTCCGTTGAAGATGTACAATTGGAAATACCCTGCGGCATAGTTGGTCGATTGGGAAAAGACTTGCCTCGAATTTTGACAGGTGTAAAGTCTGTTCGCTTCATCGTTGATGTAAAAGAAGGCATCCGTGGCGTGGGTAAATGCTTCATCGTTAAACCGAAATCCACCGGGAATCTGTTTGATGGGAATGTTTTGAATTTCGGCAATTTTAAAATCGCAAAAGGGGCCGTAAAACTGAAGATGTTTTGAATCATCTCCTGATGTTAATTCTGTCTCTTTTTTATAGCCATAAATTGGCTTCTTCTGATATTGATCCCAGAATACGTAATTCTCTATGGTTCTTTTTTCCTGATCAGAAATTTCGTAATTGTGCGGAACTACCACCCACAAGGTATCCACCTTATGGAAGGCGAGGGTGAGCGTGTAATTTTCATCCCCTTTCACGAATCCGGAGTTTTGCGCTGATACCGAGCAAAAAATCAGCATTAATAGGGCAGAACTCAGGATTTTTTGAATTCTGCCCGATTTAAATAATTTTCTCATTTCTATGGATGATTATCAGAATGTCTTCAGGATTCCCACCCTAAATTGGAGGTAGTTCAAATCAAGTGGAACATTGATGCTGTTGTGGTCCACGTCGCGCGATAGGGAGTTGAATTTCACTCCGGGAGTCAGGCTCCAGTTTTTACCCAGTGGAATATCGAATCCACCGGCCAATTGCCAGCCCCAGCCATGACCGCTGTCTTTGATGATATCGCCATCGTCATTTTCGATTTCGATGTGGTTGTACAAAGCGCCGGCTCTTAAATAATAAGCGACATTGGAGTTTGAAAGCGGATGTTTAAATTGCAACCCGATTACATAGCCGGTTTCTTCATAATCAACATTGTCGCCAATAAAAGATTTATCACTGGCAAATCTGTTCCAGCCCCAGCCGGCGTAAACTCCGGTATGTGGCATAAACCGGTAATGAAAAATGCCTTCATAACCAAAACCCGGCTTTAGTTTTGCATCGTTTAACTTGTCAAGGGCAATTGATGCGCCACTGCTTAATTCAAAGCCAAACCGTTTTTCGTTTTCCTGTGCCGAAATGGTTTGAGCGAAAATGGCCAAAACCATCAGTGTAAAAAATACTTTTGTTTTCATGTGTGAATAATTTGTTTCTGTTTTAACTGTTTCCAAATTGTTTAATGAAACAAAAGTAAATCCCTTGATTTTCTTATTGAAATGTAATGTGATGAGGGTGCTTTTTTGAAGGATGAACAAGCAAATTTCAGGTATGAACATATAAAATGATGTGCCGTTCTTAAAATTTCTTCAGCGCTTTATATCGTTTGCCCCAAAATTTGTATTTGGTTAGCGAAGTGTAAACAATCAGTCGCTCTACAATTTTTAAGCGCATTGCGTAATGGAGTAAGCGGTAAAAAATGGCCAGAATGCCAATAAATAAAGCCGATTCGAGCGTGAATCCAAGGAATGAATCCTCAATATCGAAGAACAAAAGTTTAAAGTATTGATAGAATAAACCCGAAAAGGCGTGGGATGAAAGCAATGCAACCACAAAAACATAACCATGCCCGGTTTCAATGGCTCGTTTCGGGCAGTTGCTCATGCAGTGCATACAACTCTCACAATTGAATGTCCAGAATGGGCGGTTATCGACTAGCTTGATGGCATTTACCGGGCATGACTTGTAACAAACTCCGCAATTGTCGCAATCGGATGAAGCGAAATAGGTTTTGGCAAAAAAGAAACGCCCAATGAAATAGTAACCCAGTGAAATCGGAGCAACCAGTATATCCTGAATAATTTCGTACAATCCCCGGAAATCGCTACCACCAGCCAAAACTTTTCGGGCAAAACGGTACACTTTTTCCTGATTCCGTTCATGCAGGTATTTCACGGTTCGTTCGTTTAGTCCCGGATGGACTGAAATCCAATTCGAGGGCAAATCAACAGGAAACATGGATTTGATGGAATAGCCCTTCAGTTTCAGGATTAAAGCTGAAAAATAAAATGCAATGCCGGTCAGTCCGGGGGTGATCCATTTGCCAATGAGCATTCCGGCGCGGGTATTTAGCAGCAAAACGTTGTTACGTCCTTTGGGGAAGTGATAGAGAAAATTGAGCATTACCGGCGGATAATTGAACCCATGAATGGGCGAAACAAAAGCTACCAGCGCATCGGGTTCGGGAGGTTCAATCCCCCTGCGGGCTGTTTTGCCAATGTTGATCAGGCTGACTTCCATACCCTTTTCTTTAGCGACATCGGCCATCCAACGCGCTACATTTTCAGAATTTCCGGTTCCTGAAAAGTAGTAAACTACCAGTTTTTGCCAGACTGCCATTGTTATTTCAAATTATACTGAAGTTGTGTCATTTCAAACTTTCCGTAGCAAAAATCACCTTCAGGATATTCGTAAATCAAATCGGCTTCTTTTGAAATCATCCGGCCATTGATCTCCTGATAATTCCGGAGCGGAGTTTGCCAGCGAAACTGTTCCATCCGGTTTTTACCTTTAAAAGCATACCGGTCATCGGAAATAAAATTAGTCAATTCCCCATTTTCACCAAAATGCAGCCAGGCAGAAATCGTAATTCCGTGATCAGTGAATTCAGCCAGAACGCGGTTTTCATCGGTTTCGATATACTTTATCCGATGGTCAATTAAGGTGGCGGGTGCCATTACACACATGTCGTTAAAAAAGGTAACTGTTTCAGAAATCCCCATTTCTTTTCCGTCCATGTATTGAACCCGGAAAAGCCAGAACAAGCGGATGTCCATAAAAGCATTCCCTTTTTTGAAGCAGTGAAACCCCTTAACTGGCAAGTGCATCATGATGGCGTCCATCCAAAACAGGCGGATAGATTCGTTGATGAAACTATGCTGCTCAACCTGAAAAGGCATCCAGGGCGATTGTTCATCTTTCCTGATTTTACCAATGAATCCAACTTTGAAGTTATGTACTTTGGGTTTACCAACTGCACCCGAATATCGGATGTACCGTTGAACTGGTTCGGGCAAATGTTCCAGATCGGCTTCGGTAAGTATTTCCGGAGTAAGGTTGCGGGTGAGTTCCAATCCCAGTTTCACTTCATTTATGTAGCGTTGTTTCATGGCATTTCTGTATTGCATTTTACTTTTTCAGTCATAAACATATTCATTGTCAACCCAAGTCTCCCGTCTTCTATTCTCCCAGCCACTTTTTAAAAGCAGTCACTTTATCAATACTCACAAACGTATCGTCGAGTGGTTTGGGTGCAAGTTCCAGTTTCAGGTGGCTTTTCGGGAAAACATGCACTTGTTTGATGCAGGAATGTTTGATCAGGTACTGCCGGTTGATTCTGAAAAAATCTGTCGGATTGAGTTCGTTCAGCAAATTATCGAGCGAATAATCGACGGGATAATGTTTGGTGTCGTTCAAAACAGCGTAGGTCATCCCTTCTTTCGAGTAGAAATATGCAATTTCTGAAACGCCAAACGATTTGATTTTCTGGCCGAATGAAACCGAAAACCGTTCACGATAGCTGACTTCCTTTTTGTTGATCAGGTCGAAGAGGGCCGACATGTCGATGTTGTTTTTTTGCCCGCTCCATGCTTTGTATTTGGCAATGGCGTTATTCAACTCCTCCTGAACGATGGGTTTTAGCAGGTAGTCGATACTTTTTAGCTTAAAGGCGCGAATGGCATATTCATCGAAAGCAGTGGTGAAAATAATGGGCGAATCAACTTTCACCTTGTCGAAAATGGCAAAACTTAGGTCGTCTTCGAGGTGAATGTCGAGAAAAATCAAGTCAGGATGGGCGTTGGTTTTAAACCATTCCACCGAATCTTCCACCGATTCGAGTTTAGCCAATACTTTAATGGCAGGGTCATACGCCAACACCATACTTTCGAGGCGGCGTGCAGCCAGTTGTTCATCTTCAATAATCAGGACGTTCATTGCTATTAGTTTAAAAGTTTCAAGTTTCAGGTTTCAAGTGTCAGATTTACAGCATGATAAAAATGACTTTCATTTATCATTTTCCTGTTTTTTTTGCCCCATGCTCCCTGCCCTCTGCGTGCCTATGGTTTCCTCACAATATCAGCAAAAAATGCCGCGTCTAAAACCCGGTGCTTGTTTGCCGGAAGATTCCTGTATTTTTCGGTCATTTTAGACAGTTCGTTTTGCACGATAGGTTTCAGCAAATAATCAATCTGTTTCAGTTTAAAAGCACGGGTCGATAATTCGTCGGTTGCTGTGGTAAACACAATCGGGCAACTAATTGAAATGCTGTCGAATATGGCGAAACTCAGATTATCTTCCAGGTGAATATCCATAAAAATCAGGTCGGGTTGTTGATTGTTTTTTAGCCATTTTATCGACTCACTCACCGATTCAAGTTTTGCGACAATCTGAATTTCATTGTCAATTTCACCGATCATGCGCTCCAGTCTGCGTGCTGCAAACTCTTCATCTTCAATAATAATAATCTTCATTTTAAAATCCGTTTTCTTGTTTCTTGTTCGATATTCGTTATTTGTTTTCAATTCCGTTCCGTCCGAAAATTGGGTATCACCTTTTTCAATGTTTTCCCGCGGACGGGCGGGATGGTTTTGTTTCTTTTTCCCCGGGTTCCGTTCCTTCGTCACTGCACCCGGGGCTACCAATATGCCGCTCCTACGGAGCTAAAACCCAATCTCTGCGACAATCCACTTTCTTATTTCTTGTTTCTTGTTCGATATTCGTTATTTGTTTTCAATTCCGTTCCGTCCGAAAATTGGGTATCACCTTTTTCAATGTTTTCCCGCGGACGGGCGGGGTGGTTTTGTTTCTTTTTCCCGGGGTTAAAATCCGGGGCTAGTTTTATCTTCATGTCCGTTGGCTAAATCCGAACGGCAAAGTATAAATGCTCCTTTCAACAGTTTTTATGCCAACTGCGACTGAACACTGATCACTAATTTTCCACTTGGCTCTGTTCATTGCCTAATTCGTGTTTATTCCGCCACCAAAGGAATGCGCGCCCTGAAATGTGTTTCTGTTTTTTCGAAAACCGGAACGGTATTGTTAAGCAACCGATAGCGATTCTGTATGTTTTTCAGTCCTACTCCAGTGGAGTTCATGTGTGCCTCGCGCTCCTGAAGGTTGTTTACCACGTTGAGCAGGTCATCTCCGTCAATAAAAATGTCGATTACCAGTGGTGATTTCTTCGACATGGCGTTGTGCTTGATGGCATTTTCGATGAGTAACTGCATGGCCAGTGGAATGATCCGGTGGTTTTTCTTTTCGTCCGGAATGCGGATGTTTACCACCACTTTGTCCATAAACCGGATGTTGATCAGGAAAATATAAGCATCGAGGAAGCTTAGTTCTGTGTTTAGACTAACCAATTCATTGTCTTTGTTTTCAAGTACATAGCGGTAAACTTTAGCCAGATGTTCGGTGAATTTTTCTGCCAGTTCGGGTTCGAGCCTGATCAGCGATGTCAGCACATTCAGACTGTTGAACAGGAAATGCGGATTAACCTGCTGTTTCAGAACATCGAACTGCGATTGAAGGTTTTCCTTTTGCAATTTCAGCAACTGGGTATTGGCTTTAGTCAGTTCTTTAGTTCGCTCACGAATGGTCTGTTCCAAATCGTGGTTAATTTCTTCGAGCCTTTTGTGTGCAAGTTTTATTTCTTCTTCGGCTTTGATTCGGTCAGTTATGTCTTTGGCAGTTCCCACAACGGCTGCTTTTCCGTCCAATTCGGTCAGGTTGGTCGATAAAATTACCGGTATGCGGGTTTTTCCGTCTTTATGCAAAAGCCGGAATTCGTAACTCCACGAATCAGCATGTCCTGTTCTTCTTCGGATATTTTTCCTGACTGCCTCGTCGCGCAGTTCAGGAGGAATAACGACGCTAAAATGTTTGCCGGTCATTTCCTCGACAGTGTAGCCCAGAATGTTAACAATGGCATCGTTTACGAAAACAAATTTCTCCTCCTGAAGTACAAACAAACCTTCCTGTAAACTTTGAATCACATGGCGGTAATGTTCTTCCGATTTCCGGAGCGCCTCTTCCATCGCTTTGCGTTCCGAAATGTCCACAATCAACCCGCGGATACCTTTTATTTGGTTGTTTTCTGTCATCGGACTACTGTAGATAACAATCGGAAAAGTTGAACCATCGCGCCGTAAAGCGGTATATTCCATACCGCCATCTCTTCCTTTTTCGATAAATGCCTTTTTGATATTATCCAACAGTCTCTCGTGGTCTTCAGGAATTATACCTGTAGTAGCCTGGAAACCAATATCGTTTTCTGAAAGCCCGAAAGAAATCCTGCCTGCTTTGTTCAGATAAGTAACATGGCCACCGAGGTCGAGTTCGAAAATTGTTTGAGGTAGAAGGTCGGCCAGTTCCCTGAATTTTTGTTCGCTTTTCCGGAGCGCTTCTTCCATCGCCTTTCGTTCCGAAATATCAACGATCAAACCGCGCAATCCAATATTATTCCCATTGTCTAGCATGGGAGCCGCATAAATCAATACAGGGAATGTTGTTCCGTCATTTCTTATGGCGGTATATTCATTGAATAAATTCGTTTTATTGCCATCAAGTGCTTTTCGTATATTTTCCTGCATGCGAACCCGGTCTTCAGGAATAAAAAATTGAGAAGAATGAAACCGGACATCAGCAACATCGAATCCGAATGTTATGCGTCCTGTTTTATTCACGTATGTCACATAACCTTGTGAATCAAGCTCATAAATTATCTGTGGCAACAGATCCGAAAGTTCACGAAATTTTTTCTCGCTCTTTTTCAAGGCCTCCTCCATCGCTTTTCGTTCCGAAATATCAATTACTAAGCCTCGGGTGCCCACGTATTCTCCATGCTCGAAAATTGCCGAACCATAAATGATCACCGGAAAAGTAGTACCGTCGCGACGAAGTGCAGTATATTCTTCAGCAACATTTGGCCGTTCATTACTTAAAATAGCTCTTTGGATGCTTGCATTCATCCGAGCACGGTCTTCAGGAATTACACCTTCCAGAGAATGGAAATTCACCTCGTTTTCAGAAAGTCGATAAGCCAGCCTGCCGGTTTGGTTGAAATAGATTACATTTCCTTCCTTATCGAGTTCAAAAACCGTTTGGGGCAGCATGTCGGCCAACTCTCTGAATTTACGTTCGCTTTTTTCGAGTGCTTCCTGCATTTTAATTCTTGAGGTGATATCGCGTGAAGTGATGAGCGAGGCGGGTCTCCCATCAATTTCGATGGCTGTAGAAGAACATTCGGTAATTACCCGTTTCCCGCTTTTCCCAATTAACCGCAAGGTAAAAGTCAGGTCGGTTAAATTGCCCTTCATCCTTTCCAGATGGTATCTCATAATCCATTCCCGGTCTTCAGGGTCAATACATTCAGGACCAAATTTTTCCAGGCATTCTTCCACTGAATATTCAAGCATATCGGCAAATGCTTTGTTTACCATTACAATTTTCGAATCCTGCGAAATCAAAATTCCGTCGAGCGATTTTTCGATGAGGGTGCGGTATTTCTTCTCGCTTTCGCTCAACTCATTTTGCATTTGCAGGCGTTGGGTGATGTCGCGGGCGGTGATGATGTGCACATGCCTTCCTTCAAGCTCCGTTAGTCCGGCGGATATTTCGACAGCGAACGTTTCGCCGTTCTTCTTTTTATGGTAGCGAATTGGCACAAAAGCGTGGTCATTTTGTGTCGATTCTTTTGTCTTCTCCGGTTCTGCCGAAATGTCGATATTCCGAAGGGTTAGAAATTCCTCGTGACCATACCCATAAATTTGAGATGCAGCAGGATTGGCATCCAGTATTCTGCCCGTTTCTTTGTCGATCAGGAAAATGGCGTCTGATTCAGCTTCAAACAATCGCTTGTATTTCTTTTCGCTGGCTTTGAGTGTTTCTTCAAGAATTTTATGCTCGGTATGGTCGCGCAGAATGATAAATGTTGCCGGATGCCCTTCGTACTCGATGTAGGTGGTATTGATTTCGAAATGGATGATCTTTCCTGACTTTGAGATGCCCTTTGCCTCGTAAATCATGTGATGGCGG
Organism: Bacteroidota bacterium; assembly: GCA_023251435.1. Classification (GTDB taxonomy): domain Bacteria; phylum Bacteroidota; class Bacteroidia; order Bacteroidales; family Prolixibacteraceae; genus Aquipluma. The sequence goes on from JAHEYU010000029.1 coordinate 61,909, forward strand.
TCGCCTTCCATTCGTCGTTTGTGGTATTGTAACAGGCGCTCCCGGTCGTCTTCGGCCAGAAAATTCGCAAAATCATTTTCCAGCAGTTCTTCTTCGGAATATTCTATCATCCGGCAAAAAGCAGGGTTCACGAATTTAAACTTGCCGAATTGGTTGATGATGATGCCATCGTGCGCATTCTCGACCAGGTTGCGGTATTTATGCTCGCTTTGTTCGAGTTTTTCCTGCATCCGTTTGCGCTCGGTAATGTCGCGGATGGAGATAAACGAAGCATTTTCGCCCTGATAAGTGATGGGTGTTACGTTGAATTCGATTTCCACTTCCGACCCGTTTTTGTGCAGCAAGGTGGTGTAATCCAATCCGTACTTCCCAATTCCCTGCATTCGGAGGAGATGCTGTTCTATCATGCGCTGCTTATCCGAAGCGGCTAGCAGGTCGGATGCGATGGTGCAACACATTTCTTCGCGCGAATATCCGAGCATATCACAAAATGCCTTGTTCACATATTTGAAAACGCCGTTTTGGGTGATGTTGATTCCATCTCGGGCATTTTCAACCATATCGAAGAAAAGCTCCAGATTCTCCGGAAGGTGTTTGTTTTCTGAACAATCTTTTTCCATTCAGGTAAAGGAATTAATTGCGGTTTATTCAATAGGGTGAAGATAGCTCCAAAAAATCAACCGGAAAGCAAAAATTGGGTTCAATGCCGGATTTTACGTCCCGAATTCAGCGTTTCGGAAGTTAAATCACGAGCCATGATTTACAAACTATAAAAAATATAGAAATACTCACTGGTCGGTTCAATGATCTTGTTTCGCAGTAATGCTGCTTTTACAAGAAAAACTTAAGTATTGAAACTGATATATTGTTGTATTTTGATTTATTCGTTTTATTCTAACTCACCCCTTCGCATCTTCGATGCTCTCGAAGGCCGCCTGCGAACTTTGGGGTGAGTTGAAATTAAAATATGACATTATATTGTTCCTTTTATTTAATACCACAGATTTACACAGATAAAACTATTCGTTAGTGCTCAAATTAGCTCTTCAGTTATAAATGTGGGAAAACTCCTGATCGAAGCGAGCGCGAGGGCCGTCAAAACGCCCGGCCGAGTCGTTTTGACATCCCGATAACTATCGGGATTGCTTCCTTTTCATCGTTTGGAAAAGGAAGAGCCAGTCCGGCTTGAGGACGAAATGTTTGCTATAAATCAACCAGATTATTTGCCCGGTAACATGGCTGCTTTTTGCGGTAGGGAAGCTGATATTCAAATTGCTTCAATAATCTTCATCATGCAAACCGACGATGCAGGACAAAGCTCTGAAAATTGCGCTGTTTGCCGGAGTGGCTCCGGAAATTCATCGCGCTGAATGACCCGATAGCCCAGATGTGCAAAGAACCCCGGCGCGGTAGTGGTTAAAAGATAAAGTTCCGAAAGCTGGTTTTCGGCAGCCCAATTCTCCAGCCAGTTGCAAATAAACCGTCCGGACTTTTTATCCTGAAATTCTTTCGCAACGGCAACCGACCGAAGCAAAGCCTGATTTCCGTAGATTTCCAGTCCACCCAAACCGACCAGCCTGCCGGACTCGCTGAACCGGAAAATCCGGATATTGGGTTGATCGAGATCGGTATAAGCCAGATCGAATTCCCGGAGCAGGTCAACCGCCTGGGCAAGGTCATTCGGATTGGTAATTTCTTCGATATTCATAGGTTGTATTTGAGAATCCTTAGATTAATACGGTGTCCGTCCGCTAAAGCGAGACAGCTTGTCCCGATTTAATCGGGAGCAAAGGATATTAATGTTTCAATTTTGCATTCCATTTATTTGAAACTAAGCCTATCCTTTGCCGTTGGCTTCAGCCAACGGACATCGAATTAGCTCAACTAAACGACGTTGATCCACATTTATTTTACTGCTTCAATCGTAGCCGAAAGGATAAAATCGACCAAACTGGCACCCGACGACCATTCGCGGATGAACTCCTTGCTTTCGTCTTTCGGACTAATGCGGATGTTCGTAAAACCGGCTGTGCGAAGCATGTTTTCAAGCTCGAAGATGGTTGAAGCGCCCGAGACACAGGCCGAATACAGTTCGAGGTCTTTCAGCACTTCTTCGGGCATTGGGGCAGTGGCCACCACATCCGAAATCGCCAGACGTCCGCCTTTTTTCAGTACCCGATACGCCTCGTTAAAAACCTGTTGCTTCTCGGGCGATAAATTGATGACGCAGTTGGAGATGATCACATCCACCGATTGGTCGGCCACCGGGAGATGTTCGATTTCGCCCAGGCGGAATTCAACCCAATCGAAATTACTTTTGTCGGCATTTTCGCGCGATAAAGAGATCATTTTCGGGGTCATGTCAACGCCAATTACTTTGCCGGTTTTCCCGGTTTGCTGCGCTGCCAGGAAAGCATCGAACCCGCCGCCGCTGCCCAGATCGAGCACCGTTTCGCCCTCGCGGATTGAGGCGATGGCCTGCGGATTGCCACAGCCCAGTCCCATGTTCGAGCCGGTTGGCACTTGTTTTACATCTGCTTCCGAGTACCCTAGCTGGAGCGAGATTTCTTCGAACGAGTAGCTTGTTGGGCCACAACACGAGTTGTTCGCGGTTGAAGGGCCGCAGCACGACGAATTGTTTTCTGCAAAACTGCCGTAATGTTCGCGCACGGCATTTCTTAATACTTCTGATCGTTTCATGTTTAATTGTTTTTTTTATAAACCCAAAGGGTTTGAATATGAATAACCTCCGGTGCAAACCGGAGGAAAAAAGCCAAATTTGATTAGGAACCCTGAAAGGGTTCAATTGGATGAAATTGAACCCTTTCAGGGTTCCTGTCCGATGGATGTCTTTTCCCCGCACTTCGTACGGGGTTATTCACATTTAGTCCCTTCGGGACAACGATTGGACATTCAAGCGGATATTCATTGATAGTTTTTAATTACACTCTATTGACGGACACGTTGGAAATTTGATGCAAGAAAAATCAGCACTTTTCGCAGCCCTTTGGCCTCGGGTTGTACTCAATAATGTTCCCGTAAGCGTCCACATTGAAAACGCAACAATCCGTCAGGTTCTTCTTTAGCAATTGTCGTCCACGCTGAATGCGGCTCCGGGCATTCACATACGAAATCCCCATGCGTTCGGCAATTTCCTTTTGCGAAAGGCCCTGCATTTCGTACATCACCAGCGCATCGCGGTAATTTTCGGGCAGCGCGTCCACATAATAGCCAATCCAGCCCGCCGCTTCGTGCATGGCATTTTGTTCCAGCTCGTCGGTTCTTTCTTCCTGAATGTCGGTTTCTTCCGGATTGGTTTTCTTCCTGAAATAATCGGCAATCGCATTTCGGGTCATCTGGTAAATCCAGCTTTGCAGTTTGGAACTGTCTTTTAGCGTATCAATTTTCGTGAGGATTTTCACAAAAACATCCTGAAGGATATCTTCCGACTCCGCCTTGTCTTTCACCCGTTTGTTGATAAAATTCAGCAACTGGTCGTGATGATCTTTCCAGATTGCTTCCATCATTTCGTTCATATCGCTTTGAGTTGTTAACCTTTTTACTGAATAGACGCCATTTTTTGAAATAGATGCAGAAAATAGCCAAATTTCTGCAAAAAAATTGAAAGTGTTTAGACGCGGGGGTGAGTAAACGGAAATCAACAGTAGCAACGACAAATCTTGCCCGGGACGTACCTATTTTGCCCGGGGCCAGTAGCAGCGCGGTGTTTAGCAATATGCGGTTGCGATATGCAAATTCCGAATGATTTTCCTGAAAATATTTTGTAAAACCAACAGGTGTGAACATATAAATTACTTAAATTTGAAAAATTTGTTCAACAGCTGACTAGATGTGTGCACTCATCAAATAATGTGATAATGCGCAAGAAAAGTCACGGCTGAGGGCAAAATACCCGCAATTGGCGGGGAGACAACCGTTATGGGCAAGCATAAATACGCATCTATGAAACATTTGACAGTATTATTAATTTGCATTTTAAGTTTTGGGGCATGTAAACAAAAATCAGTTATTGATTTTGATGTGTCCTATAAACCAAATTCAACTTATTCAATAAGTTCGGAGAGCAGTGTAAAAACTGTAATTCTATCTCAAAGCAGTCATGAATCCATTGAGAAAGATAGTCGTGAAAGGCAATCGAAAATCGAGAAGTCACAAAAACAAGTTTTTACACTTAAAACGAATTCAATGAATCCCGATCAAAGTTTTTCCTGGGAAATGAGAATTTACAGTTTTACCATTAATGATAAATCTATCGCGAATTATACTTTAGATATTGAAAATCAAATAAAAGGATTAATTATCGAAGGCTTAATTGATAAAATATGGTACTAAAAATCGACACATT
>JAHEYU010000030.1:0-10429 GCA_023251435.1 Bacteroidota bacterium
GCCTGTTTCCTGTTTTCCTGTGAAAAACTGGTTTCGGTTTCGTCGTTTCGTTGCTGGAGAATATCCGGACTAAACGACATCTGTGAAACTTTACCCCCTAAACGTGCGACATGACCGGACGTGAAATAATAATCGAAGTCCGTTTTCAGACTCCAATCGTTCAGTTTTGAAGAAGTCAGGAACAAATTAATCGATTTGTCATCCATCGATTTGGTTCGTTGTGTATTGTTGAAACTACTTAAATACAGCGAAGTGTTGGCGAATAATTTCGCATTCAGGGTACTGTTCCAGCGAAGGACTGCCGTTGTGTTGCCCCATTGATAATGGTAACTTTGTTTTATATTCCGATCGTTCCCGTTATAAAAATTCCGGTCGAGCCCGCTGTAAAAACTTAGGAAAATACGGTTTTGGGGGGTTAAAATCCAGTTTGCTTTGGCATTCAGGTCATAAAAAAAATATCCGCCAATATAGGGCTGGTCAGCTATTTTCTGAATAAGCATCAAAGGGCCGTCAATAAATGTTCGCCTGACAGATACAATGTACGAGGCAGTATCTTTTTTAATCGGGCCTTCGAAAGTTAAGTTTCCGGCAACCGGACTGATTGTAAAAGTGCCTTCCTTTTTTTTAAGGTTACCTTCTTTCATCGATACATCCAAAACCGAAGACAAATGACCTCCGTAACGCGCAGGAATTCCACCTTTGTAAAGCTCCGCGTTTTTTATGGCTTCGCCGTTGAATACTGAAAAGAAACCCATCAAATGATACACGTTGTAAACCGGTACTCCGTCGAGTAAAATGAGATTTTGATCGCTGCTTCCACCCCGAACATTGTAACCGGCAGTGTTTTCGGCTCCACCTTTAATTCCGGGCAAATACTGAATTGATTTTAGCAAATCGCGTTCACCCAAAATGACCGGAATATCGCCCATTTTTACCATGTCCAGTTTCATCATGTTCAGACCCGAAAAATATGGATGGGCAGTGCGGTTTTGATTGCCTTTTACGGTAACTTCTTCCAGATTTAAAGAGGTTTTGATGTTAAAGTTTAGTACAGTATCTTTTTGTAAGTTGATTCTGGCCGATGAAGTTTGGTAGCCAACATAACTGGCCTGAATGGTAGTTAAACCTTTGGGAAGTTTAATGCTGAAGAAACCATAGGCATTGGCCGAAACACCAAGTTTTGAATCGGGAGAATAAATGGTGGCGCCAACCAAACGTTCGCCCGAATTCAGATCCGAAATTGTTCCACTAACAGTTACATTGTTCTGGGTGAATCCCAGAATTGGAAGTATAAAAAGCAGGAAAAGTAAATATCTCATAGTTTAAAACTTGTGATGGCTGCTGAGCCAAAAATGCCTAAGCCATTTTCGATGTTGGAGTAAATTTGTACCGGTTCGTTAAACAGCAAATTATCGCCATCATTCATTGCTTGTTTAATGGTCGATTTCAGGTACTTGTCGTAATGCTCGTCGGCATCCATAAAAAAGTATTTGTAATATTTGTCAACAGGACATTCTTCATTAACCTGAAACATGTTACTTCCTATACCTGAATCTAAGATCCTTAAATAATATAAAAAATAAAATCCGTTAAGAAACCCTGCATCTGTCTCTTTATTAAAATCGTCATATTGAATAAAATCCGGGCCATAATACATTGATCTAAAACTCCATTTGTAATCATCACTCTTAAATTTCTCCATTGAATAAACCCAATATCGGTTTAGTCCGGGCTTATCATTAATCTCAAAAGTATAAGGGTAGAATGGGAGACTGGAATATCGCGATTTAATTTCTTCTTTTGGTTTTAAAGAACCTTTAATATATGTAACCTCGGGGCGTATCGGGACTATGGTCGTCGCTTCTAAGGTTGGATAGTTGGGGATTGAAATTATTACTGAATATTTTGTTCCAACAGAAGGCATAAGATCGGTCCTATATTTTCCATTTCCAACGTGTTTCAGAAAAAGTGAAGGTTTTCCTTCTTGTTTTAACTCAATTACAGCATTTAGAACTTTTTCAGGTTCCCCATTATTCGAAATTGATTGGCTTAGGCTAACTGTTGCCGTAATAACGGAGTCTGGATTTAAAATGCAATTAATACACGGTTTCTTAAAAACATCAATGGCTGTGTTCAAATCCTTTTCGCATGAAAAAACAAGGAATAAGAAAAAAAGATAGACAAAAAAAGAAACTCTGCTCATAATATTTTTTTAAATCCCTGCAATTTAATGCAGGGATTTGATTTATTGGTTGTACCTAGAATCCTGTATGTTCCGAATCGAATAGTAAATTGGATAAGTAAAGTCGAATCCGCGAAAAGAAACATTCCCTTTACAACTCATTGTCGGCCTAGTCGCATTGTCATATGAAGAACTTGAACTAGTTGTATATTCAGTATAACTAAATTGCCAATCATAATATGGAGTGGTCTCAGGAGAAATATGATTACCTGAACATATTAGAGTTTTAGGTTGATTTCCTTCTTGATACCAGATGTCTTCCACAACATACGTTGTGCTATAGTTACCCCATCCAAACAACTTTTTCTTTTGTCCTTCCTGACGTAAATATCCTTTATAAACTACCTTAAAAGTTGGAAAGGGATAGCCAGACAATGAATATATGTACTTTGTCCAGTTAAGATCATTCCATAGCCTTCTATCTCCACTAGTTCTCCATCCATCGAACCCGGTAACATTAGTGGTACTTGATCCATCATTGGTACTTTTTAGTGTTGTAGATAGAATTATGTTGTTATCATTTGGGAATTTTGAAATATTATTTAGTTTTTCTAAATCGCCGTCCAGAATAGTGATTTGGTTTTCTCTCGTAAATTTAAAAAGTGTCATGCCAACTTTAAGTATCCCTGATGAATTCATTACAGGAGCAAAGAAAGAGTCCTGGTAAGGATAATCAATAGAGCAATCTGTCTCATCCATTTCATTAAACTTTAGTTGGCCGGCATACTTCGATTTAAATTTCAAAAACTCTTCTTTTGACGTTAGTTTTTCGTACTCATCGAAGAGTTTGTCAAATTCAGCACGGGCGCTTTTTAGGCCGATCTTCTGTTCCCAGGCCTCTTTTTCTGGCCGGGTCATTTTTGACAACACTTTCATTACACTATCAACGGCATTCATGTTTTTGAAGGCCAGATACCCATTCTCCAGATAAACATCAGCTTTACCTGTTTTCGCGATCCCCTCATCCGGGCTTGTCTTAAGCTCCTCCTTTTGGCAAGCATTAAATACTGTTAAAACCATAGCAATTGCTGCTAGAAACATTAATTTTTTCATACTTTTGAAATGTTTTGAAAAGGGCAGTTCCTGCTGCCCTTTTCGGGTAAAAACAAATAGTGATAACCCGGTTTCTTTTTAAAGGGCCGGGTTTTTCCCTTTTTATAATAGTTTTATTATTGATTACCCAAAGATACAAAAGGTAACCCAACAGGTATAATAATTTTTTGTAAAACAGATAGTTTAGAATGGCTCTAAATTGTATTTTTTTTTTACAAATGAAAACAAAGCTCTCATTTGTAAATATTTACATCAAAACATCTTATGACTACTCTATGCAGTAGAATACCCCTCTTTTAATTTTTAAACAAATACGTTACCAATAAACGACATAAACTATTATTCGTAAATATCGTTTCTCCATAGAAATAACCCTCTGCTAAAAATTCTTCATGTGCTTTTGCATAAATTCATGTAAATTGCACACATGGAATTGAGCATCTTAATAGATATCGTCATCATATTCGCTTTTTCGACAGCGGTCAACTACCTTTTTACCCGCATTAAAATCCCGACCATCATTGGGTATCTGCTTACTGGTATTGCCGTTGGCCCTTCTTTGCTTGGTATTTTACGGTCGCCGCACGAGATCGAATTCATGGCCGAAATCGGTATTATCATCCTGATGTTTACCATCGGGCTCGAATTCTCGCTTAACCATCTGATCAAAATCAGGAAGATCGTTTTCTTTGGCGGGTTTGCCCAATTGTTGTTAACTGCCGGAATTACCGCGTTTTTTTCGCGGATGTACGACATGAGCTGGGAGGCAGCCTGGTTTGTTGGTTTCCTGACCGCACTGAGCAGTACCGCGCTGGTACTTAAAATTCTTCAGGAACGGGGCGAACTTACTTCCAATTATGGACGGACGGTAGTTGGAATTCTTGTTTTTCAGGATATTATTTTGATTCCCTTGATTTTACTGACTCCAATGCTGGGGGGTCAGACTTCGCACATTGGTTCCGATTTGCTTATTCTGGGAATAAAATCGATTGGGATTGTCGCCCTTGTTTATGTTGGCAACCGTTGGATTATGCCAAAAGTGCTGCATTTAATTGCCCTAACCAAAAACAAGGAATTGTTTCTGATGAGCATTTTACTGATATGTCTGGCGGTCGCACTGTTAACTGCCGAATTGGGAATGTCGCTCGCATTTGGCGCTTTTCTGGGAGGCTTAATGATCTCGCGGTCGGAGTACAGTCAGGATGCCTTCGGACACGTCCTTCCGTTTAAAGACACGTTTACCAGTTTCTTTTTTGTATCCATCGGGATGTTACTCGACCTCAATTTTGTTTTCGACAATATTATACTGGTGCTTGCAACTGTCGCATTGGTAATACTGATCAAATCCATTGTAGCCGGGGGAACCGCATTTCTTCTCGGGCATACTTTCAGGGGCACCATCGTTATTGGATTGTCATTGGCTCAAATCGGAGAGTTTTCGTTCATCCTTGCCAAGGTTGGGCAAAACTACCAAATACTCACCGATTTTTATTACCAGCTTTTTCTGGCAGTTACGATCGTTTCCATGGCGGCGACACCGTTCATCATCATGATTGCCAAACCGGCTGCCAATATGATGTTGAAACTGCCGATTCCAGCGATACTGATCAAAGGATTGTTTCCACTTCAGGAAATTGACGTACCTGAAATGCAAAACCACATTGTGCTGATTGGTAAAGATTCACGTTCGCTGAACCTTTCGAGAATGGCCAAGCGCATGAAACTGCCTTACGTGTCGATTGTTTTTGATCCGGCATCAGCCAGAGCCCGCCAGATGAAAGGTGAAACTGTAATTTATGGTGATGCATTGAATGAACCGATTTTGCGCAAAGCACATACTGAAACTGCCGAAGTCGTAGTGATCAGCATCGGCGAAACCATTACAGCACTGGGAATTATCGCCAAAGTGCGCGACTTGAATAAACATGCACACATTATTGTCAGGTCCAAATATGTTTCCAACATCGAAGATTTTTATCGAATGGGCGCCAATCAGGTAATTCCTGAAGAATTTGAAACTGCCATCGAACTTTTTGAGCGGGTACTGAAAAAATTGCTGATTCCGAAAGGTGAAATAGAAGCGGCAGTTTCACATATCAGGGACGACAACTATGGCATCTTCCTGGAAAAAGAGGAGAACGATACCGTTACCCTGACAGATATGATTCCTGATGTTGAGATTGTAGCGTTAAAAGCGGGCAATTATGAGATATTCCCGGGTAACTCGCTGAAGGATATCCATCTGCGAAAAGATTTCGGGCTTACGGTGGTGGCAGTAAAACGAAGCGGGAGAATCTATGAAAATCCGGGAGCCAAATTTATTTTTGAACCCGACGACATTGTTTATATTTTAGGAAAACCGGAAAGAATCGCCCAACTTACACATGCTTAAGGTACTGTTTAAATTTAATATTTTTTTGATTTTTCGGTTCACCCCAAACCCTGAAGGGAGCCCGAAAAATCAAAAATCACCCTTTAGTCAGTGTCAATTTTTGATTTTGGGATAATTTCGAATTTTAAACAGTTTCTTCTATTTCGCCAGTCTCCGGCATAGAACCATTTTTCTGATTCATTTCAAGGCAATCGAATACACTGTTTAAGTCCTCTTTATTCTCTGTCAAAACAAACAATTTGTCCTCCGCTTCAAGTTGTGTCGAGCCGGAAGGGGTAATAAATTTACTATCGCGCTGAATGATGGAAATGAAAGTTGTTTTGGGCAATCCGAGCTGCACAATCTGCTTTCCGATGATACTGCAATCGGGCGGAAGCACAATTTCGGTCAATACTTCTTTGATACTATCCGTCAATTCTATATCGGTCTGGGTGAGCTGCTTGTCGCTTTCAGGAATAGTAAGCCGTAACCACTTCGCCACCACCGAAAGTGTAGAACCTTGTATGATTACTGAAGTTAATGAAATAAAAAACACGATATTGAATATCATGTGAGCCTTTTCGGCTCCGGCAAGCAGCGGATAAGTCGCAAAAACTATTGGTACAGCGCCCCGCAAGCCAACCCACGAAATAAACAACTTACCCCTTTTCTGTCCTTTAAAGAATAGTAAACTTGAGAATACACCCGCTGGTCTCGCAATAAGGATAAGAAACACTGAAATAACCAGGCCAATACCAATTACCGGAATTATTTCGCTCGGGAAAACGAGCAATCCCAGCGTAAGGAACAATACAATTTGCATTAGCCAGGCAAAGCTGTCGAACGATTTAATAAACTTCTTTTTTTGAATCAGTTCCTGATTACCCAAATGAATGGCGCAAATATAAACCGCTAAAAATCCGTTGCCGCCAACAAAATCGGTCGCCGAAAAACTGAAAAACATGATGGCAATGACTAACACGATATACAAACCTTCGAAGTCGAGCTTAATGCCGTTTATTACCAATTTGGCAATTTTTCCAAATACAAAACCAAGTGCACCGCCAATTAATATTTGTTGCAGCAAAAAGGGAATTGTGCTTAAAAAACCTGCATCCTGATTGACCACAAAACCAGTCAACACAATCGTCAGAACGTAGGCCATCGGGTCGTTGCTGCCGCTTTCCAATTCGAGTGTGGGTCGCAAATTGCCTTTAATCGCAATGCTTCTCGATCGCAAAATAGAAAATACAGCAGCTGAATCGGTGGATGAAACAATAGAGCCAAGCAACAAGCCTTCGTAAATCGTAAAATCGGTAACTGCCCACACAAATACACCGACAGCGGTGGCCGTTATCAGCACTCCCAGCGTCGAGAGTGAGACTCCCTGCCAAAGAATGGGTTTTACTGTTTTCCAGTCGGTATCGAACCCTCCGGAGAAAAGAATAAAGTTTAGGGCGATAATTCCTATAAACTGGGCTGTTTTCGGATTGTCGAAATAGATGCCTCCGATACCCTCGGAACCTGCCAGCATACCAATGGCCAGAAATAATATGAGTACCGGAATTCCAAATCTATAGGAGGTTTTACCCGCGAAAAGCGATATAAAAAGTAATATTGAACCAACCAGTAATATGTTTTCTGTCGTCAGATTCATTGAATTGGTATTTGATTTTTCTAAATATAATCAGACTTCCTGAATTTTCAGACATCGACAGCCATCGATAAAGGTTATTTTCAAAAAAAAGGTTAAAAAAAACCGTTCCCAAAATAATTCGGAAACGGTTTTTTAAAAGTCTTAGCGACAAAATGCAGCCGTATTCGTATAAGTTCCGTCTGGATTTTGATCTATTTTTTCCTGATATAAATCTGAACCGGCACCCCTGAAAAATTGAAATTATCGCGGATCTGATTTTCAAGATACCTGCGATATGGTTCCTTGATGTATTGCGGCAGGTTGGCAAAAAACGCGAAACTTGGCGTCTGGCTTGGCAACTGAACTACATATTTTATCTTCACAAATTTACCTTTGATAGATGGCGGCGGATATGACTCAATGGCTTTCAGCATTACTTCGTTTAATTCAGAAGTTTTAACTTTCTTGCTACGGTTGTGATATACTTCAACAGCCGCTTCGAGCGCTTTCAGGATACGTTGTTTGGTAAGCGCCGAAATAAAAAGAATTGGTACATCAACAAACGGTGCGATCCGTTCTTTAATTTGCTTGGCAAACTCGTTGGTGCTCGCGTTGTCTTTTTCAATCAAATCCCACTTGTTAACCAAAATCACCACCCCTTTTTTGTTCCGTTCAATCAGGTGAAAAATCGAAACATCCTGGGCTTCAATACCGCGGGTAGCATCAAGAATCAGCACACAAACATCCGAATCTTCGATTGCCCGGATTGAACGCATGGTCGAATAAAACTCGACATCTTCTTTTACCTTGGTACGTTTGCGCAAACCAGCGGTATCGACCAGGTAAAAATCGTGTCCAAACTTGTTGTAGCGGGTGTGGATCGAATCGCGGGTCGTACCTGCAATATCGGTAACAATGTTGCCTTCAACACCGGTTAATGCATTGACAAACGACGATTTACCAACATTCGGGCGGCCGATAATGGCAAAATGCGGAACATTTTCTTCCATATCGGTTTCAACCTTCTCCGGAAATTCCTGAACGATGGCATCCAGTAATTCACCGGTTCCGCTTCCTGTCATCGACGAAATGCAATAGATTTCGCCCAATCCAAGTGAATAGAATTCGGTGGAATCAAGAATCCGCTTGTTGTTATCAACTTTATTTACGGCAACGAATACTTTTTTTGATGAACGGCGCAGTACCGCAGCCACTTCTTCATCCATATCGGTAATGCCATTTTCGACATCCACCACGAATAAAATCACATCCGATTCTTCGATGGCCAGCATTACCTGTTTGCGTATTTCTCCTTCAAAAATATCTTCCGATTTAACGGCATAGCCTCCGGTGTCAATCACCGAAAAGTCGATTCCGTTCCAAACACTTTTCCCATACTGGCGGTCGCGTGTTACACCCGACGATTCGTCAACGATGGCTTTTCTCGATTCTGTCAACCGGTTAAAAAGGGTCGATTTCCCAACGTTTGGTCTTCCTACTATTGCAATAATGTTACTCATATTTTCTTTTCTGCCCAAAATGCGGGACTCTTTTAAATTGCTTTCTGCTTATCTGTTTATCTGTTTCGGGTTACGCGTTTCGGGTTATAAAACTGGTAACCAACAACCTGCAACTCACAACCCGTAACAATGTTATTCCATATCGTAGCCAAAGCTTCCCAGGGTGCGGTCTTTGTCGCGCCAGTCTTTGTTCACTTTTACAAATAGCTCAAGGAATACTTTTTTCTGAAAAAATTCTTCGAGGTCGAGCCGCGCTTCTGTTCCAACTCTTTTTAGCGCCTGCCCCTGATGCCCGATAATAATACCTTTCTGGCTGTCGCGAGCAACATGAATAACGCACATCAGGCTAAGTAATTTTTCTTCCTCCTTGAATTGCTCCACTTCAACCTCCACCGAATAAGGCACTTCCTTGTCGTAAAACAGCAAAATTTTCTCGCGGATGATTTCGCTGACGAAGAAGCGTTCGTTGCGGTCGGTCATTTCGTCTTTGGGGAAATAAGCCGGACCTTCGGGCAACAATTCCAGAATACGGTCGAAAGTCTGCGCAACATTGAATTTTTCGGTAGCCGAAATCGCATAAACATCAGCCAGCGGCAGTTTCTCGCGCCAGTAGTTGTACAACTCCATTACCTTTTCCTGGGTCGAAAGGTCGATCTTGTTAATCAGAACAATAACGGCAGCTTCGGAGCTTTTAATTCGCTCAACATACTCTTCATTTTTTCCAGGCGATTCAACCACATCGGTCACATACAGAATCACGTCGGCATCAATCAGGGCAGTGTTCACAAACTTCATCATCGTTTCCTGAAGTTTGTAATTCGGTTTCAAAATTCCGGGAGTATCGGAGTAAACAATCTGGAAATCATCGCCATTCACAATTCCTTTGATGCGGTGACGGGTGGTTTGCATTTTCGAAGTAATGATCGACAAACGCTCGCCTACCAGCACGTTCATGATGGTTGATTTCCCCACATTGGGGTTTCCGATGATGTTTACAAATCCGGATTTATGTGCCATTTATGTCTGAATGAAGGTTTTAAAAATCTGCGCAAAGATAATTAATTAAATCGTTTAATGGTAAAAGCCTCTATTGCGACTTCATGAATTAACAAATGGGTTGATGGGTGCTTGTAAAAAGTGGATCACTTCAAATTCTTGTGGAAAGAAAAAGATTTTCGATTTGTATCAAACATTTTGTCCTCAAGCCGGACTGGCTCTTCCTTTTCCAAACGATGAAAAGGAAGCAAAAATCTTGTCAAAACGAACCCTCGGCCGGGCGTTTTGACGGCCCTCGCACTCGCTTCGATTAAGGCGAACGCAAAGTGACAGGACAAGCCACCGCAACGCAATGCCTTGAACCGCCTGAGGAGAAAAAGCGTTAAAAAAGTTGAAGACTTGGAGGTTAAGTTCAGTGGCGGCGACCTCATACATCCGTCTGGTTTCTTTTTATTGAGCTAATCAGAAATAAATAATTGAAAATCCCACAACAATGTCATCTGATCCTAAAAGTCAGGGCTTTAATTAATTACCTGGATGGAAGCTGCCTGATACTTTGTAGCTTCACATATCGTTTTGTTCGCAGGGGCTTGATTTTTATGCTTTTGGTA
>JAHEYU010000030.1:10439-44654 GCA_023251435.1 Bacteroidota bacterium
GTCGTAATAAGTGCAGGTAAATTTATCAAGATTTACAAACCACTTTTCAATTCCGGTTTCAGCACAATGACAGCAAAATGTGTAATAGTCTGTTTCTCCTTGCTGGTGGATTTTCAGATAATGAATGAATTTTTCTTTGTCGCTGCTGTTAGCTATCGTCAACTCTTTGTACTTAGGCTGCGATTTTGTCTGATAGTCGTTTTTCCCGAAATATTCGGTATGACTATCTGAAACCCAGGTTTCGAATGCAGTCACCCCAATTTCTTTTATTTCCTGAATGTATTTTGGAAATTCTGCTCCTGATTTTGCTTTGCTGTGAGCCAATTCAATTTGTTCTACTGTAAACATTTTGCGTGTTTTTAAATTATTACGATTCTTTTAAGTAATGAGAACAATTAGATGTCGTATAATTGAATTTGAACGATTAAAAATGGAACGCGGATTTCCGCTGATATAGCGGATTAAAACGGATTTAAATCCCGACAAGTCGGAATGATTTTCAGTTATTTATGATCCTATCATTCATGCCTGCATGAATATAAATCAGTCTTCAATCCGTTTAAATTATTTTCAGCGTTTATCCGCTTAATCCGCGGAAATCCGCGTTCTATTATTTTCATGATATGCTACATTATATTTGTCCAATTACTTATGTGCGGTGTCGCACTACAATAATCGTTAACATTTGGCGGTATTAAAAAGTTGCCGATTGTTCCGATTTAGCGGGACTGGGCGGAAAGATGCCCACCGGAAACCACCGCTGCCGAATTTGTGGGCTGGATAAAGTTGTGCGTCAGGTATTTTTTTGTCTTCAATCATTTCTCTGTCAATTAGCTACAATGTTTCTGACTGCCGTGCGTTCGGACAGACACACACTGCTGGCAAGCGTTGGCTGGAGCGTTGGCTTCCCGAAGCAAGTTCGGGACAGACTGTTGGGCTTTGGTTCCGATATTTTATCGGGATGCTTGTCCCGAAAGCATTCGGAACGTGGGCTTTATTTTTTCTTTTTTGTTTTATTTTCCAATACTTTCAAACTTTCTAAATAATTTTTTTCTGCTTCGCTCAATGTTTTTTGCTGATACTTCTTATATTCTGTAGTAGCCTTTTCAATAGCAATTTCGTGGCTGATGGAGCCCGCTCCCTGCAACAGTTTTTCTCCGCTCATTGTCAAAATTTTATCCAAATGTTCAGCCCAATCTTTCATTGTCATTGCTTGTTCTCGTTCGGCTTGACGCTCAGCAAAATCCAAATACCCCGAGACTATTTGTCCCAGCGAACGAAGCTCTTTTTCGTCCAAATAATTTTTTGCAACCACAACGTCTTTCAAGTAAGGACGACTGCCTGGGAAAGTCATCAAACCCATAAATTCTTTTTCGGCATCGGCACGGGTAAAAATAACTTCGGAGGCAGTTTTACCGTGTACTGCATAATGAATTTTGTTTTGTACTTTCTTGAAAAATGCGATGGAAACATCTGATTTGGGATTGTAATCAATGCTGGTTGAGTATATATCAAGTACCTGACGATAAAATACCTTTTCAGATGCACGAATGTCGCGTATTCGTTGCAACAATTCTTTCCAATAGCCACCACCACCCAAATTTTTAAGTCGTTCGTCGTCCATGGTAAAACCTTTGCGGATATATTCGTTAAGGCGTTTGGTTGCCCAAATACGAAATTGGGTACCACGTTGCGATTTTACCCTATACCCCACTGAAATAATAACATTTAGGTTGTAAAATTTTACCGGTTTATCGGAATTTGCAATGTGCAAAAATTGCACATTGCTTTTTTCGTCCAATTCGCCTTCCGAAAAAATATTGGCAATATGCTTAACAATTACAGTCCTATCCCTTTCAAACAATGTAGCCATTTGCTCTTGAGTCAGCCATACTGTTTCATCTTCAAAGCGAACATCAACCGATATTTTTTCGTCCTCGGTTTTGAATAAAATAAAATCTGAATGGTTTGCTTTCATGTGTTTATAATTTGTTTTTAAGGCTCGAATACCTGGGACAGAGCGAAAAGATACCCACCGAAAACCACCGCTGTCGCACTTGAAGGGTTGCTGATGTTTGTGGCCGGTGGTTATTCTAGCTAGTCGCTTGTCCCAAGTAGCCAATTAAATACGTTCAAGTGTCTTACTCCGCTTCGGTTTTGCGTAAACGAATCTGTTGTGAGCAAATACTTCGGGTAATTGTCGTTGATTTTTTCCAATGCCCCAAACTCCCGTTCTACAGTACTTTCGGCTGTCATTTGCCAAGCTACCTGGTAGTATTCAATTTCGCCTATTGGGGTTTTGCACACAAAATCCACTTCTGTATTTCGGGCTGTGCCTGTCCAAACTTTGTTGCCTCTGCGTAACAATTCCAAATAAACAATATTTTCTAAAATGTGACCTCTATCGGTTATTCGCTCTTTCCCCGCCAAAATATTCAGTAACCCTACGTCAACCAAATAGTATTTTTCTTGTGTGGCCAATTGTTTTTTGCCTTTCAAATCGAAGCGATTTACTTTGTAAAACACAAAACTTTCCACCAAATATTCCAGGTATTTTTCTACAGTGGCGTGATGTATGTTTTGTCCGTCTTGCTTGAGTGTTTTGGAAATGTTGCTTGGCGAAAGTGCGTTCCCAATATTAGATGCCACAAATTTTACAATGTTAGCAAAAGCACGTTTGTCGTTTATTTGGTGGCGTTGAGTTATGTCTTTTTCAATTATTGTGGTGTAAATAGCTTCAAGATATTCGTAGATTTTATCAAAACCGCTTTCTCGCAGTTCCACACCCTTAGGCAATGAAGTTTCGTTTATGTAATCAAAAAACAAGGCTTCGTAATTGAGGTACTTGTTGCTCGTTTCAATGTTGCGTGCAGTTAAATATTCTTTGAATGAAAAGGGCAAAATAGAAATTTCTATGTAACGACCACTCAGCAAAGTTGCTAGTTCGCTACTCAACAAAAATGCATTTGACCCAGTAACATACACATCGGTATTTTCGGTAGCAAAAAGCCCGTCTACTAATTTTTCAAAAAGCGGTATGTTTTGCACTTTATCCAAAAAAACATAATTGGTTTTGTCGGTTTGAATTTTTTTCTTTATCTCAAAATAAATATCGCTCCATGTTTTGTCCAGGTAATTTTCGGGTAATTCAAAATTGTAAAATTGCATTTGTCGTTTGCCGATGCCTTGTTTTAGCAAATGTTCTCGGTAAAGTTCCAGCAAAGTGCTTTTGCCCGACCTGCGCAAGCCGCTAACGACTTTTATGAGGTCTTTATCTTTGTACGACAGTAGTTTGTCTATGTATTCCTTACGATTTGTGTAATTAGTCATAGGGCAAATATATAAAATGAATTATCAAAACTTGCATAAATTACAAGTTTTGATAATTATTGGCGTCCAGCTTTTATGAAAAAATAATACCCGATATCCCAAGTATAATTTGTTATGTGTCGTGTCAAAAGTTCGTGCGATTTCAGTGGTTGGCTGCAATACCATTGGGCACAATCGAGTCACGCGAGGGAATCCCACCCTCCCGTTCTCATCCCAAGGTGTCGGGATACCTGAAAGTCTTCCTTCATAAGGCCTGTCCCGATTTGTCGGGGGCTCTTCTTGTATAATACCAAATGCAAATCTAAATCAGTCCAAACCCATTCTGGTATAATGCCGATGAATAGAAATGTTAAGGCAAATCGAGTGTGCGATCCCGATTATTTATCGGGAGGACTGTTATATTTCTTCAATCGGTATAATCACAAAAGTGTAAACACTTTATGGATATACCAATTGCCAGGCTTGACCCCCCGACAAACAAAAATCAGGTTCCATTCGGAATACCAAAAATAAACTTCCTTTTTTTTACCCTGCAAAAATCGCTCGCAGCATCAGGTTTCGCTGAACAGAAAATAGACCAAAATCCCATTATCATTTTCCGGTAATGGGATTTTTTATTGGAGGGATTTCGGCTATTCAGCTAAATGTTAACGCCCAGTGTTCTATTCATTTAGCAATTTATAGTCTTCCAACTCTTTATAAACACTTGATAATTCAGAGTTTAATTGAGTTATATACTCTTTGCTAATATGATAAAATAGATCCTCTGTCGAGTCTTCTAATTCAAAGTTAAAAACTCCAGTTTTTAACTTTTGCAGTAGGTTATTGAAAACTGCCTTAACATTATTTGGGTTGTCATCGGTAAGAGCAATATTAAACCGATTGTCACCCACATGAAGTGCCAATATCGTATTTTGGTCACCTCTAATTATTGACGCTTTAAATGTTTCCATATATTTTACCTCTTTCTCCGAAGGCATCTCTGCCTCCTTCGAGTGTTTTCATACTTATATTTTTCCAGTCTAAATCAGCTTTATCTTTAGTAATACAAACTAAATTGTTTGTAAAAGGATTGCCTGTAAATGTGTAGTAATTATTCAAGTCGTGTTGTCTATAGATTGAACTGTATGGCAATGTCCGCACAGCTATATTGGCATCGTGTGTTGCAATTATTACTTTTTTCCCTTGCAAGGCTCGTTCTTTTAGTAACGGAACAATCACGTCATTTATGTAATCGTTTCCTAAACTCTTTTCTGGTTCATCTATAAAATAGATTTCTTTATCTTTTTTTAGTTCATTATGCAAAAGAATCATTGAAGACTCACCGTTTGATGGATTATAAACTTGTCCATTAACAACAAAATGTCTGTTAAATAACAGTAAATCTTTGATGCTTTCAATTGTTTCAGAACCTTCAATTGCTATGAGGTCAGATATTTTCTTAAATAATTCATTCGTATATATGTGTTTTGAAATTAAGTCTAAATGTCTTGCAACTTCTTTCTGCGGAGTTTTATTCACCTTTTCTATTGGTGAAAATTTGCGGTCAATTATATTTCCATCCTGAATTAAGATATTTGTCTGACATAGTAAATCACCTTTTTCACCTAAATTTCCAACATTTTCAAGTTTTGGGTTTAAACCCTTTTTGATATTCGTCAGTATTTTATTAACCGTCTTTTCAATTTCAATTCGGTTGCTTGCATATTGAAAGAAACCCGTTTTGATTGGTTTTTCTGGTTGACCTGTCTTCTTTGATATTTCAGAAACAAAAATCTTTATCAATGAATTGAACATCATCATGCTCTTTGCATCCAGAAGCCTTTTCTCTGATTCATCCTTTAATTTGTTTAATATTTTTTCCAAAATTGTGAGCAACTCGTCTAATAACACAGAGCCTATTATTTCGCTAATATTCTGATTTTCTTTGACTGAAGTGTTGAACTTTCTAAATTCTAATAGGATTTCTTTTATTTCTTCAAATCTTCTTTTTGATTGCGAGTCATCAAGGTTTGTGAAATTTTTGATTCTGATTTTTTGTGAAATTTTATTCGTTTCTTGAATAGAGTAATGCTGCAAATATTTTGTTAGACTTGTTATCTCTTGCTCTGTTGCTCCTTTAATAAAACTAAACTCATTCTCACAAACATCAATCTCAAATTCAAGTAAATCTATTGTGAAATCCGCACCTTTCAAATTATAAACATCATTTAAATGGTTTGAATTTGACTCATATACCGATGTTTTATATCCTTTATCATTATAATGTTTTGATAATGCTTTAAGAATCTCTGTTTTGCCAGTACCTTTTGATCCAAAAATTATATTAATATCATTATAGATGTCAAGCTTTATTTGTTCGGCTAAAGTAAACGGTGTAATTTCAATAGTCTCTTTAGTTTTTTTGTCAAGTAGAGTCTGTATTGTTACATTATCTTTTTCAAGAAGAAGGCAGAATTGCTCAAAACTTTCTACAGGCAACCTTAAGTCGGGCAAATCCTTTGAAACATTAATGTATTCATCCCAATCATGGATGTCAGACCCATAGATAGAATTATGACCATGACTTATGTAAATCCCTGCTGATATGGAATTTGTAGCCTCTTTTAATACTCTTCTTTTATTTGAAACTAAGTTTAATAATAGGTCAACTTCTTCATTTCCCAAATTAGGTTTTTTAACGAAATAGTGTGGTATGTAAATAGAATCCAATGTGTCAAAACTATCAACTGTTTGCTTTAAGGAGATAGTAAAATTATCAGATGTTTTCCCTTCAAGAATCTTCTGCACACACTCGTCAAACTCTTTAGATTTTACTGGATTGACAATGACTATTAAATGAGCTCTTTTCCCATTTTCAAGTATATCAAGTTCAATTCCAGGCCAGATTTGACATACTCCATCTAAATCCTGCTTAAACTGCTCATATTGTATAAGGTCAAAATGGTTGTGATTTGTAATTGCTAAGATTTTCACATCTGTAGAACGAATCGTGTCACCAAATTTCTCGACACCAATATTTCTAAGCTCGGAGTCACCAGATTTAGTCTTTTTTGTATGTACATGAATGTCTATTTTCATAGTAATATAGTGTTTGATCGCGTACGCACTTAACATTGGGCATAACTAGCGAATTACGGAAAGGTTACCGTACTTTTTTAAATTCCTACCGTTTCTACTCCGCTATTGCTAATCATCTTAAAGTTTTATAAGTATGTGGTTATGTTTACACATCAAAGCGATTTGTAAATTTTTTATTCGCAGCTTAAGCTAAATTCCACGCTAGTTGAATTGCCAACAAGTTACAACAATTTGTTAAGCAAACGGCGGTTGGGGGCATCGCCTGTTCCGGTTTTCTTTTGAACTGTGCGTTTTATTACACGAACGTGCAGTTTGGGCCGTCGAATGGAATAAAAAAGAATGTTTTGATTGTGTTTTGGACTCACCCCACCCCGATAAATCGGGGTTACCCCTCTCTTTTATGAAGAGAGAGGGGGGAAGGCCGCCCGCGGAATTCGGGGTGAGTCGGCTATTTAAAATACACCAGCAAATTTCAACCATTGTTCTATAAATACCCGCCTGCGGCTTCTACCGTGTACCCACAAATAATTTGGAAATAATAATACAAAACAAAAAACAATGGAACGCGGATTTAACCTGATCGAGCGCCCGCCTGCCTAGGGAAGGGATTAAAACTGATTAAAATCCCGACAAGCCGGGATGATTTTCTAAAGAAACACTCATGAAATTATCAATCATCCATTATCCCATTTGTCTTTTTTCGAATCCATTCCAATTTATTGGAATATAAATCCGTTTTCCATCCGCTAAACCCGTGTAAATCCGCGTTCCATTTTTTTCCGGTATATGATACAATTGATAATACATGTGGGTACACGGTAAGTGCGTCGAGCAGGTTTGATGCCGCTGGGATCAAAACGTCATTGGACAATGGCAACCGATTAATTTTGTTTCGGAATTATCTGTATTATTTGGTGGTCTTTGATTAGCAACGGCATTTATGCCATTTGATAAATTGATGTTTGCTGTTGGCTTTAGCCATAAATGATTCTCAATTAGGGCTAAAGCCCTTGATTATAAACATTTCTACCGCAGCCTGAAGGCTAAGACTATTGAGGCTAAACCAATAACCAGATAAATTAGTTAATATTTGACCGGATTCTATTGTTCAAGAATCGCTTTCAGATTATCCAGTCCGTTTTGTAAATCGGGAGCCAGCATGGCTTCCATATCCATAAACAACAACATCAGCTTCATCGGGAATTTCATTTCTCCGTTAAAACTCCATTTAACCGATGTCACCGAATCATTAATGGCTTCGGTGGCAAGATGGGCGTAGTCGGTCGATTCGAATGGTTCGATAAAATGCAGTTCATAGTCAATACGACTGCCTTCCTCAATTTTGGTAATCTTCTGCTCACCTTTGCCTGCATCAGGATTTTCGCTGTCCCATGCCGAAACAAATCCAACGGTGGCATCTTCGCCAACAAATTCCTTTTTCATTGCGGGGTCAATTTTTGCCCAGACACTAAAATTGTCCTGATTCTTCAGGTACTTCACGTAATCGAAAACTTCCTGTTTCGGTTTATTGATCGTCACTTCGCGCACAACAGCATATTTACCGTCGATAAAAAGCGCTACTACTAAAACAAGCACTACTATTCCAAGAATAGATAATCCAATAATTTTCAGAGCTTTCATAAGTATTGATTTGGGATAGTTAATTGGCTTTTTCGTATGATTTCCGGATCCACCCGAAAACATCGGGCGTAATTTCATCCACCGATTCGATTTTAATTTTGTGCGAGCACATTGCGTTTGCACCGGTTATAAGCTCCAGAATTCCATCAGGCTCCTCCCCTTTCAGGTTCAGGCCAATCTCGAAACGGGTTTTGGTGGCTGGCTGAAGAATGGCAAATTGCCGTTTCCGCCTCAAACTTACGTAAGCATTTTTAGGTGCAATTTCCACATCAGGGCCAAAGCGGAGAATTTCGTCCATCAATTTGTCGTAAATCGGGCGAAAATGTTCTTTGCCTTTGTACTGATTTTCAATCAACGATTCCGGATTTTCAGCCGAACCCGCATCGGTACCCAGCGATTTATGGGCTACTAGATTGGCGTAACCATAGGTAAAACCATGTTCTTCTTTCAAAAAACGCTGTATCTCGCTGTGTTTGGTAAACTGTTTTTGTTTTACAATTTCTACCCACTCTTCGAGCGACTTACCTGAATTCTTATGCAGGTTGTCCATCATTGTTTTCTCTGCCTGATCCATCGTTTAATTGATTTTATTAGTTTTTGAGAAAGTTCAGTTCGTATAAACCAATCCAATCGGCAACTTCCACTTTTCTAATCAGTTCGCCAATTAACTTATATGGAATCTGGTTCACATTTTTAAAACGGATACAGCTTTTGCCCATATCAAGCTTTAGTTTGCTGTGTTTGGGGTACTCTTCGGTAAACCATTTCAGCAAATCAGGATCGGAATAGATGCCCATGTGGTAAAAGGCGATGAAGTTTTTTTGCGCGGCAGCAGCCAGAAAAGGCAAAGGTAATTTAGGGTCGCAATGATAGCCTTTTGGATAAATGCTGTGCGGAACAACATAGCCAATCATACCATAACTTATTTCTTCGGCGAACCCTTTGGGCAGGTTTTCAAGAATCGTTTTCCGGAGTAAAATAATGGCTTCGCGTTGGTGGTCGGAAACCTGACTGATATATTCATCGACAGTATTAACGTTTGATTGCATAACTTACAATTTTGGTTGCAGTTGATTAACAATCAGTCGATTTGAAAGGTTCAAAAAAAACTATTCCACCTCTGCCGTTTCCTTAAGTTCATTCATCATTTCATTCAGGCTAACCAGGTAACGACCATAAAGTTTGTTGAATCCCCAGCGAAGAACCAGGAAAGTAACTGCAATTAGCGGGACCAGCACTGCCAGTCCAACACCAATAACCAGAAGTATTTTCGAAGTTGCTAGATTTTCAATCCCTCCGGTACTGTATTTAACGCCTTCGTAGAGCCCTGCAGCAAAACTTACGATCATATTTATCAGCAAAATTATCACTGCCAGATAAAACAGCCTCCGGTAGGTTTTCAGGGTATCCAGAATTCCGGTCAGAAAATCTTTCAACTGAAGGTCAACCGAGAAATTTCTTTTTATTTTCAGGTATCTGATTACAAAAAACAGGTAAGTGGCAATGATCAGTGTATTCGAAAAAATATCCATCGGAATCATCCACGAGGGATATTGCACCGGTTCTTTGATTAAAATTTTTGAGAGATATAAATCATCAAGAATAATATAGGCAATATATGCCAGCAAAATACCAATTCCAATTCTGATATTCCGGTCGATCCGTTCTATCATTGTTTTCGTACGGTTACGCAGCAACCCGGTGATCGATTCCCTGCCAAGATGATGTTTATCAACCTCCTGTGAAGAGTATGTATTCCACGCCGATTTCAAGTCATTTATATCCATCTCTATCCTTCCGTATTCATTAACAACTTCAGCTTTTTCTTGATGCGATTCATTTTCACCCTCACATAATTTTGGGTAATCCCGGTTATTTCGGCAATTTCTTCGTATTTTTTGTCTTCAAGGAACAGCAGAATAATCGATTTTTCGATGCCCGTCAATTGTGCAACCGCCTTGTTTAGCATCTTTATCTGGTCTTCTGTGCCTGTATCATAAATTTCAACCGCCAACTGCAAATTCTCATACGGAATCCCCGATTTATCAGGTTGTCTTTTTTCTTTCTTGAAACTGGTAATTGCAGTGTTCAAAGCAACACGGTACATCCAGGTAGAGAATTTCGATTCGTTTCTGAATGAAGGGAACGATTTCCACAGCTGTACCAGAATCTCCTGAAACAAGTCACGCCGGTCCTCTTCCGAATCGCAATAAATGGAACATACCTTGTGAATGATCCCCTGGTTCTCTGTGATTATTTGTAAAAATTCCTTCTCCAAAATCGTAGTTGATTAGTCTGCAAAAACTGATTTCATTACATTAACTCATTTTCAGATAACTAATTTCGTGAGGAGTCAAAAAACGGTAACGTCCGCGGGGCAGATCTTTTTTGGTAAGTCCGGCAAAAAGTACACGGTCGAGTTTTTCAACATGATAGCCAAAATGCTCGAAAATACGGCGTACAATGCGGTTTCTGCCTGAATGTATTTCAATGCCCACCTGACGTGCATCGCTCTGATCGATGCGGTGAATATCGTCGGCAGCAATTAATCCATCTTCCAGTTCAATTCCTGAAGCTATTTTTTCTATGTCGTCCTGAAGGAGGTCGCGGTCGAGCTGAACATGGTAAACTTTTTTCTTCTCGTAGCTCGGATGTGTCAATTTTTTGGCCAAATCGCCGTCGTTGGTAAATAGCAACAGTCCGGTTGTCTGAATATCGAGTCTTCCCACCGGATAAATCCTTTCGGGACAAGCGCCCTGAACCAGTTCCATCACAGTACGACCTGCAAACGGATCGTCGCTGGTAGTCACAAAACCTTTGGGCTTGTTGAGCAACAGATATACTTTTTTCTCCGGATTCAGGCGTTTGCCTTCAAATACTACCTCGTCGTCGAGTGTCACTTTCCGCCCCAGTTCGGTAACTACCTCGCCGTTCACGGTGATAAACCCTTTGCTGATGAGATCGTCGGCATCGCGGCGCGAGCAAATACCCGCGTTCGAAATGTATCTGTTAAGTCGGATCAGTCCATCGCCAATCGGCACATTTACCGGCTCACTAACAGGCGGTTTCTTTTTTAAAGTGATTATTTTCTTTGGAAGCTCTTTCATTCGAAATTATGGCATTGAATTAAAAATAAATAATCCGGTTACAAGCTAATTCTACTTTAACACATTTGAAAAATCAACCTTTTTACCCTTAATCCCTAAAGGGAAAGGTCGATTTTTCAGCTTTCTCCCTTCAGGGTCGGGGTGAAAAGCTGAAAAATTGTTTCCTGAATTGAATCTGTTAAAGTAGAACTAATAATCAGCTGTATTTATCCGGAATTAGAAATGCAAAGGTCGTAAAAATTAACGAAAATACATTCAACGGCGCTCCTGCCGATAGATTTTATATTGTTCTTTTATAGCATTGCGAACTTCATATTCGGTCGAAATCTGACTTAGCAAACCTTTGCTGTTAAAATATATCATAAACGAATCCGCCTGATAATCATTCATTCCGGTTAATTCCATCACCAATTCCTTGTTGTAAAATTGCGATAAAAACTCCCACTTCTTTTCGGTGACGATGGCTTGCCGGGTTTCACGTTTTTCGCGCTCCCGCTTGCTGGTGTAGTATTGCAAAAAACTTACCGGACTAAAAATGGCTGCCAGTACAGGTGGTTTTTTGTTGTAGGCATCGCCCCGAAGTTGCGGGTCGATATCTACTTTTTTCGCGACCGGAACCCCATCCATATTTACTTTGGTTTGCTCGCCCTGCACTTTCACTTCAGGAATTGCAAACCTGATGGGTTTTGCATAAAGAATCAATACATTCATTTCGTTGTAATTGGCGGGTATGCGAACCGTTGTTTTCGAAAACCCAAGCGAAGAAATGGACAGACTGTCGATGTTGAGCATATCCATCGTAAAGCGGCCCTGCTCATCGGTAGTTACACCGCTGTGCGTCCTGAAATTTAGCACGTAAGCAAATGGTACCGGCAATTCATCGTCGAGGTTCAGCACTTGTCCCTTCAGTTTTATGGGCATCGGGTCAATTTCTTCAGCCTCCTGAGCCTTTATCTGAAAAGCACACAAGACAACAAGCAGGAACAATATGGTTACAGAAAAAATATTTCGGGAATAAACTAACATATCAAGCTTATATTCAGTGCTTTCAAATCTTCAGACTTTTAGCTGTTTTGCAACTTATACCGATTGCACATTCATAATAGTCCAATTGCGACTTCGTCTTATTGTACTATATTCATGTAGCATCGGCATTAATCCCGATTAATCGGGATAATTAATATTTTGTCTTTGGACTAAAATATAAATACAATTGGTATTAAAAGCCTTTCAGGCAAAAGTAAAAAAATACAAACAATTACACGCCCGCAGTAACATTCGTTAACTGGATTTAACAGAGTTTACAAGATTATAACCGAATCGCTGTATTTTCGATTCAGATTAGCTAACTTTAATCACCCAATCTCTGAATAACAACCAATAAAAACTAAATCACCATGAAAAAAGCTTCCGGAAGACAAAATTTCAAACGAATTCTTTGGGCAATATTAACAGTACTGGTTTTAGGTTTGGCTTATGGCGTGTATTACATCAATTCGCTGCTGCCAATTATTACCGGTTATCCGGCCAAATACTTGTGTTCGGCGGTATTCGTGTCAGGACGCGAACAGGCTGAAGTGGAAGCGATGGACCTGAACTTTTCTTTCATCAAATACACACAGAATACTGTCGATTTTAAGGATTCGAGTGTAACCAGTTCATTTTTATGGGGAAAATCGAAAGCCATTTATCGGGAAGGATTTGGGGCAACTTTGCTTCGTGGTGTTAAAGAAGAGGATTTGCGTAAAATTAAATTCAGGAAACCGGTGGCTAATTATAATCAGGATACCATTGCATGGCCAATGGGAAATATGATGCCTGATACGACCACCAACATTGATACCGAAGTACTTGATGAAATTACGGAGAAACTGATGGATGAAGGTCGCTACAAAGGAAATGCTTTTTCATTTATGGTGATACACAAAGGGATTCCGGTAGTAGAAGCCTATCAGCCTCAATTCGATGCCAAAACACGTTTTTTAAGTTGGTCGATGGCTAAAAGTTTTACCAACTCATTGGCCGGAATCATGGTAAAAGAAGGGAAATGGGACATAAATCAGGCGATGAATATTCCTGAATGGCAAACAGACGACCGTAAACAAATTACCTACAACAACCTGATGCAGGCTGAAAGCGGATTGCTTTGGAACGAAGATTACGGCAACCGGTCGGATGTTACGGTGATGCTTTATTGCGAAAAGGATTTTGCCCGTTATGTGTTTGACCGGCCACTCGAAGCACCGGTTGCAACAAAATGGATCTATTCATCAGGAAATCCCAACGTTGTTACGTATCAAATCAGACAAACCATCGGGAATGATCAGGAATACTATGAATTTCCTTATACACGCCTTTTTAATAAAATTGGGATGCCAAATGCTGTTTTTGAAGTGGATGCATCCGGAACTTTTGTAGGCTCATCGTACATTTATGCCACAACCCGCGATTTTGCCCGTTACGGCTTTATGCTTCTCAACGATGGCGTGTTTAATGGCGAACGTATTCTTCCTGAAGGATGGGTTAAATATTGTACCAGCCCCAACACGAAAAGCAATGGTGAATATGGTTCACTGTTTTGGATCAACAAATCGAAATTCAGGTATCCATCGGCTCCCGACGATATGTTTTGGTGCCAGGGCTACGATGGCCAACGGATTTTTATTATCCCTTCAAAAGAATTAATCGTGGTAATCTTGGGCTTCTCGCACAAACCTGAAAACGAAATGATGCGTGATGCCCTGTTGGGAGATATCCTGAAAGCAATCAACTAACCTAACGAAAAGTCTATTTTTCGGAGACATAAATAATTGCTTGCCTTACAAGTTTCTGATAATTGGGATTTAACCACCCGTTTTTATCGTGCCCCGGCTGAATGTAAACGATGCGCGAATTTTCCTTTCGATGTGTCCACCCAATTATTTTGCTGCTTTGCGGATGATCGGTGGTGAGCAATGTAGTTACCCCTGGCAAAACTTCGGTATTACCGTAAACTTCATCCAGAATTTCGAAGTCTTTTATCCCTTTGGTAACCGGATGTTTTGTATCGACTATTTTTACTTTAAATGTTACGTCGTGCTGGTAAGTTGACGATTGTGGTGTATTTTTTCCTTCGTGGTATTTGCCGCCAACAATGGTTTTGTATTCGTCCCACTGCTGATAAGAACATTGCGAATGGTGCAGAAAAACCAATCCTTTACCCAATCTCAGCAGTTTAGAATAGCTCTCCTTTTCTGTTTCTGAAATGGTTTTTGGCATATCGTAAAAAACCACTGCATCAAAAGTTTTTGAGTCGATGGTTCCGAGTTGCGCATTTGCTTCCGGATGTTTGAGCTCGGTGTAGCTGATATTCTGAAAGGTATCGAACATCTCAAAAAACGATTTACGTTCGAAATCGTGGCCTCCGGTAACAACCAGAATATTCAGCTTTTTTGCGGAAACTGAAAAAGAAAGGATGATCAAAAAGCATAAAGTCAGAAAATACTGAATTTGTTTCATGATTTATTGGTTTTAGAACATCGAAATTACTTTTTTCAAAGCCGCCACAAACACATCAATTTCTTCCTTCGTGTTATAAAAAGCAAACGAAGCACGCACGGTTCCCTGTATGTCGAAATGATCCATTAGCGGATCTGCGCAATGGTGACCTGTGCGAACAGCAATCCCAAATTTATCGAGCATTGTTCCCAAATCGAAGAAATGAACTCCTTCGACATTGAAAGAAATTACTCCCGATTTTTCGACCTGCGTACCATAAATACGCAATCCCGGAATGGTCAGTAGTTGTTTGGTCGCATAATTTAACAGTTCGGTTTCCCAGGCTGCTGCATTTTCAATTCCAATTTGCTGAAGGTAACCGATGGCAGCACCAAAGGCAATTACTCCGCTGATATTGGGAGTTCCGGCTTCGAATTTGTATGGCAATTCGTTGTAAGTAGTTCCGGCAAATTTCACTTCCGAAATCATTTCACCGCCCCCCTGGTACGGAGGCATTTGTTCGAGCAGTTCTTTTTTGCCGTACAAAACGCCTACCCCATTGGGGCCATACATTTTGTGGGCCGAAAAAGCATAAAAATCGGCATCCAAATCCTGAACATCTATCCGGAGATGCGCCGCCGCCTGAGCTCCGTCAATCAAAATACGGATGCCATTGGAATGGGCTATCTGCGCAATCTGTTTCACCGGATTGATAGTTCCAAGTACGTTCGAAACATGAGTAACAGCAATGAGTTTGGTGCGATTGGAAATTAAACTTTCAAGTTTTTCAATTTGTAACCGGCCATCATCATCAATCGGGAGCATTACTATTTTAGCTCCTTTGCGGCCAGCCATCAGTTGCCAGGGAACGATGTTTGAATGGTGTTCCATTTCTGAAACAATGATTTCGTCACCTTCCTGAATAAACGCTTCTCCAAACGAAAATGCTACCAGGTTGATACTTTCGGTCGTTCCTTTGGTGAAAATAATTTGCTCACGGCTTTCAGCGTTGATAAGCTCGCGCACCATTTCACGGGTTTGTTCGTAAGCTTCGGTTGCTTTGTCGGCCAGAAAGTGTGCGGCCCGATGAATATTTCCGTAGTATTCGGTATAAGTCCGGGTTAATGCATCAATCACTCGCTGCGGGCGCTGCGTTGTAGCCGCATTGTCGAAATAAACCAGTGGCCGGTTGTATATTTTTTGCTGAAGTATCGGAAAATCCTGACGTATTTTATCAATGTCGAAAATCATAACAAATTCATTTTTATGGAATAAACAACAAATATTACGCGCATATTCCTTGCGCGCAGCAAAGATAAGAGAAATCGATTGCTTTGAATCATTGTACAAAATTCAATCTTTTATCACAAATTAACGGTCACTCTGGTTTTATGGTTATTTTTAACCCGATTTAAATCATCAAATCAGAAATAGATTGTCAACTCTGAAAAACATATAACTATGCAAAACTTTTTTGTCAAATCACACGGGCTCGGAAACGACTATTTTGTGCTTAACGAAGCCGAACTTTCATTCAGCCTGAATGAAAAAAACATCCAAAAACTCTGCGATGTACATTACGGAATCGGATCGGATGGAATCTTGCTGAAAGTGGCTTCCTCAAAAGCTGACTTTGGCCTGAAAATTTATAATCCCGATGGCTCTGAAGCCGAAAAAAGTGGCAACGGACTGCGCATTTTTGCCAAATACCTTTACGATTACGGGCACACTTCAGGCAAATTTTTTACCATCGAAACCCCTGGAGGAGTTGTTACTGCCGAAGTTTCAGCAGAAACCAACGGCAAAGCCAATCAGGTGAAAGTTGACATGGGAAAAGCGATTTTTGGTTCGCACAAAGTGCCTGTAATGTGCGATCAATCAGAATGCCTGGATCATCCGCTGAATATTGTCGACCAAACTTTCCTGATCAATTGCGTGTCGGTTGGCAATCCTCACTGTGTTATTTTGTGCAACAAACTTAGCAAATCGGAGATCCTGAAATATGGTTCTGAAATCGAAAATCACCCGTTGTTCCCGAACCGTATCAATGTGCAGTTTGCCAAAGTGCTGACGCGCAACGAGGTTGAAATACTGATCTGGGAACGTGGTGCCGGTTACACACTGGCCTCCGGAAGCTCATCGTGCGCGGTGGCTGCCATAATGGTAAAAAAAGGATTGACAGACCGCAAAATGACGATAAAGATGCCGGGAGGAACCCTTCAGATAGAAATTGACGAAGTCTGGAATATCCGGATGGAAGGTGAAGTCAGAGAAATTGCGTCAGGCTATTTAAGTGATGAACTGATTGCTGATGTGCTTTGTTTATAAAAATCTGTAAATTTGCAGCCCAATATATTTAAAGATTGTAATGAAAACAAAACAAATTCCATTTTCGAAACAACAGATCGAACAGATCATCGAACAATATCCAACGCCATTTCATATTTACGATGAAAAGGGAATCCGCGAATATGCACGCAAATTTATCAAGGCATTTTCATGGAATCCGGGGTTCAAAGAATATTATGCCATTAAATCGGCTCCCAATCCGTATTTGATGAAAATCATGCGTGAAGAAGGTTTTGGCATCGACTGCAGCTCGGTTGCTGAACTGGTGCTGGCCGAAAAACTGGGCATGAAAGGCGATGAAATCATGTTCACCTCCAACGATACTCCGGCTTACGAATATAAAAAGGCCATCGAATTGGGAGCGATTATCAACCTCGACGATATTTCGCACATCGAATACCTCGAAAAAAATGTGGGATTGCCTTCTCTGGTTTGCTTCCGCTACAATCCCGGTGCGCTGAAAGAAGGAAATACGATTATCGGTCATCCGGAAGAAGCCAAATACGGTTTTACCCGCGAGCAATTGTTCGAAGGCTACCAAATGCTGAAAGACAAAGGTGTTACCCGTTTTGGGTTACACACAATGGTTGCCTCGAATGAGCTGGACCCTGCTTATTTTGTTGAAACTGCCGAACTTCTGTTTGACCTGATTGTGGAAATTAATGAGCGACTGGGCATTAAAATCGAATTTGCCAACCTTGGCGGTGGCATTGGCATTCCATATCGTCCAACCGATCAGGCTGTTGATCTGGACTTTATGAGTCAGGGGATTCGGGAATTGTACAAGGAAAAGATTGAAGCCAACGGACTATCGCCGCTCCGGATTTATTTCGAATCAGGACGAGTAATGACCGGGCCTTTCGGCTTTTTGGTTTCGCAGGTACTGCACATCAAAAAAACATACAAGCAATACGCCGGACTCGATTCGTGTATGGCCAACCTGATGCGCCCCGCGCTGTACGGATCATATCACCATATTACCGTTCTCGGGAAAGAATATCAGCCAGCGGATCAGGTGTACGACGTAACCGGATCGTTGTGCGAAAACAACGACAAATTTGCCATCAACCGTAAATTGCCGGTAATGGAAGCTGGTGATATTGTGGTGATCCACGATACCGGAGCACATGGCCATGCGATGGGTTTCAACTACAACGGCAAATTACGTTCGGCAGAATTGCTGCTTCGCGAAAACGGTGAAGTGGTGCAAATCCGTCGCGCTGAAACCCTCGATGATTATTTCGCAACGTTGGATTTTGACGGGGTGAAGGATTTCAAATAATTTTTAAAAAGCCGGTAAAAGCCGGCTTTTTTGTTGAGGAATCTAACTGTTTCCAAATAAAACTATCTTTGACAATAAATTCATCAAATGCCAAATCTTTACATCATATCGGGATGCAATGGCGCAGGTAAAACAACTGCATCATTTTCGGTATTGCCTGAAATGTTGAATACAGTCTAATTGTAATGTAATGACAAACGAAAAAGCAAGAGATTTGAGAGCTAAGATTCTGAAAGGTATTAAATTATCTTATAGCCGTTTATTAGTTTCCAAACAAAAAGAGGATGGCGAACTTGTATTTTCACAAAATGGGAAAATTGTAACAGTTAAGGCTAAAGAATTAAGCAATCTCTGAAACAATGAAAATCGGATTTGATGCCAAGCGTGCTTTTAACAATGCTGCCGGACTGGGAAACTTCAGTCGCAACACTATTTCTGCGCTTGCAGATCAATTCCCCGATGACTGGTTTTTCCTCTTCCATCCCGGAAATACAAATCCACTTTATACTGCTCCTGAAAATTCCACAGAAATAAAACCTAAAAATCTGGCATGGAAAATACTGAAAAACGTCTGGCGCAGCTTTCAGATTTCAAAACTTGCCAAAGAACATAATTTAAACATCTATCACGGATTAAGCCACGAATTGCCGGCTGGAATTGAAAAAACGGGAGTCAAATCCGTGGTTACCATTCACGACCTGATTTATATTCGTTATCCTAACTTCTTTCTGAAGATTGACCGGAATATTTATGATCTAAAATTCAGGCATGCTTGTCTGGTTGCTGATCGGATTCATGCCATTTCTGAACAAACCAAACGCGATCTGATTCAGTTTTTTTCGGTTCCGGAAGAAAAAATTGAAGTAATCTACCAATCTGTAAATCCTTTGTTTTTTGAGGTTTGCTCCGAAGAACAAAAGCTTGCCATCCGCAAAAAGAACCAACTTCCGGAGGAATTTATTTTAACTGTCGGAACCATTGAACCGCGCAAAAACCTAATGAATTTGCTCATAGGAATGGTTTCTAAAAAGATAAAAATTCCGCTTGTTGTGGTCGGAAGATCAACCGGTTATCAACAAAGAGCCCGGTCATTTATTGAGGAAAACCGGCTGCAGATATTTTTTTTACACGGAATTCAAGATACCGAGCTGGCCGTTTTATACCAAATGGCCAAAGTGATGATTTATCCGTCGCTTTTTGAAGGATTTGGTCTTCCGGTTGCCGAAGCGCAGGCCTCTGGCTGCCCGGTGATTACCTCGGATACCAGCAGTTTGCCCGAGGCGGGCGGCGATGCTGCCATTTACATTGATCCGGCGAAACCTGAAGAAATTGGGCAGGCAATTGTAACTTTGCTTTCTGATAAAAACCTGCGTGAAACAATGATTTTGAAAGGAAAAATAAATGCACAAAGGTTTACTCCTGAAAACTATGCCAAACAATTGAAACAACTGTATAACTCTATTTCAGATGCAAGATGATATAAAAGCGGCGTTGGAAGTGCTGCAAAAAGGCGGGGTGATTTTGTACCCCACTGACACCATTTGGGGGCTGGGCTGCGATGCCTGCAACGAAGAAGCTGTTAAACGAATTTACGCGATAAAAAACCGTATTGACTCGAAAAGCATGTTGGTACTGATGGAAAATGCGTCGCTTTTAGATCGGTATGTTGACGAAGTTCCTGAAATAGCTTTTGACCTGATTGAACTAACCGACAAACCACTTACGATCATTTACGACGGAGCAAAGAACCTTGCGAAGAACCTTGTTGCCGATGACGGAAGCATCGGAATCAGATTCACGACAGAAGCTTTCAGCAGCGATTTAATCCGCCGGTTTAAGAAACCAATTGTATCCACATCGGCCAATATCAGCGGAAAGCCTTCGCCGGCCTGCTTCGTCGAAATAAGTCAGGAAATTATTGACGCCGTCGATTATGTGGTAAAATATCGTCAGAATGACATACAAAAAGCTGTTCAGTCGAGCATTATGAAGCTCGGTCGTGGCGGCGAAATAAAGATTATCAGGGAATAAACAATAAGTCAGAAATCAGTATCAGTTGGTCAAACAATGTTACTTGATACGGGTTGCGGGTTTCGCGACAACCCGTAACCCGTAACCCGAAACAATATAAATATGAAATATCCACAGAAGAAAACAACTTTTCGTCCGGAAAAATTAAAGGAAGTTGCATTTAAAGTGACTGAGAATTCGGAATTAATGAAATTCCTGATTGAGAAATTTCCGGAGAAAAGCCGTACTACCATTAAGTCGTTGCTTGCACATAAGCAGATTACGGTTGACGATATGATCACCACCAAATTTGACCACCCACTAAAACGCGGGCAAATGGTTTTCCTCAACAAAAAAAGGTCGGAGGAAAAACCGCGTTTCAGAGGATTGCGCATTGCACACGAGGATGCCGATCTTATTGTAGTTGAAAAAGGCAGCGGATTACTTTCTATGGCTTCAGAAACGGAGAAAGTAAAAACGGCTTACAACATGCTGAGCGAATATGTCAAAAAATCTAATCCCAAAAACCTGATTTTCATTGTACACCGGCTCGATCGAGATACTTCGGGCTTAATGATGTTTGCAAAAAGCAAAAAGATTCAGGAAATATTGCAAAAAGACTGGAACAATGCAGTCATAGAACGTTCGTATGTAGCTATTGTTGAAGGTGTTGTTGAAAAAACGGAAGGTACGGTTACTTCGTGGATGAAAGAAAATAAGGCGATGGTGATGTTTTCGAGCCAAACTCCGGACGACGGACAAAAAGCAATTACACATTACAAGCTGCTAAAAACAAATCCACACTTTTCGATGCTTGAAGTGAAACTTGAAACCGGACGCAAAAACCAGATTCGGGTACACATGAAAGACATTGGATTTCCGGTTACAGGCGACAAAAAGTATGGGGCAAAGTTGAATCCAATCGGGCAGATGGGACTTCATGCGCGCGTTTTGGCTTTCAAACATCCGGTTACCGGCAAAGCGCTTCGGTTTGAAACACCTATTCCGGGTAAATTTCTGAAATTATTCAAAATTAATTAAGATTAATAGATCAAATTAAGCTGCGAACCAAAGAACCTGTATCGTCAGGGCAATTGATTCACGTTTCGCATAAAATTATCTTTGGCTCGCATAACCGCTCAATGATTAGTTTTATTATTTTTGGTCGCACAAAAAGCGGGAGTAGCTCAGTGGTAGAGCATCAGCTTCCCAAGCTGAGGGTCGCGAGTTCGAGCCTCGTTTCCCGCTCACTGATAGCCAGCAATTTACAAATTTTGTATTTGCTGGTTTTTTGTTTTTATAACCCATTTATAACCTGTTCATATTTTCCATGGTTATAAATGGAAAGATAAAAAAAAGGTAAAAGTGTCAAAAATGATTCAAATCTTAACTTGAGCAGAACTTTTGGGCACTGCACTCCTAAAAGTTCAGTAATATTTTTGACATTTTTACTGATGGCAATTTATATGGCGTACAATAATTATAGAAAATCAGTTTTACTAATCCAGTAATCAGATCAAATTTGTATAATTATTCCCTTGAAGACTAAATTTAAATCACTAAACAATTTTATTGCAATATTATAATCATAATTTTTCTTGCATCGTATTACGGTTAAAAATTAGGCTCGACTCTTCCTTAAATATACAATAGTTTTAATATCGTATTTAAAGGAAATAATTGTATTCAAAGCATTATATATCATTATATATCAAAACTATAAAACAAATAATCATCTAATCTATGTGTAATAACTTACATGGAGTAATCTTTCAATATTTACTCAATTTTTACCAACATTGACATATAAATTTAAAAGCCTTGATTGTCAACATACAGATATTCAATATTTAAGCTCCCTAAAAACGGATTAGGTTTGAATTAGCACAAATTCCGGGCGCCCCGCCCAGAGAGTTCTTTCATACGAAGTAATAATTTTTTTGCCTGATATATGGCAATGGTTTATTTTCTAGTCTGACCTAGGAGTTGTCGTAGTAGTTAGAGCGGATGCATCTGATTTCGATCACTAAAACTTAATTGACATATCCCATAAAATAAAAAAGTTGGTTGAAGCCTATACAACTGATTACAATCACAGTACACGAAGTGTCAATATTATCATGTGAAACACTTGATTATCATTACAGCCTAAAGATTTTTAATGAAGAAGATTTTATTGATTGCTCTGGTAAAGCTTACGATGTTGTGTGAGAAGGATGCCGCCTCTGAGCCATGTGAAGAAATAAAATCTGGAACCGGAGCTTTCCGTTCAAATTGTACGGCACACCAACTATTCACTTGTCTATTCAGAAGAAAATGAATTAGCCAGTTGGGTTTATTCTCAGTTGACCACGAAATATCTCAACTGTACAAAAAACCGTAAAGTTGATTCTATAGCAAATCCTGTCAGAGAATACTTAATATTGTTTGTATGCCTTCTTATGTGCTTTTGTAATTTTATCTACCAATAGCTGCGGTTGTATTACTTTCATTTCAGCACCAAACGAAAGCAGCTCCATTACCAAATCGTGTGTAATACACAACTTAAGGCTGATTTGTAACTCTTCCTTGTTGTCAATCAATACTTTTTGGGTAGAATGAATTGGTAGAGTCTTGATGTATTTTCCCTGAAACGGAGTAAATGATAAGATGATTTCCTGCGGTTCTTCTCCATTGGGGCTGATGATCCCAAAACAATAGCGATAGCTCTCTTCAGCATTGTAATCTTTTGGAAATTCAAAAGTCTTTTTTGTGATTTCAAGACTGGTCAGGCGATCCAATCCAAAGCTTTTAACGATCTCTTCATTTTCTTTGGCTAAAATATACCAACGGTTATTGAATTCTTTTAAAGCGTATGGTTTGACAATCCGTTGGCTGGGTGCTTCTTCCCAAAACTTGTGGTAAGTGAATTTGATCTGGAGTCGATTCCTGATGGCATGAAGTAAACCGTATAAGTTCTCAGTTCCTGCTGGCCTTCGTTTCTCAAAATGAATATGATTCGAAAGCCGATCGGTTATATTCAGAGCATTAAAGGTGTCAAATGCCTCTAAAATCCGATCATTCACTTCCGGTTGATCGTCGATGTTTATAAAATAAACTTTTCGCGAAAAATCATACTGAATATCCACATTGTAAAGCGAACGAATATCATCAAGGTCTCGCTGAAACGTTCGCTTTGAAATTGTGAAATTGTATTCCTGAATTTCAGATTCGAGTGCCAGATAATCTGTTATTTCAATGAATGTTGATGGATTCTTCCGGAGCTTCCTAATGATCAGGGCATACCGTGTAATCGATTCGCGTTTTGACATAACCAGTGTTTTTTTAGTACTTTATAGTTTCCATTTGCAAGCTTCATCTATCCAACATTGGGATTCTTGAAAAATCCATTCTCGGGAGAAGTCAATCGGGAGTATATTTTCAGGTCGTTTTTAGCTGTTCCGGTATAAAAATAAGCAAAGATATTTTCTTCAATATCAAACATTGATTTCTCGATCTTAAACTGTTCTTTTCCCTGAATATGTTTCAAGCATTTCAATTCAAGTTCGCGTTTTTTGGCAGCAGCATCAAAGTTTTGCATTCTTACTAATTCAATCTTTTGAGCATTGATTATAGCTAAACGTTCTTTGTTAAAGTATTTAAAATCCATTAATCTGAACCTGACATTGGGTTGTTCCTTAAGCGATTGGCAGATTTCTTCCAACATGGCGTTATCCATTTTATCTGCTTCGAGCAGTTCGTTCATCTTTTTTTCTATTTCTATTAGCGTTTCCATAGTTCAATTTATAAAACCAATCAGATTTTTTCGTTTCACCTGCTGGAAATCTTTTTCCTCCTGATTATAAATGGCAGTTAATGTCATTGGAGAATGGAAGATTGTCTCAAAGCCTAATTTTTTGGAGAGTGCCATTGCCTTTTGAACTTCGAGTTCTTTAAATTCATATTTCGCGATTAAACGTCCCTTTCTCATTAACGCTTTGTCAACCTGCGAAATATCTGTATTAAAAGAACAGATAATCTGGATATTCAGACAATCAGACAGCAATCCGTCCGAAATATTGAGCAAGGCCGAAACCGGCGAATTCCCATTCTTTTCGCGGTCAACTATAATGTTTTCGGCATCTTCAATCACAAAAATGGAATTGGGATGATCTATCAGAATTGAAATCAGATCAGGATTCGTAATGGCATTGGCCATGTTCGGAGGAAGAAAAATAACCTCTTTCTTGATGCTGCTAATCAGGTAGCGGATGTAGGAGGTTTTCCCGGTACCAGGTTTTCCGTGCAATAATATCAGCCCTTTGTCATTTTTTTTCGAAAGTCTTTTCCTGATCGTTTGATGAATCTCCCAAAAATCATCGTTGTAATTATCTTCGATGTTCAATTTTGGTTTTGCAATTTTCAATGTTTTAGTTTCTATACCCGTTCGGGAATTGACCAGGAGTGAGATTTCTGGTTTCAATCCGGTTTTTCTCTTTTTAAATTTTCTTATTTCTGCGATAAGCTTGTCAACTTTGGATGTTTCTGTTTTTTTAAACAGGAATCTGACTCGTGATGATTGAGTGTCAAAATCTACAATAAGGTCATCATAGAGAAAGTAAAAAATGTCATCCAGCTCCGCTTTTTTATTTTGGCCAAAGTACAGTCTTGAGAAATACGAATCTTTTATTTCACTTTTATATGATGCAGAAAACCATTTATTTGCCTTTTTGCAATCAATGCCAATTTCATGAATGAAATTCGGAATCGAATTAAAATATGCTGTAAATAATGTAAATTCATTCAGATAACTATTGGCAGTTCTTGTTACGAAAACATCGGCCAAACGGATCTGATATGTGTTATTACCATTTACTAAACTATTTCCCGTTTGATGATTTATAGGAATTATTTTGGGCTCCATACTCGTGATTTATTAAGGTTGTGGAGCAAATGTAAAGGTAGACTACGCCAACGTATGACGTGGGTGAGTAATAATACAAAAGAATGAGGATTATGGATTCGTTTGACTCGTTCTATTTCTCAGACTTTACTACTTCTTCTTTTTTGATTTTTCGAGTTTCTTTTTTAACGCGATACCACTTGCAGTTAAACGGTAACGTTGGTTTGGATGATTCG
This sequence comes from Bacteroidota bacterium, assembly GCA_023251435.1. GTDB lineage: Bacteria > Bacteroidota > Bacteroidia > Bacteroidales > Prolixibacteraceae > Aquipluma. The sequence continues at coordinate 35,835 of JAHEYU010000030.1, forward strand.
GATTTTCAGGAAAAGTCATTTCAATAAATCCTGATTCAAGTGCTGGCAATATATAATTTACCCTAAAAAAGTCATCACTTCTCAAATCCAAATTCTTTTGGATCTCCGACCTTTTCATTTCACTACTAATAACCAATATAACTCTTTTAACTTCCCCAGTAACTTCCCCAGTAACTTCCCCAGTTTCCTCATAAGCTTGGTGGTTAGTATTTTCACCAACTTCCTCAATATCTGCACTTTCAATTTGTATGATTACTTGTCCAGTAGGTTCCCCACTAACTTCCTCAGTAGTTTTTAAAGTCCGCCAGATAATTGTTTTAAAATCCTCTTCCTGAATAAACTCCGGTTCTTTCAATCCTGCATCATTACACAAACGAATAATGTCACCGGTACCAGTTCCCATACGCTCAATATATCCGGCCAGATACATCGGTTCGGCCAATAATGGATTTGCAGGAATGGATCGGTGTGGTTTGCGAAGCTTGGCGGGACTTAAACCAAAAGGCAGAGTTCCCGGGTTCCAAATTTCCAGCCGGTCTTTAAACAGCATCACCTGTACACTTCCATTGTTGGTATAATCGCGGTGGGCGATGGCGTTTACAATGGCTTCCGAAACTGCAGCGCGTGGAAGTTCATATTGTATAGGTACCTGGTTACTTTCTTCCCGGGTTCCGACCGACACATCAACTTTCGACAATACAAAATCGACAGCCTGATTCACCAGTTGAAACACATCGCCTTTATAAACCTGGTAGGCCGGAATGGGCTTTACCACATCGAAGCCGTGGAAATGAGCACATTTTACTTCTGAAGTAATGAAAAAACGTTGCGGCAGTTTGCCGAATAACAAGATGGCTGCATTACTTACGCGCTGGTTGTCCAATAAATTCAGATGGGTTAAAATGGTTTCCGGGGTAGATTCAACCGGCAAAGGAAAACCTCTTTTGGCTCTGGCAACGTGCACAAACTCTTTGATTTTATTCTGATCCAAATCCTCCAAAGTGGCAGTTTCGTTTAAACTGGCATCAAACGGACCGGTTCGAATAATTTCCTTTTCCTTGAGGTAATTAACCAGCGAGGCATAGACCCCTGAATTGAGGTCATCGCCCGAATTAAACCGTTTCCGCACCAGATCGATACCTACCTTTTGGATGAGTTGGTTCATTTTGGTATGGCGTTGCAAGCCCGAATCACCTAACACATAAATAAGCCGGGTTTTGTGTTGCCGGGTTGCTTCATCGAACTCACGCTCGGTGGGCGAAATGCCTTCGGCATCTTCAAAACCATATTTGGCGCCAAACAGACCAAGGTAAATACCGCACCGGGCAACTTCGCTGATGTAAACAGAATCGGCTCGTTGGTCCGATGCCGGCAGATTCTCGAATAAAAATGGTTCGAAAAAAAGCCCCAGCAACGGGTCACTATGCAAATAAACGAAGAGGTTTTGCCGCTCACTGGCAAACTCTGTTTGTACACTGCTAATAAAGATTTTTAGTTTCTTCATACCAATAATCGTTTAATCTTTTCATTCGATGTCACAAATGTAATGCTTTCAATAAATTTATCGGTGTGGCCGTGCATATCACAAATGAAGTCGATTATAGCTTAGGCTTTTAATGGATTTACTTCCAATCCATATCAATTTCAAACAAATCTTCAGTTGGATAATCATATTTCTTAATCAATTCATCTTCAGTGAAAATTCGATTAAATGGATCGATGTACGAAGCAATAATTGCTTTAATCTTTTTTGCTTCTGAATCTATTGATTGTGAGATTTCTTTGGTAACGATATATGGGAAAAAGTATGGGTAACTAATCTCCATCATCCCTTTGTTGTGATTCACGAGTTTATTTAATTTCAGATAGTAATTCAAGAGATTACGGTAATTATCCTGCAGATCGTAAACACTTATTTTTCCTTGCTTGGCACCTTTAAACTCACTTTTTGCGATAGTTCTGTTTATTTCATCAAGCAGATTCGAATACTCTTTAATGGATTTATTGGCAATAAACTCACCGGAATAAAAATTTTCAATACTCTCCTGCATTCCTTTAAAAGAGTACAATTCCGGAACAAATGCCAACGTCAATGAAAGAATTTGTTGCAGCCGAATAAATCTGGGGTCATTTTTCATTTGCACTTCAAATGACCAATCCTTTGGATCCGGAGTCATATTGGTGAATTCGATGATTTTTTCGAGCAAATCGATAGCGGTGTATTGAGATGAGTTATTCATAGTAAAAGTTGCTGTTTAGAATTTTATTTTCTGTACGATTAATTACAAATCATCGAACCCATTAAACGGAATATCATCATCCGGATCTTTATCAAACGGACCAACTCCCGGAGGATTGAACAGCCCCCAGCGGTCGGTGATGTAATCCCACTTGTCAAATCCGGCTACCCACTCAATGAACAACAACCGGTATTCCTCAATCAAATCCCTGACTATCTCAAAATATTCCACATGCTCAAAGCCAAACATTTCGAGGGAGTGGTTTTGAATCATCAGTTCACGGGCAGCTTTTCGGATAATGGCTGCGCACTCCATTTTGATATCGTACAACTGACCACCAGTCGCTCCGGCCACTTTAACAGTCAATAGCATGGCATCTTCCAACATGATACCTTTCACATGTGCCAACATTTCGTCATCATCCGGAATGAGTTCACAAATGTGATGAACTACATCAAAAATTTCCATTCCCTTTTTGTAAATGGGTAGTTCTTTGGGATCTATTCTATCGTTTTTGTCGTCAAACATGGTCGTTATATTACTCTTGTTAAACTATTTATCAGGTGAATAACTCCAAATTTCGTTTTACATCAATTAATTCTGATTAATCAATTTTTCACCTAGTCGTTCTGCTAAGTCAAGAATATTTTTTTTCTTGACAAGTTTATTAACCCATTTCTTCGGGATATTATCAAATCCATAAAGTAAACCAGCAAGTCCTCCTGTAATTGCTGCTGTTGTATCTGTATCCTCACCTAAATTTACCGCTTTTAATATGGCTTCCTTGTAAGTTTCAGTTGTCAGTAAACACCAGATACTTGCTTCAAGTGAATGTACTACATATCCACTACTAAATATTTGTTCTTCGGGAAGTTCCTGAATATTAGATTTTAGCAAACGGTTGAAGTGATCAATTTCAGAAGCTGAAATACCAAGTTGTTTCAATATCTCCGGAATTTCTCTCTTTAAGTCGAAATAAATTTCAAACTTGTCTTTTTCATCCACCAGTTGCCTGGCAAATTCAAGATAATAATAACAGGCTATAACAGAACGAATGTGCCTGTGTGTGATTGATGAAACCATTTTAGTTATCTCAAATCTCTCCATGCTGTTTTTGTCAAGCATATAAAAGACCAATGGCAAAATCCTCATAAGCGATCCATTTCCATTCGAATTGGCCTCTGTACCACCAGCTAATTCCGGAGCGGTGCCATTAACGATGCGATCTATTGCAGAATGAGTTGCATTTCCAACATCAAAAACTTTTCCTCTGGCGGTCCAGTAGTTTTGATACCTCCATTTAATGAAATTTAAGCCGATATTATTTACATCAAAACCTTCTGTTATTGCTTCGGCCAGACAGAAGGTCAAAGAACTATCATCTGAAAATGTACCGGGAGGTAAATTATACGTTCCATAACCGATCATATCAATTACAGGATTTGCTTTGAGCGTTGACCTTGATTTAAATTCAAATGGAACACCAACTGCATCACCTATAGCCACTCCAAAAAGTACAGATTTAATCTTTTCTTTAAGTAGTTGACAATAAATACTGTGGTCAACTTTTTTGGGTTCTGTTAAAAGTGAACCTAAATTACTCCATCTCTTAATAAAATCGGCTTCGGATTTTATGTTATTCTCAAAATAAATGTCTTGTACCCCAATTCTTAAAAGTCCTTCTGCAATAAGGAAGCAAAAAGTTTTTCTATCCGAATCATCATCTGTGTTCGCATATATCAATGGATTTCTTTCAACCCAAAACTCCCGAATTTCATATCGGTTTTCAATAGCAATAACATTAGCTTTATAAATCCCGATTCCAGTCCATGAACGGTGAAAATAAAGCCAATCATTTTCAAAATAAATAAACCACTTTTCGCCCATATCATGAGGAATTAAACCTCTTCGAATTATTGAAAACTGGCTCTTAGTAAATTGCAGTGATATTGATATTCTTTTTGGATCAGTAATTGGTTCAATTTTCCATGATTCCCGGGTTGCAATCTCATCCATTGTGATAGATTCAGATGATATATTAATATTTTCAACACACATCATTTATGTTAGACAAGCGATCTCTTTTAATACCAGATTCTCTTTTTTAAAACTCCATGGAACACACCGAAGTGTGATTTGATCGTCATACTGAAAGAGCAATTCTTTGGTAAAAGTGTCGCATTCAGGATAAATAAGTATCAAATGATCTGATTGGTATTTCTTTCCGTAGGCATACAACTGATACATGTCGGCCTGAGTAATCAGGTAGTTTTTGCCTGATAGATTATGGTCGATTATTTTCCATTTTGTATCAGCGACTATCAAAACTTCACTTGTCCTAACCACAAGATCCGGTCTGATTCTGAATTTGTTTTGTTTCAGCAAGAGGTCGGTTAACAGGAAGTGCTGACGATCTTGGGTGGTTATTTTTAATTCAGGATATTGCTTTTTGAGTTTGTGGGCAACATACGATTCAAAAAGTACTTCCATCGGAAATAGGATGGCTGTGTTCAGGTTCTTCCCTTTGTAGCTTGTGAATGATTTCCCCTCCAGAAAAAGTCTTGCCCAGATTAAGGCCGTGTCGTAATAATTGAACAACCGGCTGTGTCCATTCAATTTTGACAAGTCTGAAGCAATATTTTTCGAATGATCAACCTCTTCAAAAAGAGATAATAAGGAAATAATCTGGCTTTTGTTTTTTGTTGACTTACTTTTCTTGCTAACATAGGTTAGCGCTGCTTTTAGTATTCTATTTTGCGGAATATCTGCTCTAAATTCATCATACCGTACAAAAAAACGATCCGCCCGGGTGACGTTCTGTTTAATTTGCTCGCTAAAAAGTAAGCGACCTTTTAAGAACTTCTGATTCTCTTCCGAGTTGGCATAAAAATGTTTGATTCCTCTTGTTACAATACTTTCCACCTCTTTTAAAAACATCGAGATGAAAATTTCCAGAATAGGCATTCGGTTTGCATTGATATGAGCCTTATCAATGGTTTTAAAAGGCGAATTGTGCAGCGTCCGAAGCATGGAAAGCAGAATAGAACGGCTTTCATTAATCGCTTCGGGAGTATCATCTTTTTGTGTTGTATATATTTTTGGCAAAATCTCAATGGTTGTTCCATTTCGTGTTTCAATTACGCCAACATAATTTTTAACCCGTATAAAATCTTTCCCTTTTTGCCGGTGATACGAAAAAGCAGATTCAATTTCGGTGCCCGGATCACTATTTTCAGCAACAAAACACTTCAGGTTCTCAAACGATTTTGGTTCAAGGTAAATCGCTTGCACTGAATCTACATGCTCATGAAAATCCATTTCATTCCATATGGTGCCATATTCGCATATTCGTTTTACGTTTTTCACCCGAGCCTATTTAGTTGTCGTTGGTCGTTCATAAATATGAATAAAACTTTCGACCGGAATTAGGTCAAAGTTCCCGGAACCTAGATTCTCATTGATCTCATAAATGGTCTCATCTTCAAAATCATCCAGATCCAAGCCGAATAACTTCCTTTCATCTTCTTGTGAATATTTCTTCCTGATCCGTACAAATTTCTGTTCCTCGGTTTTTCCCCATTGTTTAATATCGCCTAAAACCAACTGCACCTTTTCCCAGTCTTTATAAAAATACTCCTGAAGAAGTGGTACAATTTTATCGCGGAAAGCAATACAAATATCTGATTTACTATTACATTTTATGAAATATGAATGCCCAATGGTGTGATCCCGATCCAGCAAAAACTCAATTCTTTCATTCATAATCGATAGCAGTTTTTGCAAGTTAATTCCTTCTATTTCCTCATTGAGCAACTCAGGATCCGGCATAAGTTCTTTAAATGAGAATCTTCTCCTTAGTGCCGTATCCATTAAAGCTATACTTCGGTCCGCTGTATTCATAGTTCCAATTATCCAAAGGTTTCCCGGAACTGAAAAACTTGATTTGGAATATGGAAGTCTTACTTCTAAACCTCTTTTATCTGGTTCAATTAAGGTGATTAATTCGCCAAATATTTTTGAAATATTCCCCCTATTTATTTCATCAATAAACAATGCATAAGGTTTATCCAGATCTTTTGATGCTTTTTCACACATGCGCAAGAAAATACCTTTCTCCAATCTATATTTCAGTTCTTCTTCCTCTTCAAGATTGGGCCTAATCCCTTCTACAAATTCTTCATAACTGTATGATTGGTGAAATGTAACCAATTCATAACGCTTTGTAGCTTGTTTTTCGGGTATATAATTCTTCCACTCCTTTAATTTATCAACAAGGTCAGGTAGAATTTCTTCTGTCCTTGGCTTATCCAACGACCAGGTTGAGTTGTTATCCTTCCAAAAAACCTGAATTTCACTTTTTTTTGCAACATTAACATTAGGGCAATCATTCTTTGTATGATACTGCAGCCAATACCAAATTGTATTCCGTGGTTTTGTGTTTTTTGATTGGCTTATTTTCTCAACCATTAATGGATGTGATGCAAGCTGATTCACTTTTACTGCATCCAGATCATACATGCACATTACAATTACTTCCCACCATGATAGTTCGTTAACCAACTCATACACGAAAATATCTTTTGATTTACCTGCGTAGAGATCAGTGAATTTGCCAAAATAATCATTAATCAATCGGTATGTTTTACCTGTTCCTGGTGGCCCATATAATATAAGATTAAGTGGAATGTTGATAATCTTTTTTGGCAACTTTTCTCCGAGCTTATTGATCCCAATAATATTCAAAATTTTTTCGCAGTATTCCGGATATGGACTTATATCGGTTAACGTTTTCAAAACCAGACTACCATCCATTGTCCATAAACCTTGTTCAATCCATCTTACTTTTCTCTTAAAGGGATATAAATGGTCAGTTTCATAGTAATAACCTGACTCAACTATACCATATCCAATTAACTCAGATCGACCCTTTTTTACGACTACTAAATCACCAATATTAATTGAATGCAGAAAGTCCCAACTCATAGTTGCATCATTTTTTTTGCTGCTATCAGTTTTCTCTATCTCTTGCAATTTTTTTACAATATCTTCTTTAGAAGAATATAATTTAAGATCACCAAGCTCTTCACCACCAACTGCCATAATTCCCTTTTGATAAAATTCATCCCAATAAACAGCTTGTCTTCCAGGTGCATAAATCCAAATTTTATTCATGGTTATTGGTGTTTTAATAATTTCAATAATCTTATTGTATTGTGCTTTTGTCGCAGTATAATTCGTTCCTTGCTTACCACCGAAAAAAACTTTGAATTCGGGAAGTTTGAGTAAGGCTTGCTTAAGTACCGGATTGTCTTTCAAGTTGTAATCTACAGTCATTTGAACAATATCCCGATTTTCTTCTTTGTCGAATTCAACTTCAGAACAAATTTCACATAAGGCATAACATCCACTTTCATCCCCTGTCATCCATAAAATAACTTTATCCCCTGTCTTGATTTTGTCTTTGTGAGCGGTCACTCTCCACCATTCATTTTTTGTATCTATGTTCCATTCTTTTCTAATATCCCATTGCTTTGGATTGAATTGAAATATCCAATAATTGGGCGCTTCATCTTGAAATTGAAAATAAAAAAGAATATCCTGTGCAAGAATATTTCCTCCTTCATCTTTCCATGCAGATTCTGGAAGAGTTGCATTCGTTAAATCCCACAATTCTTTGTCTTCAAGAATATACTTCTGTTTAAATTCTTCAATCAATTCTAGATAATGCAGATATTTGCTTCCCTTATCTGATTTTTTTTCATTGATTAAATCGCAATATTTCGAATAGTATGAATCTTTATAGTATGTGTATTTATTTGGATACATGAATGTTAAATATACACTCATCGCACGTTCATCCTGATTTCCATTTAGTGTAGGATCAATTTGCTTGATTAACTTATCAACTTCTTTCGGGAAAATTTTAAGGCGTTCACCAAGGTCAATAGTTTCATCAAATAGCCTGATTAAAATCTTTTTTGTTTCTTCTGCCTTGTCTGAAGCAATGCGATTAAGTGCTGAAATAGAAAGATTATAGATTAAATTAATTTGCTTTTTAATTGATTCTTTAACCATTGAACCAAAGTCTGGTGCATCCCATTTCCAATTATCTTTAAAATGCTGAATAGCTTCGTATTTATAAAATTCATCGGAATGACCCTTTTCTCTTTTTATGGCTTTATATCGCACAATTAAATCGTTGACTGGATCAGGAATAAATTTTTTTCCTTCATCAGTTCCGATTAAAAAATGTGTCAAAGCATCGGCTCTATAAAAATTGAATAATTCCGGATACTTCTTAAGCAAATCCCCTTGCGCAGATTCTATTGAATGATAACCTCCAATAAAGTCACTCTTAATTTCATAGCCGAGCAAACTTAAAGCATTACGACTTTTCTGATTGACTATAACAAACCGTTTTTTATTTATTCGATTAAGATATATAGTAGATCCTCCTTGCCCGAATGAGTTATATTCGGAAACACCTTCTAACCATTGATCAACGTCAAAATTTTCCTTGTATGGTGCTAATGCAAATTCCCTGAATTGTTCGAAATTGCTTTCCATTGCTTTTTTAAAA
>JAHEYU010000030.1:44664-65759 GCA_023251435.1 Bacteroidota bacterium
ATTTTCCCACCATCTCGTGCAAATTGGAAAAAGAACTCAATAAATTCTTCCCGATTCAGGTTTGATAAGAAGTCAGGGGATTTAAGTTGTTTGTAATATTCTTCAAATTCCTTATGTTGATCGTTTTCAAACCAATTCAGGAACGATTCAATGATTTGGGTAAGGTTAAGTTTCATTGGTTATTTTATTATGACTCAAATATTAAGTTAGTTGTCGAAATCAACATGAATATATGACTGGCTGTCAGCCAATAGCACCTTAAAGCATGCTATTCTCGTAGTTTAATATTCCATGAAATGCAATTAAGTACTCCACCATCTCTAATAATATCATTGCAATTTAAGGTTTCTATTTGTCGTTTTTCTGCATAATCCGGGAAAGCTTGTTTTATTTTTTCAAGCGCTTGTTGATCTTCTTCAATCCCAAATTGTGGAAATAGTAATAGTTCGTTCATTTGAAGGAAATTCAGATAACCCCAGTTCTTATTGCTTTGTTTTTGAGCATCAAAAACAAATTCAATTGGTGAAAGCTTATTCTTTTTCAATACCTTATAGAATTTATTCCTAAATTCTGATTCGCAGTTAAGATAGTAACCATCTATAAAGACATGGGAATCATCAATAAACCGAATCATGCCATCCGCATGTCCGAATATTTCACCTCTGAACCATGGGATCAGAATAATTGAGTCCGCTTCAAAAAGTAATTCCAACTTAGATAATAATTCTGATTTGCGGTATTTGGTTGAATTCTCTGAAATTATCTTGTCTGTAAGAATTACTTTATTCCCCCATTTAATGACATTTCCTCCATCCAAGATCAGATCGGATTTTATGGTTTTAAGTCCTATACTATCGCAGACTAAGTCAGGATAAGTTTTCAATTTGCGATATTTTTTCTCCTGCAGGTAATCCGGATCATATCGATACTCAATAAATTTATTTTCAGTAACCTGAACTGGCATATAGTCCCGACACCAGATATCATTGGTTTCTTTCAAAAATGCGTAACCAATTTTATGCTTGTCTAAAATGGAGGTAAGCCGCTCACAAAAAGCGCTATATTCAGGCTTTGTTTGTAGTAGTTCAGAGAAATAGACAAAATTGGTTTGAGCATCAGTGATCATGGTTTTAAATATTCGATGTTGATGATTGAACTAATTTCCTTTCTAATCGCGCCTCCCATACCTTTCTGATTTCCTTCCCAATTTCTTTAAACTCATCGAAAGTAAATTCATCTGTTTTGGCATTGTTACACCAATAACAGGCCATCACACAATTACTCTTTTTATATTCAAAATTGGAATCCTTGCGGTCTATTTCAAGTGACCATCCCCGATAGTTTTTCTTATGAAGCTGCTTATGATTGGCTAATTGTATTATCTCATCAGTTGTAATCTGACAATAGGCGCATTCTTTTTGCTTAAGAAGCTCATCAAATTCAGCTAGAGGAAATATTGTTGGGAATTGATTTCTCAGGTAATCAAACTTAAATTCTGCAAATAAACCTTTCTGTTCATTCTTTACTTTTTCAATCTGTTTGTAAATATCATCGCATGAAATTCCTTCGATCACATATCCAGGTTCATATTGCCAATATTCTGTTGTATACAAGTCAACCAGATTAGCCCTTATCTCAAAATTTCGAAAATCTTCAACATTAGGAATTTTGTTGTTTCGTGTAAACGCCCAACTAAAAAGGAATAAATTCAGTTTTGTTGTAAAACTGTCATTAGCTTTGACTTGATACTTCTGATTTGTTTTACTGTCCATACTTCTAAATATAAATTCGACCACTGATCATTCAATAATGATTTTCAATTTTTAATCTATCTTCTTTCAATACCCCCATTCCACATGGCTTACCGGCAATTGATTCAGCTCGTTTTTCAGGTGTTTCCATTCGGGCAAATAGTTATCCATCAAAGCTACAAAGTGGGCATTGTGTGTGCGTTCGAGTATGTGTGCAAGTTCATGTACTATTATGTATTCGATGCAATGAATAGGTTTTTTGGCCAGTTCCAGGTTCAGCCAGATTCGTTTGGCTTCGCGGTTACAGGTTCCCCATTTGGTTTTCATTTTCTTCACAGCCAATTCGTTGATCGAAACGCCCATTATCTTCTCCCATTTTTTTATAATTGGAGGTGCAAGCTCTTTCAGTTGCTGCCTGTACCATTCATCCAGTATGAATTGTTTCTTTAGGAAGTCCGAATTCGGACGAATATGCAGTTCAATTGTTTTGTGTTTAATCGCCACAAAGGGTGGTTCATCGCGTTCAACGATCTTCATCAGGTAGCGCTTGCCTAGAAAATAATGACCTTCCTTATAAAGGAATTCCCGCGGTGTTTCGCGTACCTGTTCCTGAAATTTCTGCTGTTGCTTTTTAATCCAGGCTAATTTTGAAATGGCATAAATTCGGATCGTATCCAGATTCATGCGCAAAGGAGCGGCAATCCGAACTTTTCCTGAAGGTGGATAAACACTAAGATGCACATTCTTGATGTCTTTCAGCACCACATCAACTACAATTTCACCCAGATTAATTTGCTCCATTTGAATTTTAATACTCCGCTTGTTTTTTCACAATTTCAAAGATGCGCTCCGTTTCATCAACGTCACCTAAAACACTGTAGATGGCTTTTTTAACCGTTTTCTCCCGGGTGTCAATTCCGCGCCAGCCATTTGGTTTATTCTCCATGATGTTGCCATGCAGTTTCAAAGCCAAATCTTCATTTTGTTCGAGGTTATTATATAAAGCCCGCTGTGCAGGTGTTTTAAGCGTTTCCGGAGTCGATGGTTTGATGCCTATCTGCACTTTGCTTGCAATAGCTGCTATCTTTTTTAGGTATTCTTCGTAGCTAATCGCCAGAGCTCGTCGTTCCCTGATCACTTCATTCAGCAAGGTGCTCATTTCTTCAAAAAAGGCGGGATCAATCAAATGATCACGGATTATTTTCTGCCGCACATTGTTTTCAATGGTTTCGGCAACCGCCTGCTGACTGCCTTTAATTCCTTCAGGCATACTGTTTATGGCATCGGCAATGCCACTCTTCACGATCAATTCAATCAGCGACAAATCGCCAAATGGCGAAATCAGTCGCGGTTCGTCGGCCTGAATGTAATTGTCAATCAGGTGGCGCATATCTGCCTCGTAGGCTTTCATATCGAGTGTTTCACCACTCGCCATCCGGATTTCTTCCCGCAGTTTCAGATAGAAATCTACCTTCTCAGCTATTTCGGTCTGTTCTTTTGCAGTGTAACCGGCATCGTCCATTTCGGCAGACAGGTTGGCATATGCCCGGATTAATGCAACAGTTGCTTTGTATAGGGCAGTTCTCCGAAGTTCAGTATCCTTTAGTTCTTCAGCTATTTCAGGATTTCCGCAGAAATAGTGCTGGTAATCTATTTTCGATTTCGGGGATTCAACAGGTTCGCACAGCAATACAATTTCTTCGAGCGCATTGTCTAATCGTTCCCGGCCTTTCTTCAAACGATCCAGCAAGAGAATCTCGCAATCTTCCGGTTTAAACTGGTCGAAATCCAGCTCGGAAGTATAAACTGCCACCGCGTCTTCAACCTTCTTGAAGAGATCTTTGTAATCCACGATATACCCAAATTGTTTGTCTTCAGTATCCAGGCGGTTTACCCGGCAAATGGCCTGAAATAAGCCATGATCCTGCATCTTTTTATCGATGTACAAATAGGTACATGCGGGGGCATCAAAACCGGTAAGCAGTTTGTCAACAACAATCAGCAAACGCATGTTGGCCGGTTCTTTGATGAATTTATCCTTGGCCAGATCTTCGTAGGTTTCTGTCTTGGTCTTGCCTTGCTTGGGTACTACATATTTCAGAATATCGTTGTACAGTTTATAGATGAACTCCTTATCGGTTTCCGTATTGGCTCCGGTATCTTCTGTAGAGATATCTCTTGTAGCAGGGTTGTATGATGTAACAATGGCACATCGATTCTTGAATTCTGTTTTCTGAAACAGTTCGTAATACTTGCAGGCTTCGTAAATACTGCTTGCCACCAAAATGGCATTACCAGTGAACGAATTTAAACGTGGTTTTACACTAAAGTCGAAAACAATATCACTCACCACTTTCTCCATTCGTGAACGTGAACTGAGCACCACCTGCATGGTTCCCCATTTCTTTTTCAGTTCCGATTTCTGGAAATCATTCAATCCTTTGGTCTTGGCTTCAAACCAGGCATCTACTTTGTCGGTTGACGATAAGCGTTGATCGATGTCTCTGGCTTCATAAATCAAATCCAGTATCACCTGATCTTCAACTCCTTCGTTGAATTTATAGGTATGAATATAGCCTCCAAATACTTCCAGACTGGTTTGTTTGTCCGATTTTAAAAGCGGTGTACCGGTAAAGCCAATGAAAACAGCATTTTGAAGCATGGCCTTCATCACTTTATGCAGCTTGCCGCTTTGGGTACGATGGCATTCATCCACAAAAACAAACAATTCGCCCACGGTTTTTGTCGGACTGCTCCTAAGTTCTTCGATGAATTTATCGAAGTCTTCCACGTCCTTCTTTCCAAATTTATGAATGAGCGAACACAGCAACCTTGGAGTAGGCTGATTCAATTGTTCCATCAATTCTTTTCCGCTCGATGTTCGTATAACTGGTTCACCGGCATCGTTAAAAACCCTTTCAATCTGTTTATCGAGTTCGGTGCGGTCGGTTAGTACTACAACCCGGGCATTGGCGTTGTTTTCCAGAATCCATTTGGCCAGCAGCACCATCACGATACTTTTGCCACTTCCCTGGGTATGCCAGATGATTCCACCTTCTCTGCGGCGGACATGTTCCTGCGCAGCTTTGATCCCAAAATACTGATGATAGCGGGGCAGCTTTTTCACGCCTGCATCGAACAATACAAAGTTGTAAATGATTTCGAGCAGCCGGTGTTTGGTACAGACTTTTGCCAGATACTTGTCCAGTTGGAAATGACTGTTGTCTTCAATATCTTCCTTCCAGTTCAGGAAAAATTTCTCCGGAGTGCCGATGGTGCCGTAACGCAGACCTTCGGTATCGTTTCCTGCCATTACCAACTGAATGGTGGTAAAGAACGACTGAATAAATTCCGGTTGCTGATTGACCAGATTTTGCCGGATGCCATCGCCAATGGAAACGGTACTTCGTTTCAGCTCAATCACGCCAATGGCAATCCCGTTGATGTAAAGTACCAGATCGGGACGTTTATCGTGATTGCCCATGATGGTAACTTCTTCGGCCAGGGCAAAATCATTCTTTTCGGGTTCTGCCCAATTGATGAAATGCAAACGCTGATAGCGATCTCCTGCACCGGCAGTTACCTCCACACCATAGCGCAACAGTTTGTACACCTCTTTATTGTTGCAATATAGGTTACGGTCGTAGTTTTGGGCTTCTGTACGGAGTTTATAAATAGCACGTTTGACCAATTCCTCTGGATATCCAACCTTGTCGATCAGGTATTTGCGAACCAGATCTTCTTCAATATTGCTGTTGTTGGCGCGGTATTCCCAATCGCCCAGGTATTGATAACCCAATTGCTCTCTAAACAACTTGACTATCCGGTTTTGGGTGGCCCGTTCTATTTCTCCGACTTTGCTCATTTTTTCTTTTTTGATTTCTGGAGTTTCTTTTTCAGTGCAATTCCTTTGACTGTTAACCGGTAACGTTGATTTGGATGATTCGGACTGTCAGGAAAAGTCATTTCAATAAATCCGGATTCAAGTGTTGGCAAAATATAATTTACTCTGAAAAAGTCATCACTACTCAAATCTAAAATCTTTTGTATCTCAGTCCTTTTCATTTCGCTGCTAACAACCAACACAACCCGCTTAATTTCCTCAGTAACTTCCCCACTAGCTTCCCCAGTAACTTCCCCACTAGCTTCCCCGGTTTTTTCTTTAGCTTGTAGCGTAGTATCTTCATTAACTACTTCAAAAACTACACCTTCAGCTTGTCCGGTAGGTTCCCCACTAACTTCCCTGGTAACTTCCCCACCAGGTTCCATGGTAGTTTTAATGTACGCCAGATAACCGTTCTAAAACCTTCTTCCTGGAAAAACTCCGGTTCTTTCAGTCCGGCTTCATTGCAAAGTCGGATAATATCACCGGTGCCAGTTACCAAACATGCTGTGGCTGGTAGTTTTTCGAATAAAAATGGTTCGAAGAAAAGTCCCAGCAACGGGTCGCTGTGCAAATAATCAAACAGATTTTCCCGCTCCCGGGCAAACTCTGTTTGAACACTGCTGATAAAGACTTTTAGCTTTTTCATATCGATTAACATTAAATACGATTATTCAGTAATCCAAATGTAGTGCAATTGTGTGTGAAACAATTGCACTACTCGGATTTATGAGAAATAGTTAATCAGCCATTTCCATTAATAATTAACTACTTAATTTTCTTGCAAGAATCCTTATCTCTAGGTTTGCCAACTCTTAATAGAAAGCAATGTTCTTGATTGTCGGGTATTGCAATATAATGCGATTGACAAAAATCATTTAAAAGGTTTGGCTCCTTAATTATCCGCTTTTTCCAATTTGGAATATTTTCATTGTCTGCATTATTTGAAATAAATTCATGGATCAATTCATCTATTTCTATCTCTGTTAATTGATTACATAAATTTTTAAGATAAGGCTTATTGTTACCATATGCAAAATTTTTCAAGTCTTTTATGTCGTTAATTAAACAACGTTTTGGAGTATTTACAGCATGTACCCATGACCACCAATATGTATAAAAATCATTATTCCCAATAGTCAATAATGCTCGTCTGAACTCATTTGTAACATCATCGTTATTTAAATATTTGAATATAACAGATTGAATTTTTGACAATTTAGTGCTATCAAAATTCGATTTGTATTTTTCATAATCAATACAATACAATGCAAATGAAATTCGACCTTTACAGAAATTAGTATCCTCAGTATCAAAAATTACATTTTTTGTTACTTCTGAAATTATTTCTGATTTAATTATTTCCTCTTTGACTTGAGATGCTGCAAAACTTGATTTAACAAGATTTTGGGACAATAAAGAGTATATATCAGCAGACCCCTGTGCTAATTCTGCAACAAGGTTAATTGCGCCTCTAAAAGCATTAGCACTATCAATCGTCGAATTCTGGACTATATTCCTTACAACCCTCATCCAATTTGAAAAAGCCGCTTCATTAAAGACTTCATTAAATTGAAAATACTCCGTTTGGGCAAAGAATAAGACTCTTTGCTTATAGGTTGTAGGTTCATCCAATTTTATGAACTCCATAAATAAGGTTGATCTTCGACAGAATTCCCACAAAACTAAATTTGTTGGGAAAATGCTATCACGTTCAATTGTTTTTTCTGAATAGATGTCTAAACAGCGAACTAAATAATCAAAACCGTTCTTTGTTGAAAAATCCTTTGGCTCCAAACTCTTCGGGTTGTTAAACAATTCTATAATCCGACGTTCGATTCTTTCGTTTTTTACTGCATCATCTGTTGCTTTGTTGCCATTCAATTTATCTTCAAGTTCTTTCCTTACAAGAATTTCATTTTCTTTATCTTCATATATTTCAGCGGTTTTTGCATAAAAATTGATAGCAATACCAGCAATGAACTTAATGTAAGCATTATCAATCTTATTCTCCGAATTTTTATGCCTCCAGAATAGATCAGTCCAAACAGTATCTGCTTTATGTGAAAAGGTTTCTTTCACATCTTTCCCTAGATCCCATTTTTCCAATTCAATTTGCTTTAAAAAATTGGCTTTGAATATCTCAAATGGAGTTAATTGTTTTCCACGAGCATTCATTTTTATATAAAGATCGTCGGATAGACCAAAGTTTTCTAATTCAATAAAATGGAATGTAATAGGACAATTTTTTTCATCGATTAACTTAGGCCACAAGTTTGCTTCGTTCTTGAAAAAAGTATGTATGGCATCCAGCATAATTAACATTGCCTTTATTGTCGGATCTTTCTCCCAGGACAAAACAAACCAAGATGCATCTTTAATTAAAGGAGTAATCTCAACATGATCATCGCTGAATATTATACCTTTTTCTATTAGTTTATTGCAGAACTCGGTAGAACTGGTCCTTGTTTTATAAGTGAATTTATTCAATAAATCTTTAACAGTCTTATCGTTTATTTTTTCTTTTGTTGCCAAGTACCAGTGCAATAGAAAAAGTGTAGTTAATCTTTGTTGGCCATCTAAAGGGTGAAATGTGTCGTTATTAATACTTCCATATACAAAGTCAAGTTCAATCGGTATTGTATTTAATGCATCCTTGATATCCTTTAAAAACACATTTCTAACCTTATACTTATCTTCCCGCCCTTGAGCATAATCCCTTTGAATGATTGGAATTTCGATTTTATACTCTTTTATAAGTTGCCAAAAACTTAATTGTTTTGTTTTTTTTATATTATTACTCATGGCTATTTTAGTCGTTTTGAATTGGTAAATAATTTGAATTAATTAGCACTCTTTTGATATCTGCCAGATAATCTGCTCGTTCTGTTACTCCCCAGAAAGTCATTTGCTTTAATCTGGGACTATAAAATTTCATAAAAACATTCTTAGTGCAAATCGGAATAAATGTTCCACTTTTATCTTTTGAAATAATTGTTTTACGTTTTACAGGATAAACAGCGTTTTTATATCCACGGTTAGTTTTGGAGTCGAGCAACACTAAATTTGATATATCATCAGTATCATCTGCATGTTTCTCTTCATAAAAGTAGGCTACAATATCTTTGAATAAAGTCTCAAAATCAGCTTTATTGTAATGACTTGCTCGCTCTTTTAATTGTTCGTTTTTGTCTAAAAATTCAGATGTTTCTTTCAGCCAATCTTCCTGATGTTTTTCAGTATCTGGCATTCCTTCTGCAACCGAATTAATGTGCTCAATGTCCCACTTGTACTTCTTATATCGCTCAAATGGGAATCTTGAATCCTCTGTTTCATTATCAAGCATCGTTTGAATGTTATGTAACAAGAGAACTCTCTTTACTTCAGGTTTTCCATATTCCAATTTTGAAATTTGAACATTGACTTTTTGCTGTATTAGAGTTTGCAATTTTTCTTTAAATACTTTTTTAGCAGAGTCTCTTGAGAGAGTTTTTATAGTTCCAATGTCTTCCCCTGTAGCAATAAGAAAACCTATTTTGTGATATAACACACGATCAGTAAACCATTCATCTAAAGTTTGATAATAGCGCTTTATTTCATCCCAATTATCCGTAATTTCTTCTTTTGAGTTTGTTGTGAATTTTTTACTGAAATGATCAAAGGTAAAGAACTCATCCTCACTGTCATTAGTTTTACCTGCCATGAGATTGAAAATAAACTCAATACGCGTATCAAGGTTTTTTTCTTTTTCATTTATAAAATACCAAAAAGACTCATCTTGCATTTCATATTCAATGATGTCCCACTCTGTTGCTATTTGCAGCTGTTTCAGATTAACATCAGTTTCAGTGAAGTTTGAGCTATTTAGAAATAAAGCTTTAATCAATTCAGCATTAGTTAATGGTATTTTGCCTGAATTTATGCGGGTGAAGATTTTGATAGTGTCCTTTTCTGTCGATTCATACCAAATAACTTTTGTGTTATTTATGAATTTGTCAATAAAATTATCTTTAACAAACTTTGCGTTCTCTTTATTTTTAACCCAATTGTGTATCGTTTTATATGCTGTTGAGATATGAAAGAAATCAATATTCGAAAAATCAATATCAACATCATCTGCTGAATTAACTTTTAGATTAGCTAGAAACGTTGAGCTTTCGTCTCTAGTCTTATACTTTAATTGAATCTCAGGATCTTTATCTCGACCTCTCCACATTTCATTTATATAATGACCTATCAGGTATATCGTTGTGAGTCTTTGTTGTCCATCTATCACTTCGTACCAGGTTTTTGTTGCATCAAGATTGTGTTCGTTCTTATTTATTTCATCACACTCTTTAATAACTACAGGTTGAAGACAATACCATGTTTTTTCGGTACTATTTTCAATTTGATTTGGAGTGAAATTAGTAATGTCATTTAACAGATCTTTAACTTGTTGTGGAGTCCATCGATATCCACGTTGATAATCAGGAATAAAGAAATTCTTTTTAAGAAGTTCTACAATTGGTTCCAACTCTAATACTTTTTCTTCCATTTTTTTATTTTTTAGGTCATTAAATTAATTTCTTATTGCACATCAATTAGTCGTATCCTTCCTGTCAGCAATTCCTGCATCATCCCCTGTTTAATCTGTTTGTATTTGGCCAGCTTTTGCTCCAATGCCGTTATTTCGGCATCCATATCCGAAAGAATGGTGGCTATGCGGGTTTGTTCGTTATTTGATATTGGAATTGGGATTTCTAATTCTTTAACTTGCATTGAATTAACACTATCAAATGTTGATCCTGTTGAAAACTTCGCCCAAGATTTTTCAAAATAGATTAAGTAGTGAAATAAGAATTCATTTTTATATCCAATGGCACAAACTCCTCTTCCTAAACAGCAATCAAACGTTGCTTTTGAAATCTCGCCAACAGGTGCTCTTACTGACATTATGGTGTCACCAATTTTGCCTTTTTTTGTGACAACGGAAGTGTATGTTCTTATAATTGTTTTCCGGTTTTCAATATCTGCATTTCCCTGAATTAAAGGCAATCCAATCCCCCCTTTGTTATAATATTCAGAAAGTGGCGATTGTCCCATGTTAACATTCGCTATCTCTCCCAAATTCTTCACTTCCCATCCCTCTTTCGGTTTCAGCAACTCCTGCATCGCTCCCTGTTTGATGGCTCGCTTTTTTTCAATGAGTTTTTCCAGGCTGGAGATCAGGGCATCGGTATCACTAAGGGCGGTGGCTATGGTGATTTGCTCTTCAATTGTATTTGGAACAATGATTGGAAGTTTTTTAGCAATACCTCCAGTGTAACTTTGTTGTTTAGTTCCCTGGCAATATCTAAAAGCTAATTCATTCCCATATCGAATGTAATAATGATACAAGTAGGGTGTAATCAGAACATTTTTAATTGGATACAAAGCCATACACGATTGGTTGGTTGTGGCTTCAATTCCGGTGATTGCACAACTGCCTCTTGTTCCAGCAGCTTCAAGTCCAGTAATTGCAAAAAGGAAAGTCCCCTTGGGTATCATCTTCAAATTAGCTGCCCGAACTCCTTCAATGGTTATCTTTTCAATCGTATCAGTAATCACGTTGTAGTTGAGTTCGCCGCTTGTAATCCAAGGAATATCTCCACGATAATAACTTTCCACGGCCCGATAAGGCGTCTGTCCACTAGAAAAGCCAGTCATTACATCTTCAAACCTGCATTCAATCCATTCTTCTGGAATTACACCAAATTCAGCCTGTTTATAACCCTTCCTTACTTCCATTGGATTTCGTTGATTTGTCTTTGTAATTCACTAAGCCTTGCCATCAATTCTTTAAAAGGCAATGAGTTGCCATAAATCATGATTTCCTGCATTTGTTTATAGTCGGCTTCCCAGGCTGACAAGATTTCTTCCGGAGGCAAAAATCGTATGTTTTCAGGATTTTGCTTGCTGTAATCGACTTCGGCAAGCGGCGTCAGTTTACTGCGGTGTTCCACAATGGCTTGATATAATCCGGCATTGTGCAAGGCGGCAACTGAAGCTTCGAGGTGCATCAGCTTCTCAATGTCGTAGTGGTGCCGGCTCATTCGCTCAACTTTAACATTTTCAATTGGTTTCTGAAATTCTTCGTGCAACAGAAATATCTTCTCCAGGAATGTGCGTTCGGGACTTGCCGTTGGAACTGTAATGGGAGCATCAGAAAAAGGACTGCCGGCAAAACTATCGGCTACCATCGTACAAAAACTACAAAGCGTTGAAGGTTCCATCAGAAAACGACTACCTATTTCCACCAAAATTCCGGGCTTCAAATAGCTATCGGTTTCGGTCAATTTTGGGTAATATATCTCCACAATCATCGGATCTTGTCCGCTGCTTACAAATTCACGGGCCCGAACCTGTACTTCAGCAAAACCGGCCTCCAGAAATGCAGCTTGCAGTTCGTCGGTAAACGTGGTGATAATATATTTTTTAGATGCTTTGCGAAGGTTCTTGATGTCGCGCGTGGTTAATTCTCCTTTAAAATCGAGGAATTCCCTGTCTAAGGCCAAATCAACATCCTCCGAAAACCGTTCTATCAGATTCCATCCTTTGCTTAACGAAGTTCCTCCCTTAAAAATAAGGTGGGGCGCACAACTCAGCGAAAAAAGCAGCGATAAAGTTTGCACCACCCACCAGTCTTTCTCTATGGCATTCTCCGGAATACCTTTACGCAAGGCCGTTTCTCCAAATATATTTCGTTTGGTTTGGTCGCTTAATTTCAACCATTCCTGAATGGTCTCTTTACTCATTTTTGGTCTCTTTTAAAACGGGTCTCATTATTTCTCTTATCCATGCAGGTGCCAGATGAAAATCGTGTTCCAGACGGGTTGGTTTTTCTTTTCGAAGCAATTGCTGCAGGTGTTCAATTTCCTGTTGGGTGACTTTGTCCTTTCCCAGTTCGCGCAGAGCCTGAATAACCAAACGGCTTATTTCGCCAACCGCGGCAACATTCTTTGGGGTCGTTTTTTTAAGAACGACCCGCCTGCCTGCTATTTGTATCTTTCGGGGAGCGCCATCGGTAAGGTAAACCACATTCATCGGAACCTGGGTTGACAGTCCCAACCGGTTGAGCGCATAAATACCGGTAGGCACTATCCGCGCCTTATCCCGTTTTGCAATAGCCGTCACAATGGCATCTATGCCCGGGCTTACTTTCCCGATCACCGGATCTATTTCCGGTCGCACATAAATGCCAAGTGCCACCCGTTGAATTTCACCCGATTTAACCAATCGTTCCAATGCTTTTCGTATTGCATCAGCTTGCCCGATAGTCAAAAAACTTTCGTTAAAAAAAAGCGTACCCCTTCTGGCTTTTTTTATTTTTTTAATTATCTGTATTTCTGTACTTTCAATCATATATAATCATTAATTCTGTCACAAATATAACACAAATGTGTGACCAAATTTATTTGAATCCCATCTTTTTAAGATGAGCTGCCACCTTGGTTTCAAGATCGCCTACATCCTGAGTTATTGTTGGCAACGTGTTTTCGTACCGGTCGGCCAGTTCTTTAATCCGTTGGGTCAGTCGCTGGCTAATGCGTTGCATTTCGGTGTGTATGGCGTTATCCAAAATTTGCATCCATTTGTCGTCCACCACCAGAGTTTTTATATCATCATCGGTCAGCACCTTGTATTGTTTCCAGACTTTGATTTCCAGCGCCTTTTGCTGCTCTTTAATTTTCCGGTTCAACTCGGCTTGTGCGTCGGTCAGTTTCAGGTAAGCTTCCAGTATTTTTCGTTCTTCGGCATCATCACGATTGCCTTTTATTTTTTTCAGCCTGTCTTTTACACTGGCGGTGGTAATTTTGTCTTTGTCGTTTTTTGCATCAGCCATCAAACCATCTTCAGCGCCATGCTCTTCCTCCAGTTCTTCCAGTTGCATCGCTGTGGTGTCGCGCTGGCTTTCGAGCGCTTCAATGGCCGCTTTTTCAGCCAAAAAGTAGCGGTTAATCATCAAGGCAGGTTTAATCAGCTTGCTTTCGATGCCTTCCAGACCTTCCACTTCTTTCTCTTTGGTTTTGCCGTTTTTGTCCTTGTTCGATTTGGTGATCCGATACACTTCGCGCCCGGTTTTCCAGCCGTCGTCCGAAATCACATATACATCGTCCTGCATGGTTTCGCTCCAATAGCTCATTAAATGCTGGTACACATCGTATCGGTCAATCAGGCTAAGATTCGAAAAACTTTGCAGCAGATCTTCGGCTATTTCGTGAATCAGTCTTTTCGGTTTTACGCCCAAATCCATGCTCTTCAACGTTGGGATGGTCTGGCGTTTCCAGCTTTCGAAAACTCCAAACACCTTTTGGCTGTAACTGGTAAATTCGGGATGTGCAAAAATGGTGCTCTTAATTTCCGATTTGTCAATCTTCTGCTGGCTGTAACCGCTTCGTTCGTGCGGGGCAAAAAGTTCGTTCCGCAGTCCGGGATAAACCAGCCAGTAATTATTCAATGCTTCCAGGTCGGCATTCGGAATCCCACCATTCAAATGGGCTTCAATATCCTGAATATCTTCTTCCTCCTGGCTATCGATGTAGCGCGGAATATTCAGGTTATATTCTTTTTCTTCAATTTCTGTAACGGGTACAATGCGGCTGTACTTCGGCATTTCGAGCTGCTTGTTAAAAACATCCACAATTTTATGAATATCCTGATCGCGCAACCGGTTTTTAGGTCCATCCTTCACAAATCCTTTTCCAGCATCCACCATAAAAATAGCCTTGCGGTTATTGGCATTTTCCTTGTCAATCACAATCAGACAGGCTGGAATACCGGTTCCGTAAAACAGGTTGGCGGGCAAGCCAATAATGCCTTTGATGTATCCTTTCCGGATCAGGTTTTTGCGGATTTCGGCTTCAGCATTTCCACGAAACAACACACCATGCGGCAGGATCACCGCAGCCTTGCCATTGCTCTTCAGCGAACGGATCATGTGCAACAGGAAAGCGTAGTCGCCATTCTTATCCGGAGGAACGCCAAACCCATCAAAACGTCCGTATTTATCGGCAGTTTCCGACGAAATATCCAGTCCGTTGCTCCAGTTTTTCGACGAAAAAGGCGGATTGGCAACGATGTAATTAAACAGTTTCAAGCCGCCATTCTCTTCGGTAAATTGCGGATCGGAAAGCGTACTGTTTCCGGTGCATTTAATCAGTGCGGTGGGGCAATCGTGCAACACCATGTTCATACGCGCCAATCCGGCGGTGGCACTTTCCTTTTCCTGACCGTAAATGGTAATCTTCCGTTCTGCTTCGTCGGCTACTTTGAGCAACAGCGAACCTGATCCACAGGTCGGGTCATAAATCGTTGTGTTGGCGGTCGAATTTTCGTTGTTGATGCCAATGATCTTAGCCATAATGCGGCTTACTTCCGCCGGAGTGTAAAACTGACCTTTGCTTTTACCGCTTTCGGTGGCAAAGTTCCGCATCAGGTATTCGTAAGCGTCTCCCAGAATATCATCGCCTTCAGCTTTATTGTTGGCGAAATTCAGTTCCGGTTTCTCAAAAATGGCAATCAGGTTCGAGAGCCGTTTCACCTTTTCATCGCCGGTCCCCAACTTCTCTGGATTGTCAAAATCCACTTTGATGGAACCCAGCGATTTATTGGCCTGCTCAATCGGACCAATAATCTTTTTATTGATGTCGTCTCCAATCGTGGGTTTGCCTTTCAGGGCAACCATATCTTTGAAACTTGCCCCTTCCGGAACAGTAATCGGCGCATAGGGAACTCCCGCATATTTATCGCTAATATATTTGATGAACAGCATCAGTAGCACATAATCCTTATATTCACTGGCATCCATTCCTCCACGTAACTCGTCGCAACTTGCCCACAGTGAGCTGTATAATTCTGATTTTTTAATCGCCATATGCTTATTTAATTCTTAAAATTGAACTCAATTCGGTTTGTAGGTGGTTATCGAACTGTCATAACCGGATACAATTCTTTTGCTATTTCATTGCTTGCAAGATACAGCATCCAAAGCACAACAGCATTATTGTTAATAATAAATTTTCAAGATATTTCTCATAAAAATGGCAGATTGCTAAAATCGGTTACCTAAAAACGCTGATTCAAGATATTCAGACAAAAATAGTGTCATACTGCGCCAAAAGATGACTGGGGTCAATTCTAATTTTCCCGACGGTTTTAAAAAATAGTCTAATTTCAGAAAAGGTATTGATCAGCTTTATAAGCAAAATTATCTTTCGATTAATAAATCAACAGCTTAATGCAATCAATCAATTTATCCATGTTAACTTCTACTGTTTTGATATTCAGACTGGTTGATTGACGCTCTGTGATTTCCTTAATGTCGGTACAACCAATTGAAATTAAAAGGTTCGCATATCGCTCAACGAATTGTTGATTGGAAACGTATTTCACCATTTTTATATGGGCTGGAAAATAAATCGTTTCCCTACCTCCTGAACGCCACATCAGGCTAAACGAACCGCTGCCAGAATTTCGGGCAAATACTCTCACTGAAAAACCACCTTCGCCAACAGTATTCAGGAACAGCTTACCTTTTTCAGGCTTATCCGACTCCTGATCCAGAATATTGCTGCTCCCGATTCCTTCGTACAAGGCATTTATTAAGATTGAATCGCGCATCGCAACAGATATACAGGCCCGTTTATTATTCGATTTGGAATTACCTTCAATAACATAGTATTCAATCAGTTTTAGCAACAGCTTTAAACTCCAGTAATCCTGTGCACCCCTGATAATAGTAACCTGATTTTCTTTCAGATAGTTATAAATTTCTTCAAGGCTGAGATCACCTCCATCCGATGGCTTCCCAAAAATGGAATAGATCCGGATATGATCTGCAGTTTTCTGGTTATACTTATTTACCTGGGCAATATCTTTTCCAAGTTCGACCTCAATGTAACCAACCAATCTGCCATCCTTTTCAATTTTAAAATCCGGACGGTCGCCAATGTCAAATTCTTCGGTCACCAGATTAGGAGCAGGATAAACCACGCAATCTCCGTCTAACTCAAGCTTTCTGAAAATATATTCTTTAACTCCATCATTCATGAGCAAATGAAACAAAGTGAGATTAACCCGATTTTCGGGTTTACTTGTATCCTCCTTATAATGGAATTCTTTTACACACGGATTTTCGGACGGGTTTAGGAAATATGGAAGCATTTGTATTGATTAGTTTAGGTCTTATGAAACTTTGTCGATCAGATATTTTTCAGCGATTTACTGGTGTATAATCATGATTTATCATCTTTGGCTTAATAAAAATGGAAGCAATTAAACCAATACCAACTACCACATCCACAATATTCCAAAGCTCACGTCCAAGAGCGATTTTAAAAAATGGCTGAAACAAGGTAACAAGACGTAATACGCACCTTTGTTGTTTCGGAACTAAGCTTTGGCAGGTTGAAAATTCGGGAGCAAACTGAACCACTATTCCGGGGCAAACTGAACCAAATGTTAAAAGATGGATTTGCAAATCAAATATAGTTTAATTGTTGATACTTTTCTTTCTCAGTGATTCTCCTTTTAAATCGAAGCGATGTGCATTTCCTGCCAATCTGTCCATAATGGCATCGGCAATTGTTGACTCACCAATGTATTCATACCAATTAGTAACCGGTAATTGAGATGTGATAATGACCGATTTTTTCCCATACCGGTCTTCAAGGATTTGTAGTATTGCCAGTCTTGAGTTTGCGTCCAACGGATGTAGTCCAAAATCATCGAGTATGAGCAAGTGAGTCTTTTCTATTTGAGCGAGGAACTTGAGCAGCGTACCTTCCAGCTTGCATAAAGTGATTTTTTCAAGGAACTTACTCATAGAAAAATACAGGGTCTTGTATCCAAAAGCACAGGCTTGCCGACCGATGGCACAAGCCAGATAACTTTTGCCACAACCTGTTGCTCCGGTAATCAGGATGTTTTCGGCACGTTTTACAAAACCACAATCGGATATGGCAGCAATTGACTCCCGGCTTAAATTACGGTCGGAAGTACAATGTACTTGTTCCAATACGGCATCATAGCGGAGTTTACTCAGTTTCAGGTACATTTCCGTTCTGTTGTGCAAGCGCGACTGTATCTCCGCCTCGGAGAGCTGTGCCATAAAATGATGGATCCCGGGTTGTTCCTGTTGGGGCATCGAGATAATCTTTTGGTACGTTTGAAGCATTCCTTTTAATTTGAGTTGTTGTAACTCGTAGATCGTGTTTTCAGTGTTCATCGTGTTTTTAATTAATTGGTTAATACTCTGTGAATAAATATTTTCTGTTAATTGTATGCGGCTTCACCCCTGATGTTTTCGTGGGTTGGTATGTAGGCCGTTACTAATATTTGTCCGACTATTTTGTCCTGATTGTTTTCCAATATGTTTTTAATGAATCCATAAGTTACCACCGGAGCTGGAAGTGCCCGTGTACAGGCAGCTTCAAGCCTTTGTGTTCCATACTTTTTGCTTAGGGTAAGCAAACCCAGACAGGCATTGTATGTTTGTTCCGGAAACCTATTCCGACCAAGTATTCTTTTGAAAATTTCAGTTGTGTGGACACCAATCTTCGATGCCTGGACGATAAAATAATCGGCATCCCAGCCTTTGGTTTGTTTGTAACGAAGATGGCTTTCAGGCATGTGTTCTTCTTTGGTTGAATAACCATTTCTACGGGGATCTCTGCGGTGAAGGGCAATCCTTCTCATGTTCAGGAAAATTTCCACTTCGGTATAATCGTAAACGATTTTTACAGTTTCTCCAACATGGATATAGGGAACGCTGTATAGGTGCAGGTCCTCGCCCAATATGACGTGGTAATTGCGCTGGACCTTTGCTTTGACTTCCTGCCTGACAACAAACTCCGATAACGGAAGTAGTTTCAATAAAGGTTTTTCGTTCTGTTCAAATCGTTCTTTCCGGCTTAATCCATACCGTTGCATGGGTGTGGCGTTATGTACCGCCAAACATTCTCGGATGCGGTAATTGAGCTCGGAAAGGCTGTGGAAGGTCTCGTTGCGTAAAGGGGCAAATATCCTTAGATAAGAGATGTGGACTTCTTTTTCGACCGATGGCTTGTCTTTCGGTTTGCGCACGCGGGCGGCAGATAAGGTTGTATTGTAGTACACCGACCATTGTTCGGCCATTTCGTTGAAACAAGGTTCATAGCGACTGGCTTTGACTACAAATTGTTTCATGTTGTCGCTCAGTACATTTGCAGGCACGCCACCAAAATAACTCAAAGCCCTGCCCAACGATTCATACAGGGTCCGTTGAGAGGCATTTTCCAGAGCTTCAACATAGGTGTAACTACTAAACGGAAGAGTGCAGACAAGTATTGGACACTGTGTAATCTCACCGCTTTCTTTGTCTGCATACGACAGTTTTTTACCAGCAAAGTCAACCTGCATCCTTTCTCCTGCAACGTGTTCCAGATGCATCGTCACCTGGTTATTGCTCCTGCTTTTGAGTTGGTTCAGCCGCTCACAAAACTGGGAGTATCCATAGCCATCGGGATCTTGCCTGAGATATTCTTTCCAAAGCAATTGCCGGGTAACACCCACTCGTTTTAGTTCGGCGATAAAATAATCACTCAACGAGTCGAACCGGACTTGACGGGAAGACTTGATGGTACTTGGCACTTCTCCGTAAATGAGGGAGGAAAGTCCGATGTCGGAAAGTGATAATAGTTCAATATAGGATAGGTCTGATGAGTGAAACTTGGACTGATAATGACGCAACGTGTTGCGGCTTAATCCCAATTGAGAAGAGATTGAACGCTCTGAGCGGCCCTCTTCCAAAAGTTGAAGTGCTTTTTTGATTTGTAACATACTTGTGTTTTTATTAGCCATCGTACCTTGAGTTTTGGTCGAAGGTACGTGTGGCAAATCTGTTACAAATCCACCTTATCGCAATTTTAACAAATGGTTCAGTTTGTGCCGGAATGTCAGTTGAAAAATTACCGAAAAAACCTGTTTTCTTTTGTTAATCTATTTTAACAAGTGGTTCACTTTCGTCCGGAACAGTGGTTCACTTTGAAATCGGAATTAGTGGTTCACATTGGTCCGGAATAATCAGGCAGGTTTCATGGGATGGGAAGAATACGACATAAAAAAAGAGCCTTTCGACTCTTTTTATTCTTTAGAAGGGAAGATCGCCTGAATCTTTTTTTGCAGTTTTCTTTTTCCCTGATGGTTTCTGGGCTTTCTTCTGTTTTTCAGGTTCGTTGGATATTGCATCTTCGGAGTACACTTTCTGCTGAAAGCAGAAAGTGTCTGGAGTTTGGCTAATTTCTCATATAAAAAGGTGCGGAACTAATGGTTGGTAAGGTATTTTTCAGGCTTTGTTCACTGACTAGATTGTCAATAAAGCCGGAGAAATTCAAACCGGTAGCTTTTGCCCATAATTGAGCCCTGAGGTTGTTCAACAAATCTCCGGTCGTAACTCGTTTCTCCTCTTTTTGGGGATACCATTTTGGTCTTGGTAGCATTATCGTGTTTGGTTTTGCAGTTGCTTTATGGCTTGCCAGATGCAACAAGCCATACATGGCCGCCACGAAAGCGGGAAGGCTTTCTGCCGAGTTTGGGTTCCTCACCTGGGCCTGTCCACATCCAAGGATTGTCTTTTCTTCACGAAAATCAACTTCGATTTCCCAACGCCAGAGGTAAGCCTGCAAAATATTCTGGATGCTTAACCCAGTTTCGGTACAGATCAGATAAGCTGGCTCCCTGTATAGCATACGGGAATTCTTTGATAGTCTGTATCCCAGCGGACGGATTATGATTAGGGTAAGGTTTTGTTTTCCCGCCGACCGCCATCTTAAATCTGGAACAACCTTTATGTCGAACATGTGTGTTTTTCCCGCAGCCCAGGCTTCGAACTGTTGCCACGGGTATTGATCAGATTGTCTTATTTCTTCAGGGGTTGGCTGTTGCTTGCCATACACGCGTTTGCGACCCGCTCCGGATTGCTCATCAGGGAACGCGTAAAGCTTGGTGTCTTTTCGGATGCGCCCAACCAGAGTTGTCCTTTGTGGTAGTTTTTTCAATACTTCTTTATTGGTATCGCTGCCATCGACCCCAACAACCAACTCCTTTTCTTTGTATCCCTGGGCATCCAACGTTTTGCGCAGGAGTGCTATACGGTCAGACCCCTGGCGGCTAAGCTTTGCTATTTTCTTCTCTTCTTTATATGCCTGCCATTGTTCCTCCCCGGCTGCTTTTCCTGGCCTGGCAACGGTAGGGCAATGGTGAAAATCAACAGGGATTGCTCTTGATTGGCCAATCTGCCCATCGCCGGGGAGAGCCAACGACATTTGAATGAAACGTTGCCCCCAAATAAAGTTGGTATGGAAAGGTGGCCCAAGCGGATCCCTCCGCCAGGCAGTACCAGGAATGCGCTTCCCCACTTTTTTGATTATCGTGTCGTCCATGTGGGCAACAACATAGGGAAG
>JAHEYU010000031.1 GCA_023251435.1 Bacteroidota bacterium
GAAAAGCAAGTTCGGTGTTGGCTATAATCAATTCATCAGCACGTAACTCTTTTTCTTTATTTTGAAATGCAAGTTCAGTATTGGCGACAATTAGTTCTGCTGCCCGTTTTTCTTTCTCATTATTTTGAAAAGCAAGTTCTTTGTTGGCAATAATCAATTCATCAGCCCGTAATTCTTTCTCTTTATTCTGAAAGGCAAGTTCAGTGTTGGCGACAATTAGTTCTGCTGCCCGTTTTTCTTTTTCATTATTCTGAAAAGCGAGTTCGGTGTTGGCAGTAATCAATTCATCGGCGCGTAACACTCTCTTTTTATTCTGAAGCAAGATCTTACTGATAGAGATAAAAAAGAGAATGGTAATTATGGTCATTAAAATAAACATAATTGTATATAGCCAATTAAATTTAGCTGTGCTTCTTTTATTGGATTGTTCACGTTGCAAAAGCAACGAGGTTTCATCCTGCTCAATGGCTGAAGCTAATTGGCGCAACTGATTTGAATAATACTGACCTTGATAGATTAACGAATAGGAGATGGCCGATTCGAGTCCTTGTTTGCTTCTGATTTCGATTTGCTGAAGCGAAAATTCCAGGCGCTTTTGCATGTAATAGTAAATCGAATCAACTCGTTGCTGTTGTATCGGATTATCCTGAAATGATTGTCGCAGTTGCCCAATTTCCTCAAATATTGTTTCTTGGGCTACAAACAGGGGGTCAAGTAATGAACTGTCGTTGGTTATAATAAATCCACGCGATGCTGACTCAATATCTTTGCCCAGCAAGTGAATATGGCTTAGTTTTGAAATCAAATCTTCGGTGTGCTGTACCAAATGATCAGACTTAATAAGCTTTTGGTTGCTTTTATAAACGGCTGACCCAATATACAAGTTTCCACCAATAATTATTAGCGCGAAGATCAAAAGTTTTTGCCGGATACTTGTTCTCATTTTTTTCAAATTTTATTATAAAGGTGCAGTGCTTTATTTTATAAAGTATTATATAATTTCAGGAATCAATTGTAAAATTCACACAAATAAAAAGGCTGTAAAGTATTGCTTTAAAGCATATAAGAGCGATATCCGCCGGCAGACAGATATCGCTCTTATTCGATAAAAATGCTTTTATCACAAATCAGGCATTAGAAATTTCTACCGCGTAATTGTGCTTTATTGTGCGTGTCTTGCCCGGAATTTTTAAATTCCTGTAATTCTCCATCGTTAGCCTGGCCATCAGGTAACTCACAGTTGATTCCGCACCCTGATTCAGGTTTACATTCGATTCTTCCAATCCGTCGTAACACCCACCGGTGCATGGATTATAAACGATTTGGTGCAGTCGGTTTTCACCCAGAAACCAATTGAAGGCGATGTTCATTTTCAACCGGTAATCTTCGTTATTTAATAGGTCGTAAAATTTACTTAAAGTCATAATGGTGTAGGCAACATCAATTGGTTGTTCGCCAAATTGACCAGCTTCCTGCCCTCTCAGCGACCATTCTTTATTTGAAATTACTTCAATTCCATTTTTATTAAAGATTTGCGTCAGCAGAAAACCAAACGATCTTTTGGCGATATCTAAATAAACCGGATCGTTGGTGAGCAGCCATGCGTAAAGTAAGGCTTCAGGTAATATGCTGTTTGCATAAGTAAGATAACCCTCGAACCAAACCCATTTATTCCCCGATTCATGTCTGAACATCTGAACCAAACGATTGGCAAGTGTTTTAATCAGCGAAAGATTTTTGGGCGAGTTGCTGTAATTTTGATAATAGAATAAGCCTTTTATTGCGAAGGCCATTGCACGTGTCGAGTACATCGAATCAATGCGGGGTAAGCTTTGTTCAATAATTAACCTGGCTTCAGCAACTATCTTTTCGGGCAGAAATTCTGCTAACGACAATAAATATCCCAAAGCCCAAACAGCCCTTCCATTTGAATCGTTGAGATTGACTTCATTGTTCTGATTGGTAAACTGGTTTTGCTGATTGGTGTAATTTAAAAAGTCGCCATTAGGCTGTTGGCAATGTTTAATGAAATTCAGGTATTTCAAGATGTAACCAACGCTTTCGATATCGCCTGAATGCTGATAATACATACACATAGCAATCGATGCACGCGCGTTATCGTCTAAAGTGTAACCCGAATCAATATCTGGTTGATTTATTTTTGAAAACTGAATGATACCAATCTTGTTGGTCATCTTTTTCAGGTGTTCCAGATTTATTTCCGGAAGGTTGTATTGCAATTTCATTTTTTGGGAAATCAATTCCTCGATTAATTTGGCATGTGCAATTGCCGAATTTTCCCAGGCAGTCGAAACAATTTTCTGTAACGTATTGGTGCTCATTTCTCTTCGTAAATCGTCGTTGCTAAACAGACGCATAACAGCATTGGCCAGTTGTTCGGAGTTGCGAAAATCAAAAATAATTCCGGTATCACTTGTTAATACTTCCTTTGCATGAGGTATTGGTGTTGAAATAATTGGGCACGAACAACTCATTGCATAAGCAAACGTACCCGATACTGCCTGGTTCGGATCGTTGGTTGAAAAAACGTAAATGTCGGTAAGCTGTAAATATTCAAGCAGTTCCGGTAATTTCAGGTATTTGTTTATAAACCTGACGTGGTCATGAAGGCCAAGTTGTTCCACTTTTTGTTCGAGCATCTCCCGGTATTTTTCACCATCATGTTTTACCACTTCAGGATGTGTTTTCCCAATCACCAGAAAAATAACTTCCGGAAATTGCTTTGCAATGGCAGGTAATGCTTCAATGGTGGTTTCAATACTTTTTCCGGAGCTTAGTAACCCGAATGTGGTGAGTACTTTACGGCCTGTCAGTCCATACTTTTCTTTCAGAAATTTCTCGCTCAAATGAGTAACTAAATGGGTGCCATGTGCAATTACAGAAATTTTAGAGCGTGATAAGCCATAATCGGTCATTAATATATTGGCCGAGGTGTGTGTCATTACAATAACTGAACTGCAAATGGCGGCAATAATTTGAATTTTTGATTTTAATTTATCGTTGGGATTGGGTAATACCGTGTGAAATACAATAATTATTGGTACTGAAATATTCTCTAAAAAATCCATAAACGCCTGTTCCTGATCATGAAAAAAGCCAAATTCATGTTGTACCAAAACGACTTTTATTTGACTGTCGCTGTTAATCCGGACAGCTAATTTTTTATATTCGGTTGCAACAGAGGTATTCAGTACAAATTTTACTTCTTCTGGATAAGTATAATCGGACTCACCCGATTCCAATGCACAAACTTTTATGGATAGTGAATTGCTGAATTTATTATTCAACGATCCTATCAAGTCCTGAGAATAGGTCGCAATGCCACATTCCCTTGGCGGATAGGACGTAATGACCAAAATCTCGGAAAGATTTTTTTTCATATTGTGGATATAAAGTTATTTTTTGTGTGAATGAATTCTCACAATCCAAAATTGGTGCAATATTATTCTGAAAGTATTACACAATTTTGCTCAAGCATTACATCATTCCCACTTTGTTATGCCAAATGCAAATCTAAATCAGTCCAAACCGATTCTGGTATAATGCAGATTGAAGTAGTTTCATGAATGGGAGTAGCAAAATTTTGACAAGTTTTGATATTAATCAGGGTTAAAAAAATGAACCAGACAGTGTTGAGGCAATGTTGTCTAATTCATCTTTTGTTTGGCCAAGCCTAGCCAGATGCCTGCTTAACATCACTTCTTTTCTGCCTTCTTCAAATAACTGGTCGTCATCAGTCAGGCTTGCAAATTTTTGTTTTAGTTTGCCTTTCTCTTCGTTTATGTTTACGTTGTGTTCGAAAGATTCCATTGCATTTAATTTTAGCAGTACAAAAATTTTTACAATGCAAAGTTGAAGCCCTAATTGCGAATAATACTTACACAATTCTGATTAAAAACTACATCATTCACACATGAGCTGGGAGAATCGCCAATCGGTATGAAGTTGATTTAATGTGAGTTTCCGTGAATATGCAAAATGTCATTGAAGTCATTCAATTGTCATTAAGTTATGGCTCAAATGACTATGAATGACAACATTCTACAGAGCGAAAATCTCTTTAGGTAAGGATATGGATATGCTTTTAATTTATTATGATTGTCCGGTTGCATACCTAATTGGCACTTTGCATCAGTCATTTGTGGTCATTATTGTCATTCGGTTGTCATTTCCTGGCAACTTAACAACTACCAAATGACAATTGAATGACTTTTATGACTATAGATGCTTTTAATTTATTCCTTCTCAGCAGCCTTTCCGGAGGTTTTTAGCACAAGTAGTAATTCCTTTAAATTAACTGTTGCATAAGACGATGAATGGTCTGACATGGCATAGGGGATAATCAGGTCTTCATTGTGAACGATAGAACCGCAGGAATAAATCACGTTTGGTACATAACCTTCACGTTCGGCTTCATTGGGTTTCATTAACGGTTGGTTTAGCCTTCCAATTTCAATCTCCGGATTATCAAGGTCGAACAGCGAAGCGCCCAATGTATATTCTCGCATCGGTCCAACAGCATGTGTAATGATCAGCCATCCATCTTCAGTTTCAATAGGCGATCCGGCGTTGCCAATTTGTATCAGATCCCAGGGATAGGTAGGTTGTTGTATAATTTTTGCATCGCGCCACATATTAATGTTGTCTGAATAGGCGATAAAATTATTCACACCATCAATCCTGCAAAGCATGGCGTACTTGCCATTAATTTTTCGTGGAAACAATGCCATTCCTTTATTCCGTGCAACTTCGCCATTAATAGGCAAAATCTTGAAATTATAAAAATCGGTTGTTTTGATTAATTTAGGCAGAATAGATATTCCATCATAAGCGGTATAAGTGGCATAGTAAGTCACTTCTCCATTGTCGTCGGTAAATCTTACAAAGCGGGCATCTTCAATCCCTTTTTGTTCGGTGGCCGACACCGGAAAAATAACCCTTTCAGAAATGGCTGAATCGATAGAAAAGTTAATCTCGTAATGCGATGAAGCAAGCCACATCATGTGGTTAATTACTTTAATCTGATCTTCTGTAATGTCAGCCATTTTTATTGCAACCGACAGGCTCCTCATCAATTCACCGTAAGTAAAATTATCTCCAAGCTGATCTAATATAAAAGCAGACGATATTGCTTTTTTATGTTGTTTTTTTTCAGCAGGTTGGTCAATAATAACCGGAGGAATAGCTTCTGCCAGGTCGGGTATTTCCTTTCGTTTATCTAAAATAGCAGGAGAAATTACATTTTCTGCCTTATCCATTTCGACCAGTTTTTCACGAAATTTATTTTTATCGTAAAAATTTCGTTTTATAACATCGGCTTCGGCTAACATTTTTCCAACAGGCTCAATCGTAAGGTTGTTATTATGGTCAAGAATTCCTGTACGGAAAACGATGGACGAAATATGCCCTTCGCCTGTAGCCCTAAAGCTAAAAATAACCCTTTTTTCGTTGACTCTTATACCCGACTGGTCAGGATCTTCTATTATAGAAGGATTGAAGAAAGCCGCAGATTCAATAGAATATTCCATGGTAAAATACGATCCTATCAGTGCTTTCTGTGACACACTCAGATCTTCTTCATTCACTTCAATTTTATCAAAAATAGGAGCCATCCGGGCAAAATGCTTCTCAAATATTCTTGAAATATTTCGGTGTCGTCTGGAGTAACCTCTCAGCAGCTGACTCATCGCAATATTCACTTCCTTTTCGGGCATAGCAAGTACTTTCCTGATAATATCAGCCGACCTTTCATCATTTAGATAGAGAAATCGGGCGATAATTCTGGATGGGTCCGGAGAAAATACCTGTTTTTTTCTGATAACGGTTACGTGCATTTTTTTTCTGTATTTTTTTATGACATGATTGACCGTTTGAATACTTATTTTGCGTTTTTTGGTAGTCAATTGTGGTCATTTGTGGTCATTCTGTTGTTATTTTCTGGCAACTTAATAACCACCAAATGACAATTGAATGACTTTTACAACAATAGGTAAATTCCCGGAGACTCGCATTATATAAAGCATCACATTCGCTCCATATACCACTTTAATTGTTTCTCCATTTTTTTGTATTGAAAAATGGCCGGAATAATTTTTTTTAACCGAAGAAAAGCAGTTTCACTTTTAACTACATAATCAAAAGCTTTGTGGTGCATGCAGCTTATCGCAATATCGATACTATCCTGACCGGATAAAACGATTACCGCAATTTCCTGATTAACCGCCTTAATTTTGTCGAGGGTTTCGATGCCTGTCATTGCATTTTTCTGAATGCCGTCGAGGTAATAATCCAAAACAATTACATCGGGTTCATGAGATAAGTTTTCCAGACAGTGTTCGCCTGTGGCATAAGTTTCTATATTAAAATCGCCCTGCAATAGTAATTCTATCTCGAGCAATTTTAAATAAATGCTATCGTCGTCAACCAGAAATATTTTAATTTTTTCGTCGTTCATTTGTTCATGCTTTTTATCCGGTTAAATTCTACTTTTAATTCTAAGCATGCCTGCGAACATACCTTATCAAGCTGATTAACAAGCTCGTTTATCTCTCCCGACTGTTTTTGGGTAATGGCATATTCCTGTACTTTTTTTGCCATATTTTCGAAGTCGATGCTAATTCCCATAATCGAAAATGAGGGGATCATTTTATGAGCAGAGGCATACATCAGGTCCCAGTTTTTGTCTTTAAGACTTTGTTTCATTGCTAAAATCAATGGAGGTGTTTGTTCCAGATAAGCTGAAATCATTTCCATCATTAGCTTAGGATGCGATTTTGTGCGTTGGTTTAAATATCCCAGATCAATACATTTATCCTTGACAATATCTTGTTTTTCTTCGGTTTCCTGCCCGTTATTTTTCATTATCAGACTAACTATTTTACTGTACAATATGCGCTCATCAACAGGTTTGGCAATGTAATCGTTCATTCCAACAGCCTTGCATTTGGCCAGATCAACCGTGGTAACATCGGCAGTTAGCGCAATAATCGGGATTTTCGAGTTCAAAACGTTACGAATATAGTCGGTGGCTTCAAATCCATTCATTTCGGGCATTTGCAAGTCCATTAAAATCAGGTCGTAATTTTTTTTGCGCATCATTTCAATGGCAATCTTTCCATTGTCAGCCACATCACGTTCAAAACCAAAATCATCGAGCAGGGTCTTCATCAGCAACTGGTTGAGGATGATATCTTCAACAACCAAAATTTTCAGTTCATTTGGTTCGCTTTTTAATTCAATAATATCCGATTCAGATTCGGCATTCTCAGTTGTTTTCTTGAAATCGAGCCGGAAGCTGAATGTGGAACCTACACCCACTTTGCTTTGTACTGTAATTATTCCATCCTGCGACTCAACCAGCTGCTTAACAATGGCAAGTCCTAAACCGGTACCTCCGTATAACCGCGATGTACCGCTCGAAGCCTGTTGAAAGTTTTCGAAAATTCTTTCCAGTTTGTTTTCGGGTATTCCTATGCCGGTATCGGTAACCGAAAATTGAATGCTTGCTTTTTTATCGTCTTCTTCAAGCAATTGAACACTTACCGTAATTTTTCCTTTGGCCGTAAATTTTACCGCGTTACTTACGAGGTTCATAATAATCTGGTGTAAACGTACCGGGTCACCAACCAGCACATCCGGAATATTTTTGTCATACTCCTTCACCAGTGTTAAATTTTTTTCCTGAATTTTTGTTTCGAACAGATGAAGCATTGCCGAAATCGACAAGGCCATTTTAAATGGCGTTTGTTCAAAAGTCATTTTCCCAGCATCTACTTTGGCGAGATCGAGAATGTCGTTGATAAGCACGATTAGCGCATCGCCACTCAGTTTTATAGCATTCAGGTATTCTTTTTGTTTGGCCGATAATTCGGTTTTCATCAATACTTTGGTAAACCCGATAATCGCATTCATTGGTGTACGAATTTCGTGGCTCATGTTCGATAAAAACTGTTGCTTCGCTTTTACTGCATTTTCAGCTATCAGTGTGGCATTTTCGGCTTTTTCTTTGGCTTCTTCGGCAATCCCTACAGCCAGTTCGGCAAACACAATGGCTTCGGTTAATTCGGTCGCAATTCTTTTTTGTTCAGTTACATCGCGGGCAACAATTACAACGCCTATAACACGGTCGCGGTCATCTTTGTAAACCGATCCGTTAAACAATACATCGGTCAGTTTTCCATTGGCATGTCGAAGTGTAAGTGGCGAATCGGCAACCGATCCCATCGCAAACACTTCTTTATAAACTCCGCGTGCTTTCTGCGGTTCGGTAAAATAATCGAGAAAATCGGTTCCTTTCAGATCCTCGCGCGACATGCCGGTAATATTCACCAGTGCCTCGTTCATGTCGGTAATTTTTCCTTGTGGGCTAATCACAACCAATGGGTCGCGGCTTGCTTCTATAAGGCTTAACGAATATTGTGAAGCAAGTTTTAACGAATAGCTGCTTGCTTCGAGTTCTTTACTGGCCAACGCCCGTTTCTCTTTCTCTTCGTTCTGGTAGTCAAGTTCTTTATCAGCAATTACTAATTCTGCCGCCCGTTTATTTTTCTCCTTGTTCTGAAACAGTAGTTCTTTGTCAGCAATGATTAGTTCTGCTGCACGTTTTCCTTTTTCATCGCTTTGGAAAGCCAGTTCTTTGTTAGCAATGATCAGTTCAGCTGCCCGTTTTTCTTTTTCTTCGTTCTGAAAAGCCAACTCTTTATTGGCAATTATCAGTTCAGCCGCGCGTTTTTCTTTTTCATTGCTTTGAAAAGCAAGTTCCTTGTTGGCAATTTGCAATTCATTTGCCCGTTTCCCTTTTTCATTATTTTGAAAAGCAAGTTCTTTGTTGGCTAACTGTAACTGCAATACCCATTTTTGTTTGGCGATGTCTCTGGCAACAACAACAGCACCAATTACTTTTCCGCTGGAATCTTTGTAAACCGAGCCGTTAAATAATACATCGGTCAGCTTTCCGTTTTTATGCATGAAGGTAAGAGGACAGTCTTTTACCGATCCTTTTGAAAATACTTCCATGTAAATTTCACGAGCCTTCTTCGGTTCGGTGAAATAGTCGTAGAAATTAGTGCCAATCAATTCTTCACGATCAATTCCGGTAATATCTACTTTTGCCTGATTCATATCGGTAATTTTACCATCAATGCTGATGGTAATCAACGGATCCAGGCTGGCTTCAATTAAACTGCTGGCGTATTGCGAATCGTGTGCTATTGTTCTTTCCATTTTATTCTTTCGGTTGTTTCAACTATTAATTACCAATCTCTTCAATTGGGCTTCTTCTTTTTTCTTTCATTTGCTTGAAGTGAGAAGGGGAGAGTCCCGTCATCTTTTTAAACTGGTTTGAAAGGTGAGCTACACTGCTGTAATTCATTTTCCAGGCAATTTCAGTAATATTAAGTTCTCCGTATATGATCAGTTCTTTAATCCTTTCAATTTTATGCGAAATGATGAATTGCTCGATGGTTGTCCCCTGAACTTCAGAAAACAGATTAGCCAGATAGGTATAATCGTAGTGCAATTTTTCGCTTAGAAAACTGGAAAAGTTTACTTTGACCAACTCGTCAGAATGATGTACCATTTCGATGATCGTATTCTTTATTTTTTCAATCAGAACCGATCGTTTGTCGTCCATTAATTCGAAACCGGAGTTAAGCAAAGCAATTCTTACCTGCTCACGAACCTCTGCCGAGATATTCTCCATAATCTCGACTTCCCCCAGATCAACCACCATAAAGTGAAGTCCAAGCTTTTTTAACTCTTCTTTCACCGCAACTTTGCAACGGTTGCTGACCATATATTTGATAAATAATTTCAAGTGCTTTTAGTTTATTTTACAGACATTTACAAAGTTGTACAACTTATACTACAATTGTATTACAAAAATCTGTAAATAAGTTACACAATTCACACATTGGATGAGGTATGCATTTTTGAGAATAATTTCACCAAAAATTAAATTCGATACTATTTTGCTTTATGGAAATTAATTTTGCAATTCAAAATGCGACTATTTAAAAGGGAACGATTATCGGTTGGTTGTAGTGATCAAATTTCAGATTAAGATGGTTTACATCCGCTTTATCGGTACGCATAGCGAATACAATAAAATTGACTGTACTAATATGAAGCACATTACCCGATAAAAACGCCATCACTTCCTGAGGTTCTGAAACTAAAGATGTATGAAAAGGACCTGACGCAAAACATGTTATCTGAAATTATCGGAGTAAGCCCCTTGCGCATTAGTGAATATCTCAATGGGAAAAGCGAACCAACGTTGAAGGTTGCCAGAACGATCTGTGTCAAATTGGATATTAGTCCTTACATTTTGCTAGGGCTTTGATTTTCGAAAAATAAATGTCACGTTTCTACCGGTAAAAACGTGACATTTATTGCAAATTTATTAAATGAAGCTAAAAGCAAATAAAAGAAGGGTAGCTATTTCCCGATGCAGAAGTTCTTGAAAATATGACCTAAAATCTCATCATTTGATATTTCTCCAGTGATTTCACCGAGGTAATGAAGGCACTCGCGAATGTCTTGAGCAAGGAAGTCGCCAGAGATCAGATTTTCAAGCCCAAGTTGCACTCTTTCAATGGATTCATGTGCATTTGTCAGTGCTTCGAAGTGACGCACATTGGTTACGATCACAGCGTCTTCGCTGATCGAATCTAATGAAACAGCATGTTGCATTTCCGAAATTAACTCGTCGAGATTGGTTTTTTGTTTGGCCGCAATAAATACGATTTTTTCATTGTCCAACAGTGGCATTTCTTTCAGTTTTGAAGTCGTTTCAGGCAATCCGCGATCAACTTTATTGGCCGTAATAATAAGGTGCTGGCCATTTATTCGTTCCCTGATCTTTTCTATTCGTTGAACGACTGTCTCAAAATCATTTTGAGCGTCAACCACCAAAATCACCACAGTTGCCAAATCCAATTTGCTGTAGCTGCGCTCAATTCCAAGTGTTTCAATTTCGTCGGTAGTGTCGCGAATTCCTGCTGTATCAAAAAAACGGAATGCCGTTCCGTGGATATTTACCACATCTTCAATTACATCGCGGGTAGTGCCATGAATATCAGACACAATGGCCTTTTCTTCGTTCAGTAATGCATTTAAAAGTGTCGATTTCCCAACATTGGTCTCGCCAATTATCGCTACCGGAATTCCGTTTTTGATAACATTGCCCAATTGAAAAGAATTCTTTAGCTTCCGGAGGATTTCTTCGATTCTGAAAACCAGCTTTTTAAGTTGTTCGCGGTCAGCAAATTCAACGTCTTCTTCGCTGAAATCGAGTTCAAGTTCAATCATGGAAATAAAATGGAGCAATTCGCCACGTAAACTGGCCAATTCAGACGAGAATCCGCCTCGCATCTGGTTGATAGCAACTTTTTGTGCTGCCCGGTTGGTTGAAGCTATCAGGTCGGCAACTGCTTCAGCTTGCGAAAGATCCATTTTTCCATTCAGGAATGCACGTTGGGTAAATTCGCCGGGAAGCGCCATACGGGCACCTTTTATAATTAGCAGTTGCAGAATGCGTTGTTGGATATAAACCGAACCATGACAGGTAATTTCAATTACATCTTCTCCGGTAAACGAATGGGGGGTACGAAATATCGAAACCACTACCTCGTCGATTAGTTCGTCACCGGCAGAAATACTTCCAAAATGCAGCGTATTGGGCTTTTGTGCTGCCAGCTTTTTCCCTGAAACGGGCGACTGAAATACGGAATCGGCAATTTCGATGGCTTTTTCTCCTGAAAGACGGATGGTTGCAATAGCTCCCATTCCGGGAGAAGTTGCAATCGCACAAATTGTTATTTGATCTAGCATTTTCGAATTTCTTTTTGCAAAAATAGAAATTTCAGCATAAAGCCAGTCATTTGGATGTTTTTAGCTATTCTGGTTTCAAAATGCTTTCTCAAAAATGGCTTCTGTTAAGTCATTAATTTACGCTTCAGTAATTTTATCATATTGATTGCCCTTACTGAAAATGAACCTGCAACTGGTTTCTTCGTGATCAGGAAGAAATCGTTGGGAAGAAAACGTCGGTGAGCATTATCGAAGGAACTCACGTAGCCACTTTCTAATATACTCCATGAATATGCACTAAATATGGCAGTTGCATTCACTATTTCGGACGTAGATAAATTCGCCGGGAGCTTTCGGGACCTGTATCCCATCCATGAAACAATTCCCGCCCAGGGTAAATCCTTAACAGCATCTTGTACAGCTTCAGATGTTGAATAGTGATCAGAATGGTCACCTTCATTGTATTTACGATCGGAACTATGAGTATTCACCCACACCTGTTCGTCAAGTCCACTCTCTGCAATTATAATCGATTTTAAGGTTTGGGTCAGGTCATTCCATCCGTGGTAAATGGTCGAAT
This sequence comes from Bacteroidota bacterium, assembly GCA_023251435.1. Lineage (GTDB taxonomy): Bacteria > Bacteroidota > Bacteroidia > Bacteroidales > Prolixibacteraceae > Aquipluma. Next base: position 12,413 of record JAHEYU010000031.1, read on the forward strand.
GATCAACAGCAGTTATGGTTTTCAAACTTCCTTTTCGCAGTTTTTCCAGACTTTGGTTTCCAGTGGAAGGTAAACCTTCGCCATATAAACCATCAGGAAGTCGAAGGAAATAATTAATTATGTGATTCTTATAGACGTATTTAGTAATGAAATGTCCATTTACTGATACGATGCTACTGAAAGGTACATCGCTTACTTCTTTTCCTAAAATATCGCAAGCAAATTTTGATGAATATACAGCTCCTTTTTCCCTGGCGATGTAATAGGGGATTTTCCCATTTTCGTATGCCAGGCATCCATGCCCTGCATCACCTGCAGTAAGAGTAATAATCACAACTTTTGCAAATGAAAGGTCATCAACAATATTCTTTGACATAAAGAGCTGCCAGTCGTCGGCATGTCCATGTACATAGAATGATACCTGATCTTGTCCTCGAAGTAGAGCTGGATAAATCGATATAATACAGATAAATAGCAAAATTTTCATTGCTTCAGGAAATTAAGTTAATGCACTTATTCAGCTAAAAACAATAACCCAATAACTGTAATGTCTTGTTATCGGTTATTCAAATATAATTATTTTTGAACTGCTAAATTAATCACCAACGAATCTATATTGTTTACGCTAACGAATCAAAATGAAATGACCGAAGAAATAAAAGTAATAACCACAAAAGAGGAGCTTATTCATGTGTCAGCCGACAAACCATTTGCCTTTGTTATTTGGTGTTTTTGGTATGAAGGAAAAATGAATGAAAACCGGACCAGAAGCTTTGAAATGATGAAATCAAATCTTGGAGTACCTCTTTGCCTGATTACTAAAGAGAACATTCATGAATTTATTCTTCCGGAATACCCATTGCACCATACATTTCAGTGGTTAAGTGATGTGCACAAATCGGATTATTTAAGAATTTATTTTTTGCATCACTACGGTGGCGGTTGGCATGATATTAAGCCAACATTGGTGAATTTTAAACAGGTTTGGGATGTGTTTTCAGATCAGGAAGTATATTTTGTTGGAAGACCTGAAATTGAAGGAGGGGCGGCAAAGGTTTTCGATTCTGAAGGAAATTGGATGCCCGATTTATGGAAAGATCTGGTGGGTTGTGGCTGGTGGATTGGCCGACCTAATACGCCTTTATCAACCGATATGTATCTGAAAATAAATGAATTGCTTGACACTAATTTCGAATTACTTAAAAAATATCCGGCAAAGACACCATTCGATAAAAAGAAGAAATCAAAATTTTCATGGGTGCCGTTCTTTACATCGAAATACAAGGGTTATCCGCTTCCATGGACCGTATTTGGAAATATTTTTCATCCGCTAAACTACAAATACCGGGCGCATGTAAAGCGAAATCTGCCCGCTGACGAAAAATATAACGCAGGACTTCCTTACCGTTAAAAAAATAGGTAATTGTTTGTTTTTCAGATAATAAATTCTGCATTATCGGAGAAGGCAAGAGATTTGCCTACTGTACACTGATTTTCGCTGAGAGCACTAATTTTCTTACTTCGTAAAATGTTGCGCGAAAAGTGCCGGGTAATAATTATTGACAGCGTAGTGCCTGTAACAAAATTTATAATCTTCGACATTTTTTTTCTGCGACGCAACGGACCACCAAGTTTTTTGTAGATAAAATCCTTGTGCTTGATGTTGAAATAGGCTATTGTTAATGCAAGACCTTCATTGCGGGCATTTTCGGTTCTTGTATTTTGTCTGATCCGATAATAAAAACCAATTTTTGGAAGCCGAACTACCTCACCGCCATTTTTTAACATCGACAACCAAAAATCCCAGTCTTCCAACGACCACGTCATCTTCTCGTCGTAACCACCTATTTCAGCCCAGTCCGACTTACGGTAAAGTGCAGTCGTGAATATTAAGTTTCTTCTGACCAATTTATTTAACGAAAACTCTGGTAAATTCCACTTTCCAACACGATCTCCAAATTTTTCAGCTTCGCAATAAACAACTTTTACATTGGGTTTGCTTTCCAGAATTTTTACAGCTTCTGCAATATAATCTTCCGAAATCAGATCGTCAGAGTCTAAAGGGAGAATAATTGAACCAACGGAGTTTAGTATTCCAAGATTTCGTGCGGCTGATGGGCCTTTATTCTCTTGATAAAAATAGTGGATAAACGGAAATTCTTTTTCAAGTTGTAACGAAATTTCTTCGGTTTTGTCGGTAGAACCATCATTAACTAGTATGATTTCAAGATTTTTATAGCTCGAGTTAAGCACAGATGTGACACTTTCTTTTAAAAAGCACCCCTGATTGAAGCAGGGCATAATGACTGAAACTACAACTTTTGAAGACATTAGGTTAGGGACTTTTATATTTTTCTTGCTAATATAGTTAAAACATATAAAAGTTCAAATCTTAATCAAACTTAAGCCATTTAAAGTAAACAACTGGCAATTCAACACAATTGAGTTGTTTCTTGCGAAACCAAACATTCAACAATCGTTCGGCAACAAAACCGAGTATTCTTTTTTGATATTCATTATAATTCTTCAGTTCGATGCGCCTTTCAAATTCAAAAAGCACATCAAACCACCAATTCATAAATTCCTGAAATTGTTCATCTTTAAGTATAAACATATTATTGGCATACAGTCGTTTACCGGCCATTACCGATTCAAATGCTTCAATATAATCCGGATACTTTTCAGCAATAATTACCTTCAGTGAATTCAGGTCGTTGATGTCGTGATATCGTCGGTAATGCTTTTCAACGGTGTATTTCAGTTTTCGTGCTTGCGGCAGAATTGCATCGTATTGCCCGAGTAATTCGTTTATTTCGGCAGCCTTAAGTATTCTGGGGATAAACAATTCAGTATTAGTTGTATATATAAGCCCAATGCGTTTCTTGTACAAACCTGCCGGATAATAAAAAAGGCGTTTCAACTGGTAAGCAAGAGGTTCTGGCTGAGCAGTAAAAAAACGCCGGTAGTGGGAGGTTCCCGTAACATCTTGCCGGGTATTTTTCCAAACCCAGTAAATACCTGTCAATTCGCTGTACCATGGATTTTTTTCCGAAATATTATCGCCATTGTCATCGCCGGTCATGGTTTTCTCACCAGTCAATAAAGCATTTCCTGCCATGATTGGCTTATAAATGCGATCGGCTTTTAGGATCGTCCCATTTTTATAATGGAAAACATAAATACTTGTATTTAGATTATCTGCCATCAGTAACAATTAATTTTGAACAAAAATAGTGGTTTTCGACTGGATTCGTCATCCATTGAAAACAAATATAAATTGCCTGTCATTAACTGAACACCCCGGGAATACTGCATGGAACAAATAATTGCCGGTATCAAATGCTGGTGATCTTGTCCTGATCGATTAAAATCTTTTCCATAAATTGATACCTTTGCGCAAAAAAATAGGGGATAAAAATTAAGGAAGCAAAATCTATTGCCTCAAAATGAAAATGATTTTGAATAATTACAACCATGAACAAACTTACTTCTCAAATATATAGGATCGTTGTTCCTAAATTAATTCGAAAAAGGATTGTGGCAAAACAACTTCCAATCTCGATTCAAAACTATTATTCCAAACTTCCGGAAGCTCCTTCAGAGGAAATTCAAACGGTATTGAATTACCTGAAAACGAATCCAATTGCGGTATTCCCCTATGAATTTCAGGATGAATATGTTGCCGAAAATATAGAAGTTTTTGTTGATCAGGAGAAAGGCTTGCCTTATGTTTTTCTTGATGGTAAAAAACTCTATTTTAAGAAAAGATGGGGCAAAAGGAAAATTCAAAATCTATTCAATCTCTTGTCAAAAGAGCAGGACGTGCGTAGTCCGCATCGTTACCTTACCGAACAGTTTAAATTCGAAGATGGCGAAATACTTATTGATGCCGGAGTTGCTGAAGGTAATTTTGCCTTAACAGTTGTCGAAAATGCCTCGAAACTAATTCTTTTTGAAGCAGATAAAGAATGGATTGAACCCTTAAATGCGACTTTTGAACCATGGAAAGATAAGGTAATAATCGTTAATAAATTTGTGAGTGATATTACTAACTCAACCAATACAACTATTGACGATTTTATTTCGCCCTGTAAAACTCCAATTTTCCTGAAAATTGATGTAGAAGGAGCCGAATCACGATTATTAAAAGGATGTAGCCGAATCATCTCGGAACAAAATCCTCTTAAAGTGGCTATTTGCACCTACCACAAACAAGACGATGAACAAAAATTTTCGTCGTTGCTAAATCAGAATAAATTTAAAGTAGAGCATTCTGATGGTTATATGCTTTTCTTCTACGACAAACAAATGAAAGCTCCATATTTCAGGAGAGGTTTATTAAGAGCAGTCAGGAACTAGTGCATCGCCTATTATTTTGATGAATTCAGCCCAATCTACTTTTGTTTTTTTTTCTTTCAGTAACATCAACATAACTTTTACCTTTCAAAGGTTCGGACGCGAGGAATATATTGACAACCCCACATCTTTCATATTCGAAATCAGCCCATCGCTGCTTAAACCTGAATAACTTATTTAACTAATTTTTTTAGCGTACCAAACACTACTTGTTGCATTTTTTTTATAAAACAACTCCTCGTCCGATATCGAATCAGGATTTTCATACCAAGGTAAATGCTTTGCCAAAAAAAATCCACCTGTTCTGAGCGTTTTGCCCCATTGTTGTTTTACAGAATTTGCTCTGTACAGAGCAAAGGTTGTGTCAATATCCGCTTTGTAGAGATTTTCAGAGATTGGGGTCTTCCAAAACTGCATTTCCCAATCAATTACATCTGATTTGTGTGGGTAAAAGTCAGGAATATCATCTATTTGTAAACCAAAACCGACCTTATTGATATCCTTGAATTTATTTAGCGTCTCCTGAAAAAATTTAACCGCATACAAAGGACACTCATCTATCGGAATTATGTCCGGGTCTGTGTAGATATATGGTAAACCTTTGAACCATGTATGAATTGATGTGTCCCAAAAAGCTTTATATCCAATATTAGCTTTTAACTGTATTACTGTGTACTTTGTATTCCGATAATAGTCTAGAAGTGTTGGATATGCAGAGGCATTATCCATAATATAAATATGGCGCATTCCCGCCTTTTCCAACCATTCTAATAGCTTTTGTAAATGAATAATTCTGTTATAGTTATTAATAATAACGGGAATATCATGGTAGTCGATATTGTCACCATTTAAATGTGTCAACATTTTCCTTTTTGCAAATGACTTTTTAATAAATTGAGCTATTTTACAGTAAGTTCGAGCTATTTTTCGGTACTTCGAGAAAGGTATGTAATATTTGATTATCATCTATAATTTTTTTGCGAAACTAATTAAAAATTGCTACTGTCCGAAACAAAAAAATTTCTATTGATCCAAATGTTTGGGGGCATTTTATGCAGTTAAATAGTTTAAAACTTTCAGAACCACATATTTTATTACATTTGCGCCTAATTCAAAAACTCATAAACAAATATTAGCATGAAACTTCTTGAAGGAAAAACTGCCATAATTACTGGCGCATCGAGAGGCATTGGAAAAGCAATTGCCATTAAATTTGCTGAAGAAGGTTGCAACATTGCCTTCACCGATCTTTTTGACGATGAAAACATGAAAAACACTGAAGCAGAATTGAACGAAATGGGTGTAAAAGCCAAAGGATATGCGTCGAATGCTGCTAACTTTGAAGATACTGATCGGGTTGTAAATCAGATTGTTGATGATTTTGGAGCCATTGATGCCCTGGTTAACAACGCTGGTATTACCAAAGATACTTTGCTGATGCGAATGACCGAAGAACAATGGGATGCTGTAATTAATGTAAACCTTAAATCGGTTTTCAACTTTACAAAAGCTGCCCAAAAAATTATGCTGAAACAAAAATCAGGTTCAATAGTTAATTTGAGCTCGGTTGTAGGTGTTAGCGGAAACGCAGGCCAATCAAACTATTCAGCATCTAAAGCCGGAATTATTGGTTTCACCAAGTCGATCGCAAAAGAACTTGGTTCTCGTGGAATCCGTTCAAATGCAATTGCTCCTGGATTCATTATTACTGAAATGACTGCCAAAATTCCGGAAGATGCCCGCAAACAATGGGAAGCAAACATTCCGATGAAACGTGGCGGAACTCCTGACGAAGTTGCAAAAGTTGCTCTTTTCCTTGCATCCGACCTTTCGTCGTATGTTAGCGGACAAGTAATTAACGTTTGTGGTGCAATGAATACATAGTGCCTACACTAAAATAATAATCGAAGCCGGAAATATTTGCTCCGGCTTTTTTTGTTTGATAATCTTTCGGTTTCCCGACGATTAAGTTTTTGCTGTTCTTTTATACAATAATCTTTAAATCTTTTTAGTATATTAGATTTACCAATTAAGCCAATCTAAATGAGCCAAAAAGGAATTTCTTTTCGTCTGAATGCACATATTACAACGATTGCTGTTATTATCATAGCAACAATTGTTTATGTCAATTATCATTTTGGAAGCAAAATTTTAGTCAGTAAAATAGAGGAAGGCGCGATTAACCAAAGCAACCTCGTTATTTCAAAAATATCAAGAATTACAGTCGGTACCGAAGAAATTGCCAATAATGTTTCGCATCAGGCATTGTATTTCCACCAACACAACGACCTGGATTTCTTACTCCAAAAAGTCTTTGAATCGAATAAAATTCTCGAAAGTATTCATGTAGAACTACTTGATAATAAAAGCAGAAAACTGATAAGGTTTTCCTCGAATAAGCCAGGGCAACTCAATTGTCTTTCAGACAGTCTGATCAACAATCTGATGGATTTTCAAAAAAAGAAATCAGGAAATTCTTCCATGCAAATTGGAGAATGGAGTAATCCGTATTATTGTAAAAACGATACCAGCCATTTAATTGTTTCCTACAAATCCCCTATATATGTTCCAGATACAGAATTGATTGCAGGAACTGTGACATGTGTGGTTTCCCTGAAAAAGATGCAGCAAATGCTTTCTGAAATTAAAATAGGCGAAAGTGGTTATGCATTTATTATCGACCGCTCCGGAACTTTCCTCACACATCCAAAATCAGAATGGATGCTTACCAGAAATTTTCTTAAAAAACCTTCTCCAATTTTTGGCGGTGATCTTAAAACGATCGAGACAGAAATCAGAAATGGTGGGAGAGGAGCTGGTCGCGGAATTTCCGAATACTTAAATAATCAGAAGTCGTGGTTTTACTTCGCACCATTGGCAAATTCTGTATGGTCGGTTGTAATTGTAATTCCTGAAAAAGAATTGTTCAGCGAAATTGATGTCATTTTTACGATAATACTATGGGGTTCAATACTTGGTATATTGATTTTATTTTTAGTAAATATGCTCGTTTTTAAACGGTTACTCGAACCTTTGGCTCGTGTAACCGATGCGATTCAGCGATTTAGTTCTGTTCCCGGAAAAGAAAGAAAATCGAAGGATGAGATAAATATGCTTGCCGAAAGCCTTGAAGACTGGCAGGCAAAATACGGGATATTAATAAACGAACAGAACAAAACTGCCAGTGAAAAGCTCAAATTTGAAAAGGATTTAAAAATGGCCAGGGAAATACAACAAAATATATTCCCTTCAGGGTATCCTGCATTCCCGAAACATCCTGAAATTGACCTTTATGCGGTCATAAAACCTGCAGAATCTATTGGTGGCGATTTGTACGATTATTTTTTCATTGATAAAGATCATCTGGTAATCGCAATTGGTGATGTTTCCGGGAAAGGAATACCCGCCTCGCTTTTCATGGCAATTGCAAGTACTTTAATAAAAAGCAAGGCGAAAGTATTGTCGTCAAAAGAAATTATTACAAGGGTCAACCGTGAATTGAGTGACCGCAACGCAAATCAATATTTCCTGACTCTTTTTCTTGGCGTCCTGGACATTACCACGGGTATTATGGATTATTGCAATGCTGCTCACAATTATCCCTATATTCTTCATCCTGACGGTACAATTCATGCATTGTCGAAAAGTCACGGCTTGCCATTGGGTATCTATGCCAATAAAACATATAAAAGCAGTTCTATTCAGCTAACTTTTGGCGATATAATTATTTTGTATACTGACGGTGTTATCAATTCAAGAGATTCAAGCGGAATGCATTACGGGATTGAAAAACTGGAAAGTAATATCTTAAGTCTCAATGATTTGAACTCTCAAGAACTTGTATCTAGTTTGCTTTCAAATATTTCGATTTACGAAGGAGAAAACCACCAATCTGACGACATAACATTGATGGCATTGAAATTTTTAGGTGAAACAAAAAACCAGGCCTAAACCTGGTTTTTTAAAGCTATTTCTTTATTGTAGTAGTTAAAATCTTGATTTTTATTTTCTCCGTCTTTTTATCGAAGCCAACTGAAATGGTATCACCTTCGACGACTGAAGCCCTTATAATTACTTCAGCCATTTCATCTTCCAGATATTTTTGGATCGCTCTCTTTAATGGCCGGGCTCCAAACTGAACATCAAAACCTTTATCAGCAATAAAGTCTTTAGCAGCTGTCGATATTTTCAGTTTGTAATTCAGCGAGTTAACCCTTTCGTAGAGTCCCTTTAATTCGATATCAATAATTTCGTGAATATGTTCTTTGGTCAAAGAATTAAACATTACCACGTCATCAATTCTATTCAGAAATTCAGGGGCAAATGCTTTTTTTAGCGCTTTTTCAACAATGTATTTTGCATGATCACCTTCGTCAATTGCAGCGCTTTGTGTCGAAAAACCAACTCCTCTTCCGAATTCGGATAACTGGCGTGAGCCAATGTTAGAGGTCATAATAATAATTGTATTCTTAAAATCAATGCTCCGTCCCAGGCTGTCGGTCAAACGTCCTTCATCCAGAACCTGAAGTAAAAGGTGAAATACATCTGGATGAGCCTTTTCAATTTCATCTAGAAGCACCACTGCATAAGGTTTGCGACGCACTTTCTCTGTTAGCTGACCACCTTCTTCATACCCAACATATCCTGGAGGCGCTCCAACCAAACGGGAAACAGAGAATTTTTCCATGTATTCACTCATGTCAATTCGTATCAGCGAATCGATGCTGTCGAATAAATATTTAGCCAACACTTTGGCAAGTTGTGTTTTACCAACCCCTGTCGGCCCCAGAAAAACAAACGTTCCAATTGGTTTATTCGGATCTTTCAATCCGGCGCGGTTGCGCTGTATAGCTTTTACTATTTTCGCGATTGCGTCATTCTGACCAACAACACTTCCCTTTAGCTGTTTGCCCATGTCCATCAGTCGTTTCCCTTCTGCCTGGGCAATTCGCTGAACAGGAACACCCGACATCATTGCAACTACTTCAGCCACTTTGTCTTCTGTTACAACTTCCCTGTGGCTGATGAGTTCTTTTTCCCATTCTTCCTTTTCCTGTTCCAGTAATTGTAACAGATTTTTTTCTTTATCGCGGTGATTGGCAGCCAATTCAAAATTCTGACTTTTTACTGCTTTTATCTTTTCTTCACGGGTTTTTTCGATCTTTTCTTCCAGTTTTAGAATCCTGTCGGGAACATTTATATTTGAAATATGAACGCGTGAACCCGATTCGTCCAAAGCATCAATGGCTTTATCAGGAAGGAACCGGTCGGTTATATATCTGGCAGTCAGCTTAACACAAGCATTTATTGCTTCCGGAGTATAAATTACATTGTGATGATCTTCGTATCTCTGTTTTATATTATTCAGTATCTCAATTGTTTCTTCTACTGAAGTTGGCTCAACCATAATCTTCTGAAACCTTCTTTCAAGGGCGCCATCTTTTTCTATCTGCTGGCGATATTCGTCCAGAGTGGTGGCTCCGATGCACTGAATCTCGCCACGTGCCAGAGCCGGTTTCAGCATGTTTGCAGCATCGAGCGATCCGGTTGCACCACCGGCACCAACAATTGTATGTATTTCGTCGATAAATAAAATCACATTGCTGACCTTCGACAACTCATTTAAAATGGCTTTCATGCGTTCTTCGAATTGCCCCCTGTATTTTGTACCGGCAACAATTGAAGCAATATCAAGGCTTACAACTCTTTTATCAAACAAAACTCTCGATACTTTTTTCTGAATAATCCTCAAAGCAAGTCCTTCAGCAATAGCTGATTTACCAACTCCGGGTTCACCAATTAATATCGGGTTATTTTTCTTTCTTCTCGAAAGTATCTGGGCAAGGCGTTCTATTTCTTTTTCGCGTCCGATGATGGGATCAAGACTATTTTCTTCAGCAAGTTTGGTAATGTCAACGCCAAAATTGTCGAGTACTGGAGTCTCCGATTTTGGGTTTGCCGGCTTTTTGGCCGAAGAAGACGGTGTTGACCCACTGCCGGGAGGTTTGGAGAAACTATCATCAGCATCATCATCCTCGTCATCAAATTCCGATTTGGCTTCAGGTTGTTTATAATCTTCCAACCTTGATTTTAGAATATAATAGTTGATGTGATAATCGCCCAAAATTTTACTGATCATACTTTCTTTGTCTTTCAAAAGTGCAAGCATCAGATGACCGGTATCAATTGTTGTGCTGTTAAAAGCCCTTGCTTCCAGATAAACCAGCTTCAAAGCTTTTTCGGCCGATTTTAATAATTGAACAGATGCCTGCGAATCAATATCTTTTCCAGTTCTAAGTTTTTCTTCTATCGATTGTTTTATCTCTGCCAGATTGACGCCCAGGTTGGTAAGGATCTCGATAGCAATGCCTTCTCCATCCCGCAAGATTCCAAGGAAAATATGTTCTAGTCCAATACTTTCATTTCCCAGTCGTATTGCTTCTTCGCGACTGTATGAAAGTACGTCCTTTATTCGTGGTGAAAATTGTGAATCCATATCTTTAGTAACTTTTTAAGTTCCGTAATCAAAATAACAAAAAGTATTCCTAAAAGTTGGCCTACGAATACTTGTTAATTTACTTACGAGTTCAAAATTACTCATTAATTAATAAGCAATCTTTATAATTTGCTGATTTTTTGAACATTGCTTTGTTAAAATCTTATTCTTAATTTACTAATGAAAAGCTGGGAAAACGCTTGATACAATAAGTATTTTTGTATTTTTGTCAGTCAAAATTTTTTAAGCAAATATTACTAAAAGGAGAAGTAAATGGCTGAAGGCGAAAAAATTATCAAGATTAATATTGAAGAGCAAATGAAGACTGCGTACATCGATTATTCGATGTCTGTCATTGTTGCAAGAGCACTTCCGGATGTAAGAGATGGTTTAAAGCCTGTACATCGTCGCGTATTGTTTGGTATGAGCGAATTGGGAACATTTTCCAACAAAGCCTACAAAAAATCTGCGAGGATCGTTGGGGAAGTTTTAGGGAAATTCCATCCTCATGGTGACTCATCAGTATATTTTACAATGGTGCGTATGGCCCAGGATTGGTCGTTGCGTTATCCGCTGGTTGACGGACAGGGTAACTTTGGGTCAATTGATGGTGATAGCCCCGCAGCCATGCGTTATACCGAAGCGAGGTTGTCGAAAATAGCTGAAGAAACTTTGTCTGATCTCGAAAAAAATACGGTCGATTTCCAGCCAAACTTTGATGAATCGCTGAAAGAGCCCACGGTATTGCCTACAAGAATTCCGAATCTTTTGGTGAACGGAGCATCGGGTATTGCTGTTGGGATGGCTACCAATATGCCACCTCACAATTTATCAGATACCATTGATGCCATTATTGCCTACATTGATAATCCGGAAATTGATATTCAAGATCTTATTCCGATAATCAAAGCACCTGATTTCCCTACCGGAGGAATTATTTACGGATATCGCGGAGTTCAGGAGGCGTTTGAAACTGGTAGGGGACGAATTGTTTTGAGGGGAAAGGCTCACATCGAAGTAACGCCAAATGGCAGAGAAAAGATTGTAGTTACCGAAATACCATACATGGTGAATAAGGCAGAATTAATTATAAAAACTGCCGAACTGATCAATGATAAGAAAATTGAAGGAATATCGAATGTAAATGATGAATCGGACCGCGAAGGGATGCGCATCGTTTTCGATATCAAGAGAGATGAAATATCAAATGTAGTTCTTAATAAACTGTATAAATACACACAACTGCAAAACAGTTTCAGTGTAAATAATATTGCGTTGGTTCATGGTCGGCCTAAAATGCTCAACCTTAAAGATCTGATTCATTATTTTGTTGAGCACCGCCACGATGTAGTTATCCGGAGAACGCAATTTGAATTGGATCAGGCAGAAAAACGTGCGCATATTCTTGAAGGACTGATCATTGCCAGTGACAATATTGAAGAAGTAATCGCAATTATCCGTGCTGCCAAAAACCCCGATGAAGCCAGACTAAACCTGATTGAAAGATTTAGTTTGTCAGATATTCAGTCAAGGGCCATTGTTGAAATGCGTTTGCGCCAATTAACCGGTCTTGAGCAGGATAAATTACACCAGGAATACGCTGACATTCTAAAACAAATTGAATATCTGAAAAGTGTTTTGGCAGACATTAATCTCCGCATGGAAATCATTAAAAATGAGCTGATTGAAATCAAGGCAAAATATGGCGATGCCCGTAAAACAGAAATCGTTCCCAATGCCGAAGAGTTTAATCCTGAAGATTTTTATGCCGACGAAGAAATGGTGATCACTATTTCGCATCTTGGATATATGAAACGGACTCCGCTGTCTGATTTTAAAACCCAGGGCAGGGGAGGAGTTGGTTCAAAAGGAAGCAATACAAGAGATTCTGATTTCCTCGAACACATGTTTAATGCATCAATGCACAATACTCTTTTGCTTTTCTCTGAAAAAGGAAAATGTTTCTGGTTGAAGGTGTACGAAATACCTGAGGGAACAAAAACTTCTAAAGGACGTGCAATTCAGAATGTTATAAATATTGAACAGGACGATAATATACTTGCATTTATTAATGTGAAAACGCTGACAGATCCTGAATATATCAATAACAATTTCATCATTCTGTGTACGAAACAAGGAACCATCAAAAAAACTTCACTGGAAGCATATTCACGACCAAGACAAAATGGTGTCAATGCTATAACAATCAGAGAAGACGATAAATTACTTGAAGCCAGAATGACCAATGGAAACCATCATATCATGATGGCAGTTCGTTCCGGAAAAGCAGTTCGTTTTGAAGATTCAAGCGTCAGACCAATTGGAAGAACAGCCTCCGGAGTAAGGGGAATTCGATTGGGTCACGATCAGGATGAAGTAGTTGGCATGGTTTGTGTTGAAAACGAAAATGAAGACATTCTGGTTGTTTCTGAAAATGGCTACGGAAAACGTTCGAAGATTGAAGATTATAGATTAACAAATCGGGGAGGAAAAGGTGTAAAAACAATTAATATCACCGAAAAAACCGGTCCTCTTATTTCGATTAAAAGCGTTGACGAAAGCAATGATTTAATGATAATTACGCAATCTGGACTGACAATCAGGATGACTGTTTCAAATATGAGAATTATTGGACGGGCAGCACAAGGAGTTAGACTTATAAATCTGAAAGACGGAGATAAAATAGCTTCAGTTGCAATTGTTCCAACAACCGAAGAACCTGAAGAATTGCCAGAAGCATTAATCGACAATCCTGAAGTGACACCAGATGAAGATCAATCAGATAATACAGAACCAAAAGAATAAATATTGAATTTAATTAATTTTCAAAATAAAAAATCATTTATTACAATGAAGAGAACGACAATTTTATTTGTTTTACTTTTTGCCGTAACATGCGTATTCGCTCAGAAAGGCAAAGTAACCAGTGCTTTAAGTTTTAAAGAAACCGGTAAGCTCGACAAAGCGGTTGCATCAATAGAAGAAGCAATTGATGCAAGCAATCCTAAAACAGAAGGTTCGATTAGCTGGCCAAGAACCTGGGAGGTTCGTGGTGAAATTTATCAGGCTGTATTTCAGACCAAAGATGAAAATTTCAAAAAGCTAAACAGCGATCCTTTAACTGTTGCCTACGAGTCATATATGAAGGCTCTGACACTTGACGATAAAGATAAATTCTCGAAAAGTGTAAAAATTAAACTTACTTTATTGATTTCAGATCTTACTAATCAGGCAGTTGCTGCTTTTAACGAAGAAAATTACGAAAAAGCGCTTAAATCATTCGAACAGGTTATTGGAATTGAACAAACTCCGGTTTTTAAAGCTGATGATCCAACAGCAGTTGATACAGTTATTATTTTCAATGCAGGATTAGCTGCCTTTAATGCACAAAATTACGACAAAGCTATTCAGTATTACAAAGAAGCTGCAAAATACAAATACAGTGGAGCGCGCACTTATCAGTTGATTTCATCAAGTTACTTGCTTAAAAAAGATACAATTGGCGCCTTGAACACATTGAAAGAAGGTTTGATTGAATACCCAAGCAATGGTACCATTTTGGTAGAAGTGATAAATATCTACCTGAATGCAAATAAAGTTGACGAAGCTTTGAAATATCTTGATATCGCAATTCAACAGGATCCCAAAAATGCATCTTACTTTTTTGCAAAAGGAACTCTGTTTGATAAACTTCAGAAAACAGACGAAGCGACTGAAAGCTATTTAAAAGCAATAGAATATAAAGAAGACTATTTTGATGCCTATTATAATTTGGGTGCACTGTATTACAATAAAGGTGTAAAACAAATTGACGTAGCCAATGCGATCCCAAGTAATCAGCCTGAAAAATATGAAGAAGAAAAAAACAAGGCTGACTTAGAATTCAAAAAAGCAGTTCCATATATGGAAAAAGCCCACGTAGTAAATCCAACTGATAAGTTTACGATGGAGTCATTAAAGACATTATACTATCGATTAAAGATGTTGGATAAACATGCAGAGATCGTAGAGAAAATGAAGAACCTTTAATAAATACTATAAAATTAAGAGGAGGATTCGCTCCTCTTAATTTTATAGTATAAAAATAACATAATGTTAATTCTAAGACAAATGCGCAAAAATGATTAGTTCAAGTTATAATCATAATTAAGCCGAAATGCCGGACCTCCTTCAAATCTAACTTATAGATGTCAACAATATTCAATTCTAATGAAACAGCTAAATTTGGGCTGTCGAAAAATGGATTAATCAACTAAGAGTTCTTTTACCAAAATTCTATCTTTAATTTGCTTGAGATGCCATTTATAAAATGAATTCACACGAACGTCCATAAATCTTAAACTTTTAGACTCACTAAAATTTAATGGAATAATCTGAAGCTTATTGTGACTTAAGTCCAAAACTTCTAAAGAACCTAATTGATATAGATTTAGTGGCAATGTTACGATTTGATTCTCACCAAGAAGTAATTGCTTAATATTTTCAAGTTTTAATATTGTCTTAGGAATATCTGTAAGTTGATTTTTACTAAGATTAAGGTAAATTAAACTAATTACATTTGTAACACAGTAAGGAAATATATTTAATTTATTCATCTCTAAATCAATACTTTCAAGCTGTTTACATTTGTGCATTATGCATTCGAATCGAACAATTCTATTCATACTTAGATTGAGTGAACGTAACTCTGAAAGGTTGAAAGTCTCTCCTACTATCTCACTAATCTTATTGTTATTAAGATATAGTTCTTCCAGTTTTTGCATATTCATAATTGATTCAGGAATCGTTTCCAGATGATTCAATGACACATCCAGTACTTTTACATTCGTCAGATTTCCAATAGAATTCGGTAATCCAATCAATTGATTTCTTGTGAGGTGCAATTCAGAGAGTTTAATTAGTTTTCCAAAGCTTTCAGGAAGATCAACCAATTGATTATCTGTGATTTTTAATTCAGATATATTGTTGAGATTGCCAATTTCCAAAGGTAAATGTTGAATTTTGTTTTTCTCTATTCGCAATGTTTCCAGCTTAGTTAATTGGCAAAGTTCTTCAGGAAGGCTATTTAATCTATTCCAGTTCAAGTCTAATAGTACCGCCTCTTTCCATTCACCTATTTCAGGTGGCAGAGATTCCAGTTGGTTATTGAAAAAGTCAATCGATTTAAGCTCTTTACAGTTGCCAATTGTGCCTGGAATTTTAGTTAATTGGTTTTCTCCGCAATGAAGTATTTCCAACTTAGCCAGACTTCCTATTTCTTTGGGTATTGAGTTTAGTTTATTCTCCTGAAGCTTAAGAATACTCAGATTGACCAGATTTCCTATCCCTGCGGGTATAGTCGTTAATTTATTGTTATTGAGATGAAGTACCTGAAGATTCTTAAGCTTAAAGAGCGCCTCCGGAAGAATATCAATTTGATTATAGCCTAATTTTAAAACCTGCAGGTTGGGTAACTTCTCGATTTCTTCGGGAATAGTACTAAGCTTTTGGTTTTCGAGGTTTAGTATAAATACGTTTTTTCTGTTTAGAAGAGCCTCTTCCAGTGTATTATATTCTCTATGTGGAACCTGTATTTCTTGGTTTTTTGGCGTTTTCTTTGATCTCTTTTGGCCAAAGCTTTCAGTGATAAAACAACTTACTACTAGCAATATTAATAGAACTTTTTGTTTATAACCCATTTTCGATATTCTGTAATTATAAAATCAAAAGAACGCTAACCTACTTGCTTAATAAAGTATATCAGCGTTCATTATTTAAATATGTAAGCGATAAACATTTGTAAATGAAACATTTCACTTAATTAATCCTAAGTGAATAAAAATCTTCAAGGCTTCTGTCTATTATATCATCGACTTCTGTCAAAACCTTCGATTTCGATTTATATTTAAAAGCCCGGTCGTCTTCACGTTTTTGTTTTAATATTTCGCGAAGAACATACAATGCTTTAATCATCTTTTTCAATCTGTCTTCTTTCATTGCCTGATTGTTTGTCTTTTCAAATCTAAAGACTTGAAATACAAAAAGCAACGATTAAAGATTACTTTTCTGTTAACAAAGAGTAAATTTATACTTCAAAATCAACATCCCGCCTAATGTAACTGCTGTAATCCTTAAGAATTGGTTCATATTCGTGATGAAAAAGCTTTGATGAGATTAAGAAATCTGCAGTTGAGCGATTTGTTGCTGTTGGTATATTATACAAGGTTGAAATACGGAGCAATGCTTTAACATCGACATCGTGTGGTTGTGGCTGCATCGGATCCCAAAAGAAAATCAAAACATCTACTTTTCCTTCGCAAATCAGAGCTCCCAACTGTTGGTCACCACCAAGCGGTCCTGATTTAAGTCTCTCAACAATAGGAGGAATCACATCATTCTCCCGACATTTCTCGGACAAAACTAAATTAACTAATTTTCCTGTGGTTCCTGTACAAATCAAACCATGGGGACTCAATTCTTTCCAATTCCATGCAACCCATTCCATCATATCTTTTTTGCGATTATCGTGGGCTACAATTGCTATTGATTTTTTTTTCTTCATTCTTAATGTGTTATAAGTTGTTGATATTTATGTTTTTTGGTTCCTTATCTGCATGTATACTTTATATATAATTATTTTTGCTCTTGTTACAAAGATAATCTTTTACTTCAGCGAATGTATCTGCCGACATTTTTGAAACGTCTTAAAAATTGCAGTTTCAGCAAAAAATTAGGGCATGATAATAAATACCATGCCCTTGCAATATTTAGTAAAAATAGTTCTAACTAAACTGTGCTCTTATATCTGCCACCCAATTAGTAATTCGTTCTTTTGTTAATCTTGGCTGGGTTTCCTGATCAAGCAGCAATCCAATAAATTTACCATCAATTTCGGCTCTGGATGATTCATACGTATATCCTTTGGTCGAAGTTGATCCAATTACCCTGGCACCTCTTTCCTGAACCAATTTGGCCATAATACCTAATGCATCTCCAAAATTCTCAGGATATTCAACCTGATTTCCTAATCCGTAAATTGCGATTGTTTTACCCGTAAGATCCAAATCTTCCATTGCCGGTACAAACTCATCCCAGTAATTGGGCAATTCACCATCGAACCAGGTCGGAACTCCTAGTATTAGATTAGTGAACGATAGAAACAATTCTTCTGTTAATTCTTCTGCATTTACTGGCACAACTTTAAAATCGGCACCAAATTCTTCAATAATTTTTTCGGCAGCCTTTGCAGTTTTCTTTGAATTAAAGCTATAAAATATCCCTGTTTTGCTCATGATTGCTAAGTTATTAGTATGCCAAAACTTCTTTGGCTGCATTGTAAATTTTTTCAGTATTAGGTAAAATCATTCGTTCTAACGAACGGTGAAATCCAACAGGAGTAAATGATGACCCAACACGTTTGACATGACAATCGAGGTATTCAAACGCTTCTTCCATAATGATTGATGCAATCTCGGCACCAAATCCCGAATGAACTTTGTCTTCGTGAACAACCATTACTTTTCCAATTCTTTTAATTGAATTTAGAATTGTTTCCTTATCAAGCGGAATGAGTGAACGCAAGTCGATTACTTCAACTGATTTGCCCTCTTTCGAAAGCTTTTCGGCTGCTTCAAGGCACATGTGAGTGGTATTTCCATAAGTAATCATCACCAAATCGTCACCATTTCTGCGAATACGTGCTTTGCCAAACGGAACTTCGAAATCATCAGGGATGACAGTGGCCGCTTTTGGATCGTTGTACAAAGCTTTTGGTTCCATAAACATCGTCAAACCTCTTGATCTGATGGCAGTTCTCAACAGTCCGGCTGCATCATCGGCAAATGATGGATAAACAATTCGTACGCCAGGAATGGATGTTAAAGCTCCTTCAATGTTCTGCGAATGGTATATTCCTCCACCGATATATCCGCCCGACGCAAGTCGAATTGTCACATTGGGAGTAAACTGTCCGTTCGATCTCCAGAAATCGTGGCTCGAATCAACATACTGCTCCATCGCTGGCCAGAAATAGTCGGCAAATTCGGCACCCTCGATTACAATCCTGATTTTTTCGTCGTAACGAGACATTCCGTTAGCAGTTCCCACAATAAAATCTTCGGCAATCGGCGCATTGAAAATCCTTTTCGGGCCAAATTCTTTCTGTAATCCTTTCGATACATTAAATATTCCGCCTTTGTCTTTGTTGGCCATGTCCTGGCCCCACATAAAGGTATCCGGATTATTCCTGAATTCAGCTTTTAAAGTTTCATTCAGGGCAGTAATCAACTTTTTCTTCTCTCCTGGTTCCTCATGGGTTCCGTCAACGTATTTTAAAGGCATATATGGCTCCGGAAGAACAAAATCAAGATAAGTATCAGGATCAGGATCTGGTGCCTTTAAGGCCAGCTTATGGGCTTCTTTCAGCTCAATTTTTGATTCGTTTTCAATTGCCTCGAGCTCTTCGTTGGTAAAACGATTATAACGAATAAGCATTCGTCTGTATTTTGCCAGTGGATCGTATTCCTGGGCATAATTACGTTCTTCCTCGGAACGGTATAATTCATGACGGTCGGAGTTGGAATGTGAATGCATCCTGATACAATTGGCCTGTACCATAACAGGCATACCGGTTTCAAGAGCATGTTTCTTTGCTTCGTACATGGCATTCATCGACTCAAAAACATCTTTCCCGTTGCAATGAATGACTCTAAGATTTTTAAAACCAGTGAAATTATTGGCAACTTTCCGGTTGGCTGTCTGATCTTTTTTTGGTACTGAAATACCATATCCATTATCCTGAATGGCAAAAATAACCGGCAGTTTTTCTTTTGAAGCTCCATTGATTGCTTCATAAACAAACCCTTCAGACAACGAAGATTCGCCCTGAACGCTAATAGCCACTGCCTTTTCTCCATAGTATTTAATGGCCCTGGCTACACCAACTGCATGAAGTGTGTGATTTCCAGTTAAGGAAGAAACATTGTGCATATTCCACGCAATTTTTGCAAAGTGGTTCGACATGTGCCGTCCGCCACTGGAGAGGTCGGTTGCCTTCGAGATTCCATTCAGAATTATTTCTTCTGCTGTCATGCCGCACGACATGGCTGTAAGCATATCGCGATAATATAAAAAAATGTGGTCAACTTCTTTTTCAAATACTTGCCCGATTGCAAGCTGAATTCCATCGTGACCGGCATAAGGCGCATGATACGACCAGCCAATGGCCTGTTTTAGGTAATTCGGAGCTTTTTCGTCAATAGCCCGTCCAAGTGTCATCAGACGGAACCACTTTTCGAGTATCTCTTTGGGAGTTGTTTTAATCGAAAATACATTTGGAACTGTATCCATAAAAGCAATTTTAAAATTTATAATGGTTATACTTCGCGATCAATATTGAATTCTTCAAGAATATCAGCTATTCGCCGCAGGAAAGCCCCGCCCATTGCGCCATCGATGACTCTATGATCATAAGACAATGAAAGGAACATTTTATGACGAACAACAATGGCATCTCCTGTTGGAGTTTCCATTACGGCAGGTTTTTTCTCGATGCTACCCGTTGCAAGAATGGCAACCTGGGGTTGACTGATAATTGGAGTTCCAATTAAATTTCGGAATGAACCGAAATTGGTAATCGTAAAAGTTCCACCCTGATAATCTTCAACTGTAAGTTTATTCTTACGGGCTGCTTCTGCCAATTGGTTGAGATTCTTTGTCAGTCCTACCAGGTTTTTCTGTTCTGCATTTTTAATAACCGGAACAACCAGATTTCCATCGGGCTTTGCAACTGCGATAGCTATATTAACATCTTTATGGATAATTATTTTATAGTCTTCAACTGAAGAATTTAACAACGGAAATTCAGTAATGGCTCGTGCTACAGCTTCTGTAAATACGGGCATATAAGTGATTTTTTCACCATATTTAGCACTGAAGTCATCCTTTATGCGGTTCCGCCATAAAACAAGATTGGTCACATCAGCTTCAACAACAGAAGTTACATGTGGCGAAACCTTTTTTGACATCACCATGTGGTCAGCAATAATTCTCCGAACTCGATCCATTTCTATGATCTGGTCACTTGATCCGATTGAAGTTGAAACTTTTACAGCCGGTTGCTTTTCTTCTGTAGTTTGTACTGTGGTTTTAGGCACAGAAACCACTTCACCTTTTTTGCGTGCTTCAACATAGGAAATAATATCGCTTTTCTGCACTCTGCCGCTAAGTCCTGAACCTTTTATAGATTCAAGTTCAGCCATAGTAACCTGTTCCGATTTTGCGATCGACTGTACCAAAGGGGAGTAAAATCTGGTTGATTTTGTTTCAATGATATCTGCAACCGGTTTTATTTCAGCAACTTCAGCCTGTTCAACAACCGCTTCTATTTCGGTTTTGGCTATCAATGGTTTTTCTGATTTTTTTTCAGGTTCCAGTTTAACGACATCAATTTCAATTTCTTTGTCGGGTAAATCTTCATCATCGGTTGTTATTATTACAACCGTTTCGCCTACCGGAACCAATGCATTTACCCCAAAAAATATTTTCTTTATAATGCCGTCAACGGGCGATGGGATTTCGGAATCAACCTTATCAGTTGCAACTTCGAACAGCGAATCATCCTCTTCAATACGATCACCTTCTTTTATAAACCACTTAGTAATAGTGGCTTCCTGAACGCTTTCGCCCAACTTTGGCATCTGGATTTTAAATTCTGACATACTTTTATATTTAACATTAAGAATTTCTATTTCTCAAAACTAACAGATTAACAAAAATCATGTTTAAAAGTTCATCATAGTCTGAATATATCAGGGTAACCCATTCAATCAAAGTGCTTTAAATTTTACCTATAAAAAAAGATGAACTGGTTGTCCGGTTCATCTTTTTTCAGAATTAATTACTTATATTAAAATTGCAGAAAGTATTATTGTTTGGGTTGGTATTCGAATAAATCGTGTTTTGGCCAGAATTTAACTGATTGTTCAATTTTTCGCATCATATACTCAATATAATAAGGAAGTCTTGGTCCTTTCCAGTTACTGGAGTTAATAACAACCACCCATGAAAATCCGTTGCTTTGTCGTTTCATAATTGCCGAAGTACCTGCCATACTTCCTGTTCTGATCCAATCGCCATTATCTTTTACGGTTTTCCAACCTAGCGGCCCTCTAAAATCTTCATCGTCAACCATTTGATTTATAAGATTTTTTGGCAACATATCCGGAACATTTTTAAAGCCATCAACCATTACCAGAAGTCTGGCCAATTCTACCGAGGAAGCTATCCACCCTCCGGCTGGCCCCAGCAACTCAATCGGATTGCCTCCGTAGGTTTTTGGAACCATTCTTCCCGATCCGTCAAAACAAGAAACCAGTTGATTATCGTCTGATTCGTAATACTTTACCTCGTTAAATCTCCGATCTGCCAGATAGCTTTTACCAACATGCATATCGGTAATTCCCACAGGTTTCAGTACTTCATTGCGTATGTATTTGTCGTAGTTCTCTCCTGAAACCGATTCGATTACCTTTCTCAAAAACATGTATCCCATGTTGGAGTATGAAGAACGGGTGCCCGGGTCGAAATGTAATTTTCGGTTTGCAATAAAACGGCAGTACGAATCCATTGTGGCAGTTCCCTTGTCACCGTTAAGTTCCTGAACAAGCAATGAATTAAAGGCCATATCACCGTAGCGAACCGACCATCCACCGGAATGCGCTAAAAGGTGACGCACAGTGATATTGTAAATACGTGGATCTTTTACTGAATTAAAAACTGGATCTTTTATAATTGCCTTTGGTCCAAATACCTTTGATTCAAGCGATATTGACTTGTGCTCAACTAATTTCATGATAGCAATTGCAGTAATTAACTTACTCACACTTGCTACCCGAAACAAATGCCCCGGTGTAACAGGCTGTTTTGCTTCAATATCCGAATAACCAAAGCCGTGGGCATAAACCAATTTTCCGTCTCTAACAACCGACATTGTCATTCCAGCTAAATTCCATTGTTGCAGAAGCGAATTGGCTTCTTTTTCAATGTATTTGCTTCCGCTAAATTCTGAAAGTTCATTTGTAATCCTGAAGTTCAGACCCTCTGTATCTAAATCTTCATAATTATCGGGTAACTCATGTGGGCCCAACTGTATGGTGCATCGTGAAACAAGGAGTACGAAAATTAATGCGTATTTAAAAAATTTGATCGAAAAGAGGTATTTACTTATGTAATTCAGCATTGTAAACTCCCAATTAATTCGTTAACTGACTGAATTTTATGCCGTTCCATATATGTTGATAACTCATCAACAATTTTAACAGGGATGGTTGGATCTATAAAAATTGCTGTACCAACCTGTACTGCCGATGCTCCGGCAATCATAAATTCAATAGCATCCGTAGCATTCATTATACCACCCATGCCAATTACCGGAATTTTCACTGCATTAAAAACCTGCCATACCATGCGGAGAGCAATTGGCTTTATAGCAGGACCCGAAAGTCCTCCGGTAATGGTTGACAAAACCGGTTTTCTGGTTTCGGCATTTACTGCCATCCCCAGTAAGGTATTAATCAGAGAAACACTGTCAGCTCCCTGACTCTCCACTGCCCTTGCAATATCTGCTATATTTGTAACATTGGGAGAAAGCTTTACAATCAAAGTTTTGCTGTAAACAGCCCGCACTGCTTTAACAACAGCCTCGGCAGATGGGCAACTAATTCCAAACGCCATTCCACCTTCTTTCACATTTGGACAACTGATATTTAGCTCTATGGCAGGTATTTTTTCGAGTTCATTTAATCGTTCAGTTAACGCCACATAGTCTTCAATAGTAGAGCCATTTACATTCACAACGATTTGAGTATCTAT
Source organism: Bacteroidota bacterium (assembly GCA_023251435.1). Classification (GTDB taxonomy): domain Bacteria; phylum Bacteroidota; class Bacteroidia; order Bacteroidales; family Prolixibacteraceae; genus Aquipluma. The sequence goes on from JAHEYU010000031.1 coordinate 36,114, forward strand.
ATCTTTAATCCTTGGATAAATATTTGCGATGAAGTTATCGACTCCCTTATTTTGAAGACCAACAGCATTGAGCATTCCTGATGGGGTTTCTGCCATTCTGGGGTATGCATTACCTTCTCTGTGCTTAAGAGTTGTACCTTTAACAACAATTCCACCCAACAGGGAAAGATCAATAAAATCAGCAATTTCTTCGCCAAAGCCACAAGTTCCTGAAGCAGTCATAACCGGATTTTTTAAATCCAGGTTATGAATTTTTACACCTAAATTTACCATTTTAATTCGTTTACATTAAATACAGGTCCATCAGTACATACACATTTGTGACCTGCTTTTGTATCTTCAACACAACAAAGACAAACTCCAAATCCGCATGCCATCATATTTTCAAGCGAAACTTCGCAAAACAGGTCACTTTTTATTGCAATCCGGCCAATAGCTTTCATCATTTGATCGGGTCCGCATGTATATACTTTTGTAAATTGATTAAGATTTGTTGTAAACACAGAGTGATTGGTCACATATCCTTTTTCGCCCAATGAACCATCTTCAGTAGTAAAATAGAAATTTCCATAAGGCTTATACTCCTCTATATCAACATGATCTGAGGATGAACGGGCACCAATCAGTATATGAACATTTTCAGTAGGCAATCCACATATTTTAGCAAGAAATAACATAGGAGCTACACCACTTCCACCACCAATCAATAAAACTTTATCTTCTTTATTTGGCAGAGTAAACGATTTGCCCAATGGTAGAATTGTGCTGATTTTATTCCCTACTTGCGATTCGGTTAACTTTTTTGAACCGCGTCCAAGAATTTTTACTAACAAGGATATTGTTTGATTCTTATAATCGACATCAAGAACCGAAAATGGTCTGCGAAGGAAAATTTCCTGAGCATTCTTAATTTCAACATTGACAAACTGACCAGGAAAAATTTCAGAAACAGGTACAGGTGACTGAAGTTTTAAAAGAAAATTATCTTTATTAAGTTGCTTATTTTCAAGCAATAATAAGTCTATAACCGTTTTTTTCATCGAGGTGAATTTGACGGCAAATATAGTTCAAAAATTTTATCGGGAAGGATTATAAACCTTAAAAGTTTGGTCTTTAAAAAATACAATTAGCCGCTCAATAGGCTTTTCAGAACAAAAAAACGAATCATACAACTCATTTTCAAGCTTTTCTTTTTCAATAACCGGAGGAGGTAAAACAGGTTCTGGCGACTTTTGTGAGAATAAATCATTAATTTCTTCAACTTCTGATCTTTTTTCAGAAATAACAGGAGAACTTACAGGTAAAGAAACAGGATCGAATAAAGTTGCTGGTTTAGTATTTCCTTCAATCATTTTTCCTTCACCAAGCAAAAGCCATTTTGCATTAATCTCAGGATAAATTTGCAAAAGCTTTTCAATAAACTGGAAACTTGGTTTGTTTCTGCCTTTTAGTACATGGGTTACGTTCGAACGCTGAACACCTATTGCATCAGCAAGCTCTGAGGGTGAAATCCCTTTGTACTCTATAAATTTCCTTATTCTGGCTTCCATTCTAATGTAAATTATTGAATGCACAAATGTAATAATATTTGCCTAAAAAGCGATTTACATTTGTGGTTTATGACTGATTACATTTGTAATCAGTATGCTACCTCACACTTAAGAAGATGCTTAAATTTACTTAATATATACATGAAATAAACACTATATAATACTAGTAATGTGCATGTTATGAAGTTCAATTTATATATATTTGCCTGAAATGTACATATATAAACTATACATACAACCAATAGTATAAATGGTTTTATTTAAAATGCTAATATATAATACTATATGAATATATTTTGAACTACTATTATAAGTTTATTTGTATATCATAAAAGCCAATCAAAAAATATAAATATTTAACATGAAATTTCACAATTATGCGATTCACATTTGTATTAATCTTGCAATTGCACATTTGTAAACTTTTTTGCAGGGTTATTTAATTGTCATTTGTCAATTGTAATAATGTCCAGAACAAAATATTAAAAACCATTAAAGAGAATTTCAAAACGGATGAAAGAAGTAATGTGAAAATTCAGAACTAATTTTTAATACACGAAATATGTCCGTATTCCCTGCCCTATTTCAATCTTTCTTGTAATATCAAATTCTAAAGCAGTTAAGAATTATTATTTGTGGAGTTAAAATATTGATATCATGATTTCTAAACGATATATATTCGATCTGAATCTTATTTCATTCTGGAATAAAACGACCATACTTTCAACAATAAGCTTAATAATTGGTTAGATTGAAATTATGAAGCATCAAATTGTGTATTTTGCTGTCGCGAAATAATTTTTAGATTATGAGAGGTATCCCTTCTTCGTTTTTAATTCTTTTTTTCAGTCTGGTTTTTCTGCTTGAGCTTATCTCCTACTTTGGCATCAGAATTTTATTTAAGCATCGTACAAGAAAGTTCAGATCTTATTTGACAAGTTTCTATGTTGCTATAAGTATTCTCAATTCAGGATTGCTATTTTTTGCTTTTGCAAATCCTGAAGATATCAGGCAAGCAAAAAATTATACGCTTTTTTATATTGTTATTTCGGTAAGTTTTATTAATCTGCTACCCAAATTATTGTTTTCACTTACAACACTCATTTCATTTGTTCTTCGCTGGCTGGCAGGTAAAAGAGCACAGCTATTACTGCTAATGGGTTCATTACTTATTAGTTCAGGAATTTCATTAATGATAGCTTATGGTATATTTTTCGGCAGAAGCAATCTGAAAGTTGAGAAAAGTGATTTGTATTTTGATAATTGGCCTGAGCAACTTGATGGCTTAGCGGTCGTTCAACTTTCGGATATTCATCTTGGAAGTTTTGGCAATAATACAAAAGTGATGGCTGAAACAGTACAGATTTTAACGAAAATAAACCCTGATTTACTGTTATTTACTGGCGACCTGGTAAATAACTTTAGTGATGAAATCAAAGGATTTGAACCATTTTTAAAGCAACTACCCGCGAGGTACGGCAAGTATGCTATCCAGGGAAATCATGATTATGGCGACTATTCTGCCTGGCCCGATTCAATGGCAAAGCAAAAAAATCTTGAATTAATTAAAAGCGGCTTGACTGAAGCGGGGTTTAAACTTTTATTGAATCAATGGGAAAAAATCGCGGTAAAAGATACTTCCTTTTCATTGATCGGTGTCGAAAATTGGGGACATCCGCCGTTTCCGCAATATGCCAATCTGGATGCTGCGATGAAAAACATTCCGGATAATTCGTTTAAAATTTTAATGTCGCATGATCCGGCTCACTGGGAATCGATTGTGGTTCCTCAAACAGAAATTCCTTTAACGCTTTCAGGGCACACACATGGCGCCCAATTCGGGATTAAAATTGCAGGAATTGAGTTTAGTCCCATTTATTTTATTCAGAAGAACTGGGGCGGACTTTACCAGTCTGATAATCAAAAACTCTATGTTAACAGAGGACTTGGAACTATCGGATTTCCCGGACGAATCGGAATGCGCCCTGAAATTACCTTGTTGACGTTGTACCGGGCTAAAAACCATTAAAATCAATTGATAGCAAAAAATCGAACCTTAAATTCGATGAATCAGGCAGATAGATTGATCTGACTCCCAATTCGACAGGAGCGAAAAAGCGTAAAATGTGCATATCTGAAGTCAGTTCTAAACCCAAAGAATTTAAGGTTAGCTGATGATGATTTTGAATGATTCTGTTATTATTCATAACCGGTACTGATAACCAGGCATAGTCGTAAAACAACGAAGATTTTATGCGTTTCAGATAAATGAGCTTACCAAGACTTAAATCAGGATAAGCGATTGGAATTTGGTAATCGGCTGCGAATGAATACATTTTATTATTTTGAAAGCTCTGAAAACCACGAGGTGTTCGTACAAAATTGGAAAAATTATGATTTTGGCTGAAAATCTTTTTTTGGTATCCCTGATATATTTTTAACCCGTCATTTTTCACTATGCCCGGAAAATATAATACCGACTGAATTCCGGATAGTGAGCCAAGATTGTTTCCAACGAAAGGAGTATGCCGAAAAATAATGTCGAATTGCTGACCCCATCTGGGCATAAGATTTTGACTGGATTGATGAAGAAAATGATAAAAATAAACCCGGTAAGTCATTGCATGATAGTTGCCTGAATAGAAATCTTTAGGTGCAGCTGCACTGTTGGTTACATTGCTAAATGTATATTTAACTTCAGGAAAAATGGAAGTTAAAAACTTGCCTTTCGATAAATTTAACGGTAACCGAATATCGAAATCTGCAGAAAATTCACTCCATGTGTAGCGTTGAATAGTTGTATCGCTTTTAATTACCTCATTGGCCTGGTTGGTCGTATTCTTGATCAAATAGTAATTAGTTGCACCTTTTCCGTAATTCAATTCAGCATCCAATTCAGGGAAGAGTCCCGAATAATTGAAGGAAGCAATGTATTTTCCGGTTTTGTCAGTTACATTGTAATCATAACCCAATCGGGTTTCGGCAGTACCCAATTTGTTTTGCGAAAATATAGAAACACCGGGCCTGATTTCGTAGCTGTTAATATCCATATAAGCCGGTGCCCAACTGTGAAAGTTGAATAAATGATTCAATTTTGAATACTTTTTCGATGGATATTTTATCGAATCATTATTGCGAAAATCAGGAATCCCATTTTCCTGTAAAGCAAGATTATCAGCCAGTTGATTTGATCTAAGGCTGATGTCAGTTATCTCCTCCTGGTCACTATTTTCCTTCAGATTTATTTTAGATAGCTGGTATCCTGAAGCCGAATAATTGCTAAACAAAATTTGATTTTTTGAATTGATCGCCGATGGATAATCACTACCAAATTTTGCCTCATGAATCCTGAATATTTGATTATTTTCGAGGTTAACCGAATACAAATGATCGGTTCCTGAAAAATCCGCAGAAAAAATAATTTGATTGTTGGTGAAAACCGGGTTCTTCAGATTTCCAAAAGTGGTAGGTGTAATTTGCTGAAGATGCTTCGATTGAAGATCATAAGAACCCAGATATTTTCCTTTCTTAGTAAGGCTTACGAAGTAAAGCTTCTCCCCTTTTACATCCCAGCAGGGAGTGAAAAAATATTGATTATCAGGAGTTTTAAAACGCTCCATTAATACACCGGATTTCAGATCGAAAACCGATAAGAAAAAATGGTTTTCAGGATCAACTTCAACAGCTGCAAATGATTTAAAATCAGGAGAAATAGCAGGGCTAAACAATTTATTTTTAAAAGCGAATTCGTATTTGGTTTTTGTTTCGATGTTGTAAATCAAAATAACCGACCGGTCGGCATGCGACCACCGCAAATCGGCACGTCTTTCTGCCCATATAATCAGCTGATCTTTAACCGAAACCGATTCTTCAAAAACAGTTCCCGGCGTATAAATTACTTTTTCAGTTTTATCCGGACTGATCAAAACAAACCGGCCAATGTCGTTAATTGAAGTTCGGTAAGCAATAATCAACGAATCTTTATAAAACTCCGGATAAAGATAATCGGTGTAGCTTTTAACCACCGGCGAAACAACTAACTGGTTCGAAGTTTTTTGCACATTTAAATCCCTCTGCCAGCCTGCTTTAAGTTCATCGAAAATCTGGTTGTAAATCTGCTTGCTATTCAATCCGGTTTCCTTTTTCAGGATTGAGTTGAGCGGTGTTATTGAAAATGGCTGATTTCCAATTTTCTGCACAACATCCGACCACATTTGTGAGCCATATTTTTCTCTGCTTTTTCCAATCATCCAATAGCCCAGTTTATAATGATCAGGAACAAAATCTTTATAGGAACCCAAAAATGCTTTGTCAAACGAAAATTTTCCTTTTTCGGCTAATTGGGCACGATGCTCCATACTGAAAGATGCCATTCTGCCGCGACCCGCCTGCGATAAAGCTGTTTCGGTTACCACGGCATCGCCTTCTAAAAACCAGAAAGGCAAATATGCACCCGTAACAATGGCCGCTGCCTGTTCGCCTAAAATTAATTTCAGGATAAAAGGCAATTCCTTCTGAATTTTGTCCATTTGTACCACGTGCCTGAATTCGTGAATCGCCAATTGTTCCAGCCAGTCCTGCGAATAAATTTGCTGGTGCGGCGTGGTAAAAAGTTCAATTCGTTTGGGAGCCCATGCCACCAAACCATTCGATTTCACTGTTCGTGTATGTAAAACCACAGAAATTTTGCGCGGATTGAAGTCCAGCGATTTGGCTCCGTATTTGTAAACTTCTGAAAGAATAAACGACAGCCTTTGAGCCTCTTTATCAAACTCTTCAGGATAAATTACCTGAAATTTATCGGAATTTATCTGGCGCCAGCGTATCTGCGAAGGATCTTGTCCCGTTTGAAAAAACTGCGCATTCGCATTGTCTGCAGCAAAAAATATGAAAAATGAAAAGCAAATTAGATACTTCATCAAAAAATTTGTGTTTATAATGTTTGCAAATTAGAAAATAATACTGCTTTGCTCATCAGTTCGTTTAATTTTCTGATGATTTTTAAAATTCGGATTTAAAGATTTTCTCAACACCAATATTTATCGCTGTAAAATATGCAGTTTGAATAACAGAAAGTCAGACAATGAAAGGCCTTTATACTTCAAGTTTGTTAATTTTGGCTCTCATAAAATTATACACTTTGGAATTCAGTTTCGATCATAGTCATTCGGGTTTGTGGATCTTGCTAGCGTTGCTGGCAGCGCTGGGCATCAGTTTTCTGGTTTATTACAGAAATTCTGAAAATTCTATTCTTTCGCCTCTGCAAAAAGGTTTTCTGGCCCTTCTCAGGTTTGCCTCACTTTTTCTGGTTTTTCTGTTTTTGCTATCTCCCATAATACGGAAAACAAAGAAAATAAAGCAGTTACCAATTCTTGCGGTAGCTTTTGACAATTCAATGTCGGTAAAGCCACAAACTGAATCTTTTGAACAGTTGTCAAAAGCCATCAATGACCGTTTCGCCGATGATTATCAGCTTGAATTCTGGTCGTTTGGCGAGAAAGTTGAATCTGATGGACCAATCACCGGAAATGAAAAACAATCGGATTACGGACAGCTGATTAAAACACTGAAAAACAATTATATAAATAAAAATATTGGTGCTTTAATTCTGACTGGCGATGGTATTTATAATCAAGGACAAAATCCGGTTAATTTCGCTTCAGGATTAAAATTCCCGGTTTATACAATTGGTGTTGGCGATACAACCCTAAAGGTTGACGCTGCCATCCGGAGTGTTAAAACCAATAAAGTAGCGTTTCTGAAGAATAAATTTCCGATTGAAATTGAGCTGAAATTTGCGAAACTGAAAAACAAAATTGCATACATCGAAGTCGAGAACAACAATAAACAGATATATTCAGGTACGGTTTCGATTGTTTCCGACGATGATTTTAAGCTTGAATTTGTAAGTCCTGAAGCGACAAATATCGGATTGCAGCACTATAAAATCAAGATCAGGCCTTTTGCTGAAGAAACGAATACCAAAAATAATGAATACGAATTTGTTATTCAGGTGCTTGAGAATAAACAGAAAATATTAATGCTCAGCGACGGTCAGCATCCTGATTTAGGTGCTCTTCGCAATAGTGTTTCTGAACTTCAAAATTATGAAACAGAATTAGTTACCGGCAATGATGCGCCCGATAGCCTGAAAAATTACAGTCTTATAGTTTTAAACCAGCTTCCGTCTAAAAAAAACGTTGCCAGCAATCTTTTGGCTAAAATAAAAGAGAGCAGAGTACCGGTTTTATTTCTGACCGGACCTAATTCGATGCTCGAACAACTGAATTCGCTCGACATGGGATTGAAGATTTCGGCAAGCAGTAACACCGAAGAAGTACAGGCCATTTTTGATGACAACTTTTCATTATTTGTACTTTCGGATCAAACGAAAGAGTTACTTGCCAATGCTCCGCCATTGATTAGTCCGTTTGGCAATACTGAAATTTCGCCCTTGCTACAAAACCTCGCTTACCAAAGTATCAGGAATATTCGTACTCCCAAATCAATAATGGCTTTTGGAAACGACAAAGGCCGCAAAATTGGTTTTATTGTTGGCGAAGGAATCTGGCGCTGGCGTTTATATGATTTTCTGAACAGCGGTAATCACGAAGCATTTAACGAATTGACGCATAAGATTGTACAATACCTTTCTTTAAAAGAAAATGAAGACAATTTCAATGTAAATTATCCTGCGCTGTTTCAGGAAACAGATAATATTGAATTTACCGCCGAATTGTATAACGACAGTTACGTACTGGTTAATACGCCCGATGTGAACATCCGCATCAAGAGCGACAGCCTTAAAGAATTTAATTACACTTTTGACCGCGTTAACGATTTCTACCGCCTGAATGCCGGTAATCTTCAGCCTGGAGATTACACCTTTGTTGCTGAAACACAGCTTGGGAACCAGTTTTTTAATGAAAATGGAAATTTCAGTATTGTGAAGAATGAAGTTGAATTGCAAAATAATCAGGCAGATTTTGGGTTGTTATTTCAGCTGGCTCAGCAAACCGGAGGACAGTTTTCGGCAATTGATAATTATGGCACATTACTTGATGCAATCGGCAACAATGACCAAATTACAGTGCAACAACATTTACAGACTTTTTTAACTGAATGGATTAATCTGAAATCATTGTTTTTCCTGTTAATCCTGTTGTTGGGCTTTGAGTGGTTTTTTAGAAAATACTGGGGAATTTATTAAAGAAACTAAGTTGCAAGATGCTGTCGTTTAATAGATTTAATTCGTATAAAATATTTTTAATTTGTCTGATCGGAATAGCTTCTGTATCGTGTAAAAGCTATTATACTACCCTAACTATTGAAGCTCCCAAACCAGCAAAGGACGAATTACCGGCTGACATACAGAGCCTTACTTTAATGAACCGAAGTATTACCAATCAGTTTGAGAATTATCAGGAAGATTCGCTGCAGGTGTATTTTTACAGACAAGGCTTTCAGCTTTCAAAAATAATTCTGGATATGACTGCTGCCGATACTACCATTCAGGCATTGGCTGCCTTGTTGTTCGAATCGGGTAGATACGATGTGGTTGTTCCGGTTCAGCGAAATTTGAAGAGAGAACTCTCATACGAATTTACCCCTGATACTTTGAGCAGTTTGCTGGTAAGTGGAATTTGCCGGAAATACAATACCGATGCATTGATGGTTTTAGAAAGATTCTCGACAAAAGTGATGACCGACTTTTCCGGAGAAAAATACAATGACCCAACTTCAGGGGTAAATTATTCCTATTATGCTTCTATGGATTTGAAATACAATGCTTTTTTCAGGATTTATAAACCATTCCAAAAACCGATTGAAATTGAGCTCACTGATACAATTTATTGGGAAAGTGCTGATTACACCCAACAGAGGCTTTTTTCCAAATTGCCTTCAGTAAAACAAGCTCTTACCAATGCCGGTATTAAAATTGCGCTGGACGTTGATGGGAAAATTTCGCCTTCGTGGACTTCGGAAAAACGGGGTTACTTTTTATTTGACCCGAAAAACGACCAGGGTCAGCAATTAATAAACGAAAACAAAACCGATGAAGCAGTCGCTTTTTGGGTGGAAAAGTCAAAATCGACCAACAAAAAAATAAGAGGGCGAGCCGAATACAATCTGGCATTGGCAAGTGAATTGGAGGGGGACATTGATGGGGCAATCGAATGGGGATTGAAATCTTTCTATACTTATTATCAGTATCAAACCGAAGTATATCTCAAAAAGTTACAGGCATTAAAAAGAGTCGATTAACTAACTAAACCCATCACTGCCATGAAGAAAATAATAACAATATCTGGAATTATTTCGCTATTGTTTCTTAGTTCATGTGTAACCATCAACGAGTTCCCCATCGAGGTTTTTCAGCCCGCCAAAATTACTCTTCCGGCTGAAATCAAGAATGTTACTGTTGTTGCCCGAAATCTGAAGTATAACAATGATACGCTTCAGAATTACTATTCAAAAGATTTCAGGCGGATGCGTGATAAAACGCCGGTTAACATCGACAGCTTAACTGTTACTGCTTGTATTGATAGTTTAACTGCCAAATTACAGGCACAAAAACGATTTGAGAAAATAACTGCGTTGCCTGTTTCAAGCTTTCCGGTTAAATATGTAAAAAACATAAACCCACCTTCGAAAAATCTGATTCAGAAAATATCGTCAGACAGCAATGCCGATGCGCTGATTTTACTCGATATGTATTCAAGTTTTTACTCAGTGTACTCCAACGCCGACAACGGCCGAAATGAAGCAAAAGTTGTAACTGCCAGTATATGGACTATTTATGATGCTTCGAAGCTTAAAATCATTAACCATACTTCGCTGGTTGACACTTTGTATTGGGATGGGCTGAATGAGTCTGACAGCTATTCTGCATCAAGAATTCCGAATAAAAATGCGGCTTTGAAAATTGCTGCGGGTTTGGCCGGATTAAGCTATTCGAAAAATATTGTTCCGAACTGGGCCACCGTTTACCGCAATACTTTATCGACCAATCAGGCTGATTTTAAGAAAGCTGCCGGACTTGCAAAAATGAACAAATGGGAAGAAGCATCAGTATTGTGGGAAAAATATACCGCGAGCAAGAATAAGCGTCAACAAATTCATGCGCTTTTTAATCTGGCAATTGCCAGCGAAATGGACGGCAATGTTGATACTGCCAGCGAATTGATATCCAAAGCCTCAAAAGTAAGTTCCTCTTCATTTTACGTCACCGAAAACGAAATAATAAAGAAGTATTCTGCTGTTTTGGCTAAAAGAAAAATCGAATTGAAAAAGCTAAATTCAATCGATTATGACCTCTAAATTCTCCCTTATTCTACTGATTGCAACTCTTGGTTTTTCATCTTGTGTAACTACCTATAACATGAGTTCTATTCAGGTCGAACTGTTAAAACCTGCAATATTTGCTATGCCCGATAATATTGATACAATAGCGATTTTTAAACGCGATTTTTATCAATCGGATACTGCAAGGTTTTCTTATTTTGATGTTGACAAGAATAAAGAGATCAGTGATACAAATATTCGATATAGCGACCTTTCGAATAAATGTACGACTGCATTGGCCGAATACCTTAATAGTGAGGGCTTTTTTGCAAAAGTGATCAATTACCAAGATTCGATGAATCACCTTTTTTCGAATGCAGATAGCATATTTTGTTATCCGGGGTTGCATAAAAAAATAGGCGCCGACATTTTTGTTTTCCTTGATTATTTTAAATTGGAAGATGAATTAACAAATAATATTGATGTCTATTTTAAGCCGTATTTAGTCGATTTGTTTCCTGAATTTAAAAAGAGTTCGAAAATTGAAAGTGTAAAAGCAAACTTGTTATGGACAATCACCTTTAAGGGTGATACTGCTTTCTATATGATCCGGCAGCCAGACAATTTGCATTACGGAAACTCTGTTACTCCTGAACTTTTTGGAAACGACCAAAAACATTTGTTGTTATTGGAAAATATCTCTGCGTATCTGGGAAAGGATTTTGCATCAAGAATTATCCCTTCATGGCTGGAGGTTGAGCGTACTTATTACAAGTCGAACAATGTTGATATGCTGCAGGCTGAAGAATATTTTTTGAAAGGTGAATGGCTGAAAGCTGCTGAAATTTATAACAGTGAAACCAAGAATAAAAACCGAAACATTGCTGCCAAAGCCAGATATAACATGGCCCTGGTTTGCGAAATGGAAGGAAAACCTGATGCAGCAATCGATTGGTTGGTTCTTTCGTATTCTGCATATAAAAATAAAAATCCGAATATGGTGCATAAATCTAATTGTCAGCAGTATATAAATATACTGGCACTGCGAAAAAAGGAAATAGCACGGTTGGACAAGCAGGTTCGGAATCAGGAGATTTAATGATTTAGGCCCCAACTTAACTTGTTGGGGCCTGTAAATAACTACATTTTCAACATTAAATAGAAGGTTGAAAATGTGTATTCTTTCGTGCATCTTGTTGATATATTATCTAAATCAACCCAATTCATGGTCAATGTTCCTGTAATTGGGGTTTTGATGTTTATTAACCAGGTATCTTTCAGATTGAGTAAAACATCTGTCTTTGTTTCAAAAGCAAAAAATGGTTTTAGTTCATCACCTCCAAATTTTTCTTTTCTTTCCCATTTAAAATTCAGGGTAAATCGATAGATTCCAGGCGCTGTTGTTGGTGTTATTGTTCCCGATCCTTTACAGCTTTCTTCGCCAGAAGCCCAGGTTTTAAGCATATTGATATCTATAATACCACCTTTTGCTATTGTAACGGGAATATATAATTGATCTCCAGGAATGTATTCGTTTGGAACATTTGTCCATTCACTAGGGCAAAAACGTTTAAAAGCTCCAACATACATCTGAAAATCACCTGTTGCAAACGGTGCATTTATTGGTTTTTTCATTTCGGCATCAATGGTTACTTCAGAAGAGCTTAAATTGTTGGAATTGATAATCAGGAGGTGATAAACTGTTTTTTTTGCAAAGTCTAATTGGGTCACCATATCATTTATCAGTTCCTGAACTATGGTATTGTTTTGATCCAATAAATAAACATTGGCTGTCCCTTTATTCACGCTAAATTTCACATCAAGCTGTATATTTTCAGTATCGAAAAAATTAGATAGTCTGACAATCTTTGTTGATAAATAAGGCAAGGCTTGGTTCATTGATTTTTTCAGATCGTTTGATGCAAAAAAGATTTGACCGAAACAAGGGAATGCTGGAGTAGAGAGTTTTGACACTGACACAGGAGGATAAATAAGTAGCAATTCCGGATTTTTACACTCAGCAAGATATTTGACGTAGTTTTCGTATTCTTTCGAGATATCAGTAGATGGGATTTGCCTTTGAATTTCTTTGTTTAGAGAGTGACGATATAATAGTTGTAATGAAGGATCACCCAGATTTTTCATCATTTCAATCAGATCAAGTTTTGTCCCGGGTCTTAACTTCGATAGGTAAAATAAGAAGTTCCCGGCAAGGTAATAAGCAGGATTGATAGAACAGTCATCCCACGATTTAACGAGATTGATATGTTGCTGAAATGTAGCATCGCCTCCCTCAAGTTTTTTTCGAAAATACATCATCGTTTCATAAGAAGTCCGATTTTTATACACAATTGCATCGGCATTGGTGGCCATTGCTTCGAGCCACCACAGGTTTATCGTTCCGGCAAACAGAAAAGAATAGTACGAATCCTGTACCAAATGAAATAATTCGTGTGCTGTTGACATGCTGAGGTATTGCTCATCAGTTATATTTGAGCTTTCAATATCTTTTACAATTTTATTTGACAGGTATATACAACCTGAAAATTCACCATAAATTCCATCTCCACCAGTATTTTTGATATAAACATTTATACGTTCAGGCACAGGAAGTTTATGTACTTTTCGATAGATACTGTCGGCATATTCCAGATAATAAGCAGCATCCATCACATAATTTGGATAACCATCCTTATGCCAGGTCCTGGAAATCTTGTCATTATATTCAGTATTAACCGGAACAGCATGCGTTCCGCTCTTTACAAAATATATATTGTAATGCTTACTCAAATATTTGTCAGTATAAAAACCAGAAGTCAATCGTTCCAATAATCCAAGTGGAGTTAAATGCATAGTTTCAAATTGAATCGTATTTTTAACGGTATCAACTTTTGTATTGGCGTATGCCGACCATATCTTAGCTTCTTTGTCGTAAAAGGCGCTTTGTAATTGCAGCCGTTTTTGCCGGTCTTTCTGATAGGTTGCATCAAGTGGGAAGGTTACTTTAAGCGGATTTTTAAATGTGGTTTGCCCTTCAATTACAATCTCATAAGCCGAAACCACTTTAAAAAAATCATCATTCGACTTGGGAATATCTGAACTTAATTCAGAAATACGGAGTTTCCCTGAAGCCAACAAAGTACTTGCAGGAATTTCGATTGTAATTTTACCGGGAAGTGAAATGGTTTGATTGCTTGAAGAGGCTTCGACCGTTTGTTCCAGGAGAATTTGTTTGTCGCTTGATGAATCGGGAGTTTCATCCTTTCTACAATCGGCAAAGAACAACACAAAGATTACGAAAATGAGGCTTATATTCTTTTTCATAGACTTGGGTTAGGTTGATTATTGAACTGGTTTTGTTAAAGTTATGACATTATTTTCAATAAATTGCTGTTAAAACCGGTCATTGGAAGTGTTTTGTGTAAAAAATAGAAAGGAACCGAATTGATATTTTTTTCAAGGATAAAAGAAACCCCTGAAGTCAATTGATTTCAGGGGTTTTAAAAAAAAAATATTTATTTTCTAACGGATCTGATTTGATTTTGGTAAATCACCGGCCCTTTTCGAATCGCCAGGATGATTAGTGTTATTCCGGTAATTACAAACGGAATACTTAGCCATTGTCCCATATTCAGGCTCATGGTTGCTTCAAAGGCTTCCTGGTCTTCCTTGATAAATTCGACGAAGAAACGTGCCGTAAATACCATGATAAAGAATACACCAACCAACATACCCTGGTAATCTTTGGCTTTTGTTCTCCAATACATGTAAAGCATCACCCCAAAAGTTACCAGGTAGCTCAAGGCTTCGTATATCTGTGTCGGATGTTTGGCCACGGTCTCATTATTCCTTTCGAATATAAATCCCCAGGGCAATGATGTTTGCATTCCGTAAATTTCTGAGTTCATTAAATTTCCGAATCTGATTAAGGCACCGACAAAAATACTAGGAACCACTACCCTATCCAATACCCATAAAATTGATCGTTTCGAAACGTTACGGCTCCAGATGATCATAGCGATTATAATCCCAAGAACACCGCCATGACTGGCCAGCCCTCCCTGCCAAACATACAGTATTTCAACAGGATGCTGCGAATAGTAATCCCATCCGTAGAATAAAACATGGCCCAACCGCGCACCTAAAATGGTGGCAACAATTAAGTAAATAAACAGACTTTCGAGCCATTTCAAATCAATGTTCTCATGTTTGAACATCTTTTCACCGTGGTTATATCCGAAGAGGAATCCGATTGCAAAAAGAAGTCCGTACCAACGAACATGAAGTGGTCCCAACGAGAAGATCTCGGGGCTTACGTTCCAATGAATAAAGGCCAGAATGTCCATGCCAATGATTTGTTTGGGTTATTAATTAGTCCACCAAATCTTTACCGTGGCAAGATTTGAATTTTTTACCGCTTCCACATGGGCAGGGATCGTTGCGCCCTACTCTTTTCTCGACCCTCACAGGTTGATGTTGCTGTTCGCGGGGCGATTCCGGAGGACGTTGGCTCGACGATCCTGAAGGAGCTTCTGATTTCGAGGTTGACAATTTGCTTAAATCAAGTCCTCTGCGCTCATGACCTTCGCGTACCTGTTGCGGATCGCTGATCGGGATATGCCCTTTGGCCAGAATCGAAACAATCTGCTTGTTTACCTTGGTAACCATGATCTTGAACAAATTGAACGATTCGAATTTGTAGATCAGCAGCGGATCTTTTTGCTCGTAAGTGGCATTCTGAACCGATTGCTTCAGGTCGTCCATTTCGCGCAATTGTTCTTTCCAGGCTTCGTCGATGGTAACAAGAACGGTTTGTTTCTGATAGGATTTGACCAGCTCTTTACCATGATTTTTATAAGCTTTTTCAAGATTGGTAACAATCTGGTAAATGTGTTTTCCGTCTGAAATAGGAACAACGATATTCTGGTAAAGATGAGATTTTTGCTCATAAACATCGCGAATAACCGGATAAGCCTGATTGGCGATAATTTCGGTTCGGCGTGAATAGTTCGAAACCATTTCATGATAAACCTTGTCAACCAGTTCGTTCGATTTAATTTTCTGGAATTCCTGCGCTGTAACGGGCGATTCCATCGACATCAGGCGGATCAGTTCCATGTTGAATTCGTCGAACATTCCATTTTCCTGATATTCGTTCACAAGGTTTTCAATCACATCGTAAATTGTATTCAGGATATCGACTTCAACACGATCGCCATACAATGCATGACGGCGTTTTTTATAGATTACCTCACGCTGCGAGTTCATCACATCGTCGTATTCAAGCAAACGCTTACGAATTCCGAAGTTGTTTTCTTCCACTTTCCGCTGGGCGCGCTCAATGGATTTAGTAATCATCGAATGCTGAATCATTTCGCCTTCTTTCAGGCCAATTTTATCCATGATTCCGGTAATGCGGTCAGACCCAAACAGGCGCATCAAATCGTCTTCCAACGACACAAAGAATTGCGACGAACCCGGGTCTCCCTGTCGTCCGGCACGTCCGCGTAACTGGCGGTCAACGCGGCGCGACTCATGTCTTTCGGTACCAATAATGGCCAAACCACCCAATGATTTCACTTCGGCAGTTAATTTAATGTCGGTACCACGGCCTGCCATATTGGTTGCAATGGTCACCATACCTCTCATACCTGCATCGGCAACAATTTCAGCTTCGCGGGCATGTAGTTTCGCGTTCAGCACATTGTGTTTAATGCCCCTCATTTTAAGGTACCGGCTTAGCAACTCCGAAATTTCTACTGAAGTTGTTCCCACCAAAACCGGACGTCCCAGGTTGTTAAGTGCTACAATTTCTTCAACTACTGCATTATATTTTTCACGTTTGGTTTTATATACCATGTCTTCGCGATCGTCGCGAACTACTTTTCTATTGGTTGGAATTACCACCACATCAAGCTTGTAGATGTCCCACAACTCACCTGCCTCTGTTTCGGCAGTACCGGTCATACCGGCCAGCTTGTGGTACATTCTGAAATAATTCTGAAGGGTAATAGTTGCAAAAGTCTGTGTGGCTGCTTCAACTTTCACACGCTCCTTTGCTTCAATCGCCTGGTGCAACCCATCTGAATAACGACGGCCTTCCATGATACGGCCGGTTTGCTCATCCACAATTTTCACTTTGTTGTCAATTACCACATATTCAACGTCTTTCTCAAACATTGCGTATGCTTTCAACAGTTGATTGATGGTATGAACGCGCTCTGATTTGATGGCATAATTCGTCAGCAACTCATCTTTTTTCTCAAGAACCAGTTCCTTCGTTAGCGATTTATTATTCTCAATTTCAGCTATTTCAGAACCAACATCAGGTAAAACAAAGAAAGTAGGATCTTCAACATCATCCGAAATCAGATCAATACCTTTGTCAGTCAGCTCAACAGAATTCAATTTTTCTTCAATCACAAAAAACAGAGGATCGGTAATAATATGCATAAGCTTATTATTATCCTGCATGTGAAAATTCTCTATTTTGGTCATCATGGTTTTAATTCCTTCTTCACTCAGGAATTTGATGATAGCCTTATTTTTGGGAAGACCTTTGTGCGCGCGAAGCAATAATATGGCGCCTTGTTCTTTTTCTTCCTTGGTTGCATTCGGATTGTTCAGTATTCTTTTTGCATCGGCCAGGCATTGGTTAACCACGTTGCGCTGAGCGGCATACAGCTTTTCAACTTTGGGTTTCAGCTCTTCAAACTTCTGAATTTCGCCTTTCGGTATTGGACCCGAAATAATCAAAGGCGTACGGGCGTCGTCAATTAAAACTGAATCGACCTCATCAACAATTGAATAATGATGTTTGCGCTGAACCAGATCGCGGGGATTGATGGCCATATTGTCGCGCAGGTAATCGAAACCAAATTCGTTATTGGTTCCGTAAGTAATATCGGCCATATATGCCTGTCGACGGCCTTCGGAGTTAGGCTGATGTTTGTCGATACAATCAACGCTCAATCCGTGGAATTCAAAGATCGGGCCCATCCATTCCGAGTCACGTTTCGACAGGTAGTCGTTTACCGTCACCAAATGGACACCTTTTCTTGTCAATGCATTCAGGAAAACGGCAAGGGTTGCCACCAGTGTTTTTCCTTCACCGGTACCCATTTCCGCAACTTTTCCCTGATGCAACACAATTCCACCGATCAGCTGTACGTCGTAATGAACCATTTCCCAGGTAATCTGGTTACCACCGGCCATCCACTTGTTAAACCAAACGGCGTTTTCACCTTCAATTACAATACTGTTTCGGATTGCAGCAAGATCGCGGTCGAAATCGGTTGCTTTTACTACAACCTTTTCATTGTCATTAAACAGTTTTGCAGTTGCCTTAACAACCGAAAATGCTATCGGAATTAGTTCGTTCAGTACTTCTTCGAGCTTGTCATCAATTTTCTCCTCAAGCTTGTCAATCTCCTGAAATATCTTTTCACTTTCCTGAATATCAACTGTTTCAACCAATTCTTTCAGTTCGCTAATCCTGTCTTCTTCAGGTTTAATTCTTTCCTGAATCAAAGCTTTTAAACGATCCGATTCGGCTCTCAGCTCATCGCTCGAAAGCAATTTTACACGTTCATATTCTTTTAATGTTTTCTGAAGGATCGGCGTGATCTCAACCATGTCTTTGTCAGCCTTGTTGCCGAGAAATTTGCCTAGAATTTTGTTTATAAATGCCATTATCTGGGTTTTAATTGATCAAAAATTGAAAGTCACAAATGTAGTTATAATGTTTAAATCTGAAATTGGTTTTTACGATTATCGTGCCATGCACCAATTTGCAGAAAGATCGGCCATAATTGCTTTTTTGACGGAAATAACTGCCAATAAATCAGCTGAAAACTAAAATAACAAATGTTTTTTATGACAAAGGCATGGCCATAAGTGATTTTTGATAACCAAATTAAAAATTTACTTTTGGTGCAAAATTCTACAATAAACTCAAAATTAATGGCTGATTTTTTGAATAGTTGTTTTGTTTGTGGTAAGGAAAACGATCCTCAAACCACAAAGAAAAACCAACAGCTGAACCTTCCGGTTTGTGATGATTGCTCTGGTACCGACGAAGAAAAAAAAGCGGTTAACGAGCTGACCGAAGGAATGGCTGATGGTTTTGTATGTGGGTGTATATAAAAGACCTGACTTTATTTTTTTACCATCTTCGAACTGATTATTTGGTCGTTAAGGTGAATCCTGCAAATGTAAATTCCACTATTCAACTGATTGACGTATAGTTTCTCGTTACCCGACTGATAGCGAGAAACAACTTTATTACCTTTCATATCAAACAGTTCGACTAACACCACCTGATTCAAATTTCCTATACCAATTATTACAAAATCTGAAGCAGGGTTTGGGAAAACGATTAATTCATGTTTAGTAATATCATTTATCCCTGAAATATTTACCGGTGAATAATATGCCCGCATTTTTCCGCTAACAATTAGTTCTCCGGTATCTTCATCGCGTTCGTGGGTAATACCACTGGTAATCATGTGTCTGAAATAATTCTCCAGGTCGCCGTAGGGTAAGAGAAGTTCGTTATACGAATAAGAATTATTGAATGAATATTCTGTTTTCCAATCGATAAACCATTTATTGGTTGCCATATCCCACTCATAATCAACTTCCTGATACATATTTCCATTTGAATCAAAAACATACTCGCTCCTCCATTTAGCCACCAACTCGCTGCTTTGTTGGTTCGATGCATAGCTTGTTTCCCTTGTTAAATTGCCTGAACTATCATAGACAAATTCACTTCTTGAACTTAACTTCCATCCACCCATAAAATCTGAAGTATAAGTAACTATTTGCTTGAGCGAACCGTCAGCATTGTAGGTATGTTCAGATTTTGAGAACATTAGGTACTCACTCCCACCATCGGAATAATATCTTGTTTCCAGAGATAATTTTCCCGCCGAATTGTAGGTGAATTCATATTTCATTGAAACTTCCCACTGATTCTTTTCATCATCAAACGTGGAACTGATTTGTTGAGTCTTTATTCCAACACTATTGTATGAGTACTCTGTCTTCCAGCTATTCTGCCATTTAGTCGAGGATAAATCCCATTCAGAACTCAACTCTGTTGAGATATGTCCGTTTGAATTATAAATAGTTTCGTTTTTATAATTATTTACCCACTTTTTCGCATTTACATCCCATTCAGAATCAATTGTTTGATATTGCTTCCCCTGCGCATTCCATAAAGTTTCGAATTTCCAGTCACCAATCCATTTACCAGAGCTTTTATCCCAGAAATAATATATTTCCTGGGTTACATTGCCTGCAGCGTTATACTTGAATTCTGTTTTCGAGGATAAACGAATTTGCTTAGTAATCGAATCCAATTCTTCCTCAATGATTGAATCAAGTCTTTGCTTAATTACCTGAGCTGATTTGAGAATTGCATTCGACTTTGCACGATGGTTATTAAACTGAATTCTTTTGGCATCAATTGCTTTGAATTTATTTTGAATAAACTCATGATTTTCAATTGACTTACTTAAAACCTGAATGCTCTTCGTTGGAGTTTGGGCAATCACAGAAAGCACCATTAACAGAGCGAGAATCAATGTAAATGTTCTTTTCATAGCTTTGAATTTTAGATTAATGTGACTAATGCTATGAAAGTTACAAAATTTAAACTTACAAAAAAAGTCATTGGTAACCCAATGACTCATATAAAAGATCAAGTTTCGTATTACAAAAGAAATCAGACATTCAAGGTTTCCCCTTCTGATTTGGCAATAATTACAGCTGCGCAGGTATCGCCCCAAACATTTACTGTGGTGCGCGACATATCCAAAATCCGGTCAACAGCCAAAATAAGCCCAACTCCTTCCAACGGTAGGTTTACCGCTGTTAAAACAATGGTCATCATTACCAGTCCGGCCATTGGGATACCAGCAGAACCAATGGCTGCCAAAAGAGCAGTAACCACCACAATTGCCTGTTGACTCACAGAGAGATGAATTCCATAAGCCTGTGCTATAAAAATAACGGCAACACATTCGTAAAGTGCAGTTCCATTCATATTAATGGTAGCTCCTAATGGCAGCGTAAAACTTGATATTTTTGACGAAACCCCATTTTTGTGTTCGGTGGCTTCCATCGATAAAGGAAGGGCGGCATTGGATGATGATGTTGAGAATGCGGTTAGCAATGGAGTTGCCATATTCCTGAAATGCTTATAGGGATTGGCTTTTCCAAGAATTTTTACCGACAATGGCAAAATAATTCCGGCATGTACAATTAAGGCCACAAAAACTGTCAACATATAAATTCCAAGGCTTCCGGCAATATTTCCGAGTGACCCGGCGTTTTTTGCTACTTCTTTTGCAACTATGGCAAACACACCAAGTGGCGTAAAACGAATGATGAACATTGTAATTTTCATCATAACTTCAAAAATAGAATCAAATAAACTGACCAAAAATTCTTGCTTTTTCTGTGGAATTTGCGTGATGAAAGCGCCAAACAGAATGGCAAAAAAGATTATCGGAAGTATCTCGCCATTGGCCATGGCATCAAATATATTATCAGGGATGGTTCGAATCAGGATATCGCTCACTGAAGTACTGGCTGTTGGCAGATTATTCAGAGTTTCGGCATTTCCAAGATTTGCGCCAACGCCCGGCTGAAACAGATTGACGAAAAATAATCCTATCAAAATAGCTATCAGGCTGGTTACGATGTAGTACGAAATGGTTTTAATTCCCAAACGCCCCAGATTCGAGCCGCCGCCAATACTTGCCACTCCGCTGATGATAGAGCTTAAAATAAGCGGAACCACTACCATATTCAGTCCACGTAAAAAAATTACCCCCATCCACGATATATATTGAACAAGATCGGGTGCAAAATATCCAAAAGCAACAGCAAGAATCAGGGCAATCAATATTTGCCAGTGAAGTTTAATTTTCGAAAGCATACATAGGTTTTTAACGGGAATGACAAATGTAATAAAATTGGAAAGAGAAAAAATTTCATACAAATTCAATCTTATCGACCCATCGATTCCTGAACCTTTCGTGCATATTATTTGCCTCAAAATATCCGCTAAAAATAATACAGGAAAACATGAGGCACAACAAAGCTAAATTCGGAATTACCGTTCAATCAGTCATTCCTGCCGCTCGCTAAATGCTTCTTTGTTTCTTTATGTTTTTCATCCACCTTTGGGGAAACAAATCAGCAACCATGAAAACGATTATTTTCAACCTTGCCGTCCTTCTTGCTTCTATTCTGCTTACACTTTCTTCAAATGCGAAACAAGCTCAGGTCAACTTCAAAGAAAACGAGGAACTGATTTATGAATGGACGGAAAAAGAAATATTCTTTTCTGCTGACCAAAAGCCATTTACCGATCGGTATCTAACAAACAGGTTCTCTCTTGTGATGGGCAAAATAAATGACAATAAGCTAAGCTTTACTGCACAGATGCTGAAAAAGGCAGAAAGATACCTCCAATCGGATGAAGTTTATGCCAAAGATTATGCCTTTCCGATAATGAACAGATTTTTCCGGGAAATACACCTTGGTGATATTCCGGAAGAAATTCTTTATCAGGTTCAGTTCAAATACGAGTTGGACCTAAATACAAACTCGGTTCAACTCACCAATAGGGTTGAGATTCTGGAACAGTGCCACGGAATTTTGTCAAACAAAGGTTATTCAGATAAAACTCGTTCATGGGTAATTGGAATTATCAATAAATGGGATCTGCAATGGCAAAGCGATGTATTTCTAATGCCATTTATATTTCTGAATGTAGATTTGGACCAACCAACGATAAAATCAGAAAGGCTTGGAGCCGATCTGTCTGTTAAGTCGCGTAATGACGAAATCGTTGAACTGGTAAATTTGGCTCACGATTCAATAAAGAAACTGAGTTGTCAACTCGACCTGCAGACCAGATTATTGACCAATCTTTCTGAAGAAAAACCGATAAAAAACGAAGAAAAGGGATCAAGCCTGATAATTTTCCAAGGTAATTTCAAGATAAAAAAGGTAAGTGAATTAAAACTGATAAAACGGTCAATCCAAAAATCGCAAAACATCATTGTTTGTGGCCGTATTGAAAACCCGGTAAATGACCACATTGTGCTTTATACACTAAACAGGGCTTTCGGAAACGAATTGGACAGCAAAGATGTTTATCTTGACAAAGCAGGAAACTTCAGGATCGAAACCAAATTACAGCACAACGGTTTGGTTATTTTGGTTCAACCAAACAAAAAGCAAAATATTAATTCTGCACAATTTCTGCTTTATGCAGAACCCGGTGACTCCATCTACATCAAGACCCGATTAACGTTGAATAAAGAATCAACCCAAAACATCATGAGGTATGAATCGGTTGAATTTTCGGGTGATCGTAAAACGGAAGCTGAATTTTTGATGAAATATCAGCAGGAATGGGGAATGCCCCCATACAACACACTATACAGCAGGCTCTATAATGGAGAGCAAAGTAATTGGATTGAAAGATATATTGGCTCATTTGACAAGTTGAATGGAATGTTGCTGGACTATAAAAAAGATTTGGCCCCGGAATCAGTAACATTTATAGAACGCGAACTTCAGGCTATATTTTATACGAGATTATTCGAAGCGGTTACAGCGAGCCAACTCCCATTCGGTACTTTTCCTGGCATCAATCTAATACCTAAACAATTGGAAGGTTTGGTCAAAAACATGCTCGACACCGTCGAAATTGATAGAATTTACAATGACTATGGCATTTTCTCACGAGACCTTACCATGCGATATGTCAGGTATAAAATTGGACAGATTGTTCCTGAAAATCCAATAATGTACAGATTTACAAACTCAATCGCAGGCAACGATTTAGAGCAAACGGTTCAATTCACAAAAATGGTACTGAGCGGATCAGCGCTTTACCGGACCATAGCGCAACA
The DNA here is from genome assembly GCA_023251435.1 of Bacteroidota bacterium. GTDB lineage: Bacteria > Bacteroidota > Bacteroidia > Bacteroidales > Prolixibacteraceae > Aquipluma. The sequence continues at coordinate 59,887 of JAHEYU010000031.1, forward strand.
ACTTTCTATGCTTTTCACAAACAATGTCGGCTATTCCAATAATTCAAATATTTGGCAACCTTATGCGCTCGAAACCCTTGAATTAATGCAAAAACGTAGCAGCGACAAAGAATTCAACAAGGAAATAGAAGCGCTAATTTCCAATCAGTTACATTGGAGTAATTCACGATATGTTCCCAATGTTACATTTCTTGACCTTCAAAGAAAAGAAACCAAACTTGGCTCTCTTATTTCGAAAAAACCAGCCATTGTTTTTGCCGGGTCCAATTGGTCAGTAGCCCGCTATGAAATGGACGATGAAGTAAAAAAGCATCCTGAATATAATTTTGTATTAATCAACGAAGGCACCAATTACGATCTCTGGAAAGACTGGAATAACCGCGCAGAACCGCTTTCACACCAGCTTTTTCTGCTGAACGATTCTATCCGTTTGACCGAAATTTTTCTTGACAACATTAATATGTATATCATTTACAACGAATCAGGTGAACGCATCGGGTTTGAAAAGGATCTGGGGAAAGCTGTCTCAATTGCAGAAGAAAGTCTTAAACCAAAAAAGAAGGAAATCAATAAATCAACATTGCAGGGAGTTATCATCGTTCTGGCAGCATCTTTGTTTTTTTTCCTGATTTTGTTTCTGGCCTACAAATATCGGATGAAACAGCGCCTGAAGAAACAAACTCAGGAAAAGCGGTTGCGCGAATTGCAGATGGCCGCCATTCGGGCACAAATGAATCCGCACTTTCTTTTCAACAGTTTGAATTCGGTACAAAACCTCATTCAGCAAAACAGGGCCCAGGAGGCCCATTTGTATTTATCTGACTTTGCCGGACTGATACGGAAAGTGCTCCGTAACTCGGATAAGGAAGAAGTTTCGCTGGCCGAAGAGCTGGAAACATTGGAACAATATCTGAACCTTGAAAAACTGCGCTTCGATTTTGAATACACTATCGAGGTGGATAATGGAATCGACCAGAACCTGTTTATGCTGCCTTCCATGATTTTACAACCCGTGGCCGAAAATGCGCTGATGCACGGACTTCAGCACAAAACAGGCGATAAAAAGCTATCAATTCAGATTCATAAAACTGGGAATACCATACAAACTACTATTGAAGACAACGGCATTGGAATTGAGGCTGCGAAAAAGCTCAAAACCAAGTCGAATGGTGTGGGTTTGCGCATGAACGAAGAGCGCATCCAGATGATGAAAGAAAAATACGGTGGCAATTATTCGTTCAAACTGATTGACCTTACGGAGCAGGGAATGGAAGGCACACGGGTCGAAATTGTTATTCCGGAAGAGCAATAAAATGATCCGGCATTCATCGAAGAGTCAATTACATACAATTTATAAACAGAAATTATTCTTATCTTTGAGCGAATAAATTCACTTTTAATATGAAAGCACTTGAAATTTCAGAAAAAGATTTCCTGATCGGAGCAAGAAAAGGCATCCAAAAATCTATGCTTTTGTCAATTGCCCGTGAATCAGGATTAACATTGAAAGAACTTACTTCGTACCTAAGGATTTCAACGCGGTCGATTCAGGATAAAGAACCTACACAACTTATTGCCCCCGGCCCTTCCGAACGGGCTTTGTATATAGCAAAACTCTTCAAATCAGGAATTTATGCATTCGGTAGTCGGGAAAAATTCCACCGTTGGCTGAATTCGACCAATGCGGTAATGGGTGGGGAAAAGCCTGCTTCGTACCTAGATACATTTTCCGGAATACAACTTGTTCTGGACGAATTGAACGCTATTGAATACGGATTTTCAGCCTAATGATTGTTTACAGGATTACAAATGAAGAACATTCTGCTCTTGATGGAATGGGTGGACTGTATGGCCCTGGAAGGTGGCATAAAAAGGGAAATCTGGTTATCTACACCTCCGAACATGCCTCTCTGGCTGCGTGGGAAAAGATTGTTCACGTAGCAAGCTTTGAAAACCTTCCAAACAATCTTTTTCTGGTCGAAATTGAGATACCTGACGGGATAGAAATTCAAACAGTTCCGCAATCGGTTCTGGTGGGTGGATGGGACAGCTTTCCTTTTGCCAGTGAAACAGTTAATTACGGCACATCCTTTTTGCGAAAAAAAGAACATCTGGCACTCAAAGTACCTTCGGTTATTATACCAACCGAGTACAATATCATCCTAAACCCTCTTCACCCGGGCATCCATTTTTGCAAAGTCATCAGCAAGACACCATTTATATTCGACAAACGAGCCTTTAAAGATCTTTGATAGCTTATGCCTATTTCAGCACTCATTGTTGACGACGAAAAGTAAGGACGGGAAAAATTCGATCTATATTTTGAAACTGGCAAATACAGTTCAGATGTTCTACGTGTATTTAGATGCAAATTAAAACAAACCAAAAACAACAACTAAATTATTATGCAGATTGGATATTTTAAAATCATCATCACCCGATTAATAGTACTTGGATTGATATTGACAGGGACAATTTCTTGTTTTGGAATGCAATTGAAAAGATTCAAGTTAGGTGAAACTGCGGTAGTTCTGTTTTCATTTCAAAATGTCTCAGATACTTTGAAATTAAGCTTATACAATTTGCCTATTATACAAACATCAAAATTTGAAAAAACGACATTTGTAGACACGAAAGAAAATAAAAAGCAGTTTGTTATTCCCTGTGAATATCCTTCTCTAATTCACTTTTATGTTGGCAATAATGCATTTACAGGATTTACTTATCCTGCTGATACGCTTAAGATTTTCGTTCGCATGAAGAATACAAAAGAAACTGACACTATTTATTTTGAAGGTATTACAAAAGAAATTTGCCACTATTATCTAAAGAAAAAACAACAATTACAATATCAAGACCTGAGACTTCCATTAAATCAAGTAGCTCTTGTCCCCAATGAGATATTACAAAATACTGATAGTTTGATGAACAATGAATTAACTTTTCTTGACAACTATCTCAAGAATACAATCCTTCCTGATTGGTTTATTCAAACTGAAAGAAATCAAATTATTTATCTATGCAATAGTTTTAAGGAATCACAAGAAACCTATACTAAAAGATATCTAAATAAACCATTTAATTCTGGTGCCGATTACTATAAATCGATAGACACATTACAGATTGATAATCCTCAAGCCATTTATTCATATTGGTATTTCTTCTTTTTGAAAAATCATTTGGTTCACAAGAACATCAAAGGAGAGGGATTAAGCACCAAAGAATTAATGGATTTAACTACTAAAACCGCATTGTCTAAAGCAAATGAAAACCTGAATGGAGAAGTACGTGACATTTTTGAGTATAATGTCCTTAATTCATACTTAAGTGTAACTAAAGAGTTAAAAAACTTTGACCAAATATTTTTTGAGCATAAAAATAACTTTTCACTCCAATATTATTCGAATGATTTAATCAAAAAGAGAAGTCTATTAACAGATTCAATTGTTTTAAACAGAAATGATGAATACAGGAATAATATAAAAAAAGCAGTAAAAGAAAACGATACTATCCCATATTTCTATTTGCCTGATATAAATGGAGATTTTTATTCCTCCAATAGCTTTACAAGAAAAATCATTTATATTAATTTTTGGGCAACTTGGTGCAAATCCTGCGTTGCATCGATACCTGATAAGAATGTACTAATTGAAAAGTTCAAAGATTCCGATAATGTCGTATTTTTAAATATCTGTGTTTTATCTAAAAAAGATAATTGGGAGAAAATCGTCACTGAAAAAAAGTTAAATGGGATTAACCTTTTTGCAAATAAGAACTGGAGTGACGTGCTTATTCAAAAGTATAATTTAAGCGAATATCCAACCTACTTCTTAATTCAGAACGGTCGAATTATTAAGCCATATTGCGATGGACCAAAAAACGTTGAAAATGACATCGGACTAATTGTAAATAGAATAATTAGATGAAATTAGTAGTGATAATGTCTGTTGTTAATCGAGTGGGCGGCTCTCCGCCAGTAAATAGCTGTCATATAGTTCGACTCTATCACCGCAATAATCTAGTATTTATGTGCGATTTTTTAACAGTGGTTCTTTAATCAAAATTTATAATTGCTTATGCCCATTTCAGCGCTCATCGTTGACGACGAAAAGAACGGACGTGAAAACCTTGCCGGACTGATTAAAACGCATTGCCCGCAAATAAAGGTGGTGGGCGAAGCCCGATCGGTTGAACAGGCCATTGCCGGAATTCATGAACATCAGCCACAACTAATTTTTCTGGATATTGAAATGCCGGGAGGAAACGGTTTCCAATTGCTCGAACATTTTAAGGACTTCCCGTTCGAGGTGATTTTTGTGACCGCTTACGACAATTATGCCATCCGTGCCATCCGGTTTTCGGCCAGCGATTACATTCTGAAACCCATTAACCTGAATGAACTGATTGCCGCTGTTGATAAGGTAAGTTTACGCATCCGCAACCGCAGCGAAAACCAACGGATCAGGCAACTTTACCAAAATACCTTGCATCCGGGCAACCCTAAAATTGGACTTCCAACCTTCGACCGGGTTGAATTTGTCGAAGTGAAATCCATTATTCGCTGTCAAGGGGAAAGCAATTACACCCATCTTTATTTTACGGATAAGAAACCGTTGCTGGTTGCCAAAACGCTTATCGAGTTCGAAGAATTGCTTGCCGAATATGGTTTTATCCGCGTTCATAAAACCCATCTGGTCAATCTGCAACATGTCACATCGTTCACAAAAAACGATGGCGGCATTCTTACCCTATCAAATGGCGATTCAGTTTGCATTTCGCGCAGGAGAAAAGATTTTACGCTTAGCCAGTTAAAAAGCGCATTGAAATATTCTCCTGTTTTCCGCACATTTCAAAAAGAGCCTCTGGAAGGCCTGATTTTATTGGGATGAATTTTGGAAATGGGTGTCCCATTTGTAATTTCGGGCATGTTTGTACGAAAGAAGTTAAATTC
>JAHEYU010000032.1 GCA_023251435.1 Bacteroidota bacterium
AAGTGATTTTTTCGGATCTACAAAAGGCAGGCTGTATTGATAACGTTTGTTCAGGGCGGCAAACAATTGCTGCTGGGTAATTCGTATTTCATGACCAATCGAACTGTAATCCATTTTTAAATTCTGAAGTTTCGCATTGAGCGACCCTATCATTTTCTGTTCCTCGGCGGCACCGTAAAAAAATTCGAAGATCAATTCCTGGTATATCAAAAACGATGGACGGAGTTTTTTGTCAATAATATTCGGGTTCAGTAACTGAATCCATCGGATAAAACCTTTTTTATCCAAACTAAGCCGCGGGTAGTTGTCACCAAACAGCGTTTTGTTCGGCTTTTTTACCGAAGATTTTGCCAAAATCAGGTCATTTTTGATTTTATCCCCCTGATTCTCCGGGTCAATTTTGAAGAAATCGCACAACGGTTTAATATAAATATGTTCATCATCATTCGTCACAGTAGAAGTGAACATTTGTAATGCTGTTTTTTCCATTTGTATTTTTATTGCTGATTATTGTTGATAATTTTAAACTGATTGAATTGATTCGGTAATTGTCTCTAAATAATACTTTCCGGACTTAATTTCTTCAATGTCCGCCCATGGCTGATTTGCCGTGGTTGCCTTTCTTATGTACTTCGGATATTTGAATAGGATTCTGTTGATATCCGAAGGAAACACTTCACTTAAATTCATTTCAGTTAATACCTTCTGAAGTGTCTTGTTTGTAATTCCCAACTGGCGACAGGCTTCGGTCTTAGTCATCGGAGCAACTTTCTTATTGTCATTTGCTGTAATTTCATCACGAACTATTTTTCGTATACTATCCTGAAAATCCTCCAGTGAAAGGCCCTCAAGAATGATCTTTTTATCCATATCACTATTTTATCCGGGTTATTTCGATCACTTTTGTCTCTTTGTTTTTACGGGTAACGAATCGCATACCGTGCTCATTTTGGATGATCTGCGCAGTAGTCCGGACAGAGGATAATCGGGCAATGGGGAAGGTTACCGTTTTGAACAGTTCAATACTCTTTAAAACAGGGGCAATGGGTGCTTTTTTAGCTGGTTTTTTGTCTTTTTTTTCGTTCATCATACCTTTATTTATTTATTTATCGAATAATTATCTTAGTTTTGTTGTATTCGTTCTTGGATAAAAGTATAAGTATCATCGAATAAAAAAACAAGTATTGTAGAAATATTCAAAAAAAGTAATCAGCATGGGTATAGGTGAAAAGATCAGAGACTTAAGGATAGAAAAAAGGATGTCGCAAAAGGAATTGGCGGAGAAAATGGGCCTTGCTGTGGCTACAATCAGCAGTTATGAGGTGAATAATTCGCAACCGAATATTGAAAAACTAATTCATTTATCAAAATTATTAGACGTATCAATTGATGAAATTGTCGGTAATTCCGGATACCCTACAAATCATATTAACAGCAACGATTCTACCCGGATAAAAACAATGCTTTATTATGACCTTGACGCATCGGCAGGCAATACATCCATGTTTGAAACGTGGATGCAATCTGAATGCAAAGAAATTAGTGTACCTGGCTTCGGGGATTGCGATTTTGCTTTAAACGTATGGGGGGATAGTATGTTTCCAAGCCTTCATAATGGGGCAATTGCCATTTGCAAAGAGTGGAAGCAAAGCTTCATTGAATACAGACATATTTATCTGATCATCACCTGTGAGAATCACAGGATGATCAAGTATATTATGCCCGGCAGTTCGGATGAAACAGTTACCTGTGAAAGTGAAAACAAGTTCTATCCACCCTTTGAAATCCGTCGGGATGAGATATTGAAACTATACATTGTAAAAGGGAGCATCGAAAGGAGCTCTATTTAGACTCCTTTATTTTCACTTTCTTTTTTTTCTGTTCATCCTTGCTTTCACCTAGCCATATGTCATAATCAGCTAACTTCTCAGTCATTAAATCTTTTTGAATAGCCTGAGTATATTTATTGAATGATTTTTCGGTGGTATGGCCAGTAACTGCCATAATGAATTGTTTAGGAATTCCGCGACCTAAAAGATTACTGGCAAATGAGCGTCTGGCAGTATGCGTTGTTATCAGCTCGTATTTAGGTTGGGAATATTCCACTCTTTTACCCCCTTCGGTTCTTGAATAAATTACTTTCTCATTGATTTGAGCAATCATGCCGATAATTTTTATCTGCTTATTAAATTTTTGCTGACTAATGGTTACTGGAAATCCATCATGTTCAACAATCTGCCTGACAAGTTTATGCATTGGAATTTTGAGCTTTGGCCCGTTTTTGTTGGCAATGGCATGAATGAATCCTTTTTCAAGATCAAATTGTAATTCCGGATCAATTGACAAATAGTTTTCAACCCGAAGTCCGGTCCAGCAACCAACAACAAAGAGTTTTCTTGCCCGGTTTAGTGCATCAATCTGACGAACAATATTTGCTTTGGTAATCATAGCTTGCTGCTCCTTATTGGCATCTATAATTTTGTTTCCCTTTTGAAGCTGCTTCCTTTTGTTCTCTTTTTGGATTTCAATAATAATGTCTTCCGTAATCTTGACATCATAAATACGTTGAATCTCCTCCTCTGTTAGATATATATTAAAAACATCTTCAGCCATTACCTTGAATGATTCAAAAGTGTTTAGAGTGTTTATTTCATCCTCTGATGCTTTGTTGAGTATTCGTTTCAGGTCTCGGATCATAGAACCAGTATAGTTAGCTGAAAACCCTTTGCCCTGTAACCAATTCACAAACTCACGGTAAAACTTCTTGTCTATCCGTTCAAAAGTTAAACTGGAATCAAATTCGCGGAGTTTATTTAATACTGTCCGAAATGAATTGGCAAATTCGTGTCCTTTATTCTGCTTTGCTTGTTTCACAAACTCTTCCGAATAATCGAAAAATGATGTATGTGTCGCAGGCTTGCCATATAATTTCTGATTGATGCATTGAGCAAAAGTTTCATTGGTTAAATGAAATGGATCCACTTCATCCATTATGTCAATAATTGCTTTTTCGATTTTCACCAATTCATTATTTGTCTTTTCGTCTTTAGTTCGCTGTTTGTCCTTACGCCAATCATTAATATTTTCGATTGTGATACCAGGATAATAGGTGAGATTTATTCTTTTCCCATTTTTTTGAATGCGGTAAATTGCATAAATAGAGTCTCTGCTTAAGTAAAAACCTATGGCCATAAGTGGTAAAAATTAAGTGGTAAAAGTATGCATCAAAAATAATACATTCATACCACTTTCATACCACTATATTCCAAAAACATACAAACAACCTTGAAAATAGTAAATGAATAATCTTCTGTATTCCTTACTATCATTGAATTTATGGAATTATTTCAGGAATTAAATATGCATATATGCTATCTTGTTCTGGGCACTCTAAGAAAATCAAAACCGCTGTTGTTTAATACATTCAGCGGTTTTGTATTTTTTTTTTAAAATCATTTTGTGATTTGTATATACTACTCCATTCCTTTCACTCATTTCCCTAAAAAACTCTAAATGCGAATCCGGCGCCTAGAATCAAGCCGCCTGGTTGCAATAGCTTTAACACCGCTTCATTCGTACTTGTGAGGACCGAACCATCGGTTGCCCGCCACCTATTCGATTGCAGCGGAATGGCATAACCTAATTCAATGTAAAAAATATTCGCTTTCCCGATTTTCCAATTGCGGTCGATGGCCAGGTTGATGGTACTGGCAGAAAGATAATCGACCGTTATTTCTTTTGTTCCGCCTGACTCAAGCTCACTATCCATTTTTAAGCCCTCAAAACCAGGAGAATAAGAATATCCCAAACAATAGGACCATCCGCCAGTTTCTTTGAGATCGTACTTTATCCCGATGGAATTCTTAAATCCCCATCCGCTAAGGCCCACACCGCCACGCATCGAAATTTTTTCGTTCATTTTGAGGGTTCCCGAAACGCCCATTAATCCGGTAAAATTATCGAACCCGGTTCCAAAGCCCACATAAAAGCGGGGATATTCATCTGTTTGATTTTCGGTAATGTTTTGAGCATCTAACTTTATCAGTAAAAATAAGCACAGCGAAAGCATGATGATTTTTCTTAAACCGATTGAAAATAAAGATTGACGAGGCGAGGTGTTTTTGTGAGTATTCATTTCTGTAGTTGGTTTTTTAGGTTTTTCAAATGTATGCAATTCATTATTATATACAGTAGATTGTTGTTGCCTTTTATGATCATTTGTTGAGATATTTTATGAACTGCACGAATTACTTGTCGAAGGTGCTAATTTTGACTGTCGAATGGCACTTTTTTGTTAAAACTGATTACAGCCCTTGCGTCAGTGCTTCGCGAATCATGCGCCGAAGTTCGAGTTGCCGGTTCTGCACTTCTCCCCTCGCCGCAGGGCGATACAATTCGGCATAGCGGCATTTGGCCAGCCGATATTTCAGGTCATCCAGCGTGCCGGTAATGTCGATGCCTAATTTAAATGGCAACGGACTATCGACCACCGAAATATGGTAATCGAAACTCATGTCCATGTTATGCCGACCGGCTACCACGCCCTTGTATTTGTCCATCACAATCAGGAACGGGTACACATCTATTTCCTGCTTAAACACTGTAAATTCGGCAGCCAGACTGTCCACCTTGTTAAATGTCTTTTTACTGAATTTCAATGTTTTGGCAATTTCACTAAACGTCTCTCCATCCATCAAAACAAGGTTCTGTCCTCTCACCGAAGCGGCCCCGCGAATGGTCGATTTCTTCGGATTGTAAAGCGAATCGAGATATGTTTCGGCCGCCATGTGGTACTCGCCCTTTCCGCTAAACGAGCGCAGCATGGGCATTATCGAATCCACATCCGGAATTATTTTCAACAGTTCAACAATCTCAACATCCATCATGTGAAAATCAAACCCCACAAAAAGATGGTTTTTGCGCGGAGTACGGTACATGGCCGTTAACATCATTGCGGCGGCAGGAGTGGTAAAAGCGAAATCATCCAGCACCATCAGTCCATCTTTCACCCGCAGTTTTCCTTTGATATCTTTTGCTGCATCCGTGCCGTAACTTGCCGAAGCAATATCCACATTCAACTGCAAATCCATCCCTTTCGGAACCATGTATGGCCCAGACGAAGTTTCATCTGTTTGGATGGTATCGCCCAATCCGCTGGTTAATTGCATCAGTTGTACCAAATCGGTTTTGTCGCTCACAAAGTTGAAATTTCCGCGAAGCAGCGAGTCTTTCCTGAAATACGACAACACATTGTTTAGCTTTCCCGAAAGACTGAAATCCGACCGGTCAATTTTCAATTTGCTTTCCTTGATATTGAACGTTTCAGGCGTAAAATCCATTTGGATGGAAGGTATTTCCAGCGGATATTTGAGCGACGACATCGAAATCAGGCCCCTGTCAACCTTCATAAAACCGTTGCCCTGCCATTGCTGAAAAACGTCCTTCTGGCTCTGATCGTTCAACAAATCGGCGTTCATATCCAGTTTATTCATTCGGGCCGAGTCCTTGCCCATCGCCAGTTGCAGGTTCTCGCCCGAGTACTCCATCTTCATTTTGGGCTGAACTTTGTCGCTCAAATAAAATGCTTTCAGTTTCGAGTTGTTCATTTGGCCTTTACCAGCTCCTGCAGAAGCAATCAAACGCCCACTGTCGAAGGTCACATTCACTTCAAACTCTGTAAGGTTGCCTTTTCGCGGCATCATTTCCAGTTGTCCCACAGGCTTTTGAACAGCTAACTGAATAGTATCCATGCTTGCCGAAAGCGAATCGAGTTTAAACGTGCAGGCGACCTCCGGAATACGCGTACTGTCTCTGAAATCAGAAGCTTCCAACGAAACCTGAGCATTTTTAACCAATGCTCTGATTCCTTTCGTGGTGCTGACAGTCAGATTCTTGGTATTCACTTTGGCGCTTACAAATCGCTTATTTTTTGCTGAAGCCAACAAATTGGGTAAACTGAAATCGATTTTTGAATCATCGGTTTGCATCGAAATGGTATCGTAAACCAGCTTGAAATCCGACAAGTTTACCGAGCCGGAAAGCACCATTTTTTCCAGCTGCATCTTCTCTATCTGCGACATCGAGAATTGCGAAATCACCTTTCCAGCCGCCCGTCCGCTCAACTTGGTTTTCATATCAGCGGGAATCATCGGTGCAAATTCCGACAAATCCAAATCCCCTTCCGAAGTCAGATCGCATTGCATATCTGTGATGAAATGAGTGATTTTTCCACTGGTTTGAATGGTCGATTTAGGAGTTTTAGCGCTAAACCGATCTATTTTCAGGTACGAAATATCGTCATTGGTCAAATCGGAGTAAAAAGCGACTTCACCATTCATATCGCTCAACGTAACCGGAAAACCTTCGTATTTCAGTGTGCCCTCCTGAAGAACAATGTGCATATCCAGCAACGGCATCAGCGAATCGGAATACGCCCCTTTAATCCGGCCTTCCGAAGTAATTAATCCGCTGGCCTCAACACCTTTCAGGTACGATTGGTAACCAGACGGAACAAAGGCCAGCATTTCGGGCAGCGGTAATAATTTACCCTGGAAACTGATATCGAAAAGTAGCTGATCGTGAGCCGAATCGTTCTCAACAGAACCATTAAGGGTCAAGGTCATGTTATTCACCGTTACCTCCGAATTCTCTGCAAATTCAATCTTCATTTTCGGGATTATAACCCGGGCATTCATGTTCGTTTTTACCGATGCGCCCTGAAGGTAATTTTCTCCGTCGTAAGCCAGCGATACGACACCGTTGCTGACCTTAATCTGGGTATCAACCGTGTCAGAAACCAGTTTCCCTGAAAGTTGTGCCGAAAGCTGGTGAATATCTGTCCGCAGTTTTAGTGATTGGTCGATATACGAAACATTCACATTTTCCAACTCCACATTTTCCAGATTAACGAAACGGAAAGGCATTTCAGAATCTTCCGGAGTAGCCACCGTATCGGCTTTTACAATATCGAAATTAGCGCGTTCCAGGCTATCAACGTACGCGTTTAAAGCTCCATTGTGCATCTGAAGTTCGGTCAGAACCAATTCATTGTGTTTCCACCAGGCAGCCAGATCAACAATCCCCACAAACTCATCGACCCGCACCAAAGTGTCAGACGAAGCGCCCGGAAAGCGGTTGATCAATGCAAACTGGTTCACTTTGATTCCGAACCGCGGAAAAGTACTGAAAAAAGTCAACTCCACTTCGCCAATCTGCGATTCGCAGGTAATGTATTTGGCCGCCTGTGTGCGAACAATCGGCGTAATTTTAGCCGGCGTAAACACCAGCCACACCGTGATTCCGGCAACCAACACAACAACAAACACGATTGATGCAAATGCAATAGCCAACCTTTTAAACACTTTTTGCATAACTTACTGTTTTGTAAACGAATACGACTTTCCGAAGTTATCTTTATACTTGAGCGAAGTGGCTGTCAGTTCTGTCACGGTGTAAACTTTAGGTACATTTCCACCCACTTCCATAATGTGAATATGGGTTAATTCAGACTGAACCAACGACCAGGTAAATGGCTGCGCTTCTGCTTCAGTAACATCGTCGCTGGTATCCCATGTTGCGCCGGTGTAGTTGCTCACATATTTATAATAAACCGTACCCGAAACCCATTTTCCGACCAAAAACGACTCCTGAAATGAAGTTTCTTCTACTTCGCAGGAATTAAACAGAAGCGAGAAAGAAAAACACACCATCAAACAAACAATTAACTTTTTCATATACAATATTTTATAAATTTTAATACTAAGAATCATTTACTCAAAGACCCGCTACGAATATACTGTTTTCTATATTTTAGAGTGAAAATAGAAGTTTAAACTTTACTCTTTCCCCAAAACAATACCTTTACCTGAATTGTCTTATTCATCAACATTAATAAACGAATTCTAATTTTCATCTGATATGGAAAAACGCAAGTATATGAACCCCTACCTGGCAGGCGTGTTGCTAGGATTGGTTCTTTTGGCAGCCATGTTTTTTTCGGGGCGTGGCCTTGGTGCCAGCGGCGGTATCAAATACACGGTGGTGGCCCTGGTTGGTGCGGTTGACAAGCAACATGCGATGGAATCGCCGTATTACAGCAAGTATTTCGAGAATGGCGAAAGTCCGCTAAAAAATTGGCTGGCACTCGAAGTCTTCGGAATGATTCTGGGTGGTTTTATTTCGGGAGCTCTTGCCCACCGGTTAAAATTTAAAGTTGAAAAATCGCCCAAAATTTCAAACAATAAGCGACTGCTTTTTGCCTTTCTCGGAGGTGTTTTCTTCGTTTACGGAGCACAGTTGGCAAGGGGTTGCACGAGTGGAGCCGCACTTTCGGGCATGGCTGTACTTTCGGTTGCCGGTTTCGTAACCATGATCGCCATTTTCGGTTCGGCCTACCTGTTTGCCTGGTTTTTCAGAAGTTTATGGATTTAACAAACAATATTAAAAGCGTCATTGCGAACGAGCAAAGGGAGTGTAGCAATCTCACCTATTCGACAGATTGCTTCATTCGCTTCGCTACTTCGCAATGACGGCATAAATTTCTATCATTCAATCCTTCAATCTATGGGACCTATTTCAATATTATCAGAACTACCGGAATGGCTTAACTTGCTGATCGCCTTTTTAATCGGAATCGGTTTTGGGTTTGCCCTGGAGCAAGCCGGATTTTCGTCGAGCCGCAAACTGGCGGGCATGTTTTACGGCTACGACACCACCGTACTCAAAGTGTTTTTCACCGCGGCCATTGTTGCCCTGGCAGGTTCGCAATTGCTTAGTTTCTTTGGGTTGCTCAACCTGAAGCTGGTATTTGTAAACCCGTATTATATGAATGCAACCATCATTGGCGGAGTGATTATGGGCGCAGGTTTTATTATGGGCGGATATTGCCCCGGAACCGGCATCAGCGCACTCTCCATTGGGAAAATTGACGCGATGATTTTCCTGATTGGCGGAATGGTTGGCGCTTTTCTTTTTGCCGAAACCTATCCTTATATTCAAACCATAGCGTTGGAAAATTACAAAGGCACAATGCGTATTGACGAGTGGATGGGCGTTTCGTCCGGTGTTTTCGCGCTGCTGTTAATCGTTGCTGCCGTCGCGCTATTTTGGCTAGCCGAACTCGCCGAAAAAAAATTCAAGCGGGCTGATATTACCAATGATCTTTAAACAGATATAAAATGGATGTACGAATAAAATATTCAGTATTGCTGATTGGTGTCGGAATTATCCTCGCCTTTTTGCCTTTCAATGCCGCACAAACATTTCAGCTAAAAGCGGACGAGTTACTCTCTCAATCAGTTTCCGGCGACATGTATTTTTCGGTTGATCAGGTTGCCCGTGCGGTAAACAGCGAAGACAGTACGGTACAAATTATTGATTTACGCAACGCTGAACAATTCAGGGAATGTAATATTCCCGGCTCTGTCAATATTCCGTTTTCAGACCTTTTAAATCCGTTGTGGGAACAGACATTAAATCAGAGGGAAATTAAAACTATTTTCTACGGAAATGGCGATCAAACAGCTAACTATGCCCGTACAATTGTCGCCGGAATGGGCTATTCGAATAGTTATGTGATGAAAGGTGGACTTAATGAATGGTTTAAAACAGTGATGATGAGTCAGTATTTCGGAGAAAAAATTACCCCGGCAGAGAATGCCCGTTTCGAAAACAGGCTGAACGCACGAAAAATATTTACACAGATTAACAGCTTGCCCGACAGCCTGAAAACCCGGTTTTTCGATGCCAAAAGGCTCACCCAATCGAAACTCGACGGAGGCTGCGAATAAACTAAAAATCAGAAATTATGGATCAATTGAAAAAATTTAAAATAGTTATACTTGTCCTGGTTGTTCTTCTGATTTTAGTAATTGTAAGAAATTCGAATCAACACATTTTTAAGCAGGAAGTAAAAACCGCGCTTGAAGGTTTACAAAATAACAGCAACCTGCTTTCGCCAGATCAGCTCCTTCAGCTAAAGAGCAAGTGGCTGGTGGTAAATATTGGTGCTGACAACTTGCCGGATTCTCTTCGGATTGAAAATTCGATCAAGCTTCCTTTTGAAAATCAGCTGGATGGGGCAAACCGCAAAATTCTGGAAGAAGTGGAAGGTGATCTGATTCTTTATTCTTCTGATGCAGCAACAGCATCGAAAGCATGGGTTATCTTGAATCAGCTGGGTTTTAAGAATATCTTTATTCTGAATTTAGAAGAAAATCCGGAGGAATTAAAATACAAATTCCAGCCCGACACAACGGCCAGACTGGAACAGGATTCTATTTAATTCTTTACATAGTCATAATTACCAACTTCGGCTTCAGTAAACGGAAGCCACGAAAGCAATGTTTTATCTTTTAGCATTTTGCTGTGCATAAAAGCATTATTTCCATACATTACCGTTTTTGCATCGTAACCAAATAAACGAAGGTAGGCCGTTACAAATGCCGAATTGTGTCCGGTTCCGCAATAAATAGCCGACACTTTATCGATCGGAATAGATTGCATTTCGGAAACAATTCCGAGTGTTCCGTTGGTTTTGTATCGCACTGCACCGGGGATATGTCCGGCATCATATTTATCTTTCCGCTCGAAATTAATGGTGTAAAAATTTTGAGGCTGTTCAAAAACCTGATCGGCAGTAATAAAAGCATCTGCAAAACCCGCTGCAAACAGTTGGTTAAAACGCTCTGCCAGAATTTCTTCACCAGTTGTTTTTCCGGTTTTCATTTGCGGAAAATCAGTCAGATCAGCTCTTGCATTTTCAACGGTTTCCAGCTTTGTTTCATACTTATCCGAAACAGACTTTAACCACCAATCCGATGCAAAAGCTTTATTCCAGCTGCTCATACCCCAACGCATGGCATACACATTTCCGTAGCCCATTAAACGTAAAAGCGAAGTGGTATAACTCGAAGTTTGACCGGTAAAACAAACCAATATAATTTTATCGAACTCGAAGGGTTTAATGACATTGGAAAAATAATCGGGAATTTTACCGAACTCCACATTCACAGCTCCTTTAATGTGCCCTTTCGCATAGGCTTCCGGACTCCTTAAATCGATGATTTTAATATTTTCGGCCAGTTCTTCATTTACTACCGAAGCTTTAATTAACGACGGAAAATTCCGGCCATTCACATAATCACCCGATTCTTCCAGGTATTTCAGTAACTTTTGAGCTTCATCGTTTATTTCAATGGTAGCAGATTTGGCTTCGGTTGAAGCAACTGATTCGGCCTGTTTGGGTTTACTCCCTCCGGAGCAGGCCACCAATACAGATAATAATACAATTGCTATGATTTGATTGATCGTTCTCATAGAATCAAAATTAACCTTTAGCTACAACCAAAACTTCATCTTTATCGTATTTCAGTGTTTCAGTTCTGCGACCTTCAGCATCGTAAGTATATTTAGTAATAGCCACTCCATCACCCGGATTATTGGCAATATTCTTGTCTTTGTCCATCGAAATACGTTTAACCAATGCGCCATGTTCGTCATATTCCGATTTAATAATTGGCAAGCTCTTTCCACCCAAAAATTCGTTATCCTGGTCATACTGTGTCGTTTCAACAACGTATCCGTTTGCATCAACCACATTTACCCGTTTGGCCCAACCCCAATATAAATTTGATAGCTGTCCGGCGGTATTGTGCACCGAAAATTGCAACAGGTCACCGTCTTTACTGTTTTCAAACAAAAAGTACGAAACCCCGATATCGCCACAGTTTTCTGCAGTACAATTGTACAAAGTATCAGCCTGATAATTAGCCATACGTGTTACATAGCCATTTTCATCGTACGTAAAACGAAGTTCATAAAACGGACAAAACTCATTCATCACCACACTTTCGCCAGCCAAATTGTATCTTAATTCACGAATCATTCCATCAGGAAGTTTGTTCCACTCAAAATAATGAATCTTATTACGATTTTCGACCGGAGCATTATTTTCGTCTAAAAAACGCAAAGCCGTCCGCATTCCCGATTCATCAAGTATATATTCATAGACGGAAGCACCACCATTTTTAGCGGGTTCATTTTTTTCATTAAAGAATCGTTTGATTTGCTTTTTACCCTCGTAAGTATAGGTAACTTTTGCAGCACCAATCGACGAGTAATCAAGAAGAACACCATTCCGATTGTATTCAACCGAAGCCAGCTGGCCGTTTTCGTTGGTTGTAAATTTATAATTATTGACGGTTTTTGCCTCTTCGGCTGTAAGCGAACGCAAACCCTTTTCAATATCCCAGGGAGTTTCGCTAAATTGAATGCTACGAAAATATTTCACATTACTATCGGCCTCAGTTTTGGCCAGTTTCTGATTACAAGCACTGAATACCAGCGCGATGAAGGCAAATAAAATAAGTTTGTTGAATTTCATTGTTAAATGTATTTAATGATTAAAATTTAGCATATTAGAAGAAATAAACACCAACTTGTCAGGAATGTTTAGATGACAAACTTTGCAGCTAATTCTTCACACCAATAAAACAGGGAACATACACCGTAATATTACGTATCCACTAAAAAAAATGAAGTACCTCCTCATCACCTGGCTGCTCTGTTTACCCGCTTTTAACATACTGGCACAGAATACAACTTTCCCGACGGAACTGAAGTACCGAAATTCCATCAATTCATACATTGGACTTATTGAACTCAATTTCAACTATGAACGAAATATCATACAAAGTCCCAAATCATACACAAATATTAGGGCTGGTTACGGCTACTGGACTAACTTACAGTTAGAGGGTGCTTGTGTTGAAGCAGTGATGGTTCATGTGTTAGGCAAAAGAAATAATCATCCTGAATTTAATCTTGGGATTAAATACATTATCGACAAAGCTGGTGAAGACAATGCTTTTGTGCCCCTTTTTTATGCTGGTTACAGATATGAAAATCCTGAAGGTCGTGTTATTTTTAGATTTGGAATTACCATACCTTCCATTTTTAATTTAGGAATAGGGTACAAATTCTAAAAATATCTGTATCAAAATAAGTCTTTTCATAAAATGGAAATCCGCAATATTACTCAATATCATAAACGCAATTTGTCATTTGGTAGTCATTAAATTGTCAGTATATGACAACAGAATGACCACAAATGACTGACGCAAAATGCGAAATTGGTATGAAAACGGACAATCATTTTTCCAAATACAGTAGGCTCATTTTTTTATATTCTGAAGTAATTCAGGATAAGGGAAATAGTATCCTCAAACTTTCAAGAAAAATATGAATACAAAAAAAAATCAACCAGACTCTTACATCATGATTGATTTAATATTTAGCTCTTTATAAGAGTGATTGGATAAAAGGGATAATTCTTTCGAGTGGAGTCAAAAGATATGAGAAACAGAAAAAATAAATTTTACAAATTTCTTTCAGATAAAATGGCAGATAGACTAAAACTAATTAGATAAATCGTCAAAGTCAATTCTTGTATAATTCTTCTCAAAACCAACTTCTTCCAAAACATTATCATCAGATTCACTTACTTTTTCAAATCCCGAACGGATTTCAACATCATAGTCTTCCAGTTGATTTTGGTCGATGTAGGAAATTACTTCCTGCAATCCATCAATAAATTTTTCAAAATCTTCTTTGTATAAAAAGATCTTGTGCTTTTCGAAGTGAAAGCTCCCATCTTGATCGAATCGTTTTTTACTTTCAGTAATAGTAAGATAAAATTCGTCTCTTCTAGTTGATTTTACATCGAAAAAATAGGTTCTTTTTCCAGCTCTGACAGCTTTGGAGTAAATCTCTTCTCTGAATTTACTGTCGTTTTCCATCTTTTCCTCATTTTTTTCAAAATCTTCCATCATGCTCTTTTTAAGTTTATTCCATTCTAATTATCCAAATATAAAAAATAATTTTGAGAAATTCTAAAAAATATACATACGATACAACATAAAATAATATCAAATAAAAAATGTATCTGCTATTTTTTCACATAGTATTTCAAAGCCTCCGGAAGAAAAATTCGGATTGCCTCGATTCGATTTGCTTCAACCGGGTGAGTGCTTAGGAATTCAGGCATTTTGCCAGCAGAACCGGCAGCCATTCGTTCCCAGAAACCGATAGCTTCATTTGGGTCATATCCGGCCATTGCCATAAAAATTAATCCAAGTTTATCGGCTTCATATTCGTGCAGACGTGAATATGGTAACATCACTATATACTGTGAACCAAGTCCAAAAGCTGTCTGGAAAATTGCTTGTGTTTCTTCAGGCTTACTTTTTATTACTTCTGAAAGAGCTATTCCTCCATATTGCTGAATCATTTGCTGGCTCATCCGTTCATTGCCGTGACGCGCAACTGCATGTGCAATTTCGTGTCCCATTACAACAGCAATGCCTGCATCATTTTGTGTTAATGGAAGAATTCCGGTATAAAAAACAACTTTTCCACCTGGCATACACCAAGCGTTGGGATCCTTACTTTCAACAAGATTAAATTCCCAT
Organism: Bacteroidota bacterium; assembly: GCA_023251435.1. GTDB lineage: Bacteria > Bacteroidota > Bacteroidia > Bacteroidales > Prolixibacteraceae > Aquipluma. The sequence continues at coordinate 14,469 of JAHEYU010000032.1, forward strand.
TTGAAATCGGCAACACGATCAGCAAATCCGTTTTCACTCAGGTATTTCTCAACGGCTACAGACACTCTGGCACCCACTCGTTTAACCATATCTGTCTGAGCACTGTTTGATGAGAGTTTATTCTCTTTTAAGAACTGGCTATAGCTGGTTAAACTCATTTCAACCATATTCGACTCAGGCAGAAGGCTCATTTGTTTGCGGCCAATTAATGGTACTGTACTGCATGCCTGGATTAAAATCACAAACGATAATAATACAAATTTTAAACCTTTCTGTATGAAATTCCTTTTCATAACTAACTTTTTAAATTATCTGAAATAAAAGTACTTAAAAAACAATATTAGAAGAAAATGCTTGAAACGAAATCCTCGAGTATCGATTTTATTTACAAAACATTACTATCCAATTTACTAAATAAGTCTTGTTAAAATATTTATCTGACATATAAATTATTAATGCAAAACATTGGCAATTATATGAATTTATTTTGATTTTTTTTACAATAAGTGTTTGGGAATCTATAATTTTATTCCAAATGCAATTTTAAATCAGTTCAGATTCATTCTGAAATAATGCCTTTGAATTTAAGGTCAATCGAGCATGCCAAGATGGGACTGCTATATTTTTTAACCCGGTATTGTTCTTTGATTCTATCATACACCGATGAGGCTAAGAAAAAATGTCCCTGCCAGAAAAATATGAGCAGGGACATTCCTAAACCAAACTATAGCATAGCTTTTAAGATCACAACCTTCCAACTTCAATCACATCACCTTTTTGTGTATCAACATCATACTCAAAAATTTTCTTCAACGATGGTGCCGAGATTTGATTTTCAGCATGATTTAACGGAGATTGTATTTCAGCCACAGTGAAAAATGTGTTTGTATTTTGTCCTTTGGCTTCTTTCAAGCCTTTGCCTTTGAGCGGATAATATGAGCGGATACGGCAGTTTCCACCGATTGAAGATTTGATGGTTGCCTTGGTTATTTCGCCATTCTTCCATTGCATTTTAACCTCGAAACCGCCTCTGGTTTTTAGTCCGCTTACACATCCATCTTTCCACACTGAGGGAAGGGCTGGTAAAAAATGAATAGCGCCATCCTGACTTTGCAGCAACATTTCGGCGATACCGGCTGTACACCCAAAGTTACCGTCAATCTGGAAGGGCGGATGTGCATCAAAAAGATTGGTATAGGTTCCTCCTGCCATTCTACCACCCGGAAGGATAGGTTTCAATTGTTCCGTAATCAATTTATAGGCATGATCACCATCGAGCAAACGGGCCCAGAAATTCACTTTCCAGCCCATCGACCATCCGGTTGATGCATCGCCACGGGCAATTAGGGTGGTTTTTGCCGCATTGAATAATTCAGGATTGCGGTATGGCGAAATCTGGTTTGACGGGAAAAGTCCATACAAATGAGATACATGACGATGTTTGTCCGTTGGATTGTCTAAATCTTCCATCCATTCCTGCAACTGGCCCCATTTCCCAATTTGCATGGGCGGCATTCTTTTTAAAGTTTCGCTAAGTGTTACCACCAATTCCTGATCGGTGTTCAGAATCTGAGCTGCTTCCATTGTTTTGGTAAATATATCAAACACCAACTGGTTGTCCATGGTTACTCCGGCAGCCAAAGTCGAAGGACGACCTTGCGGGTTATTCTCCGGGGAAGTGGACGGACTAACCACTAACCATTTATTTACAGGCTCTTCAACCAGAAAGTCGAGGAAAAACATGGCCGATTCTTTTATCACAGGATAAACTGATTTCAGATATTCTTTATCGCCACTAAAAGCATATTTTTCGAACAAGTGCTGCGAAAGCCATGCGCCACCCATTGGCCACATTCCCCACGTTGCCCCGTCTATTGGCCCATTAATGCGCCAGATATCAGTGTTGTGGTGCAATACCCAGCCACGGGCGCCATACATTTCCTGTGCAGTTTTTTTACCTGTTTCCGAAAGTTCTCGAATCATCTGTACCAGTGGTTCATTCATTTCGGTCATATTGGTAATTTCCGACGGCCAGTAATTCATTTCGGTATTGATGTTTACTGTGTATTTACTGTCCCACGCCGGAGCCAACTGATCGGCCCATATACCCTGTAGGTTAGCCGGTTGTCCGCCTGGCCTCGAAGCTGAGATCAACAAATAACGTCCAAACTGAAAATACAAAGCAACAAACTGTGGATCGTTTCCTGTTGCAAATTCAGCCAAACGAACATTGGTTGGCTTTTTTACAGCATCGGTAACTCCCAAATCAAGTTTTACCCGGTTAAAATAGTTCTGAAAATCGGTAACATGATCTTTTAAAGCCTGATCATACTTCTTTTTCAAGGCTTTCTGAAGATAGGCATTCACTCTTTCGGTGGCATTTGCACTCACATCGTGGTAATTCACAAAGCTGGTCGCCATTGAAATATAGAGCGTTACCACATCGGCATTGGCAACATCCAATGAAGATTCAGAAACGGTTACATTTCCTCCCTTGGCCACGATTTTTACCCTGGCCTCGAATTTTATACTTCCCGGCATCTTTTCGAATTCGCTGGTAATTCCTGACATGATCAATTCGTTATCCTCATTGGCAGAAACATTTACCACTGAAGGTTTAGGCCTGTCCATTGTTGACGAGAATGTGATTGAACCCGGCTTGTCGGCCTTCATCTGCACAATAATTACCTGATCTGGAAAAGAAGAAAATATGCTGGTCTCGTATTTTACGCCATTTGATTCGTAACGTGATGATGCTATTGCTTTTTCCAAATCGAGTTCACGGTAATAATTGGTATAATTCTCATGTCCGGGGAACGTTAATTTCAGATTACCAACTGTTTGGTATGGCATTCCGTGTGAAGCTTTCGTGATAAAATTCTTATTTACCAGATCCTGAGCTTCCTTGTATTTGCCATCAAAAATTAGTTTCCTTATTTCTTCCAACGATCCTTTTGCATCAGTATTATCATTGCGATTAGGGCCACCCGCCCAAAGTGTATTTTCATTCAACTGAATGACTTCGTTGCACGGATCACCAAAAACCATGGCTCCTAACCTTCCATTTCCGACCGGAAGAGCTTCAACCCATTGTTTGGCAGGTTGTTCGTACCACAGCTTCAAATGCGATTCGTTCTGTGCAATTACATTTGCAATTAATACTAAATTCAGTATTAATAAATTAAAGATTTTCATACGTAAATATTTTTGATTAATTGAACCAATTAAGGCCAAAATCTTGTTTAAAATCAATAATATACTAATTGAGAGACAAAAAAATAGTGGCACTTACTGTTAGAGCAAATGCGGGTTTATTGGAGATATTAAAACAAACAGCTAAGAAAATTAAAATTTCATACGCGTGATCTTATCACTCTCTTGGGTGCTTAGCTGTTGAGGTCAGTTTCATAAGCGACTTCGATATTATCCGCAAATAACGGGTGCCAGAAAAAATCGACCTATGTATGGATTTGTTGCCATACTGCTTTCTATAGCTTTAACAAAATTACAAATCTTCAATAAAAGTTGCGCTGCTCGCATTGCACTATATTTTCATCCTCTCGGGTGTCTTTAAGTTGTCATGTGGGTTTCATAATAATTAAGAATTATCGCCACCACCTTCAATGGTCTTAATCGTTCCGTCATCATTATATTCCAGTTCAACTACTTTCAAACTACGCAGCCATGTTCTTCCTCCTGAAGGAACACTGTCGTGATGAAACAAGTACCACTTCCCCTTGAACTCGGCAATAGCATGGTGGGTTGTCCATCCGACGACCGGAGTAAGAATCACACCCTGATATGTAAAAGGTCCGTAAGGATTATCGCCTGTAGCATAGCACAATAAATGGGTGTTGCCTGTTGAATAAGAGAAATAATACTTGCCGTTGTATAGATGCATCCAAGAGGCTTCAAAGAAACGGTTTTCCTGACCGGCTTTCATCGGAGTTCCATCCGGATTCAGGATTGTAACAGGTCGTGGTTCTTCAGCAAAACCAAGCATATCGTCCGATAAACGAACCACTCTTGAAGGTAATGCCAATTCATCACCTGAAGGCAAATAAGCACTTTCCAGCGCTTTATTGTCTTTGTATCGTTGCAACTGTCCTCCCCATAAACCGCCAAAATACATGTATTGAGTTCCATCGGTATCTTCAAATATTGCAGGGTCGATACTGTAACTTCCCCTCATAGGGTCGGGCTGAGGAATGAACGGGCCTGCCGGACTGTCGGAAATAGCAACTCCAAGTCGGAAAATATCGGTTTTGTCCTTTAGCGGATAATACATGTAGTATTTGCCGTTCTTAAATGCCACATCACAATCCCACAACTGCCGTCCGGCCCACGGAATGTCGCTTACTTTTAACACTACGCCGTGATCTGTCAACGGTTCGTTTTCAATATCGGAAGTAGAGAAAACATGGTAATCATTCATGTCAAAATGATCGCCGTTGTCATTTTCAGGAATACCAGATTCACGGTCGTGGGAAGGATAAATGTATAATTTTCCTTCGAAGACATGTACGGCCGGATCGGCCATAAAGTCATTTTCAACTAAATATCGTGGTTGTTTCATTGAATTTTTGCTATTTACCATTTAACTATTTACCATTTACAATTTTTTAAAATCGTAAATGGTAAATAGTCAAATAGTCAATTATTTATACTTATTTGCCATTTTAATCATCTCAGCTACCACTGGCTTAGGTTGGTTGTTGCGATCGAACAGCACAGGATAATCTTTTCTTCCACGGATTGGAAAGTTATTCAGCCATGTTGTGTTATCAGTTAAGCCCCAAACCGTAACGCGATCAATTACATCATTGTATTTCAGGAAGAGACCGAACATGTCCAGTACTCGTTTATTCCAATGTTGCTGAACAGAGTCGGGAATTGCCTCACGATAAGGATCCATTTCTTTGGAATACTTGAAACCGGTAGAAATGTTTGCACCATCATACGGACTTGGAAGTATAGAAATATCCCATTCGGTAATCAGAATTTTTACACCGGCAGCTTTAAGTTTTTTGAAACTGGTTTCTGTGTCCTCAATCGTAGGTGAATTCATGTGCATGTGCGCCTGCGAACCAACGGCATCAATTCTGCAACCGGCAGCCTTTAGTTCTTTTACCAGTTCAACTATCGCATCGCATTTGGAAGCCTTTTCCACATTGTAATCGTTGTAGTACAATTCAGCATTCGGGTCGGCTTCGTGTGCAAACTGGAACGCATATTTGATAAAATCTTTTCCCAATATCTGATAGAACTTGCTGTTACGGTATTTGCCATTGTCTTCAAAGGCTTCGTTAACAACATCCCAGCCTAAAACGCGGCCTTTGTAGCGGCCAACAACTGTAGTAATATGCTGACGCATACGTTCTTTCAGCACTTCAGGAGAAACGTCTTTCCCATCAGCATCAACAAAAAACCATTTGCCAATTTGAGAATGCCACATCAGACAGTGACCGGTTACCACCTGTTTGTTCTTTTCTCCAAAAGCAACCAGTTTATCGGCATCTTCCCAATAGTACTTGTTTTCTTCAGGATGAATGGGTTGCGGTTTCATACAGTTTTCGGCAACAATTGTTGTGAATTCTTTTGCAATCAGTTCAGTTTCGATGGGGTTTACTCCATTCACTTGCTGCATATTAATGGCAGCGCCAAACAAAAATTTACCTTTGGTTGCCTCGCCCAATGTTTTCTGGGCCATTGTTTGTACTGAAGCCAGTAAAACCAGGGCAGTAATAGCGGAAATAAATTTAATTTTCATAGATTCTTTATTTAGTTTATTTATTACACTTTATTATTTTGATTTACGATTATCCGTAATATTACCCAATGTCATAAAAGTCATTTGGTAGTCATTTGGTAGTCATTAAGTTGCCAGAAAAAGACAATAGAATGACAATAAATGACCAAAACTGACTGATGTAAAATACCAAATAGGTATGCAAACGGACAATCATATTTGATTTATACTATACATTTCATTTCCTGCGCATTTTCAAATCTTCTTCTATTTTTACTTCCATTTTCTTATCAATTACATAGAAGAAAAGCAGGCCAACTCCAAGCAGAAAAGGAATTGAAGGATAGATACTTACCAGCATTCTTGCTCCTTCGGCTACCGATGCGGGTTGAATAATTTCCTGACCTGCAACCGAACTTTCTATTGCAATGTATCCATACAGACCTAAAATCCATGTAACCAAAGCACCTCCGATGGAAAGCCCGGCTTTAAGACCTACCATCATTGCTGAAAAGATGATTGCTGTTGCCCTTCGGTTTGTTTTCCATTCAGAGTAATCGGCAACATCGGCAATCATAGCCCAAAGTATCGGAATGGTAATACCGTAGAAAAATCCATGCAGAATCTGCGAAGCAAACATTAACGACACACTTTCAGGTTTGAAGAAGACAAAAATCAGTACAAAAAGAGTTGCGACGAGTAATCCATATTTATAAACATCGCGTTTACCATATTTATCTGCCAATTTTTTCGACAACGAAATTCCAACAATCATGAAGATGATACCTCCTGCATTGAACAAACCAAAACCGGCAGCAGCAGGGTCTGATCCAAAGAAATTAATTCCTAAAGACGACAGCGCTGCAATAACCGGACTAATAAAATTAGCCAGCGCAACTTTATCAACGTAGTTATTGAAATAAAAAACATACGAACCACCTTTCATGGCAAGGGTAATAAACACCAAAATGGTTAGGCTAAGCATGATTACCCAGGGTTTATTCCCCATAAGGTCCGAGAGGTCATCTTTAATGGATGATTTTTGTTCCACACTCGGAACAATGCGCTCCCTGGTGGTAAAGAAAGTGATCAGTAACATAACAGTGCCTACTATAGCCATCCATGTCATTACGGTTTCAATACCGGCTGCCTTATCGCCGTCACCTGCATAGATAATAATCGGCAACATAAACACCTGCACAAAGAACTGGGCAAACATTACTGCTACAAATCGGTACGAAGAAATGCTATTCCGCTCGCCCATATCGCCGGTTATTACTCCACTCAAAGCAGAGTACGGTAAGTTACTTGAGGCATAAAGCATCAGCAAGAGCGAATAGGTGACAGCAGCATAGATTAGTTTTCCTTTGTACGAAAAATCTGGTGTCGAAAATGCCAGAAGCGCTACAACGCCCAAGGGAATAGCCGTGTACAGAATCCAGGGTCGGAATTTACCCCATTTCGAATTGGTTCGGTCGGCCAGAACTCCGATTATTGGATTGAATATAAAAGCAGCAGTCAAGCCAACAACAAGCATTATTATTGATGCATCAGTGCTTTTAAGTCCATAGATATCCGTATAGAAATAAGCCAGATAGGTAATCAATGTCTGGAATACGAGGTTGGCAGCCAGGTCTCCCAAACTATAGCCAATTTTTTCGAATACTGAAACTTTCGGGGTGTTTTTCATTTGTTATTAGTTTATTAGCGTTTATGAATTTAAATTTTAATAATAAATCCTAAATAATTCTGTTTGTGATTATTGGTTTTACAAGACTATTGAAACTTTACCCAGTCAATTTCAACTGGTGAATCTTTTTGCATCACAACAAGATGATGAATTCCAGATTGAAATTTGGATACTTTGGCTTCGACCGTATTCCAGTTTACACCCTTTGGAACCTTGACTTCAGCAATCACAGGGCCATCAACTTTATCTATTCTGATTTGCAGGATGCCTCCATTTACTGACCTGGCTTTTACCTGAACCGTCTTCAATTTCTTAGTTCCAAAATCAACGGTATTGTATTGTACCCAGGCTTCAGGAGTTTTGAGAATTGTTTTCCAGCCAACAAAAGTATTGACCGTGTCAATAAGTGCAATGGAGGCACCAGTTTTGCTGATGTTGCTGTAACGGTCGGGTTGAATGTTTTCTTTGGCTGAAGTCACCCCTACCCCACGAAATGTTGGTATTACTTTCTGAATTTTACCATCTGCATCAAAGAACAAACTGTCAACCCTTATCGACCTGTTCTTGTCGAACTTCGGTGAATAATCGTTGTGGTGGTAAAACAAATACCACTGATTGCTATACCGAACAATCGATTGGTGATTGGTCCAACAGTTTACGGGAGATTCGTCCATGATCACACCGGTCATTTTGAAAGGTCCCATTGGATTGTCGCCAATGGCATATTCGAGCCGTTCAACTTTGTTTTCGACATGTGGAAAAGTGAGGTAATACAAACCGTTTCGTTCGAAAACATAAGGACCTTCCTTCAATCCTTTCTGTGGAAGATTGGGAATTACCAACGGTTCTGAATCCAATTCAAGCATATTGTCTTTTAATTTGGCCACAAAAAGATTTCCCATCGACCAATACAAATAAGCCTGCCCATCTTTGTCTATCAACACATTCGGATCGATCCCATTGACGCCTTTAATTGGTTGGGCTTGCGGAATGTAAGGTCCCTCAGGTTTGTCGGCCACAGCAACCCCAATACCAAAACCTTTTCTTCCGTTTGGACCAGCAATGTTTTTATTGGCCGGAAAATAGAAGTAATATTTCCCATTCCGTTCAATGCAATCGGGCGCCCACATGCTATAAGAGGTTGAATCAACCCAGGCAACTTTGTTCTGGCTAACGATCATACCGTGATCTGTCCAGTCTGTCAGGTTTTCAGAAGAAAAAACGTGATAATCCGGCATGCAAAACCAGTCTTTCCTCAAACCTTTTCCTTCTGGAGCAGGTATATCGTGCGATGGAAAAACATATACTTTGCCATTGAACACCCTTGCAGTTGGGTCGGCAGAAAACTGATTGCGAACTATGGGATTTTGAGCTGACAAACTGCTTGTTGCCAATACGACAAAACTTAACATCAGCGATCTGAAATTTTTCATGACTAAGTATTTAAATTGATGAGATAAATTGCAAATAGTAAATTGTTAAAATGTCAATACTTAATGCTGATAGTCTCCTACTCTTTTTGTGTCTTTTTCAATTAAATAGTCCAGATTATACATAGGCCGTTCGACACTTTCAGGAAATGGTTTCTTGCTAAACTGCTGAAAATACAATATGCAGCCATCTTTCCATTCGAGCGCATTCAGACTTTGGTCGCGCAGTCTTTTCTGAACATCCGTAAAGCGTTCGTGATCAACAAATCGCTCTGCCTTATCCCAAATCTTCTGGAACTGGCGGACCTGCTGAACACCGCTATCATAATGAAAGCACAATTCATCCCAAAGCGATCGTCCGCTTTTCATTTTATAATCCCACGACAAATGATGGAACCACAGCAGGTAAGCCTCGGGACAAGTTGCCGGATCGCTATAAACAAAACGAAGCGGTTCCTGATATTGGCTGAGGTTGTTACTACCGGTACTCGTCCGGTCGAATCCGATGCCCAACGTATCAGCCTGATGGTAGTAAGGCGGAGTCCAGTCTTTGCGCATTCCTTTTGGCGCCCACCACGGGCCGGGACCGTAATGTCCATTCGCTGAAAAAATGTGGTGCAATCCCAATGGCATCATAAAATCAACAATTGCTTCGCGACTTTCCAACATCATTTGCTTAACCGGTGACAAAAAATTCAGGTTCCAGTCAATTGCTGAATTATATTTCTTATCATCTGTTTTCCCAAAAGTCAGTTTAATCCATTCGTCGGCAATTTGATCACTTTTCATCGAGCTGTTCCATGCCAAACGTCCAAAAGCGTACCAGTTGGACTGGCCAAAATGATGCCCGCACCAGTTGGTGTCCAAGCCAATATTGGCGACTCCTGCAATTGCCGTCCCGAATATTCGGGACTGCGGAAAAATACTGCCATCAGTACAGCGGGCAACAGTACTTCCGGGGCCATTCTGGTAGGTATCGCTTTGCAGAAATTCTTCCCACATAGGAGCCAAAAAGGCCAGATGAACCGAATGCCCCAGATATTCCTGGGTGATCTGCAATTCGGGCATTACCATTGTTTTTTTCATCGCGCCGAAAAGCGGGCTGAATGGTTCGCGCGGTTGAAAATCAATCGGGCCATTTTTTACCTGGATAATCACATTATCGCGAAACTGTCCGTCGAACGGCATAAATTCCAGATACGCTTGCTTGGCCCGATCTTCATTTGAAGCGCTGTAAACAAAAGCCCGCCACATCACGATTCCACCAAATGGTTTGAGGGCGTCAGCCAGCATATTGGCTCCATCGGCATGAGTGCGACCAAAATCCTGTGGACCGGGTTGGCCTTCGCTGTTGGCTTTCACCAGAAATCCGCCAAAATCAGGAATAAGGTTGTAAATTTCTTTTGCTTTGTCTTTCCACCATTGGGCAACTTCAGGATTTAACGGATCGGAAGTTTTTAAGCCACCAAGTTGTGCAGGCGATGAAAACCGAACTGAAAGGTATGTTTTGATTCCGTAGGGACGAAGAACATCTGTAATAGACTTTACCCTTTGCAGATATTCGCCAGTCAGCATCAGTTGAGAAGCATTTACATTATTCAGGACAGAACCGTTTATACCAACAGAAGCATTTGCACGAGCATATTCCTGCCACAGCGTTTTGTCGGTTTCTGTAACTGCTAAAGCATCGCTGCCTTTGCGCCAAAAAATAGATTGGCCGGCATAACCACGCTCAACCGAGCCATCAAGATTGTCCCAATGATTTAGTATCCGGCGGTCGTAGGATGGATTACAAATTTCCTCCTGAATGGCCTCACCGGTTTGCTGACGGCGCAAAAGTTCGTAAACGCCATACAAAATCCCATTTTCAGTATTGGCCTGAATGGCATTTTTACTGATTCGGAAACCATCTCCACGAATAGCTTTGTCGGTCTTGATGACAAGATTCACAGAAGTTCCTATCTCTCCTATCCATCCGTTCTGAAGTTCCTGTCTGGCAATTGTCAAGGTTGGTGAGTTTTTGCTGCAAACCACATTCACCGGTTTCGGACTTGAATTACGAAGCCAAAGCTGATGCCCATCCTCTGCGTATAAACAAAGGGTTAAAAAAATCAGGAGAACAATGCTGTATATCTTTTTCATATAATTTATTGGATGAATATATTATCGCATTAAATTGAATGTATCAGGCTAATTATCTGTGTGCTGCTCAATAGTAAATAGTAAATTATTAAATTGTAAATACTTATTACTTTACAAGTAAAGCCCCGCCATTGCCAGGTATAGTCAATTCAATTTCCTGTTTCTTGTTCATTTTAGTCGTTGAAACTTTCCCATTCAACTGGTCGTCGTCGCTATACAATTTTAGTTCTGCTCCAGCCTGAAGCATAGGTAGTTTGACATTCAGCTCCAACGGTTCCTTTTGGGCATTGATACCTGCAACGTACCATTTCTCACCATGCCGACGGGCCAGCACCACATATTTTCCGGGATAGCCGTCGATAAAGCGAACTTCGTCCCAGGTGGTAGGTACTTCTTTCATAAAGCTGATGGCCCATTCAGGAGCATCGGTCAGGTTGTTGGGAGCCAAAGCAAAATGCTGAACCCCGCTCTGAAATAAAACTGCAGTTGCCAAAGCGTAAACATCGGATGTGATTCGTTTTGAACCCCTGCCCGGGGTGTTGTTGGCGTTATAGAACTTATTCAGCGCGCTTCCACCAAAGTCCATGCTTCCCACAGCGTTGCGGATAAACGGGTGCAGACAGGCATTGAACGCCTCGTAGTCGCAACTTCGCTGACCAAAAAATAAATTTTCGCTGGCCAGAATTGCTTCGCTTGCTGCATAGTTTGGGTACATACGTTCCCATCCGCGCGGCAAGGTACATCCATGGAAAATTACCATAATGCCGAAATCATTGGCATCGTACAAAATATCTTCATACTGTTTGATGGTTACCTGTTTGTCGCCACCAAAAAAGTCAACCTTTATACCGCGTACCCCGATGCTTTTCATCCAGGCCATTTCTTTGCGACGGGCAATGGTGTTGTCCATAATTCCACGCGGACCTTGAGGTGCATCGTTCCAATAGCCATTCGAGTTGTACCATAAATAGAGGCCAACGTTTTTTGTTGCTCCATATTTAGCCAGTTCAGCAATTTTTTCACGTCCAATCTGTGTGTCCCAAAGGGCATCAACCAAAACCGTTTCATATCCCATATCGGCGCTAAAATCGATGTATTGTTTTTGAACATCGTAAACAGTGCCACCGTCCATTTTTATAATCCAACTCCACGAACCTTTGGTGTATTTGTACTTTTGCGAAGCTTCGTAACGAGGTTTAACGACATCGAATGGAACCGTCGTTTCTACAATTGGAGCCAGTGTTTCACCCAAAGTGATAGTTCTCCAGGGAGTTTCTCCAGGAAGTGCAAGACCGGGAGCCGCTGTACCGTTTCCATTGTTTTCTTCTTCCATCGGAAAGCCGATAGTATATAAACCTCCGGCACGACCAATCAGCCTGCTGCCACAGTAACGGCTATCAACACCGGTTTCGGAAATCAACACCCATCCGGAGTCGTTCACCTTAAACAAACATGGAAAAGTATAGCCATTACCCTGACCGTTTTCTCCCATTGGAGCATCCGCTTTGTATGGAATCTCGTAGCTCGGCATTGTTCTGGCAAAACCAACCATCGCTTTACTTTGCGCCGTTAGGAAAGTAGTTGTTCCTTCAGGAAATACAAAACCTGAAGTTTCTTCATTCACTATACACGAAAGTCGATCTTTCTGGGGATAAACTTTATATCGAAAAGCCACATCGTTTTTGCTCACCCTGAAGATCACATCGAAGGCTGGCTTATTGTCTTTCAGGAAAGAGTAAACTCCTTCGTTGGCCACATAATGAACTTTGCTTTGTTTGATGTTTGGCAGTTCGTAGGTTTCATCAATCTTCTGTTCGCTCACTTTTCCATTGAGGATCAACCCTTGCGAAAAGTCGCCAATGTTAGTTTTCATGCCAAGCGGCGATTCTTTCAGGAAAAGTTTACCATTATAGTTAATACTGTAAGTTGGTGCGCCGTTGTTAGCTGAAACGGTGACAACGAGTATCCCATCGGGGCTGACAAGTTTCTTATCTTCAGCCTTTACAAAGCCGATGATAAGAAATATTGCAAAGAATAATGAGCTTATTTTTTTCATGCTGATTGTTTTACTTTATTTTTTCCGAAATCTGATCGGTTATATGGAAGTAATCGAAATCGGCAAAACCGCCAGGATTTTTGGAAGCATAGTTGAACAAGCCGAAACGATAGCCCATAAAGTGTTCCAATCGATACTCCATTTTTAACTGATTGCCAATAGCTTTCCAGGTTTTCCCATCGAGGCTGTAGAAGAATTCAGCGATATCAATTTTATCCCTGAAGTCGCATTCAATTTTCAGGTAAACCTTGCTTTGCGAAAGCGGAATGCTTTGGATTTCTGTTGGCTGATCGGTTTTGTTGCTCACCATAAATACAAACTTTTGTCCGTTGACGATTTTAACGCCAACCTGACCGAATTTTAACTGCAATGTGCAAAGGCCGGCAAAATCACCGTCTTTCATGTTGGAGGCATCAAGCATCGTAATTCCGGAACAAACCGGGCCAATTGTGCGCTGGGTTAAAGTGTTTCTTGATTTCAGGAAAAGGCTGTCGATGCTTCCCGTTTTCATGCGTAAAAATCCTTTGCGTTCGGTAACCGACCACAAGCTGTTGTCGGGGTTGTGATTCCACTGCCAAACCAATGGCAGGGCAGGTTCGCCTTTTTTCCGTTTAAACTCATCATTGTTCACAATTCCGGGAATCAAACCTTTACTTGCAGGTAAATCCAATGTTTCCGGAACTTTCCCATTCGTTCCGATTAAAGGCCAGTCCTTTTCCCACTTCATTGGTACAATGTATGGAATGCGGCCCACGGAACCAAAATCGCGGAAAAGATAGGCAAACCACTTTCCATCGGGTGTGTCAACAATGCCGCCCTGTGCAACTCCCAAATCGGCAAAGGCAACTTTACCTTCCCATGGTCCGGTTATTTTATCAGCGCGATGAACCACCACCGTGCGCATTCCGCCGCGTGGCCAGGCAATATTAAACAGGTAGTATTTGCCGTTCACCTTAAAAATCTGCGAGCCTTCGCCAAGACCAACATTTTTCCCGACAGGGGCATTGGCATCTTCAATGAGAACCCTTTCGGTTCCTTCTTTTACGCCCGTGAGGTCGTCTTTTAATTCAATTATCCGTAGTTTTCTGACACCCCAAATCATGTAAATTTTCCCGTCATTGTCGAATAAGATGGTATGGTCGTGGTAGGCAGGTGCAAACGTGATTCTTTCCCACGGACCTTTTTCGATATCTTTAGTTTTGTATATATAGGTTTTGTTTGTCGTCTGTGCAAAAGTGGAAACATAGAAAACTCCCTTCTGATAATTGATACAACTGGCCCACGTACCTTTTCCATAAGTACTTTTTCCGTTTTCAAGGTTCATGGCGTCAATATTTGCCAACGTGTCATAGGCATAATTGATGATTGTCCAGTTCACCAGGTCTTTCGATTTCATGATGGGTACACCGGGAGCCATGTGCATGGTGGTGCTGCTCATGTAATACGCATCTCCAACGCGAATCATCGACATATCGGGAACATCGGCGTGAATGATCGGGTTTTGAGCTTTGTTCACCTGTGCCGAAATCTCGGAGACTAACGATGACAGGAATAGCAATGCCGCTAAATAAATTGGTTTTTTCATTATTTTTTTCGCTTGATATATATAAACTATTTAACCGGCTTTACTCCTTCGGTGGTCTGAACCACTTTTTGAATTGTTCCATCAGGATTGTAGTACATGTAATCGACACATACCGAACGGCGATAATTACCTCCGGTTGGCAATGCGCCATTGTGATAAAAGAAGTAGGTTTTCCCTTTATAATCAATGATTCCGGCGTGAGTCGTTGTACTATTCTGTACCGGATCTTGAATCACTCCCTGATAAGTCCAGGGACCAGTTGGGCTTGTTGAAGTACAATATTCAATGGTCTCCGGAAATTTAGCAGCATACACCAGGTAATACAAACTGTTACGCTTGTAAATCCAGGGGCCTTCGGTGAAATTTTGAGGCTTAGGAATAACAGTAACCGGACCATCCAATTCGATCATATTTTCCTTCAACTTTACGTATCTGCAACTTAGATTTCCCCAGTACATATAAGCCTGACCATCGTCATCAATTAATATTGTTGGATCAATATCATCCCAGCTATGCTTTACATCAGTAGTCATTTCATTCACAATAAGCGCCTTACCTATCGCATCCTTAAACGGACCGGTGGGTCGGTCGGAAACAGCAACTCCAATAGCAAAACCACCTTTGCTGTTCTCGTCTGATTTGTGACCAACTGCCACATACCAATAGAATTTGCCGTTACGCTCAATACATTGCGCAGCATAGGCATCCTCACCGGCCCAGGAAAACACCTTCGGAGATAAAACGGCTCCGTGATCCTTCCAGTTAACCATGTCGGTTGTCGAAAAAAGATACCAGTCGCGCATTAAATAATTAGGCGCGTTCTCAGGTGCAACATCGTGTCCGGTATACAAAAACAGCGTGTCGTTGTAAACAATTGGTGCTGGATCGGCAGTGAATAGGTGCTTGATAATGGGATTCTGTGCTTTGACGCCCAGGAATACAACCAAGGCCAACATTGTTATTTTGATTCGTAATTCCATTTTAAATATTGTTAGTTTTCTGATCTCACCAGCCTGATATAATACACCGCTCCGGCAGTGTTTCCGGGCAAAGACTGAAATTTCACCCTTATTTGTTTTTTATCTTTTACCATCGAATCAGGGATTTCGTACTTCACATCCTGAAACTTACTTAGATTCCATCTGCCTGTGTTTTCTTCGGTTACCAGTTTTTCATTATCGATGAAAATATCGAATTTCCGGTTTCCCCACTCGGCGCCCCAGTAACGAACAATCAGGCTTAATCCGGTTTCGGAGTTGGTTGCCATATTATAGCTGAAATATCCATCATTTCGGGCATCGCGCCAGAATTCATCCTGAAAATTTCCTGAATTCGATTTCAGTTTTTCCATCTGATGGTCGGCTTCGGGTTGCTGTTCGCCAGGAGCCACAAAATCGATGGTTCGTTTCTGAAGTTCCATTCTTTCTTTTTCCTCAACAGTCAGCGAATCAAGGTAGTTTTTATACTTCGATTCGGTGAGCCACATCCAGTAAATCATGTACCTCGAATCGTGAATCCCGTAGAACGGTTCTAATTCGATATTTGCCTTGTTTACCATGTTCAGTGCTGAAGCATTATATGTGAGCGGTTTATCTTTAACGGGGATAAGTTTACCTGCAATTCCATCCAAACTGTTTTCGATAATAATCGGGGCTTTGTCAACCGGCAACTTCTCACCACCTGCGATATGTCCCCATCGATGATCGTCTGCAACCAGCCCTTTTAAATCTTCGGTTCCGGTTTTGGCGCCGAGCAAAATGGGGCCATGCATAATGGCAATGTAATTGGATACATTCGGCATTTTTTCAACCGAATTGTGCATAGGCAGCAAAATCTGAACTTCATCACCTTTCTTCCAGTTTCGTCCGACAGCCACATAAGACGAAGGTTTGGCATTGAATTCAACAGGTTTTCCGTTGATCGTAATTTTCAGCGCTCCCTCTTTTACCCACGACGGATAACGAACCATCAGTTTAAACTTTGCAGTTCCTTCTGTAATTTTCAGCCTTGTTATCTCTTCGTTTGGAAACCGGGTTTCCTGAACCAATTTTATTCCTTTATCGCGCCAGTTGAGTTCCGAAGCCACAAACAGGTTTAGAAACAATGAATCATTCTGATGGGTGTAGATAAAATGGCTATACTTTCCGTGGTTTTCCATTCCGCTGCCCACACAACACCACATGGCTTCGTTGGGCTGCGAATAAACCCGGTAATGCCGCGGACGAGCCGGGGTGAAATATACAAATCCACCGTGTTCAGGGTGTTGAGTCGAAAGAATGTGATTGTACATCGTGCGTTCGTAATAATCGGCATATTTTGCCTCTGGATTAACACGAAACAAATCTTCTGTCAACTTCATCATATTGTACGAGTTGCAGGTTTCGGGACCTTCCACATCGTTTACAAAATCGGAGCTTGAAGCAACACTTGGAAAAAACTCCCTGCGGCTGTTTCCGCCAAAAGCCAGTGAGCGGTTTCCGGTAACAGTTTCCCAGAAGAAACTTCCCGCTTTGGCATAAGCTGCATCATGCGAAAGCTCGGCAATACGCTGAAAACCGACAGCTTTCGGAACCTGTGTGTTGGCGTGTTTATTATCGAGATTGTCGTTTCCGGTGGCCATGGCATCCAGCAACATCCGGTGCGAAAACCGTTTTGCAGCAACCATGTATTTTTCGTCGCCGGTCATCTGGTAAGCATCGGCATAAGTTTCGTTCATCCCGCCATGTTCGGTATCGAGCATCTGCTGCATCTGCTGATCGCTTAATTCTGAAGTGATATAGATTCCCCAGTCGCAGAATTTCAGGAAAATGTCTTTGGCGTCTTCGTTTCCGGCATAAAGCCATGCATCACGCAATCCGGAATAAAGTTTATGCACGTTGTACCACGGAACCCAGGCCGCGCGGTAAGCTGCAAAATCGCCTTTCTGCAAAGTGCTCCAGATTTGCTTGCTGTTGGGCGCGCCACCCACATATCCTTTTCCCCATCCGGGATTGTTTTTACTGTTGGCTTCCTGACAGGCTTTCAATTCCGATAGCATATATTCCATGTGCTTTTTGCATTCGGCATTGCCTGTGGAAGCATAATTCATAGCCAGTGCCGACAGGTAATGACCACCCACATGACCGTCCAAACCTTCCCAGTTGGTATACAATTTTGCCTTTTCGGGCAGGCCGGCTTCTTTGCGGAAAGGAGCAATCAGGCGGTCGATGTCATATTCCAACAGAACACGGATATTAAGGTCCTGTGCATGTTTAAAAGGTCCATTAAGCAACTTCACATCACTTAACGGAAATTCGTTGGGATAGAGCTTATCCTGTGCATAACAAGTAAACCCGAATATCAAAAGACCACTTATTACAATTATCAGTACTTTCTTCAATTGACAGATTTTTAATGATTTGTACTATCAGTTATTGCTGGTTACCAGTTTTAATTCCCATTAACGACAGCATTTTTTCAGCATATCTTTTCCCCAACTCGCGGTAACCGGCTGCACTAAAATGCAGGTTATCGGAACCATCAGCACAACCTGCCGAAGAAATTATGTATGAATTGGGGAGTGTTTGTGGCAATGTGGCGATTATAGAATTCATACCTGCACAAATTCCCTGCTGGTCGGCATGAACGGTTTCGCCGGCAAGCAGCGGTACTTCTTTAGAATTAAGGCTCAAATCTTTTATCAGGCTGTCGTATACGCCTTTTACTTTTCGTGTCCAAAGAGTATCGTTCGAATTCGATTCACCCTGGTGAAGTAGGATACCCTTTATAACTCCGTCCTTCTGCGCCAGTTTAGCCATTTCAACCAAACGACCGTAAGGATTTCCATCGTATTCCTTTACCATATTCTTCAACCAACCCGGAGCGGCTTCAACATAAGACTGATAATTATCTTTATCGAAAAGCTCAATTTTACAGCCACCAATGGCCACCACAATCACTCCCACTTTTACTTTTTCAGGAAGATTGGCAACCATTGTTCGTCCGAAATAATCGGCCGGACCCAGATTGGTTCTGCAACGGCACAATGGTGGAACAGCCGGATACCACGATCCTTTCGCGCGACCAAGATTTTCGCAGTTGATTGCCTCCATTACCTGAAATCGGGGATTGACTGTTGAATCCTGAAGCTCTGCCCGTGCAGCTCCTTCCATGTTGGATTGGCCGATGCAGAGATAGATTTGAAAATCGGGATCTTGTGAAAAAGCGTTAACACTAACTAACAGAATTCCAACCAATACGATTAATTTATGTTTAAATTTCATAGTTCTAAATGGGTATAGGTTATATGGTTGAATGGTTATTGGGCTAGTTTATAACAATTTAATTTTTAACAATTTCAAATTACTGATATCAGAACTCGTTCCGTAATACACTTCATATTCGCCAGGTGTTACGGCCATTTTATTTTGGTTTCGATCGTAAAACTCAAATGCTGAAGGAGGAAGTTCAATTGTGATCTTGCTGGTTTTTCCTGCTCCAATTTCAAGCTTTTTGAAACCTCTTAACGTTTTATTAGGTCCGTCGGTATCGTTCACTTTTTTCACATATACCTGAACGACTTCAGTTCCGACACGTTTACCGTTGTTCGATACCGGAATGGTAACTTCGACTGTTTCATCGCATGTAATCGCCTTTTTTGAGAATTTAGCCTTACCTATCGAGAAAGTTGAATAGCTTAACCCGTAACCAAACGGGAACAGAGGTTTCTCAGTCATAAACCGGTAGGTGCGGCCTTTCATGGAGTAATCCTCAAAATCGGGAATCTGTTCCACATTTTTATAGAATGTCACCGGAAGTTTGCCCGAAGGATTGTAGTCGCCAAACAAAACATTGGCTACGGCTGTACCACCAGCCTGACCGGGATACCATGCCTGCAGAATAGCCTCGCACGATTGTGTTTCAGGAACAAGCCCCATAGCAGAACCTGAGTAATTGACAAAAATCACCTTCTTGCCAGATTCTTTCAAGGCCTGAAGCATCCGCCTCTGAATAGCCGGAAGTTCAATGTCGGTGCGGTCTCCTCCTTTGAATCCGGGAACTGTCACACGCATTTCTTCACCTTCGAGCGAAGGCGCGATACCACCGGCAAATACCACCACATCAGCATCTTTAACTTTCGCAATACTTGCAGTAATATCAATGGGAACCAATGTTCCGAAATCAAAATTCAGCATACCATCAGCATTGCCCTGCGAAAAGCCTATCTCAATTTGGTATGATTTTCCTGCCTCAACTTTCATCTGGTACACGTTGGTTGGATTGTTAGCAAACACATTCCGGACCACCATTTCGCCGTTGACAGATAAAGTTGCCCTGCCGCCGATTTGGAATTGGAACGAAACATCACACGATTTTGTCGGGACAAAAACAGTTTTGTAGCGGGCCGAGAAATCACGAATATTTACACCAGCAGCAAAAGCGGTGGCTCCCGAAGTTGTTAAACGGAATGGAGTTGCCAACACATCAGTAACTGCAGGATCGCCTTCCGGAGTACGACTGTTCCAGTATTGAGCCACAAAGCCCTTTTTGCCATCCATATTGCACTCGCTGAAAAGGCTGCTAATTGCTACATCCATGGTGCGATCGCATCCGGGTTCGTAAATGAGTTGTGCTGATGGCATAATTTTCTGCATGGCATCGAGCAACGTAACGGTATGTTGTGGAAAACCATTATAATTACCCCATTGCATCACCGAGTCGTTGGCATTCGGTCCCATCACCGCAATTTTCAAGTTCTTGCTCAATGGCAGAATATTGTTGTTGTTTTGAAGCAACACCATACTTTCTTCGGCCATGTGCAACGCCAAATCCTGATGTTTTTGACTGTTGACTACAGAATAGGGAATATCCCAAACCGGTTTATCGTTCATTTCGCCCAATTCGAAACGGGCTTTGAGCAGTCTTTTTACAGAAATATCAATCTGGCTTTCCAGAATCAGACCAGCTTTAACAGCATCGGGCAGTTTGCTGAAATCGCTTCCACATTCCACGTCGGTACCACTTAATACGGCACTCGCAGAAGCATGGACGGCATCAGGATGAGTGGCATGGGCATTCTGGCGATAGAAATCGGGTATGGCCCAACAGTCGGAAACGACCAGGCCTTTGTAACCCCACTGATCGCGAAGAATTTGTGTCAACAGGCGATTGCTTCCGCAGCAAGGCTCGTCTTCGAAACGGTTGTAGGCGCACATCACTTCTTTCACATCGGCTTTCTGCACCAATTCTTTGAACGCCGGAAGATAAGTTTCCCATAAATCGCGTGCATCAATGTTTTCTGCATTGAATGAATGCCTGTTCCATTCAGGACCAGAGTGAACCGCAAAATGTTTGGCACAGGCGTGTAATTTGTCATATTCGGCATCATCGGGTCCTTGTAAACCTTTAACAACGGCCACTCCCATGCGACTGGTCAGGAAAGGGTCTTCGCCATAAGTTTCCTGTCCTCTGCCCCAGCGGGGGTCGCGGAAAATATTAATATTGGGAGTCCAGAAAGTCAATCCCTGGTAGCGTTTCAATCCGCCCTGTTCGCTATACCTGTTCGATTTAGCTCTGGCCTCATCAGAAACTGCAGTGAATGAATCAAACAACAAATCGTCGTTGAATGAAGCTGCCATACCAACTGCCTGTGGAAAAACTGTTGCAAGACCAGAACGTCCAACTCCATGCAAAGCCTCGTTCCACCACTCATAGGCTTTGATTCCTAACCGCGGAATAGCCGGCGAATTATTTTGCATCAACGCTGCTTTTTCGACAAGCGTTAAGCGTGGTAATAAATCCTGGGCTCTTTCTTCAGGACTTAACTTTTGATTTTGATATGGATATTGTTGCGCCCATAAACCAACTGTTAACAGCAGGCTTGCGACTAATAGTAATCCTTTTTTCATCTGTTTATTTTGAACCACAATAGGCACATAGAAAACATAGTTTTTATTTTTCTATGTGAACTATATGTCTATGTGGTTATTTTTCACGTGTTTATAATTTGCTTATTAATTGCTACATAGCTGTCCAGATGAATATCAGGAGAACTCGCCATCCATAATAATTGATCTGCGTAAAATTCTCTTTCATGGCTCATCTCATGGCTAAAAGGTTGGTTAGTTTAGTTCGATTATTTTTTTGCCTTTTGTGATGCCGTTTTCGTTAAAAGTATCGATGGTGAAATAATACTTTTGCGAACTATTTAAACTTCTGATCGTCAAAGATTCAGCACCAAGCACCTGATAATTGTGATACAATTTATCTTTTTGAGTTCCGTACCTGATGTTATAACCAACTGCTCCGGGAACTTTTGTCCAGTTTAAATTGACAATGCAACGGTCGTTTTCCTGACGGGCTAATTTCAAATCTTTAGCTTCAACAGGAGCTTTTCCGCCACCATTGCCAAAAACACGCAAGCCTGCAATAGCAAACGTTCCGCTTGGAACTTTGTAATTGGTGAGTTTAATGTAACGTGCTTTGATAGGTGTTTTCAATTCGATGTAGTCGTGCGGAACATCGGTTTTGCTTTGGGTTTTATCGGCCAGCGTTTTCCATGTTTTATTGTCCGACGAATATTGGAGCAGGTATTGATAATAAATATCCGGAACGCGTCCTTTTAATTTCGCATCGTTTTCGGCATAGTTTATTTGAATGGCATTGATGGTAGATTCCTTTTCCAAATCCATGCTGATCCATTCACCTTTATCGCCGGTTTTTGCACTCCAATAGGTACGAATATCCTCATTGGCAGCATATTTTTTCGGGTGATTGGCGAGTTCAGAAGAAACTTCAACCGGTTTATTGTACGAAAGCAACATCCAGCCTGGGAATAATTCTTCAGGACCAGAAATTTTCTTAGTTGGCATTTTAAACGGAAAATCGCCAAAACCGGTATAAACATACATCACACCATCTTTATCGAAGAAAGTTGGGAACAATCCGAGGCGACGTTCGAACATGTGTTTTACTGAAATAGTCATGGACGAAATATGCCAGTAATTGTCGTATTTATCCTGAAAAGTGCTGCTATGACCTGCGCTTGCAATAAAGCCTTCAGGTTTATACGAGATTGGGTTATGCTCTGCCAGTTTGAATGGTCCAAGTGGTTGATCGGCAACATAAACAGCATCGCTGTAACTTTTGTATTCAGTGCCAGGACCTGAATATTGCAAATAATATTTACCATTGCGTTTGGTCATCCATGCCCCTTCGATCCACGGATCGTTGCCCACTTCGTTGTAATCGCCAGATCTTTCCCATCCATAATTTTTCTTGTCGCTCTTGATCACTGCAACCGGTTTCCCAATTGGATTAAATGTTTTGGGATCTAATTCAACTGCTTCAATTGGATTTACGTTGGAGCAACCATAATAAAAATACAAACGGCCATCATCATCGAGAAACAAATCGGGATCAATCATTCCTATCGGGAAAGCCGGATTGGCTATTTTCCATTTTCCTGATTTCGGATCGGCTGTTTTAAATATTTTAACTGTAGGCGAAGCAGATGACATGAAATACAAGGTGTCGTTCATCACAACTGCAGTTGGGGCATAATCTTCCAGCGGAAGATCGTTTGTGGTAATTAAATCAAAATTGATTAAATCGGTTGAATGGAAATATCCTCCTGAACGGGAAAGGAAAAGATAATACTCACCTTTATAAACAACCATGGTTGGATCGGCAGCTTCGCGACGTGGAATATTACCATCAAGACAGAAACGGTAACTCAGGTTTATTGGATTACAAATGGTTGTTTGAACCGGTTTCGATTGCGACCAGGCAACAATTGTGCAGATCAAAAAGACAGGTAATAGTAGAGTTTTAGTTAGTTTTTTCATAGTCAGGCATTATTTAAATAACAGTTGGGCAAAGTTATACAGGTTGTTCCTCCAAACCGGCCAGGTGTGGCCTCCGGGGTATTCGCTGTACGTATATTTAATTTTTATTTCATCGAATTTCTTGAGCATGATTTGGCAATTCTGCCAGGCAATATCTTCTTTACCGCCCTGTGAAATCCAAAACTGTTTCAAATTGCTGTTAATTTGATTGGCATTGTCCTTCATAAATGCGTATTGCGGATCGGAAAGGGCTGGTTGATTGGCCCACCAACCGGAACTGAAGACTCCAAGATATGCAAACATTTCAGTATTTCGAACACCGGCATGAAGCGTTTGTAAACCACCCATCGACAAACCGGCAAGGGCACGGCTGTTGGCATCGGTTTTTATCCTGAAGTTTTTCTCCACATACGGAATAACAGCTTGTTTCAATTCATTTTCAAACAAACCCAGCGATTCTTCGCCAAATCCCTTTGATGGTAAATTTCCGTCAACCATTACCACTATCATGGGCACAGCTTTCTTTACAGCAATCAGGTTGTCAATTATCAAATCGGTTTTGCCCTGATTAGCCCAACCTCGTTGATCTTCGCCACCGCCATGCAAAATATAAAGAACAGGGTATTTTTCAGAAGAATTCTGGTCGTAACCCGGAGGTGTGTACATGTAAAAATTACGCCATGAGTTGGTGACATTCGAATAGTATCGTTTAATACGGGTATCGCCATGCGGAACATTTTTGATCGTGTAGTAATCATCACCTTTAAAAGGCACTTCGATGCCGCTGGCCATGCGGCCCATTCCATAAAACGATTCGCTTGCCGGGTCAGCAACAGCCACTCCATCAATAATTAATGAGTAATAATGAAATCCTTCGCTCAACGAATCGGTAGTAACTTCCCAAAAGCCTTCAGAGTTTTTCACCAAATCGTATTTCTTACCCAAATCGAGTTGCATTTTTTGTGCTTCAGGAGCTTTAATGCGAAATACGCCGCGACTGTTGGGCAAGATTTGTGGATATTGAGCTGACCTTATATTTGATTCGGCAGGCGTTCCAGAAATGCTTATTTTTTCGAAAGAAGACTGGTCAACCGGTTTAAACAGCAATTGCGAAAACATGAAAAGACCGTTTTTCCAGACTTTAAAATCGTGATAACCATGTTCGATGTAATAAATGTGCGGAACGCTGTTGGTTTTTAAATAGTCGTGGGTGCGTTTACTGAACGAAATCAGCCCGTCTTTATCTCCACAGGAAATCCAAAGGAGTTTGAGTTGTTCTTTTGCTTTTGCCGGATCGGGAACAAGTTCTTCCGGCTTCTTTGTATTTGGCGCTGAAGAGAAACCTCCCACCCAGGCAAATTTATCGAGGTTACCCAAACCGAAGTTGAGCGACTGCCCCCCTCCCATCGACAAACCGGCAATGGCACGGTGCTCGCGGTTGTTGATTACCGGATAATTTTTTTCAATGAACGGAATCAGGTCGTTCAATAAATCTTTTTCGAAAGTGGCAAACGCTTCAACTTTTTCACGATCAAATATATTTCCGGTAGCGCGGTCGTCTTTCATTGCACGGCCGTTTGGCAATACCACAATCATGGGTTCAACTTTCTTTTCAGCATACAAATTATCGAGAATTACTTCGGGGTGGCCACCATTAAGCCATTCTTTATGATCGCCGCCAATACCATGAAGTAAGTATAGTACGGGGTATTTTTTGTCTTTCGAATAGCCGGGAGGTGTATAAATTAGCGCTTCCCGGTTTGTACCAACGGTTGCCGACTGATAGGTAATTGTGTCAATACTTCCGTGGGGAATACCGGCCCTAACAATATCGAAGCCCAGCGATGCCGGTCTTACAGTGCTTTGAGAAAAGCAGGAAAAGCCAAATAGCAAGAAGGTAAAAAGCAGGAAAGTAAATTGAGTATTGTATTTCATGGTCGGTTGAGATAGGTTAATTTTAAGACAAAAATTAATTATTATTGAAAATCAAATATTGGTGTCGGAAATTCTCTTCTATTCAATTGAAAAACAAATTTAATGATATGAAATCTTCTTTGGTACAAAATCACGATTTTTGACCTTTTTGTTGCACCGAATAAAAAAGTTTAAATGATATAGTATAAGGAAAAATTGGCTGCCCAATATTTGGGCAGCCAATACATTAATAAATGGACGCTAAAACCTTTGCATTATTTGTAAGCATCATTTTGATCACACAATGGATTTTTCAACAATTCTTCAGTAGGAATTGGCATATCCATCTTGGCAGGAACGTAGTCGAAAGTACGATTGGTCTGCCATGCCTCTTGTACGAGTGGATTAGTGTTCGGATAACCTTGCCCTTTTGGATAATTGTTGGTAATGTGATCCTGCATAAACCCTGAACGAATTAAATCCTGCGCAAGACACCATTCAGCATTGAACTCCTTACGACGTTCCTGACCCAAAGCTACCAACCATACCGGAGAAGAAAAACCTTTATCTGCTTTTACTGTCGTATAATAAGTCTTTGCATCAGAAACAGTTACTGTTGTTTCATTGAATGGAATTGGATATTCAGTCGGTACTTTCACCTTTGTATCGCCTTTACCAATATAAAACTGTGCGATGGTCTGATAATAAGGAAGATAAGTGGCAGTCAATGCAGCTTTCTTTCCAACTTCCAAATTACCGAACGCACGGTCACGAATTTGATTAATATAACTCCAGGCGATTGCATCGTTTTCACCATTCAATTGGAACAAACATTCTGCGTAGTCAAATAAAACATTCGTATAACGTTTGTAATAAACCTGTTGAGGTCCCCACATTGCATTCCAGTCTGCACGGCAAGTACGCCAATATTTCAAACTCCAGATAGAAGGAGCTGCTTCACCATCTTTGTAAAAATGATAATGCGATGTTAATTTATCATCGGTTATAATACTTTGCTGCAAATATGGATTGTAACCATAGTTTGTGGCCGATTTCCAATTAGGATTAATGCCTGGAACAGCACCTTGTACACCAGAGGCATCGCGACGTTTATCGCCTTGTTCATAAGAACTCCACCATTCCCACGAGAGGTAAAGTGAACCCCATCCACCAACAGCCGGACAAGCAGTAAAATAGGTCATCCAGGTATGAGCATCGGTTAGGTTGCTCCAACTGTTCCATTGCGAACCTTCGTCAAGAACCTCTTCCCAAATAGACTCTTTTGTCCAGACAGCTCCCGGATCAAACAAAGTGGTGAAAGAAGGGTTTAATTCGTATTTACCACTTTCGATTACTTGCTTTAAAGCAGCTGCTGCTAAAGTGTAATTTGCTTTTGCTTGCTCTGGAACACGGTATGCTTTCCACATATAAGCTTCGCCCAGGTATGAAAGAGCAAAACCTTTGGTACAACGTCCGTATTCTCCGTTCAATGGTTCCCATGCAAGTTCTTCAGCTGCTATTTTCAAATCTTCGATGATGAAATCCCACATTTCTGTATAGGTTGCTGCACGGGCTTTTTGAGGAGTGTTAATATAATTTTCGCCTGTTGCCAACATAGGTACACGAGCGAAATTTTTTGCCAGCCACATGTAGAAAAAAGCACGGACAGATCTGGCCTGACCATCGAGTGAAGTTTTTAAAGCAGGAGTTATTTTATCAGCAGTTGCAAGACCGGCAAGGAAATCGTTGCAACGTGAAATTGCTTTGTAGCAATGTTTCCAACCGCTCAATAGTTCAGGGCTACCCGGATTCCAGTTTTGTGTGTTCCAGTCTTTATCCCATCCTGTTGCCTGTGTATCCATTGTTGGATGCCCTCCAACAAACAAGTTCGGTTTGAAACCCCAGTCTCCGTTCGTTTCTGAAACAGGAAGCATCATGTCGTAACATCCTACGAGACCAGCTTTGGCATCTTCGTCGCTCTTAAACATCTGATCGGCAGCCAAAATGGAATAGTGATCAACTGTCAAAAATTCCTTGTCATTACAGGAGCTTATTCCTATCAGAAACAAACAACTGACAAGCGTAAATAATATTTTTGATATATTTTTCATAACATTAATCTATATTTAAGTGAAACAATTAGAATTGAATGTTCAATCCAAATGAAAAAATTCGTGGGCTGGGATAACGGCCTGTATCCAAACCTGTATATAGCACACTTCCTTGTCCGGCTTCCGGGTCACCATATTTATTGTATCCGGAGATACAAACTAAGTTTTGAACAGAAAAGTAGATACGAGAACTTTCAATGCTTAATGGCTTCAGCATATTCTTGTCAAAATTATAACCAACCTGAAGATTGCTGATTTTCAGGAAATCACCATTTTTAACCCATGCTGAAGAGCCACGCATGTTTTGATTGAAATCCAGAATTGACAACTTAGATAGCGTGTTGCTTTTATTTTCAGGAGTCCAGGCTTCTGCTGAAGAAGAGTTTAAGATATTGGGAATAGTTCCGTTATCAGTTCCGTAAATATTAGACAATGTCATTGCTGAGTAGGAATAAATTTGCTGGCCAATTACCCCGTAACTGTAAATTGAAAAATCCCAATTCCTGTATGAAGCGTTTAAAGTCAAACCATAGTTTACTTTAGGAAAACCATCTCCTAAGATTGTCATATCTTTTTGATCGATAAAACCATCATCATTATGATCTTTATACTTAAAGTCACCGGCAGATGTATTCGCCATTTGGTATTGAGAGTGACCCTTAGCTTTAGCATCAGCGTTGGCAGCGGCAACTTCGGCAGGAGACTGGAATACGCCTTCTACTTCGTAACCATAGAAAGAACCTACTGCATAACCTTCGCGCATAATAGAGTGTCCGTCCCAGTGCACGCCTGAAGGAGCAGCTACTGCACCTACGTTTGATCCATCGTTGGTAGAAGTTCCGTTTACATAAAACTGGTCAGCACCTATTTCTACGATTTTGTTTTTTAAGGTTGAACCAGTCAATGTGGCTCCGATATTCCAGTCCTGATCAATTTTCTTTTTATAGTTCACACTGAATTCCAGACCTTTATTCTGAATCTCACCAAAATTTGTATATACACTGTTATAACCTGCTGATGGGCGTATCGACTGATCCAACAACAGTTCTTTGGAAGTTCGGGTGAAATAATCAACAGTTATGTTGATATCGTTGTTTAAAAGTCCCAGGTCAATACCTATGTTGGATTGTTCATTGGTCTCCCATTTTAACCTTGTATCAACCAACGGAATAGCATAACCGTTAGCTGTTTGACGTGTTGAACCTAAACCTGCAACTCCATTTTGCGCATAATAATAGTATGCAATGGTATTTGAGGTTAATGCGGCAACTGATTTATCTGTTGGACCACCAGAGTTACCGGTCTGTCCCCAACCTAAGCGAAGTTTCAAATTACTGATAGCAGGAGTGCCTTCCATAAAATCTTCTTCTGAGATACGCCATGCTGCAGCGAGCGATGGGAAAGTACCAAACATGTTATCGGCACCAAAGTTTGATGAACCATCACGACGAATAGTACTGGTTAAGATGTAACGATCCTTAAGGCTGTACATGGCACGACCAAAGTAAGATATTCCGCGAACTTGCAGGTTATAAGCTCCACTACCTGTTCTTGTAGTTATATCGCTGGTCAGACTTACATCACGGATGTTATCACCAGGAAAATCAACAGCACTGGCCGAACTCCAGCTACCAAAGCTTTTACTAACAGAATTACCTGCCATCAAAGTCAAATTGTGAATATCACTTTTCCAATTGTAAGTTAAATAACTTTCGATGGCTAATGTGTTGCTTTGATTATTATCAATTTGTAACTGATAACGGTCATCGTAATTAAGCAGGGTAATTGGAGTTATTCCGTCTGATTCGTAGCGTTTTTTGTTACCCCAGAAGTTCTGAAAGTTGCCTGTAAAAAGATTGTAAGATGCTACTGATTTGAAAGTTAAACCTTTAAACAATTTAATATTGGCATACGCACTGGTGAAAACCTGATTATTTTTGGTTAACCCATTATTTTCCATCTGAGTGGCATATAAATTATCCGGCGAACCTCCATCGTAACCTGTTGCAGTTTGAAAACCAGCACCATACGTTCCGTTGGCATTTCTATAATTATTACGCACATAAACACCACCTGGAGTAACATAATCCAGAGTTGGGCAAAAGAAAGCCATATCGCGGAGAGAAGAAAGATTACCGTTATTACCGGAACCTGCATTACTACCTTGTGTTTCTGAATGAACAAAATTAATATCGCCACCGATCTCAATGAAATTGGCCACTTTGGTAACTACATTGGCACGAGCGGTCAAACGGTTGTAATTCGAATTGATAACAATACCGTCATTATTCAAATAACTCATTGAGAAGTTAGACTGGGTCTTTTCGGTACCTCCTGAAGCAGACAGATTGTATTGTTGTTTAAGTGAAGTGCGTGTCATAACATCTTGCCAGTTAATACTATTTCTTTTACCATCGTATTGCACAGCAAAAATTTGATTGGCCAGAATTGCACCATCGTTTGCACGACCTGTTCGTATGTTTTTTGCAAACTGGTCTGCATTACCAACATCCAATGTTGATGCCAAAGTTTGAACCCCATAATCTGCTGAAAAAGTAACATGTGTAGTACCAACCTTACCATGTTTTGTAGTAATCATGATCACACCATTGGCTCCGGCTGCTCCGTAAATAGCAGTAGCAGAGGCATCTTTCAATACTTCAATGCTTTCTATATCACTTGGAGAAAGAAAATTAGCGTTTGTACCTACCTGCACACCATCTACTACGTACAGCGGATTGGCAGTGCCGTGAATAGTTGCAACACCACGAATACGAATGGCTGCATTTGCATCAGGAGCACCGTCTTGTGCTGTAACCAGCACACCCGCAGCTGCTCCTTGTAAACCTTGCAAAATGTTGGTTGGATTTTTTCTCAACATTTCTTCTCTGCTAACTGAAGCCACAGATCCTGAAATATCGCTCTTTTTTACACTACCATAACCAACCACAACAACTTCATCTACCTGCAAATTGTCGGGAAGAAGTTTAACATTGATCTCGTTTTGTTTTGCAACTAAGATGTTTTGGGTTGTGTACCCAATAAATGTGAAAGATAGTGTTGATTTTGAATCAGTATTAATCTGATACTTTCCATCAGTATCGGTAATAATACCATTCGTTGTACCTTGTATTACGACATTTACTCCAGCCATTGGGTTTCCACCTTCATCAGTTACCAAACCCTTTACCAGAATAGATTGGGCATAGGTAAAAAACGACAATAGCAAAATAGGCAGCATAACAATTGCAACCTTTACCAACTTGTTTTTTTTCATAAATTTAAAATTTGAGTTTATTATTTAAGTTTATACAATAAAGGCATCACCGAAAATTTTCCGGCAAAACCTATCTCTGGAAAACCAGATCATCTAATAGCATCTCTTTTTTTATGCATATTTTATTCGGGTTTAATTATTATGTATTTTATTCAAGTGTATTTTCTTTGCTTATTCAAGATTATCAAATGTAATTTCCGGATACCGTTCTGTTCCGTTCCGTTGCAAAAACATAGGAATTTTAATTACCAGGTGTCATGTAAGATTTATTGGGTTGAGCAAAATATGAAATCAGGAACCGAAAGTAGATTATGGCCTGTTCAATGGCTATAAATTATAGATATTCAATTTTCAATTTTGAGTAAATTATGTACTCGTCAATAATTTACTACTTAAATAAAACCATAACTCATTACATATCAGAAGTAAGAGAAACTTTACCGATTAAACATTCATAATATTTCAATTGAGACTTTGTCTTATTTTACCATATTCATGTGGCATCGGCATTTATCCCGATTGATCGGGATGATTTATATTTTGTCTTTGGACTAAAATATAAATACAATTGCTACTTATTGATTAGTCGAGACTTCGAAAAGTGCCATTAAAACTCTAGCAAAAAAATGGGACAGTTGGAATATAAAAATATTAATCAAGTATTTCAGTTGGCGATTTGCCAAAGTGTTTTCTGAAAACAGTACTGAAATAGGCCACGCTGGAAAAACCACAAAGTTCGCTAACTTCAGTTACTGTGTATTTTCGTGATTGCATCAGGGCCAAAGCGTGATCGAGTCTAATTGTTTTAATAAAATCGGTGGGCGACAAACCGGTTAGCGACTTGGTCTTTTTATATAAGAGAGACGAACTCATGTTAACTAATGAGGCAAATTCATCTTTTGAAAACTCTGAATTCGAAATATTTGCCCGGGCCACCCTGAGAATTTTCTTTACGAACTTATCGTTATGCTCATTTTCAAGGATTGCAGGATCTGCCGATTCTCCCTTAATTAGCTTAAACGCTTTTTCCCTGACAACCTCCCGATTGCGAATAATCGATTTTATTCGCTGTAACAAAAGACTCATGTCAAAAGGTTTGGTCAAATAATCATCAGCACCCAAGCCAAGTCCATGCAATTGTTCAGCTTTTTCAGAAAGAGCCGTGAGCAAAACAATCGGTATGTGAGAAGTTTCATAAGTCGATTTCATTAATTTGCACAACTCAAAACCATCCATTTTTGGCATCATGATATCAGAAACTACCAAATCAGGAATTTGCTTTGATATAAGTTCCCAGGCTTTTTCACCATCAATAGCTGAAGAAACCTTAAAATCGTTGCGGAGGGTACTCGTCAAAAAATTCAGCAGATCGTCATTATCCTCAACAATTAAAACTTTCATTTCTTTCGAGGACAGAATTATATTTTCAGATTCCGTATGAAGTGAAACATCCTTAACAGATCGGGAAAGAATGGATGCATCTTTAGTTAAATTTATTGCTCCGGATTCTCCGGATAAAGATTTAAATGGAATCACAACCTGAAATACTGAACCAACATTTTCCTGACTGCTACAACTAATGTTACCACTATGCATGGTTACGTAGTTTTTTACCAGTAAGAGCCCGATACCTGAACCGACAACTTTTGAATTGATCGCATTTTCGCCTCTGTAAAACTCTTTAAACAACTGTTTTTGAGCTTTTCTACTGATACCAATTCCATTGTCTTTCACCTGGAGTACCCATTTTTTATCTTCGCATTTAAGTTCAATCTGAATTCGACTATTGTCTGGTGAATATTTAATCGCATTTGAAATCAGGTTATCGATGATTTTCTCCATTTTCGTCTCATCTACCGCTGTCGTGTAACTCTCACGATCGGGAATAAAAGCTAGTTCGATGTTCCTGCTTTTAGCATAACTATCAAGCATTATCTTACGGTTTGCGACAAGTTTTACAATATCTTTCATTGTGAGCGACAATTGTTCCTTGCCAATATCAACCTTCTGAAAATCCATCAATTGGGTAACAACAGAACTAAGTTGTCTGGCCTGTTCAATGGCAAGATTCAAAAAGTACCTTCCCGATTCTGTCAGATTTTTTTCATTACTTAATTCCTCAACCGGAGCTTTAATTAGGGTAAGTGAAGTCCGGATATCGTGCGCAGTATTGGTGAAAAACCGCACTTTTTCTTCTGTGTGTTCCTGTTTCAGCCGGTTAATGTAGTATAGAAAATAAAGAACGATAATTCCGGATAAAACCATAATTATAAGCATCCAGAACCAGCCGGTTCTCCAGAATGGAGGAATAAGTTTAATTGAAATCGAACGCTCATCTATAACATTCGACGAAGAACTGTCATGCATCTTTATTTTTAACTCGAATTTTCCGCTTGGAATGTTGGTGTAAGTTATAATCCTGTTTCCCGACGGTGCAGACCAGCCTTTGTCAAACCCTTCCAGTTTCCACGAAAACTTGGAGCCCGACTGCATTCCGATTGAAATTAATTCGAGGCTGATCGTATTCTGTGAATATTTCAGGCTGATGGTTTGTAAACTATCAACCGGCGTTTTCAATTTAAATGAAGGTATCTCCCTTATTGAACGTCCGGAAATGGTCAGATCCTGAAAGAAAATTTTTCCTTCAGATGAAATCTCCCTGATCGATTGGGGTGTAAAAAAAATGGCTCCATTGTTTGTTCCCCAAGCCAATCTTCCATCTTTCAATCCAAAAAGAGCACTTTTGTTATATGAAAGACCCGAAAGCTGAAATATGGAAGAAAAGGTAAACGCAGTTTTTTCTTTGGGGTTAAATCGACACAAACCGTTTTCGGTTCCAACCCAAAGACAACTATCGGCATAAATAATACTATTCAGGAAGTTTGAAGGTAATCCCTCCTGAATAGTGTACTTTTTTATTGTTCCGTCTTTGTAATTGAATTCAACTAATCCCTCTCCACTTGTTGCCACCCAAACAATATCACCTAAAACAAGGATATCCTGAACTACATAATCAGCCAAAAAGCGCGTAATATCACCTGTTTGCTTATTCAACAACAATATTCGATTGCTGCACCCCAAAAGAATTTGATTGTGGGATAATTCAGCAAATGAGCTTATCGATTGTTCTGTATAGGTTTTAAACTTTTTTTCCTTTGACTGATAACAAATAAATCTACCGTTGTTACCACCAATCCACAAATCTCCCTGACTATCCTTAAAAATATCGAAAATAAAATTACTTACTGACGATAATTCCTTTTCATCTCTGGAATAATGCGCGAGCTCACGACCAGTTTTTCCATCGATTACATAGATACCTGAAGAGTAGCTGCCAGCCCAAATCCGTCCCTGATCATCTTCACAAAGTGTAAGAAATACCTGTGCTTGTTTAAGTTTATTGTAGTAAAAGTTTTTCCATTTATCCGATGCTACATCCCAACAACTTATGCCATTGTTTGTCGCGAACCAGATTTTGCCATCACGGTCCTCAACAATGCTATTCACATCGTTATTTACCAACGAATTAGCATCGTTGGCATGGTGCACTATCTGATCAACAAGTGGCGATGCATGTTCGTAGAAAGACACTCCACCACTAAAAGTACAAACCCATACCCGCTTATACTGGTCGCAAAAAATATCATAAACTCCGTTTCCCCGCAGAGAATATGGATCATCAACATTTTCTTTGAAAACATTTAATAATTGGCTGTTCTGTTTATCTAACTCCCAAATTCCCTGACCATCAATTCCGACCAAAATCGTTGATTCGGAATTTGCTTCAATGGCAAGAATTGGTTGCCTCGGAAAAGTTGATTCAAGTATATGGTTCATTGTTGCTGAACCAAAATTAAAGCAAAATAAACCTTGCGAGAAAGTACCAATCCAGAGTTCATTTTGGATTTTATCGAGAAATAACGATGAAACGAAAAACGAGTTTACGCTCGTATTTTCATATATACATTTGTTTTCTAATGATTGTATATCAAGCGACCAGATTCCTTTGGGTTTTGCAATGATTAAATGTTGCTCATCAAACCATGAAATCGAATATCTTTCCTGTGAAACTTCATCAATTAAGGTTAGTTTACCTGAATGGTATCTATACAATCCTAAGTTTAATGCGATCCAATAATCACCAGACTGGTCGATCAATAAATTATAAACGTCAAACTTCTCATTATTAATAGTCTTGTATAAATCAATCAACAGTTCGAAGCGGTCAAATACCGGATTATATGAAAATATCTGACCATTATTGGTATATACGATTAGTTTTGAGTGTTCATAAATCAACTTTACAATGAGTGCACCAGCCTTTTCATAGGGAAGTTGGTAAATGCGGTAGTCATCATCAGTCAACCTCAAAATACCTGTCTTTGAAGAAGCCCAGATAAAGCCATTGTCGTCTTTACAAATTGAGCTGGTTACACGGCTGGAAATTCCAAATAAAGAGTTAATGCTATAAAACTTCGCAGCCAGAACATTCAGCGAGAATACAAGATAAATAAAAAGAATTGCTGCAATTCTGAATTTCATATTGATAGATATTTTCACACCAATTCCTGTCATTTCCTCTTCCTGTAAACATTCTATTTTAATAAGCTAAAAATATCTTTTTTTTCATTACTGACAGCTATTTTAACATCCACCAATCAAAATTGAACAAATTGTCTTCGCTTCCTCTAAATATGAAATATAAATCGTGAACCCCTTTTGTTTTTTTGAGTTTACACGATTGTACAGCCCAATTTTGGATATCACCTGTATTATTAACTTCGCAAATTCCCAATAATTCGCCATCAACACCCCCAATGCGAATTTCGATTTGGCTACCTGCTAATGCTGAAGCCACACTTGCTGTGAATTTTTTAGCGCCCTTGCCAAAATCAACGCTGCGAACTTTGATATAATCGCCGTTATCAATTTTGGTTACATAAACACCAGTTTTACTGTCTGATGCGGTTTTCAATCCTTCGCTCCAGGCAATGGTTTCGGCTTCAACTTTTTTGAAAGGATTTAAGTTGGATGCACTTTGTTTCACGCCTTCCTTGGTTGGAATGATGAGCGGAATAGAGCCATCTGTATTGTACATGAATTGCTCCACGCTTACCGAGCGTTTGAAACCTTGCCCTTTCGACAAATCCTGGTCGTGATAGAAGAAATAAGAATTTCCTTTAAAATCGATGATGCCCGAATGGTTCGTAAACGCCAACTGTGGTGCACGTTCCATAATGAAGCCCTTATAAGTCCACGGGCCTTCAGCCGATGGCGCCGTAGAATAAGCAATGTATTCGGGAATACCTGCAGCAGCATAGACCATGTAATAGAGATTGTTGCGTTTGTAAAACCACGGCCCTTCGGTGTAGGTCGTACGCATTTTTCCGTCGCGGCCTTCTTTCGCACCAAATGCTTCGGTAGTCATTCCAACGGCCACGATTCCATTTTTGCCAATAGTACGGTCGTATGAAATCATGTCCTTATTAAGTTTCACATAAAAGAGCACCGGATTTCCCCAAAACAAGTAAGCTTGCCCATTGTCGTCGATAAACACCGTGGGGTCGATATCGTTCCAGACGTTTTCGCTGTCAACGATTAAGCGTTTGCCCAACGGGTCGCTGAATGGGCCGGTTGGCGAATCGGAAACCAATACCGAAATGCCCTCGCCATGAATAGGAACATACAAGTAGAACTTGCCGTTCCGTTCAATGCACTGCGGTGCCCATGCCCCGTTGGTTTTGTCCATCCATGCAAAGTTTTTCAACGAAGCTATTGCGCCATGGTCGGTCCAGTTCACCATATCGGTTGTCGAATAACAACGCCAGTCGTACATGGTGAAAAAGTTTTTCACGGTTTCGTCCTCATCATGAGAGGTGTACAGATAAACCGTACCGTTATAAACCATTGGCGCCGGATCGGCTGTGTAATAGGTTTGGACGATGGGGTTTTGAGCATGTAATAGCATTGTCAACAGACATGCAGTGAACACGAAAATGGTCTTTGTACCGTTTATTTGTTTCATTTCAATATTATTTTCTGAACGTTAACATCATTGTTTGAATCTGTCAATTTGATCAGGTAAAATCCTCTTTTGAATTGACCAACTCCTATTTCTAAAGAATTGGTTACCGAGTTTCCATCAAACACTTTTACACCCAAAGCATTAAAAATTGTCACCTGATAGGGTGCCGATGGATACTCAATATTGATATTGTCTTCAGCAGGATTTGGATATACTTTCATCGAACCGTTGCTCAATATTGAATTATTAAATACTGGTACAGGGTTGCGAATTCCTTCGGGACCAAAGGCAACGGCTTTACTGCCAT
Source organism: Bacteroidota bacterium (assembly GCA_023251435.1). Classification (GTDB taxonomy): domain Bacteria; phylum Bacteroidota; class Bacteroidia; order Bacteroidales; family Prolixibacteraceae; genus Aquipluma. The sequence goes on from JAHEYU010000032.1 coordinate 51,580, forward strand.
CTGTAGCTACCAAATTTCCGGGGAAATAAGAAACAGAGATGTAATCACCTGAAGTAACCCCTGTACTCAACGAAATGATCAATGTCTTGGGGTTATTGGGGTCAACCTGAATACTATTAATCCCGATCTTGTAATTTGAGTAGAATTTGAAATCGCCTTTTTTAACGGAATTGCTTTGAATGGGCTTGTCAAATAAAAGCTTAATTGCGTTTTTGCCGTTTAATTCTCTGCTAACCAATTTAGGTCCTTTTACGGCTGCGTTTGCTTCGTATAAAGTAAAAACGGAATCGGCATTTTCTTTTAAACATGGAACTGTAAATACTTTCACAGTATCGTTAAATGCAACTTCGATGGTATAATCTCCATAATAGGCATTGAAGCTATGCGGATTTCCATTTTTCAATTCAGCGTCAAAGTTGGTGGCCCATTTCTTTTTGGTATAATAGAGCAAGGTATCGGCAGCCAATTTAGGTCTGTGTTTGGCATCAAAGTAGCCGGTATTTTCCCTCCAGGCACCTTTATCGCTTAATCCCCAGCTAATCATACCATTTACCGAAGGATGCGAAAAAGCAATTGTGGCTACTTTTATAAAATCATCTACCTGTTGTTTTTCGGTCAGGTTTGTTCCCCAGTCGTATTCCGTTAACCTCATAGGTAATCCGGCCTGAGCAATAATATTGAGGTTCTTAACCAATTCATCTACGCCGGGTCGGCAACAATCCCAAAAATGAGCCTGTATTCCAACACCGGTAACCGGACCACCCATTTTTTTGATTTTTAAAATCAGATCTCGGTATTCAACAGCCTGCCCCCAATTATATTCGACATTGTAATCGTTGATATAAAGTTGAGCATCTGGATCCGCAGCACGAGCCCACTTAAAGCAGTTCCAGAGAATGGAATCGCCAACGGTTTTTCGCAGCCAATCAGCATGACCGGTTAAAGGCTCATTAATTACATCGTATTCCTTGATAATTCCTTTATAGCGCGTCATTTCGCGGGTAATCCGCATTTTGCATGTATCGGTAATAGCTTTTGGAGTTGGTAATTTTCGAACCCAATCGGGCATTGAATGGGCATCATTTCCTCCCCAAAGCAAGGTATGCGCCCTTAAATCCCAACCTGCTTTTTGAGTCCAACGCACTGCATTCTCGAAATCTTTATAGTTTGGTTGGATGTGTTGTGGCTGAATACCGCTCCATTTGAATGAATTGCCCGAAACGCCATAGTTGAAGTATTTATACATGGCGGCTTTCATCCATTGTTCGTCGGTTGCCACGGTATTACCATCCGGATCGAAATAACCTTCCTCGGTTACATACTTATTACCGTCTTTCGTGGTTAAAGCTGCACCTCCGCAATTAATCCTGACAACATTTGCCCCGCCAACCTCCTCAACAACAATCCCTTTTATGGAAGCATTGTCTTTCAAAGCCATCAATTCAATACTGATAAAATTGTCGGTGGGTTTTATAACAATGCTGGTGTCTTTGGCAATGTTCTTCCCCCGTGCCTCCATAAATACATCATAATTTTTTAGAAACAATTGCCCTTCTACATTTACATTGAACAACCGGGAGCCACTGGTACCAAAAAAGATTTCAGCAAACTTTAGTGTGAGTTTATATTCCTTGCCATTTTTAACGGGTATAGAATACGCCAGATAACTGTTCCAGCGTTCAGTTTTGTAAATTTCAGCATCTGCTTTTGCCTGAACAGCACTGGTTGTACTGTAACTATTCCCCATGTTAACAGTTCCTTCGTAAAAATCGAAAGCGATCCCAAAAGGAAATTCGTGTTTAGCCATTCTGACTGATACCGGACCCGAATAGGGCTGTCCCTTTTTATCAACTATTTTTATTGCAAAATCGCCTTTTCGTAAGGTATCAATGCGCTCCTGTGCCTTATTGTACCAGGTTGTATAAGATTGTGCCTGCGTTATAATTGGAGATATTAGAAATATACCCAAAAGACACAAAATACAAATGGATAAAACTTCGGGTTTAATCACTTTCATCACTTATTTGCTATCGGATTAGATTTTTATCAATTATTGCTTTTTCCACAGATTTGGCAAAAATCGATAATTTAACAGGTGCCGCCAGGTAGCCCAGTCGTGGCCGCCATGTCCGCCAATATAATATTCATGTTTGATGTTATGCTTGTTCAGCGCTTCGTGCAGCGCGACGCAACGACTACCCATGAAACCGCTGGCCTCTTCGGTTCCCTGACCCACAAAAAGGTAATCTACTTTTTCATTCACTTGGGGATCGTTTAAAAACTGTGCCAACGAAGTTTCTGCATTGGTATCACCGGCGCTAAGAATGCCAAAATTGGCAAACAGGTCGAGTGAACGAAAACCAACAAACATGCTGTGACGGCCTCCCATTGATAAACCGGAAATGGCTCTGCCTTTGGGCGATTTTATCGTGCTATACGATTCATCAACCAATGGAATTACATGATTTCGCATTTCCTTTTCAAAAATATCAAAAGTGAGTTCTGTATGTTTCGGATGATTCCGGTGAATGACCTGGTTATTGGGAATGGCAATAATCATGGGAACAGCTTTTCCCTCGGCCATCAGATTGTCCATGATAAAATTCACCCTGCCATCGAAAACCCAGTTCGATGGGAGTTCGCCACTTCCGCCCATCAGGTACAAAACGGGATATTTTTTCTTCGGATTATAACCGGGAGGAGTGTAAACATAAAGTTCGCGTTCGCCTTTTGTTACATCAGAATGATAAACATGGCGCGATACGGTTCCGTGCGGAACATTCCGTGCATCGTAATAAGCTGGTTTGTCGCCATGTACAATCAGCTCGCTGTAGGGAGGCATGGCTGTAAAAGCTGCATAAGTATTGCTGGGGTCGGGAATTTGAACGCCGTCAACATTAAAATGATAGGCGTACATATCGGCTTTTAGTGGCCCGATGGTCAATGTCCAAATACCATCTTCGCTCTTTGTAAACGGAATGGGTTCTTTGCCCAATCCATTGGCAGTGTATATAGCCCCAGTTGGCAAAACTACTTTTTGAGCGTTGGGCGCTTTCAACCGAAAAGTTACAGTTCGATCGTCGTGCACCTCTGGCGAATTTACAGGAGCACTGAACGGGTTCAGTCCTTCTGTATTCTTTTGTGGATTATAATCGAGATTGACATTCGCTTGCTGTCCACTTAAAAATAAAGGAGATACTACAAGAAAAGCAACCAAAAGCTGAAATATCTGATATTTGATGTTCATTGTTTTTGCTCTGTTAGTTGGTTGGTTGTGGGATAAATCGTTAATCTGCAATCATTAATCGTTATTTTTAAATATGATTAAATAGTAAATCGAAAAATAATAAATTACTTCTTCCTATTGAAAGATTCTGCATGCAAAATCATGCAACGACCTTCTCCAGGTCAGCCATTCGTGGGCTGTTCCTTCCGATTCGTAATACACGTATTTAATTCCCTGCTTTTCCAACATTTTGCGAAATGCGCCCACTGAACCAGGAAACGGATTGGGTTCTTTGGTACCTAAACCAAGCCAGAAAACCTTTATTTGCTTGTTAAATGCTGCACCATCATTGAATTTTCCATCAAGGAATGTTGCAGGATCAATTTCTGCAGTACTCGGGTAATTGGAAGTGCCGCTGAAACCGCCATAAGAAGCAAACTTGTCGAGATTGTTCATGATGATCCGCATCGTTTGGTTGGCACCCATCGATAGACCGGCAATTGCACGGTGCTCACGATCGGCAATGGTGCGGAATTTTGTATCAATCATCGGTATGATTTCAGTTATAACCACTTCTTCAAATACTGAAGTAGGACGTGCGTTTGGTTCACCACTTTGTGGTTTGTATGCATAGCCGTTATCCATCACGATAATCATTGGAATAGCTTTTTTAGCCGCAATCAAATTATCTAGAATCAGGTTTGCCTTTCCTTGTGTTTGCCATCCCGTTTCGTCTTCAAAACTTCCATGCTGAAGATAGAGTACCGGATAGCGTATTTTGGCATCTTTTTCATAGCCCGCCGGAGTATATACAAAGCAACGTCGGAATGAATTGGTAATTTTCGAGAAATAGATGTTCTCGCTCACCAGTCCGTGAGGAACATCTTTCAATGTATAAAACTCCTGATCCACAGCCGGAATTTCAATACCACTACCCCACCGCCCTGCGCCATAGAAATATTTGGTTCCGGGATCAGGAACAGAAGCGCCATCAATATTCAGTTGGTAATAGTGAAAACCTTCGTCTTGTGGAGCCGATTCACCTGTCCAAACACCCTTATCGTCTTTGACCATGTCGTACTTTACCCCGCCAATATCGAGTTGAACTTTATTGGCTTCAGGAGCAGAAATACTGGCACGAACGCGCCTCTCGGAATTTACCTGCGGAAATAGCTTGCCCTGCTGATTGACTAATGATGGCTTGAAATCTTCCAAAGACTTGTTCGACTGCGCAATAGAAATAGAGTATACAAATAATGCTACAAAAAATACTGCATTTTTTTTGAATTTCATTGATACCAATTTTTAAGATTTTGTCATAGCAGCAATTTAATTTTTGCGTTCCTGTTCCTAAAGAAACAATAGGTCGGCAGCCAAAATTCTGAAAAGCTTGCCTTTTGTCACCTACGGGACAAAACAATGCCTGGTAATAACCTTTTCTACCGACCTGTTTCCCCTTCAGGAAATAAATACATTCTCCTAATCTTTAAATAAAAGTTGAGCAAGTTGATGTAAGCTTCGTCGCCATGTATGGAATTCGTGGGCTGTACCTTCCGAAATGTATGAAACAGCATTTAAACCCGCGCCTTTCAGCGCCTCAACGGAGTTTTTTACACCATCTGGCCTTTCTTTGCTTCCACAACTCTGAAAAATGAGCTTCAATTTGCTGTGATCTTTGATCTCTTCCGGATTATATACACCCCCGCTAAACAAGGCGTAATATGAAAACACCTCCGGTTTATTCAGGGTAATCAACTTTGTTTCAAAACCACCCATCGAAAGACCAGCCATGGCTCTATTCGATTGATCGGTCATGGTCCTGAAGTTGGCATCGATGTATGGAATCAATTCATCCACCAGTACTGTCTGGAACGGTTTAATGTCAAAATTACGTAAGCCTCCGAATTTGATTTCGTTGGTCATACCATAAGTCATTACAATAATGAATGGTTTGGCTTTACCCTCGGCTATCAGGTTGTCCATGATGAGGTTAGCACGACCTTGTTCGGGCCACGAAGTTTCATTTTCGCAATAACCATGTTGCAGGTAAAGCACCGGGTAGCGTTTCGATGTTTCTTTATCGTAACCCGGAGGGGTATAAACAAAAGCCCTTGGTGATGAATTTGTACTTTTCGATGGGAAAAATATTTCGTCAACATGGCCATGAGGAACATCTTTCTTTGCGAAAATATCCTGATCGTTTGAAGGAACCTCAATTCCGCTTCCCCAACGGCAAGCTCCAAAAAAGAAAAGGCTACCGGGATCGGGCACCGATGCACCGTCGATGTTTAACTGGTAATAGTGAAAGCCTACATCCTGAGGTGCTGACTCACCTATCCATACTCCTTTTTCATCTTTTACTAGATCGTATTTTTTGCCTCCAATATCGAGCTGCACATATTTTGCATCGGGCGCTAAAATTTGAGTGCGAACCCTACCCTCTGAATTTACCTGCGGATATTCGCGTCCAGGCTGGTTAACTGGCGAAGGTTTAAAATCTTCGACAATGGCTGTAGTATTTGTCTGTGCCAAACAAAGCGAGCCAGACACGGTCAGCAAAAAAATGATGGTAACAAAATGTCTTTTCATAAATTTTCGATTTTAGTTATTGAATAAAAGCAATAGGAACTGATAAAAGCCTCACCTCCAACTCTTCGAATTGTTTGAAATCCATCAACACCAGACACTATCGTGTTTAACCTGATTGAATCCAAAATGGTCACTTCGATATTATTATACTTTGTGGCTGGATTTGATAAACTTCACCGTAATCGTTGTCAATACCTACCATAGTAAAAGTAGTATTTGGCTTATACTATGATTTGAGATTTTAGATATACAATTATTAATTTTGGATAAATGTGGACAAAATGTTTACCGACAGAAGGTTCGGGGGACATCAGTTTTTTTTTACCGGGCGCAAAACAGTTCGTTGCTGATAAGTGCGTAAAAAAAAGTCACTCTTGACATTTCATTTGGTATTATGAATATTGCTGGATGGGAATAAAACGATGCAATTAGACGAAATGAGCTTTTGGGCTAAGGTATTTATTAAGAATTTGGAAATGAAACCAATTTACCGGTTATATCTTTTCGTTATCTCCTTCAAAAAGTGCAAGTGATTTGTCCGAACCTGCGGCCATGTAAAGCGCCAGGTCCAGTTTCCGGTGGCGGTGCCGGGAGTATTCATGCGGGCTTCGCTATCGAGCCCAAGCAAATCCTGCATGGGAATTAGTGCCATTCGGGTTGCCGATGCCCATGCATATTCAGTCATTTGGCGAACCAACTCTTTCCCGTTACCTTTCAAGTATTTACGAAGCACTTTTCGCTCAGCTTTTTCAATTGAATTAAACCACCCCAATGTTGTGTCATTATCGTGGGTTCCGGTATAAACCACAAAATTCGATTCATAATTGTGCGGCAAATTCTCGTTCTCTGCATCAGATCCAAAGGCAAACTGCAAAATTTTCATTCCAGGTAAGCCAAAATCGTCGCGGAGTTTTTCAACTTCCGAAGTAATAACCCCCAAATCTTCAGCTATAATGTTCATATCACCAAGCTGTTCTTTCAGTTTTCTGAACAACTCGTATCCTTTTGCCGGAAGCCATTCTCCAACGACTGCCGTTTTTGCTTCAGCAGCAACAGCCCAGAATGACTCCAATCCGCGAAAATGATCCACACGAATTTGGTCAAACATCCGGAGGTTGAAATGAATACGTGCAAGCCACCAGTCGAAGTCGCGCTCGGCTACCCTTTCCCAGTCGAACACGGGATTTCCCCACAACTGACCGGTTTCGCTGAAATAATCGGGCGGAACACCGCCAACCTGGGTTGGTTTTGAATCTTCGTCGAGCAGAAAAATATCCTGATTGGCCCATACATCGGCACTGTCAAGCGAAACATACAAAGGAATATCACCGATTATAGAAATGCCTTTCGAATTGGCGTAGTTTTTCAGTTTTAACCATTGTCTGAAAAATATAAATTGCAGGAAACGATGAAAATCTATTTCGGTATGCAACTCTGTGAATGCTACCTGAAGTGCCTGCTTATCGCGGATTACAAGCTTTTTTTTCCAGGTATTCCATATAGTTTCGCCGTATTTGGTTTTTAGCGAACGAAACAGTGCATAATCGTCGAGCCACCACGAATTATGGCTCATAAATGTAACATATTCGTCTTTATAGTGCTCAAAATTCTTTTTAAAACTGGCAAAAGCTTCATGGAAAAGCGTCATTTTCCATTCTTCGACTCGTTCGAATTCTACTTTTTTTGCTTTGAAATGCTGATCAGTTACCGAATCTTTTGAAATGAGCCGATCGGCCACTAATTGCTGAATATCAATAAACAGCGGGTCTCCGGCAAATGCAGAATAGCATTGGTAGGGCGAGTTGCCATATCCGGTAGGACAAAGAGGCAATATCTGCCATAACTTTTGTTTTGTTTTAGCCAGAAAATCGACAAACAAAAAGGCTTCCTTACCCAGGCTTCCAATCCCGTCGCTGCCTGGCAATGAACTGATATGCAATAATATTCCGCTACTTCTTTCCATTTTTACTATTTTTTTTCACCACAGATTCCTCAGATTAACACAGATTTATTGAGATTAATAATCCGTGAAAATTTGTGTAATCTGTGTGGTTTAATTTATTATCAAATCCCGGTAGGTTTTTAGAAATTTAGCTGTTTCTCTTACTATTCGTTGAACAGCCAACCCATGTTTAAGTTCAGGAATAAAAGCTTTTGGATCGTTGCCACCCAGAAAGACATAATGAGCATGAATCATGGAACGCAACCAGCCTGGAGGAACATGGCCCGAAGGGAAACTGGTCACAGGTAAATAGTTGCTGCCAACAACCTGTCTGGTCCATTGCCCGGTTTCTTCCAAAAAGTATTCGAAATAATCAACCGAATGTGACGAATAACGCAACATACCTTTTTCAGCATAAATTTCGAGCGACACCAAATCACCGGTACCCGAACTGATGCGGCTGGCCGACATTGTTCCGGCCGCAAAATTCTCGGGATGAACCAATGACAAAGAACTAAACAAATCCGAATCTTCGGGAACATCAGCAAAACGGCCTGCCTGAAAAGCGCTTGTAATTTGTAAGTTTTCACCTAAAAAAGCCATCAGCAAACTAATTCCATGAGAACCCAGATCGGCCATCGCACCGCCATCGGGTGCTGATGTAAGACGGGTCGCTCGCTTATCGCGGTATGACTGTTGCAAATAATCGCCATGATAATATTTCAGGTCGAAATGTATCGGTTTTCCAAGTTTTCCGGAGTGCCAAAAAGCCAAAGCCTCGCGCACCGATGCTGTTTGCAAATACTGAAACCCAACCTGAATCTGTTTGTCTGTCTCAATGGCCAATTTGGCTATTTCCAACTCTTCTTCCTGATTTGAGCAAACAGGTTTTTCGAGGTAAATCCGGTTTACAGAAGGCATTTCGAGCGCGATTTTTAAATGCTCAAAATGAACTTTATTGGGACCTAAAATAAGCACTGTATTTATATCCAGATTGCTCTTAAATTCTTCGATGGAAAGCGATTTTTTAAAGCCAAACTTTTCAGCAAAAGCATCCCGGCTCTCCATCCGGGCCGAACAAACAGCCTCAAATACTATTTCAGGAACTTCAGTGTAAAAATACCGAAGCGAATTTAAAGCGAAAGCATGTGCCTTTGCGATTCCGCCTGCTCCTAAAAATCCAATAACCATTTTTTCTGAATTCATAAAATGAGTTCTGTATTTGGAAGTCTCAAAATTAAGGGATTTAGTGAGAGTTTTGAAAATTATTTTTGGGGATTGAAAGGATTGAGACAGATTGATGAGATTGAAACTAAAAATGGCCGGACTGGTTTCACAATCCGGCCATTTTTTAATAATTATATCCGTCGGCTAAAGCCAGACGGCAAAGGATATATTCCCAATTTACAGACTATTCAAGTTCTAAAACTATTACTGATTTTCCAGGAATACTTACTTCAAGCTTGCTATCGGTAAGCCTCTTTGCATTTTTAAATGCAACAGGTTTTACTGTTTCTGGTTTATCGAAAGTGTTTACCGAATTGAATGCAGCAGCAGTTAAAACTGTTCCTGAATTGATTTTTGTAAACCCTTTTCCGGAAAGATTGATCTCCAGTTTTATCTCTTTGTTTGGATTCAAGTTGCTGAGGGTAACATGAATTTTACCGTTTTTGTCAACCGATGCAGAGCTGCTGATTGCAGGAATCTGGTCGTTCCCCAGTTTATACTGCTCGCAAAACAAGCTCGACGGCAACAAAGTGGCATCCTGATGCACATTGTACATTTTGAAGACATGATAAGTTGGTGTCAAAACCATTTTGTTTCCTTCGGTTAAAATCATTGCCTGCAATACATTGACAATCTGGGCAATGTTGGCCATTTTAACGCGGTCGGCATGTTTATTCAGAATATCCAGCGTGGTTGATGCAATCAAGGCATCGCGCATCGAATTTTGCTGAAAAAGGTGGCCGGGAGTTGTTCCGGGCTCAGAATCAGTCCAGATTCCCCACTCGTCAACCAGCAAATCAACACGTTTATCTTTGTCGAACTGATCCATAATTGATGAATGTTTACTCACCAGTTCGTCCATGTACAATCCTTTTTTCAGACCGTTGAAATACAATTCTTCACCAAAACCGGTTGCAGCCGATTTGTTATTCCAACCTTCTCCAGCAATTGTATAATAATGCAATGATAAGCCATCCATATTGTTACGACCTTTTTCCATCAGTACTTTTGTCCAGTTAAAATCGCTTCCATTCGATCCACAACCAATACGGTCGAATTTACCGCCACCATACATTTTGGCGTAATTTGAGTACTGTCGCATCAAATCGGCATAAAATTCGGGAGTCATATCACCACCGCAACCCCAGCTCTCGTTGCCAATACCAATAAACTTTACATTCCACGGCTTATCGCGGCCATTTTTCCTGCGAAGATTTGCCATTGGCACATCATCATCCGAAGTCATGTATTCGATCCATTCCACCATTTCGACCACAGTACCTGAACCAACATTGGCAGAAATGTATGGATCACATTTCAGCAATTCACAAAGATCAAGAAATTCGTTGGTACCAAAACTGTTGTCTTCAACGGTTCCTCCCCAGAATACATTCTTAATTTTTGGACGTTGGTTAAGTGGACCAACTCCATCTTTCCAATGATAAGTATCTGCAAAACAGCCACCTGGCCAGCGAAGTACCGGAACTTTCAATGCCTGAAGTGCTTCAAGTATATCTTTTCGGTAACCGTTCACATTGGGGATAGGAGAATCTTTACCAACCCAAATACCATCGTAAATACAACGGCCAAGATGTTCGGCAAACTGGCCGTAAATATTTTTATTGATGGTGGTTTTTCCACCGGTAGCATCAATCGAAAGCACATTTACCTGTGCTTTTGATGCAAAAGCTGCAAGCAGGATAAAAACGAAAACAGTTAATTTCTTCATGTTGAGTAATTTTATTGGTTATATATTAGGATTTTATATTATTCAGAATTCAAAACAACAAAAAAATAATTGTCTTTCAAACACTTTATTTTTTACAACACAAAAAAAGCGACGCAATTTTGATGAATTGTTTCGCTTGAAGGTTCAGTCGATTGGCCAGATTAGCTTACGCCCACTCCACCGTTCGTTTCTTTCATATATTCGCCGAAAGCAATTTCTTCGATGGCAGTGAGTAAAAGCCCGTTATAAGGCACAAATTGTTCCTTTCGCTTTTGAATATATGCAAAGCTGAACGGAGAATGATTCTCCATTTCTGCCACATACTCTTTATCGTAGAAATCAGGATTCTGTGCAATGGCCTCAATAATAAACAGATCCATGCTCTTTCGCATCAACGATTTAAACACGTCAATATACTGTCCCCCGAAAAGACCAAGGCTTTGCATTACCTTTTCGCCAAACCAGTATGTTTTATTGAGCTTGATATCCAATAACTCATTGTTTTTTGAAAAAACAGTCTTCAACCCTGCATTGCTATCTTCATCAACATCCTGAATATCGTCGAGTAATTGCAGATAAGCGCCGTAACCAAACAGAAAATATTCCTGATCAGAGGAAAGTTCACCTGCCACCAGATATCCGTCGGCCAAAACCGATGCACCTCCTTTTGCCATGCAAATCTTTAAGGTTTCGGTTTCAGAAAGCGCATCGCCCGAATGAATAAGTTTCATGCTTTGTGTCTGAGCTTCGTGGATGGCAAGCAAGCTCTGATATACCCCGGGATAAGTTGAGCGTGGAAATTCTTCTTCAATCATTGCAACCAAACTAAATATGGTTTTTTCCGCCCCATTGTTTGGTAACGGATTCTTTCCTGCCAGCCGCAAATAAAAATTATTACTGAAAATCAATTTATCTATCGAGGAAATTTGAGGGTTATCAATCAGATTATCGGTATAAGGATACAACAAACTATACGCAAAAATTGAAGGAGTAAGCTTAACCGGAAGGCCAAGCACAATTTGCAACCCATTCATGATCCACATATTCCGACAGGCCTGAAATACATCATGAAACGTAAGTTTGCTATCGAATCGTCGTGCCTGCCGAACAAATTGCCGTGTTACCCCTGTTAATTCGTCGGAGAACATTACCTGAAGTTGAACATCGGTAAAGTCGAGCCCATCGCGAAGAAAGTTGCGAGTTTGGGCAAAAAACAAACGTTCATCTTCTTCAGTTAATTTCTTCCTGTTTAGTTTTCCATTTCTGACGGCTTTTATTGTTTGAATATACTGATCGAGAATTTTTTCGCGTGTTTGCTTCTCATTAAGGCTAAATTTTTGGGCGATAAAAGGAAAATCCGGGGTACTTTTCTCCCAACAAAAAGTATAATTTTCAAGATAATTTTGAATCATGGCTGGACTAATTTATATTGTTTGGGTAAAAAGAAACATTAAAACTCATTGAAACACAACAAAAACGACCAATTACCGAAATCTGCCGATAAACAAACCTGGCCGCCATTTTTCCTAAATGGAGTAACAGTTATCAGGGCTAAAAATAAAAAACATTCGCGCTCTAAAACGATCAGTGAATTGATAAATATTTTTATATTTGCAGCGCTTTAAGCGAAAAGCAAATGCCCAGATGGTGAAATTGGTAGACACGCCAGCTTGAGGGGCTGGTGCCGGTTACGGTGTGCAAGTTCGAGTCTTGTTCTGGGCACTTTTAGGAAAATTAAAACCGCTGATGTTTAATACATTCAGCGGTTTTTTATTTAAATTCATATCACTTATCTTCCATATAAACACGTTCTCCTGATATATTCTCCTAATTTTCTATCAATCAAATGTTTACATTAGAAGAGAATAAATAAAACTACCGCAAATTAATACTGTTTCTGATGCTTAAAATCGGTGTTCCGGTAGTTGCTGTTTTTCTTCAGCGGAATTTTCAGCCCATCGGTTTTTTCCATCCACTCATTCAATTCAAGCAAATGCTTTTTAATAACCGGCTGTAATTCGGGTTTATCTATCAGGTTCTGGATTTCATCCGGATCATTTTGGATGTCGTAAAATTCGTTGCGATCCCAGATTCCCTGATAGCGGATGTACTTGTACTGATCGGTGCGGATACCAAACATGGTAGGG